>DATGIS010000092.1:0-9715 GCA_035295625.1 Candidatus Acidiferrum sp. | reverse complement strand
CGGCCTCGTCAACAACGCCGGCTGGTTCCCGCGCGCTCGCCTCGAAGAAACTACCTCCGAACTGTGGGACAAAGTTCTCAACGTAAATCTTCGCAGCGCCTTTTACGTCACCAAGTTCGCCGTCCCTCGCATGCGCGAATCCAAAGGCGGCAGCATCGTTAACATGGGCTCCATTAACGGCATCCAGGGCCTTCCCAATCTCGTCGCTTACGCCGCCGCAAAAGGTGGCCTTCTCTCCATGACGCGCACTCTCGCCGGCGCTCTTTCTCCCGACCGCATTCGTGTCAATTTCATCATTCCCGGCTGGATCGCCACCGAAGGCGAGCTCAACATTCAAAAGGGCGAAGGCCGCACCGCCGCCGACCTCGACAAAGCCGGCGCGCGTCTTCCCCTCGGCCGCATGCAAACCGTTCAGGACACCGCCTACGCCGCCATCTATCTCCTCAGCGACGAAGCCGCTCAAGTCACCGCCGCTGTCCTCAACGTCGACGCCGGCGGCTCCATGCTCCCCATCCAAAACGACCTCTACCCCGGCTAGCACAGCCATTCCTGGCTGTGCTGTTCTGTAGGGCCGGCGTTCTGAAGCCGGCCGTTGCCGATCATGCACGTACGAAAATTCCTAAAGGGGACATGCCGCCGAACTCTGGCCGAACGGATCGCGCCCGCTATCGCGTCTGGACCATTTGGGTGCCCCATTCGCCGATTTTGCGAGTGGGGGGCTTTGGCTTCTCCGCGGATGCAACGCTCGATCCAGCTGGCCGGAAATGACGCAGAATACGAGCTGAACAAGGAATGCTGGTTACTGGAACAATTAATCGACACCTTTTTTATTGCCGAAAGCCCAGATGGCTAGTACCTAGCGGGCCGCATGGGAGGCGTCATCGTCGCCATTTGGCTTTTGATGCACGGAATTATGAGTGTCATTAGGTTGATTTCGAAGGGTAGGAGCGACGGCAAAGTGTCAATGATATCGACGGTTGTCCGGACAGCAAGGCAGATGCGGATAAGGGCAATTCTATTTTTTTCAGGGATTGTCATCCTGTTTCTTGGATTCCCAGACGCGAACAAGCCAAACAGTGTTGGCTTGGGATATTGGCATGGGCTAGAACAGCGGCTGACCAGCGGTACCTACTGGGCAAAAGCATTCGGTTGCGGGTTGGCGGCGAGCCTAATATTAGTCGTTTTGGCTGTCATCGCTGGAGCTTTTGACAGAGACCGCCCTGAGTAATATGCCTGCTCTTCTCTTCCGCCTTCGCAGTTGGATTGCTTTTCAAAAACCATAGAAAATCAACGCTAGCATCGCATCTTGGCCAACCTGGACCGATCAACTGCTCCAGGGCCAATCTCTGGGATGGCAAACAAGTTTTTCCTTCACGGGATTGGGAGTGATGAACTGCTAGCTTTCTGCTTCCAACGCAATTCCTAAACTGCTCCCACAACTCAATCTTCTTGAACTTCCCAATGTTCGTCCGCGGCACCGCTTCCACAAAGGCTGCAACTCGGCCAGCCTTGCTAAACGCCCCCTATCCCGGCTGACCGTTGACTCTTTCTCGTTCAGCACTAACATACTTACGAGTTTAAGTATGGCGCAACGGGAGATGCCTGTGCGAATCATCCTGGCTTGCTTTGCATTTTCTCTATTCGCAGCGACCGCCTTCCCGCAAGACAACTCCGACGGCCCAACTGACGAAAAAGCAAAAAAGACTTACGCCAATGCCCTCGAGGAATCGAAATCCCGCCGCAATCTAGTCTTCGCGCTCGACGATTTCAAGAAAGCCGACAAGCAGGATGGCGGCCATTGCAAAGCTTGTCAAAAACTAATGATGAAATATGGCGTGGAGCTCGGCGAATGGAAGACTGCCGAGCAGGGAGCCACGGAAATGGTAGAGAACGCAAGAGAACCGCGCGATGTCGCCCTTGCGCACTACCAGTTCGCCGTCCTTCTCAACACCGAAGGCAAACAGAGACATAAGGAAGAAATCTTCGTTCGTGCTCACGAAGAGGCGACAAAGGCTCTCGCCGCAGCCCCCAATTTTCCCGACGCATTCCTTATGGATGGCATCGCGCTTGCCGGAATGAGCAAGGACGAAGAAGCCAGGCAGCGCTTCGAGCAGTTCATCAAAGTCCGCCCTCCCGATGACCCCCAGCGCCAGCGCGCAGTGCGCTACCTCGCTCGCCCAGAACTCGTCCGCGCAAAAATGGTGCCGCCTTTCACCGTAACCACACTCGACGGAAAGAAACTCTCAATGGATGATCTCCAGGGCAAGGTCGTCCTCCTCGATTTTTGGGCTACTTGGTGCGCGCCGTGCCGTGAAGCTTTGCCGCACATGCAGCAGGTCGCAAAGAAATTCAAGGATGAGCCGCTGGTCATTCTCAGTGTCAGCCTCGATTCCAATGAGCAGGCCTGGAAAGACTTCATCGAAAAACACGAAATGACGTGGCTGCACTATCGCGACGGCGGTTTCACTGGACCGATCTCGCGAATGTTCGCCGTGAACGCGATTCCCCACACATTCACTATCGATACTGATGGCGTTCTGCAGGAAGAACACATCGGCGATGCATCCATCGAAGGCAAATTGAAGAAGCTAATCGCCCGCGCTCGCGAATCGCAGCCTGCACCACCACAAGTCAAGTGAACTTGACCGCTTTTTCGCGCGACTTCGCGTCGCTAACCACTATCGACTCAGCACGGCTATTCAGGTCTGCCCAAATACTTGTCCAGCCATCCCAACACCGCAGTCACCAGCTCCGTTCGCTTCCCTGTTACGTCGTGTCCCGAATCCATCACAATATGCTTCCTATCCGATTCTGGCGTGCCTAGCATGCGGAAGAACGGCTCCTGCGATTTCTCCAGCGAAAACACAAAATCGTACCGTCCGTTCACCATCAAAACAGGCTTCTTCAATCGCGGTGTAAAATCCACTTGATCCATCCCGGCCGACAATTCATTCAAAAAATATCCGCCGTCGAGAAATACAACTGCTTTCAGCCTGTCCTGCAGCAGCGTCGCATAAATTACGCCTTCCGCGGCTCCCATGCTCACGCCCAGGTACGCAATTTTGTCCATGTTGATGTCCGTACGAGTCGCCATATAGTCCAGCGATCGTCCCAGGTCTTTATAACGGTCCAAAGTCACTTCCCGATCTTGCTTTATTCCAGGCAATCCGTGTTTGAATCTGCGTTCGTACGTATCTTGCAAAACCGGATAGAACACGGCTCTGCCGCTTTGTACGATGTAATCGAAGAACTGTGTATCGCCTAATGTGCTGCTATTGGGAATGTCCAAAACACGCGCGCTTGGAAAAAAGATCACCGTTTGATACGGCGGCCGGATCTTCTTCGGCAGAAAAAGATACCCTGCAAGCCGCTCGCCTCCATAGGCTGCATCGAAGGTAATCTTTTCTTGTCGCCAATCGGCCGTTTCCTGTACCACTCCTTCTTCTTTCGCGTTCAACGGCGTCCTTTGATAGGAATATTCCGCCTCCAGCACGCGAAACACTGCGTCCGTCGCGGGCTTTGCCTTGAGAAAATCCCGGTTCATCTCCTTGATCGGCGCAGTGATATCCGCCGAAAGTGGCCCAGTGTTTCGCACACAACGAAATCCATTTGTCGCTGAACGGTCAAACGGATCGAGCGCCTCGGGGTCTGCGGACATGTACGATGGCGATTTCCACGATCCCCCGAGGGCAAAGTAGTGTCCCTCGTTCGACGTGTTCGCGATCCACTCACGCACATTTCCCGTCATGTCATACGTTCCGTATGGCCCCACCCCCTGGAAACTCCCTACCGCCGCTAGTCCCGTGCGCGAAATATTGCTTTGCGGCACCACCAGCGACTCCAGATCCGGCGGCGAGGCCCTCATCCACTGCGAGAGCGCAGGTAATCTCTTTCCCGCAAATTCCGCATATGCCGCTGCCTCATACCAGCTCACTCCGGAAACGGGAAAATCTCCCTGCCCTTCGTCAAAATGTCCTGCTTCCCACGTTGCCGGTCCCGCTCTCCCGGTGCGATCTCTCAACAACGCCATTCCTTCTTCCCAGGAAATAGTCTTCCCCCCTCGGCGAAACTCGTAGTTCCAAAACTCCTTTCTTTGATACCCGCCCTTGTCCACAAATTCCTGATACTGTCGGTTGGTCACCTCATATCGGTCGATGTAGAACGCCGGCATTTGATACGGGCCAATCCACCCGACAAACGCCATCATGTCTTCCCACACTCCTCCGTCCACCCACACCATCCCGGCTGGTGCCTTCTTTTCTTCATCCAACGAAAACTTCATTTCGCTCGCTGTCGCTGGAGCCGCTCTGTATTCGCCGGACCCATCCTTTGAAATGCGCCACCGAAAATATCCTTTCGGCACCGCTGCATTTTGCAACGGCGTTGTTCCCAATTTGTGCCACGGTCCATTCGGTGACAGATAATCCTGAATCTCCACCGTTGCGCCGTTCGGCTCCGAAGCGATACTGACATTGGTCATCAAATCCGCCGCAATACTTGCGAATTGCCCGTTCTCCCCTGCATAGGGACGTACTGCCTGCATCAGCAGAAAGGCCGCCAACGGTTTCCCATCGTTTTGCAACTTCACAATCTCCGGCAGTCCTTTTTCTATCGCCCACTGCCGTTTTGTGATCTCGCGATATCGCCAGGTTCCTCCGCCTACGATCACCATCGCGATGGCGGCGATCCCCATCGTCCGGGCGCCGAACCTTTTTTTCTTTTCCGTCGCCGCTGCCGCGCCGGTGCCGCTCAGCTGATTCAGTGCCGACGTCAATTCGAGCGCCATCTCCGAAGCAGATTGATAACGCCTCGATGCATCTTTCTCCAAAGCTCGACTTACAATTCGGTCCGCGCACTCCGGAATATTCGCCGACGCCCGCCGCAATGGCTTTGGCGCCTTTTCCGAAATCGCGCGCAGCAATTCCATCTGGCTGCTTCCCTGAAATGGCGCTTTTCCGGACATGCTCTCGTACAGCACCACTCCCAAACTCCAAAGGTCGCTCCGGGCATCCAGCAATTTTCCTTCGGCCTGCTCCGGTGACATGTATCGTGGCGTGCCCACTGGCCCTCGGGTTTCTGCATACGAAAGCGTTCCGTCTTCGCTCGCTTCCGGCGTAAAGAGTTTCGCCAACCCGAAATCCAGCACTTTGGCGTGGCCCTTCGTCGTCACAATAATGTTGCCAGGCTTCAAGTCCCTGTGAACTACACCCCGCGCGTGCGACTCGTCGAGTGCATCCGCAATTTCGGCGCCCAGTGCGATCGCTTCTTTCGCGGGCAGTGGCCCGCTCTTCAGTTTCTCCGCAAGGGTTTCTCCGGCAACGTATTCCATTACCAGGAAGTCGCGGCCATCTTGCTCGCCAACGTCGTATACCGTTGCGATGTTTGGATGATTTACCTTTGCCAGCGCAAGCGCTTCGCGCTTGAATCGGTGCCTGGCTGCCTCATCGACCAGCGTTCCCTGTGGCAAAACCTTGATTGCAACGTCGCGTTCCAGCCGTGAATCTCGCGCGCGGTACACTTCTCCCATCCCGCCTGCCCCGAGCGGCGCAACGATTTCGTAAGGTCCCAGCCTTGTACCTGGTTGAGTAGACATGGCCTGCGGCGATTATAGCCTCAGCGTCCCCTGCATTGGTTTCCCCTGAATGCTCCCTTGCAGCTTCAGCCGTTCCAATCCCAATCCCTAAACTGCTCCCGCAATTCAATCTTCTTGAACTTCCCCACGCTCGTCCGCGGAATCGCCTCCACAAACACAATGGAATCCGGCAATTGCCACTTCGCGAACGTCACCGCCAAATGCGCGCGCAAATCTTCCGCCGTCGCTGAGTGCCCCGGCTTCAACACCACCGCCGCCAGCGGCCGCTCCTGCCACTTCGGATGAGGCAATCCCACCACGCACGCTTCTTTCACCGCCGGATGCCCCATCAAACAATTTTCCAAATCCACCGAACTGATCCACTCCCCGCCCGACTTCACCAGATCCTTCGCGCGATCAATCAATCGCACATATCCTTCTTCATCCATCGTCGCCACGTCGCCCGTGCGAAACCATCCATCCGGCGTCCAGCGATGCCCCTGATCCGGCGCGTTGTAGTACTCCGACGCGATCCACGGTCCGCGAATTTCCAATTCCCCTGCCGTCGCGCCATCCCACGGACATTCCACGCCTTCCGGCATCGGTTCGCCCGGCGCAAACTCCTCGCGCCTCATTATACGGAGCTCGATGAACGGCCCTGCCCATCCTTGTTTACATCGCACCTCGTACTGCTTGTCCGCAGGCCAATCCCTCATGTGTTGTTTCAACGAGCCGAACGTCGCCAGCGGCGTCGTCTCCGTCATTCCCCACAAATGAATCAAATGAATTCCAAATTTATCCAGCCCGCGAATCAGTTGTTCTGGTGGCGCCGATCCGCCGCACGCCAGCCGAATTGGCTGCGAAAATTTCCATCGCGTCGGATTCGCTTCCAGCGCCTGCAGCACGCCCAGCCACACCGTCGGCACGCCGCACGCAAACGTCACGCGCTCCTGCACTATCAAATCTAGAATGCTCTCCGCATCTACGTTCGGCCCCGGAAGCACCAATCGCGCGCCCACCATCGCGCACGTGAACGGCAATCCCCATGCGTTCGCATGAAACATCGGCGCCACCGGCAACACCGTGTCGCAGTGGCTCAGACCCATCGAATCCACCATCGCTTCCGCGAACGAATGCAGCACCAACGCGCGGTGCGAATAAATCACGCCTTTCGAAGATCCCGTCGTGCCCGATGTAAAACACATCGCCGCGCCGTCGCTCTCGTCAATCTTCGGCAACGGTAAGTCGGGCGAAGCGTTCGCCAGCAACTCTTCGTAATTCAAAAATCCGCTCGGCACTTCGCCGCATCCGTACGGAACGACAATGATTTTCTCGAAACGCACTTCCGCTCGAAACTTTTCCAGCACTGGCAGCAGCACATCATCCACAATCAGGAATCGATCTTCCGCGTGCCGTGCAATCGCCGCAATTTCCTGTGGATGCAATCGCAAATTCAGTGTGTGCAAAATGCCGCCCGCGCACGGTACGCCGAAAAACGCTTCCAGATGTCCGCTGTGATTCCACATCATCGATGCGACGCGGTCCCCGCGCTGCATTCCCATTTCAATCAGCGCCGAAGCGAGCCGTCTCGCTCGCTCATAAAAATTCCCGTAACACGTCCGCACAATCGAACGGTCCGGCCGCCGCGAAACAATTTCAACTCGTGGGAAAAGTCTGCCGTTGCGCTCGAAAATATGTTGCAGCGTCAACGGAAAATCCATCATCGTTCCGCGCATGCGTTCCTCGGAGGGACGAAAGTTGCCCGCATCCTAGCATTAAAAAATCCGCTGCGCCCCATCACCGGAGCGATTCTTTCCGTCCCCGCCCCTTGCCATAAAATTCGTTGCAAAACCCGTCAATTTCCGAGAGTATGCAACTGACCGCTGAAGGTAGGGTCCGCGCCCGTGGTGGAATTGTGTCTTCTCTGCCCGCGTTCGACGGCTGTTTCTTCAGCGCGCTCCGCGACTTGCAAGTGGGTTCCGGGCAGAAGGAGTCGGTAAGTGAAGAAGCTCTATGTTGGTAATCTTCCGTTTTCCGCGACGGAGGATACCCTGCACGAATTTTTCGCGCAGGCAGGTGTAAATCCCTCGGCTGTAAATCTCATTCGTGACCGTTTCACGGGCCAATCGCGCGGTTTCGCTTTCGTCGAAATTACAAACGACGAAGAAGCCGATCGCGCCGTCAACACCATGAACGGCCAGAATTTCGGGGGACGCAATCTCGTCGTGAATGAAGCGCGGCCGCAGACAGAACGCGGCGGCGGTGGTGGCGGAGGCGGCCGCGGCGGTTACGGCGGCGGTCGTGGCGGGCACGGCGGCGGCGGTGGTGGCCGGGGCGGCGGTGGTGGTCGCGGCGGAGACCGCGGCGGCGATCGCGGTGACCGGGGCGATCGCGGCAATCGCTGGTAACGACTCTTTCCTGATTTCTGGCGGCGGGCCGTCCTGGCTCGCCGCGCTTTATCCCTTCGACAGGTGTTGCGGTGCAGGTCTGTGTCTGGCGGACTGTTTTTCCACTGCGCCCGCGCGGTAGCGGAATCGTTCGAGCGAAACCGATTCGAGCCCGCGCTCCACGAGTGCTTTTGCGTCGCACGCCGCTTCCGCTGCGTCGAGTTTTTCGCTCGATGCGAAAAGCGCCGGCGACTTCGGCTGGAAAATCACGCAGCAATCGTGAAAACGTTCCGCGGAAATTTCATACGTCCCGATTTTCGCCGCCAAATCCTGAATCTCGAGTTTGTCGTCGCCGATCAAGGGGCGATAAAGCGGCAGCCGCGCAACTGCGCCGACCGACTGCAAATTTTGCAGCGTTTGCGACGCGACTTGTCCGAGGCTGTCTCCCGTCACAAGCCCTTTCGATTTTTCGCGCAGCGCGAGCCGCTCTGCGATGCGCAACATCAATCTCCGGTAAAGAAGCGTGCGAAGCGATTCATCTGCACGCGCCACAATTTCCCTTTGCAGCGGCTCGAACGGCACCAGATACAATTTCGCTGTTCCCTGCCACGGAACCAATTTTTCGAGCAGCCTTCGCGCCACATGCATCGAAGACTCGCCCGGTTCCGCTCCGCCTCCCCAAAAATGCACGAAGCTCAAATGCGCGCCGCGCTTCATCATTTTGTACGCTGCCACCGCCGAATCGAATCCGCCGCTGAGCAAACACGTAAGGCGCCCTGCTGTGTTTGTCGGCAAACCGCCAGGACCGGCGATGCGGCGCGCGTAGATCAGAATCGGCCCGCGCGTCACCTCGATGCGGCAAGTCAGTTCCGGATTGTTCAAATTCACTTTCGCAACGCGTCCAGCCGCTTCCAGTTTGTCGAAAATCTTTCCGCCGACTTCGCGTTCCAAAAACATTCCATTGTGCGGAAATCGTTTGTCGCTTCGCTTGGCGCGCACCGCAAACGTCGCAAACGATTCCGTGCGGACTTCTTCCCACGCAGCATCGCAAATCCGCGGCAGCAAGTTTTCAGAATTCGGCTCAGAAGATTTGTGGCTCCACTCCACCGGCCGCGCAATCGCGAGGTGCGAAATCCCGAACACGAGCTGCAATCGCTGAAGCGCCAATGCCGTTTGCGACGCGTCTTCCAGTTCGATCAAATAGCGGTCGCCGGGCTGCGTGATGCGCACCACGCGAATTCCTTCGAGAGCCCGCACCATCGCACGGCGCAATTGATGCAGGAAAAAAAGCCGGTTTCCAAGCTTGAGCCAAAGCTCGTGGTAGTGCACGACGATGTGGGCGGGTTCTTTCATTTTCGGCAGCGAGCCAGTTTGAATAGGTGAATTATCCTCGTCGAGGTTTGTAAGTACAAACCCGGAGCCGCGTGTGTCACGAACAAAAATTATCCTCGCAGAAAACGCTAGGAGAAGAAGCGGCAAAACGGACCGGCTGCGCCATTTTCGCTTGGTGAAAACGCGGAACTTGCGTAGTATACCGCCAAGTTCAGCGCCTGCTCGCTGCAGGCGGGGCGAGCCGTGCGACAGCGGTTTTGCCGTACGTACCCTGCTCGTTCATTACTTTCGGTGTAGATTGCGCCGTTTACCCCCCGGCGCAACAAAAGCCCCCGTAACGTGTTTGAAACATCAGGCGAGGAAAATGGCTTGCCGGCGGAGATGTGTCGTATCGTCTCGGCGTTGGTGGCATAGCCGCTTTGTG
>DATGIS010000091.1:0-16032 GCA_035295625.1 Candidatus Acidiferrum sp. | reverse complement strand
AATTTCTTTGTTGTCGGTCAAGCTGGAAAGAAAAAGATTGCTGACGCGCGCGTCTTTTTCCTTGTCGCCAACCGACTTCACCCAGACGAGCCATTTGCCATCGGGCGAAATGCGATACTGTCCGGCGAACTCGGAATAGATAAAATCCTCGGGCTTCCACGGCTCCGCTTTTTTCTTGGTGTCGGCGGCGGGTTTTGGCTCGTCCGCCGCGCGCGCAAAGTTAGGCGCGGCGAATCCGCCGACCGCGCATCCGAACACGAGCACCGCTGCAAGCCACTTCATCCGCATAGCACGCCGCCTTTGTTTCTGAGTTGTAGAACGAGCCCAAACCAAACCAGCAAACCGCAAAGGATAGTCGAATTGACGGCGATTTGGAATCGAAATGGCGGAATGGTGTACGCTGAATTACTGGAACACGGGGTGAACGATGGCGGCCAGGCAGGGAATCTTCAGCAAAGATACATTCCAATTTTTTCGCGACCTGAAAAAGAACAATCATAAGGATTGGATGGACGCGCACCGCGACCGCTATCAAGCGGCGGTGGTGCAGCCGCTGAAAAAATTGCTGGAAGAAATGGCGCCGACTGTCCTCGATCTTGATCATCGCTTTGAAACAACGGGGCGTCGCGGCGCGAATTTGTCGCGCATCAATCGCGACATTCGTTTTGCGAAAGACAAAACGCTTTACAAGACAAACATGTATCTGAAGTTTTCCGCGCCGCTCGGCGGAGAGATGGAAAGCGGCGAATTGTACGTTGGAATCGCCGCGGATTCGGTGACCGTGGGATTCCGCGTTTACGCGACGCCGAAACGCAAGCAGTCTCCGATTGCGCTGATTGCCGAGCCGCGCCTGGCGAAGAATCCGAAGTGGCTCGCGCAACAAAAAGCAAAACTCGGCAGGAAATACGACAGCTACTGGTATTCCACCGTCAAAGGCGAATGGACAAAAAACTCCGGCTGGCCGACAAATGAAACTTGGCCCAAGCTGCAGGGCTGGATCGTCCGCAAGAAGCTTTCTCCCGCGGCCGCGCTCCGCGCCTCTTTCCCCAACGACATCGCCAAAATCTTTCGTGACGTTTTTCCGGTATTGAAAACTATTTCGTTGTTCGACTAAGAAAATCGCGCGAAGCCACTTTCCTGTTGCAAAGTCTCTCTGATGCGAGTACGAAATGAATTGCGAATAATGTGATCGCGGGAGGCGGAAGAATCTTTTTCGTTGTTGCAGCTTTTGTGGGAATCTTAGTTCTCGTTGCGGTGCCAGGATGGCGCCTTCTGTTTTTCCCTCCTCTTAGCGCGTATCGGCCGTTCCGGAATTTAATGGGGGTTGTCGCGCTAGCTTTGCTTGCCGCGCTATTGGGTAATTTTGTCGTACTGCTGACGATTGCATCGAAAGATGTTCGGAACGACTCCGACTCTGTCGGAACTTATTTGATGGTCGATATGGTCTTGCTGTTCGGGTCGATCATGGCGTTCGAGTATGCCGGAATTAGTGTTCGCGACGACGTGGCCGTGCGCAGGAACAGCGGCGCAGCGGCTGCAGTCTGCGGCCTGATAACAGGCGTGGGATTTTGCGTTGCTGGGTCGAACACCGGAAACGGGCCGGGACCGGAGGTCGTCCTCTTTTGTGCCGCGGTTTCAATCGCCGCATTATTCGTTGTGTGGGTCGGGCTGAATGCGTTCACCGGAATTGTGGATTGCGTCACTGTGGAACGCGAACTTAGCGCGGGGTTACGCGCAGGGAGTTTTCTTTGCGCTGCAGGAGCAATTCTGGGAAGCGCGGTCGCTGGCAATTGGGAGTCCGTTTCGGTGACGTTGCGTGACCTGATGCGGTTCGGCTGGCCGGTGCTCCTGCTGTTGGCTGTGGCGGTTGTCGCAGAGAAAACGCTACAGCGGCGCAAGGCCGCAGCTTCCATGGCGTACAGCGTCGCGATTTTTCTGCTCGGCGTATTCTACGCAGTTCGAGTCTGGGGTGCTGCGTGAGCGACGTGATCACTGCTGGACGAAGCCTCGCGTCAAATGTGTGGGAGCAAATCCGCCTGCGGGCGATTTTCGAGCACTGCAAATGGGATCCGCAGTCGGAGGATCAGTCTGTGCTCGCAACCTATCCGTTTTTTTTGATCAAAACCGCCCTCGAGGAACTGCGCCTGCACGCTGAAAGCTTGAGTCAGGAGGCGTTGGAGGCGGAACGGGAGCTGCTGCACAAACCGTGGCTTTGGGAGCGGCTTGGAATTCCGGGACAAATTATCCGAGTGCTGCGACGTTCACAGGAACTAGAGCGGTCGCCCACCGTTCGGGTGATGCGATTTGATTTCCATTGGACGGACGTCGGCTGGCGGATTTCCGAGGTCAACGCCGATGTTCCGGGCGGCTATGTGGAAAGCGGCGGCTGGAACGCCTTGTTTGCCGAGCAAATTGGCGGCACCACGCTACTGCCCAATCCTGCAGTGCAACTGGCACGAGCGATTCGAGAAACAGTGGAGAGTGAGGGCGTAGTGGCCCTGGTGCACGCCACGAATTTCAGCGACGACCGACAAGTGATGATGAACATCGCTATGGAGTTGCGTGCAGCCGGAATGTACCCAGTCCTTGCGGGCCCGGCGAATGTCGAATTTTGCGATGGCATTGCGGTCCTGAAAATAGGAAGTGGCCGACGAAGAGCAGCGGCGATCCTGCGATTTTTTCCGGCCGAGTGGTTGCCGCAAGTTCAGTCCAAGTCGGACTGGCGAGATTGGTTCCGGCCGAGCAAGTCGGTGGTTTGCAACCCCGGGCATGCTTTGCTTCTGCAATCGAAGCGCTTTCCGCTTGTGTGGCCGGAGTTAGAAGCTCCCCTCACGACATGGAAGCGACTTCTTCCAGAAACGCGCCGCGTCGGGGAAGTGAGCCTCGACGCCGGAGACTGGGTGATTAAGCCCGCGCTCGGACGTGTAGGAGAAGATGTCGCGATGAAGAATATTGTGAGTGAGGCCGAATTCCGCAGATTAGCGGGACAGGCTGATCGAAGACCCGACCAATGGGTCGCGCAGACGAGATTCAGAACGCAACCGGTGCGGACTGACGGCGCCAGCGTCTATCCATGTCTGGGCGTCTTCACGGTGAACGGAAAATTTGCCGGTGTTTACGGACGCGCTAGCAGGACACCTCTCGTAAATCAGGATGCGCAAGATGTGGCTGTGCTTGTATCGGACAGGGTGAGTTAAGGAGAAGAATGAACAAAGCGGACGTATTTCTGGCGTGGGCGCCGAAAGACTCGATCTGGTCTCCGTGGGTCGTGCCAGTGGCGTTTGCGCAACTGAATTGCGCGGATCTTGCCCAGTCGGAAGCGAAACAGGAGGCAGGAATAATTCCGGAGTGGCTGAAAGGGACTGTCAGCGGGGGCCGGGCTTATGTATTGGATATGCCCGGAGAAATTGTGGCGCGGATGGGAGTCGAGCTGGCGCGATTGGGAGTCAGGCCAGTGCCGATCATTGATGGCTCGCCGAGTCAGGGCGAATTTTCTATTGGTCCGGGAGTGGGCGCAACCGACGTAATTGGAGCATCGGCGAATGTAGTTGTAGATATGACGGAGCTGCTGCGGTCGTTATGTGAGGGAGCGGCAGCGCTCTGCGAAATCCATTTGGCTGCAGACGCGATGCCTGCGTTTTTGCTTGATTCAAAACGAATGACGGGCCATCGCGTCTTAACTGATGAGAGTTACGACAATCGCTGGCAGGTATTTCCACAAGACTTTCCGTCGGCAAAGTTTTTGTTGGAGCACGCAGTGCAACGCGTGCTTCTTGTGCAGGGGCGCAAAGGTCAGCCGCAAGAAGATTTGGCGCACGTGCTACTGCGTTGGCAGGAGGGCGGGGTGGCAATTGAAAGCGTTGGCTTGAATGATGGAAGTTCGCCGGAGCGGATCGTGGTCGCGAGGCCGTCGCGATTTCGAGCGATTTGGTATCGCGCGCTGGCAATACTTGGGCTGCGGAGACATTGGAGCGGAGGATTTGGCGGGTTCCCGATGAGTTCGTCAGGATGATTGGGGGGGGCGGCTGTTAGCTGGACCAGAGGGGGAGGGCGAGGAGGTGCCAGGAGGCGAGGAAGAAGGAGAGGAGACAGCAGGCGAGGGAGACGAAGAGGGAGTGGATGCGGACGGCGGGGTGGATTTCGGTGCGGGGGACGGAGACGGCGAAGTAGAGGCCGAGGAGCGAGAGCAGGGCGAAGGCGATGGTGCCGAGGAAGAAGAGAAGAGACCAGAGGCCGAAGGCGCCGAGAGTGTCGAATGATTTTCCAGCACAGAAGAAAGATGTGATGAACGCGAGCGCGGCGAAGAAGGGAATGGCGCGGACGCGGAGATGTTTTACGTCTTTCATCTGGCGCAAGAGCCAGAGAACAATCCAGGCAATCGCGTAGAGCAGGGAACTCGCGAGCAGCAATCCAGACAGGGCAAGCAAAAAAAAACGCAAATAAGGCCAGAAGGGACTGATACGCTCGGCGTAGGCGACGTTCGGCTCGCCAGCGGCGACGAGACACATTTGGCCGGAAGCGTTTGGAAAAAAGGCGATGGAGGCTTCGGGGTCCTTTTCATTTCGGAAGAGATTTTTGCCTGCGGGAATGATCGATGTCGGCGAATCGAAAAGGCCGGAGATCGCGAGTTGATTGTTCCGCAAGCGGACACGTTTGGCGTCCAGCAAGTCGCTCAGGAAAGCGAAGAGTTGATTACGAGGAGCGCGGGCGGCGTAATAGCCGGCGAATTTTTCGAGATCGGCGGCGGAAAGCTGCGTTGCCGGCGGCTGCGGCCTGGGAAAATCTTTTGAAAGAAAATCGATTGCGAGCTCATTGAGGTCGTCGAGCGCCTTTCCAGAAAAATCTGCGTTTAGCAGAACGACGTAGCCCCAGTTTTGTTCGGGCATATAGCGATAGGTGGAGATGAAACCGCCGATGCCGCCGTCGTGACCGTGCGTGACGACGCCACCTTTTAGTTCGGTGTAGTTGGCGAGGCCGTAGCCGAGGCGGAGGCCGTTGTGCGCCGAGAGCGGCGTTTGCGGATACTCCATGCGTGCGATGGTTTCGGGTTTGAGGAATTGTCGATCGCTTGCTGCGCCGCGGTGGAGAAAAAATTGGACGAGTTTGGCGAGTTCGGCGGGGGAGGCTTTCATGTCGCCGGCGGGGCGAAGATAAATTTCTTTGTACGCGACGGGTTGGGCGGATTTGCCGTCCGGCCGCTCATAGCCCTGCGCGAAGAGCGGCCGGTTTTGCGGGGTGAGATCGAAATCGCCAGTGGAAATTTCGAGCGGCGCGAGAATATTTCCGCGGATATAGGAAGTCCACGGCTGTCCGCTGATTTTTTCGACGAGATAGCCGGCGATACCGTAGTCGGGATTGGAGTAGGAGAAGCGCGTGCTGGGCGGCCAGCGGACGTTTTGCGGCTTTGGGAATTTTTGCAGGACTTCGAGCATCGCGATGTTGGGCGAATCCTTTGTGTTGTAGATCTCGCTGAGGGCCATGTCGTCGAAGCCGGCGGTGTGTTCGAGAAGGTTGGTGATGCGAACCGGGTTCGTGGACTCCCAGGGATTTTTGAACGGAACTTCGGGAGCGACGTCTTGCAGGCGGGATTGCAGATTGATGCGGCCTTCTTCTTCGAGTTTGAGAAGAGCGAGGGAGACGAAGGTCTTGCTGATGGAGCCGACACGAAATTCCGTGTCGCAGGTGACGTCGCGATTTTGAGAGAGATCGGCTTTGCCGATGCCGCCGCACCAGAGGAGCTGACCGTTGGAAACCAGAGCGATGCCTGCGCCGGGGACGTGTTCTTTTTCGAGAACGGATTTGGCGGCGGATTGAAATTCTTCCAGCGATTTGGGATGAGGGAGTTCGTCTTTTTTTGCGGAAGGCTGTTGGGCGAGAAGAAGACCAGGAGCAGCGCAGAGTGCGAGGCAGAGAAGCGGGCGGGCTGGGTGCATGTTGGAGGGAGTTTAGCAGAACATGGAGAAAAGCCTCACCCATGAAGGGGTGAGCTGCAGGGCGGTGCGGCTGCGAGGAGTGGAAAGGGAGACGCACGCTAAAGCGTGCGCTGGATTGACGCTGCGAGCGGGGTCGCATACGATTTCGCGGGCGCAAAGACGCGCAAAATTTGTGTGGGGGCATTCCAACCATGATTACGCGTATCCGTTTGCTGTTTGCCGCAATGGTTTTTCTGTGCGGCGCGAATCTTTTGACGGCTCAGCAGCCCGGCGGCGAAAAGCCGGCGGATAAATCCGCGGACAAAGCAGCGGAAAAGCCGAAAGACGACAAGAAAGCGCCGGAAGACAAAAGCGTTCAGACGAAGCACTCGGTGAAGATTGGCGGACAGGAGATTAAGTACACGGCGACGGCGGGAACGATGGTGCTGAAGCTGGAAGATGGAACGCCGAAGGCGAGCGTTTTTTATGTGGCGTACACGAAGGATGACGCGACGGATGCGGCGAAGCGGCCGATCACGTTTGCGTTCAATGGCGGGCCGGGAGCGGGATCGTTGTGGCTGCACATTGGAGCGTTGGGGCCGCGGCGGGTGGAGATGGGCGACGTCGGGAACTTGCTGCCGCCGCCGTACAAGCTTGTGGACAACGACGTTTCGATTTTGGATGTGACGGACATTGTTTTTATTGATCCGGTGACGACGGGCTTCAGCCGGCCGGTGCCAGGCGAAGCGGATAAACAGTTTCATGGCGTGCAGGAGGATGTGCAATCGGTCGGAGATTTCATTCGTTTGTGGGCGACGCGGAGCCGGAGATGGAGTTCGCCGAAATTTCTGGCGGGAGAAAGTTACGGGACGACGCGCGCGGCGGGATTGAGCGGCTATTTGCAGCAGAGATACGGAATGTATTTGAACGGAATTATTTTGATTTCGGCGATTTTGAATTTCGAGACGGCGGAGTTCGATACGGGAAACGACTTGCCGTACATCCTGTATTTGCCGACGTACACGGCGATTGCGTGGTATCACAAGAAATTGCCGAGCGATTTGCAGGGCGATTTGCAGAAGGCGATTGGTGAATCGAAAGCGTTTGCGACAGGAGAGTACGCGGATGCATTGATGAAGGGCGACACGCTGCCTGCGGCGAAGCGGACGGAGATTGCGCAGAAGCTTTCGCGGTTGACGGGAATTTCGGCGGACTACATTGACCGCGCGGATTTGCGGATCGAGATTCAGCGATTCGACAAAGAGTTGATGAAGAGCGAGCGGCGGACGGTGGGCCGGCTCGATGGACGATTTGAAGGAATTGATTCGGACGCGGCGGGAGAGCAGCCGGACTACGATCCGAGTCTGGCGGCGATTGTGGGACCGTACACGGCGATGCTGAATGAGTACGTGCGAGGCGAATTGAAATTCGAGAGCGATTTGCCGTACGAATTTTTGACGGGACGCGTCCGGCCGTGGAACTACGCGCCGTATGAGAATCGCTACGTCAACGTGGCGGAGACGCTGCGGCGGGCGATGACGCAGAATCCGTTTTTGCATGTTTTTGTCGGGAAGGGCTACTACGATCTGGCGACGCCATTTTTTGCCGCGGACTACACGATGGATCATTTGGGGCTGGACCCGACGCTGCGGCCGCACATCAGCGGCGGGTATTACGAAGCGGGGCACATGATGTACGTGCATCACGATTCGCTTGTGAAACTGAAGCAGGATGTGGCGCAGTTTATCCAGGCGAGTTTGCCGAAATGAAGAAGATTGTTTCAGTTTTGATTTGGGTTGCCATTTCGTGCGTGGGAGCTGGAGCGCTCGGAGCGATTGCGCTGCACAGGAATGAGCGAATCAGCGCGACGTGGTTTGTGCTGGCGGCGGCGTGCTGCTACCTGGTTGCGTACCGTTTCTATTCGGCATTTCTGGCGGCAAAAGTTGTAGCGCTGGATGATACGCGGGCGACGCCGGCGGAGCGAAACGACGATG
The DNA here is from genome assembly GCA_035295625.1 of Candidatus Acidiferrum sp. Classification (GTDB taxonomy): domain Bacteria; phylum Acidobacteriota; class Terriglobia; order Acidiferrales; family UBA7541; genus Acidiferrum. The sequence goes on along the minus strand of DATGIS010000091.1, from coordinate 8,126 downwards.
GGCGCGATTTTGTGCCGACGAACAAATGGGTCTTGTTCGGGCACCACTTTGCGGCGATTGCAGGGCCGGGACCGCTGGTGGGGCCGACGCTGGCGGCGCAATTCGGTTATTTGCCGGGGACGCTTTGGTTGATTGCGGGAGCGGCGTTTGCGGGCTGCGTGCAGGATTTTGTGATTTTGTTTTGCTCGATCCGGCGGAATGGAAAATCGCTGGGGGAGATGGCTCGCGATGAAGTGGGAAAGCGCGGCGGATTTATCGCGCAGCTGGCGGTGCTGGCGATTCTTGTGATTTTGTTGGGAGTGGTGGCGCTGGTGGTGGTGAACGCGCTGAAGACGTCGCCGTGGGCGACATTCACGCTGGCGATGACGATTCCGATTGCGCTGTTGATGGGCGTGTATTTGCGATTTTTGCGGCCGGGTCGAGTGCTGGAAGCTTCATTGATTGGATTGGCGCTGGTGTTGTTTGTGGTCGTGGCGGGGCAGTGGGTGGCGGAATCGGCAGCGTGGGCGAGTGTGTTTACATTGAGCGGCGTGGCGCTGGCGTTCTGGATTATCGCGTATGGATTTGCAGCGTCGGCGCTGCCGGTGTGGTTGCTGCTGGCGCCGCGGGATTATTTGAGCGCGTTCATCAAAGCAGGCGCGATTTTTTCTTTGGCGGCGGGAATTTTGATCGTGCGGCCGGAAATTCAAATGCCGGCCCTGACGAAATTTATCGACGGTTCAGGGCCGGTTTTTGCGGGGAAGATTTTTCCATTTTGCTTCATTACGATTGCGTGCGGAGCGATCAGCGGATTTCATTCACTGATATCGAGCGGAACGACGCCGAAAATGATTCAACGCGAAGGGCACGCGCGGATGATTGGTTATGGTGCGATGCTGCTGGAATCGTTCGTCGGCGTGATGGCGATGGTGGCGGCTTGCGCGATGCAGCCGGGAGTTTATTTTGCGATTAATTCGCCGGCGGGAGTTGTGGGCTCGACGCCGGAAGCAGTGGCGACGACGATTTCGGGATGGGGCTACGCCCTGGAGCCGCAGACGATGATCCACATGGCGCACGCGGTGGGCGAGCAGACATTGTTCAACCGGGCAGGAGGAGCGCCATCGCTGGCGGTGGGAATGGCGCAGATTTTTTCGAGCACGATTGGTGGAGAACGTTTGATGAGCATCTGGTATCACTTCGCGATCATGTTCGAGGCGCTGTTTATTTTGACGGTGCTGGATGCAGGGACGCGCGTGGGAAGATTCATGGTGCAGGAGATGGGCGGGCGAGTGTGGAAACCGTTCGGGGAGACGAGTTGGATGCCGAGCGTGGTGATGGCGAGCGCGTTTGTGGTCGGCGCGTGGGGATATTTTTTGTATCAAGGCGTGATTGATCCATTTGGGGGAATCAATTCGTTGTGGCCACTGTTTGGAATTGCGAATCAGTTGCTGGCGGCGGTGGCGCTGGTTGTGGCGACGACGATTTTGTTGAAGATGGGAAAGCTGAAGTGGATTTGGGTGACGCTGCTGCCGATGGTGTGGCTGATTGCGGTGACGATGACGGCTAGCTGGCAGAAGATTTTCAGCACGAATGCGCGGATCGGATTTTTGTCGGGAGCGAACGCGCTGGCGGGGCAGATTGCGGCGGGAAAGATAGCTGCGGCAAGAATTGCGGAGATTCAGCGGACGATTTTTAACTTGCGGCTGGATGCGGTGGTGACGGCGGTACTGGCGTCGATGATTTTGGTTTTGGTGGTTGAAGCGCTGGTGCGGTGGACAGCGATTTTGACGAAGCGCAGCGAAGCGGTGCTGCATGAGACGCCATACGTGGCGACGAGGTGGATTGCCGGAGCGGAGGGCGACTGATGCGCAGACTCGCTGAGAAAATCGTTCGGGCATTGAATTTGCTGTGGCTGCGGTTGCGCGAATGGTGCGGCGACGCGGCGTACGAGCGGTATTTGCGAGCGACGGCGCGGCGGCCGAGCGCGGCAGTGGTTTCGCCCGAACAATTTTACGTGCAGCAACTCGAACGGAAGTATTCAAGACCCAACCGCTGCTGTTGAAGAATCCTTTCTTCCCTTGGAAGTATCTGCGAGCGTAAAATTTCGTGAGGTAGAGCTCCTCTCTTCCGGTACTCTCAATTCAAAAGTTTTTAGGCGGAGGTTTTTATGGCGCTCGATATGGACAAGCTCCACGAGTTCTTGGGAAAAGCGCTGGTCGATTTTGGCGCGACGTTTCACGCAGCGCTTGTGCGCATTGGAGACAAACTCGGACTTTACAAAGGGCTCGCGGCGGGCGGGCCGCAGACTCCGGCGGAGCTGGCGCAGCGGACTGGAACGGTGGAAAGGTATGTGCGCGAGTGGTTGAGCTGCCAGGCGGCGGGCGGGTATGTGAGTTACGACGCGGCGGCGGGAAAATTTTATTTGACGGAGGAGCAGGCGTTCGCGATGGCGGATGACACGAGTCCGGCGTTCATGCCGGGAGCGTTTCAGGTGGCGCTGGCGGCGACGAAAGCGGAAGAGCAACTCACCGAGCGATTCAAGAATGGAAACGGATTAGGCTGGCACGAGCATCATCACGAACTTTTTGAGGGAACGGAACGGTTCTTTCGGCCCGGTTACGCGGCGAATTTATTGACCGGGTGGATTCCGGCGCTCGAAGGCGTGCAGGAGAAGTTGAAGAGCGGCGCGCGAGTCGCGGATGTCGGGTGCGGCTTGGGCGCTTCGACGATCTTGATGGCGAAGGCGTACCCGAAGTCGGAGTTTTTCGGATTTGATTATCACGACAAGTCGATCGAAAAGGCGAAACAGCGTGCGAAAGATGGCGGGGCCGGCGGCAACGTGCATTTCGATGTGGCGATGGCGAAGAATTTTCCGGGGAAGGACTATGACTTTGTGACCTTCTTCGATTGCCTGCATGACATGGGAGACCCGGCAGGAGCCTCGACACACGTTCGCAGCACCTTGAAGAAGAATGGGACGTGGATGATCGTGGAGCCGATGGCCGGAGACAAGTTGGAAGAAAACTTGAATCCGATCGGCAGAGCGTTTTACGGCGCGTCGACGTTGCTGTGCACGCCGGCCTCGCTTTCACAAGAAGTCGGTTTGGCGCTAGGCGCACAGGCAGGGGAAAAGCGATTGAAGCAAGTGGTAACGGCGGGAGGGTTTACGCGGTTCCGGCGAGCGACGCAGACGCCGTTCAATTTGATTTTTGAAGCGCGACCGTAGCGGGCAGACGCTACAACTCTTCTTCTTCGTCTTCGACATTTTTCAAGATGGTGATTTTGTGCGCGACCCGCAAGCCCTGCGAGCGCACGCCTGCCAGGATTCCCCGCCGAAATTCCTCGGGCAGCGACTCAGGGGCGAAGACTCCCGATTCCTCCCGCGGAAAAAATTTGATGAATTGCGCGGCGACGTGCGCGGTGGCGTAGGCGACAGGTGTCGTGAAGCGGCCCTGTTTGCGAATGGTGTAGAGGGAAGGGAAAAGAACGTCGGAGCGAATCGACAGGTGAACGTCTTCCTTGGCGTTGTGTTTGATGCCGCGGACGAGGACGGCGGCGGCGAAGCGGGCGTTCTGCAAAATTCCCTGGCGAATTAGCGCAGCAATTTTGCGGGGCGAAGACGTATCCGGAAAATGGCTTTTGCGCAGGCCGTGCGACTTGGAAAGCTTGCCCTGTTTGTGCCACCGGCGAAGACGATCGATTTCGTTACCGCCGATTTTTACGTCGAGGTCGCGCATGGGAATGAAGCGAGGAAGAGTCGCGACTTCGTCCTGCGCGCAGAGCACGACGCGCGCGGTCCCGACCGGTTCGACAAAGCGGAATTTTTCAATTTCCGAAAAACGCTTGGCCAGCGCGAATTTTCCCGCGCGGTAGATGCGCGGGTGGGAGATCGCTTCGTCGAAGGAGACTTCCGGCGACCATTGAGAGATAGGGTCGTCGCTTTCGCTGCTTTCGTAGAGGCGGATCTGGACGGAGTGAACTTCGTCAAGAAGCTCTGAGGCGCGTTTGACGAGGAGATTGGTGAGACCCGGCGCTGCGCCAGCGTTGATGACTGCGGAGCGTTTCTTTTCTTCGAAGCGCTTGACGTAGCGGAACTGTTCGGATTGAAAGGGGTTGCGGGTCAAATGCGAACTGAGGTCCAGGTAGTGGGCGCGAAGGCGCAGCGCGGCGCGAAGCACGATTTCATTGAAGACGGACGCGGAAGCGTTGACGATGAGCTGGCAACCCTTGGCCGCCTTGACGATGCCGCGCAAGTTGCGGGCATTTACTTCGGCTATCGGGATGGCGCTCTTTTTGCCGAGAAAGCGCCGGGCGCGGACCGGATCGCGGTCGCCGCACCAGACGGTGTGGCCCTGACGCTCCAAAAGTTGTGCAAGGAGGGAGCCGGTTGCTCCCGCTCCCAGAACGAAGATCCGCATGGCGTGGGGAAAACTGTACCACAGGAGCGGGCGCTGCCAAGCAGGCGTGAAGGCGCTGTTCGCAAAAAAACCGCCCTCTAAAGAGGCGGCTACAAGGCGATTCGTGGCTAGAATGGGGCTCGGAGAGTTTCGCGGGACGATGTCCAAATCGGCGAGCGCCAGGCGTCATTGTAGTGGGAGCGGTAGTCAAAACGACGACGAAATCCCGACCAACACCAAGAGGGGAGAATCGAAATGCAATATTTGTTGATGCTTTACGCGGATGAATCGGGTTGGAGCAAGATGTCCAAAGCCGAGCAAGAGAAGGGCTATGCCGCCTATATGGCTTATACGGAAGCATTGAAGAAGGCCGGCGCGTGGATCGGCAGCAACCGGCTCCGGCCAGTCTCGACTGCGACGACGGTCCGCACTCTGGACGGGAAGCCGCAGGTTCTCGACGGGCCATATGCCGACTCGAAGGAACAGCTGGGCGGCTACTATCTGATCGAAGCCGCGGACATGGATGCGGCGCTCTCGTGGGCTTCGCGTTGCCCCGGGGCGGGACATGGAACTATTGAAGTGCGGCCGATCTGGAGCATGTAGCCGAGATTGAAATGAGCGGAGACGAACGAAACCTGCTGGCGCGCAACGTGGCGGAGAGCGTTGCGCGCCGGAGTTACGGCAAACTCGTGGCGTTTTTGGCGGCACGCACGCGAGACGTGGCGGGCGCCGAAGATGCTCTTTCCGAAGCGTTTTCATCTGCTCTCCTCGATTGGCCGAAGAACGGATGCCCGGCCAATCCGGAAGGCTGGCTGCTGACCGTGGCGCGGAGAAAGATGATTGATGTGATGCGGGGCAGGCAACGGTATGAGTTGGCAGCCGTGGAGTTGCGAGTTATGGCTGAGGGCGCGGAACTTTCGGATCAGAATTCGGGTCTGCCGGACCAGCGGCTCGCGCTGATGTTTGCGTGCGCGCATCCGGCGATTGAGCGGAGCGTGCGATCACCGCTGATCTTGCAAACGGTGCTGGGGCTGGATGCGAAGGCGATTGCGTCGGCATTTCTGACTTCGCCGGTGGCGATGAGCAAACGGCTGGTGCGGGCGAAAGAGAAGATTCGGGAGGCAGGGATTCCGTTTGCGATTCCCGAACGCGAGGAATTAGCGGCTCGTCTGGAAGCGGTGCTTGATGCGATTTATGCGGCGTTTGCGGAAGGTTGGAGCGATCCATCGGCGACGGATATTTCGCGGCGGGATTTGACGGAAGAGACGATGTTTTTGGCGCGGCTCGTTGTGGAGCTGCTGCCGAATGAAGCAGAGGCGTTGGGATTGCTCGCGCTGATGCTGCATGCGGAAGCGCGCCGGTTTGCGCGGCGCACGAGCACAGGTGAGTATGTGCCGCTGGCCAAGCAGGACACGCGGATCTGGGACGCGGAGATGATCCATGAGGCGGAGCAACTGCTGTTGAAGGCGAGCGAACTGGGAACAATTGGCCGCTATCAATTGGAAGCCGCGCTTCAGTCGGCGCACGTGCATCGATGCCAAACCGGAAAGGCGAACTGGAAACAAGTGGTTGCGATTTACGACGCACTGTTGGCGTTTTCAGGATCGCCGGTCGTTGCATTAAATCGAGCTCTGGCGATCGCGGAACTGGAAGGGGCGGAGGCTGGCCTTAGCAGTTTGCAACAGCTTGCTGCTGATCCGCGGTTGGCGGAGTATCAGCCTTATTGGGCGGCTCGGGCCGAGTTGCTGGCGAAGACCGGATCCACAGAGGAAGCTCGCGAAGCTTACGAAATGGCGATCGGGCTTGAAAGCGACGCGGCCGTACGGCGCTTTTTGCAAGGGCGGCAGGCCGCCCTAAAACACTGACTCGCGTCTATCAAATGGCGCACCGCCGCGCTCTCAATTTATTACTTCGAGCTCACGCCGATTTTGGCCGTGCGTCAGTTTCCGTAACGCGACCAAAGCCCTGCTAACGTGCGGCCGTGGTGTTCGTCTATGCCATCGCAAGGCTATGTCGCCACGCGGCATAGTTGATCAGGGTCCAGAAAAGAACAGGAAACATGAAAATTCTCGACCACGCAATCGTTCCGCTGGTTGGGCGCTTACTGATGACCTACATTTTCGCGACGAGCGGGATTGGCAAGATTTTTGATTGGTCCGGCAATGTGGCGTACATGAATACGAGACACTTGCCGTTCGTTCCCGTGCTGCTGGCGGCGGCGATGGTGATTGAAGTGGCAGGTTCGGTGTGTCTGGTGACGGGATATCGGGCGAGGGTCGCGGCATTTGTCATGTTCTGGTACACGACAGCGGTGACGCTGCTGTTCCATAACTATTGGGCTGCTAGCGGAATGTTGGCGGCAACGCAGGAGACGCACTTTCGCAAGAATCTGGCCATCATGGGTGGATTACTGATGCTGGCTTACGCCGGGCCCGGGAAATGGGCCCTGGGCCGGCGAAGCGAATCCTGAAAACTGACGCACTGCTGCGAATTTGCGATTCTTGCCAAGCCAAGCGTACACTGACATTAGAGACTCCGACCCTAAAGGCCTGACGGGAGAAACAACCCGTGGCTGAAGGGCGAAGCCCGAGGAAGTTTGGGCTGAGGGTTCGGCTGGAAACGGCTGGGCCTCCCGTAGTACGGAAAGGAGTGCACTGGACGAAAATACCAATATTTTCGTCGGGCACCCGATTCCACTCTGCGAATCGGGTTTTGTTTTTGGAGCGGGTATTAGTCGAAGCGATGACCTTGCAGGACAAATTCGGGCGGCAGATTACGGACTTGCGGATTTCCGTGACGGACCGGTGCAACTTCCGGTGCGTGTATTGCCGTTCGGCTGATCCAGAAAATTATCGCGACCATGATCAGATCCTTTCCTGGAAAGAACTGGAGCGGCTGGCGAAAGTTTTTTTTGAGCTCGGAATTCGCAAGGTGCGAATGACGGGCGGAGAACCGCTGGTGCGAGCCGGCGCAGAAGAATATTTGAAGTACTTGTCGGATTTGGGTTTTGCGGATTTGTCGATGACAACGAATGGGCACTTGCTGGCGGAGCGCTGCGAAGGATTGATTGCCGCGGGTCTGCGCCGGATCAACATCAGCCTTGATTCACTCAATCCGCAAAAATTCGAAAAAATTACGCGCACGAAATCTTTTGCGTCGGTGATGAATGGAATTGATGCAGCGCAGAAGTCCAAACTGGGCCCTGCGAAAGTGAATGCCGTCCTGGTGCGTGGAATCAACGAGGATGAAATCGAAGCGTTTGCAGAGTTTGCGCGAGAGCGCGGCGTGATTATGCGATTCATCGAGTTTATGCCGCTCGATGCGGACCGGCACTGGTCGCGAGAAAAGGTAGTTGCGGCAGCGGAAGTGTTCGAGCGGATTAACGCGCGTTGGCCGCTGAAGCAGATTCCGCACGAAGCGAGCGAAACGGCGCGGAAGTATCGTTTTGCCGACGGCGCGCCGGGTGAGATTGGGTTGATTGCGCCGGTGACTCAGCCATTTTGTGGGCATTGTTCGCGGATTCGTCTGACGGCTGATGGAAAACTGCGGACGTGCCTTTTCAGCAAGGAAGATCACGACTTGCGTGCGTTTTTGCGCGACGGCGCTTCGGATGAAGATTTGGTGACATTCATCAAGTCGGTGGTGAATGAAAAAGAGGAAGGGCACCACATCAACGATCCCGGCTTCGTGCAGCCGAACCGAACTATGGTGTTTATCGGCGGGTAGTGATACATCTCACCGAAACCGGCG
>DATGIS010000090.1:0-11223 GCA_035295625.1 Candidatus Acidiferrum sp. | reverse complement strand
CAAGCTCAAGTGGAAATTCAGAACCGAAGGTGAGCGCCGCTACTCCGCCACGCATCTCCACGGCGCGGAACCCGCCTCCGAAAAAATGCCCGATCCGTTCGACTTTTTTCTGTCCTCTCCTGTAATCGCAAACGGCCTTGTCTACTTTGGTTCCGGCGATACGAACGTTTACGCGCTGGACGCGGCGGCCGGCTCACTCAAATGGAAATTCAAAGCCGGTGACGTCGTCCATGCGTCTCCCGCTCTCGCCAACGGCTCTCTCTTCATCGGCAGTTGGGACAGTTACTTCTACGCGCTCGACGCCGCCACCGGCGCGGAAAAATGGCGCTTCAAAACCGGTGAGGATCCCGACACGCATAATCAACAAGGCATTCAATCCTCCGCCGCGGTGGCTGGCGGCATCGTCTACTTCGGCTGCCGCGATTCGAACTTCTACGCGCTCGACGCCGCCTCTGGCAAAAAAGTCTGGTCCTTCTCCAACAGAGGCTCTTGGGTCATCGCCTCTCCCGCCGTCGTCGACGGTAAGGTTTTCTTCGCAACCTCTGACACCGGCCTCTTCCACTCGCTCGATGCAAAAACCGGCGCTCCCGTTTTTTCACTCGACTTCAAACACTGGCCGATGTTTTCTTCTCCTGCCATCGCTGGTGCGTTCGCCTACATCGGCTCGCACGATGGCCGCCTCCTCGCCATCGATCTCAAATCCCAAAAACTCGCCTGGTCCTTCGACACCGACGGCCGCAAACAAAACGGCGCCACCTACACGAAAGACGACGGCTCCCCCAATTACGAAGCTGCCTTCTTCGATTTCTTTTACGACGACATGGTCGGCGGTGTTTCCAAAATGATGGCTAACGGCGCGGTTCTGTCCTCGCCCGCCATCGCCGGAGACACTGTTCTTTTCGGCTCCACCGACGGCAATCTCTACGCAATCGAATAACTAGACTCTTTACATCCCTCCGGGGCACTCCTGTATGCTGGGTTAGCCCACCTCTTTTTTCCCTCGTGCACCAACTATGCTTTTAGCCATCACTTTTATTTCGTACGCCTGGCAGGATATTCGCGTCGCCGTCCTCAGCGCCGCCATGCTGACCGGCGCCGTCGCGCTCGGCTTGCTCGCGCAATTTTTGCTCTTTTGGTTCTTGCAGCGCTTCGTCCGCGGCGAGCGCGGCAGCCTGTCTCGTCTTCTCCTCGAGAACACAAAAACTCCGGCTCGTTACATTCTTCCGCTCATGGCCCTTTCCGCCGCTGTTCCCTTCACTCCGCTCCCCGAGCGCGCCACTGCGCTCATCGAAAGAACTCTCAATATTTGCCTGATCGCCGCCGTCGGTTGGGCCTTCATCGTCGCGATCCAAGTCATCGCCAGCTTGCTCACTTTCCGTTACTCCATGGAAGTTGAAGACAATCTCCACGCTCGCCGCGTTCACACGCAAACTCAAGTCATCCGTCGCATCGCCATCGTCATGGTCATTGTCGTCACCCTCGCGGCGATGCTCATGACTTTTCCCAACGCTCGCCAGCTCGGCACTAGCATCTTTGCTTCCGCCGGCGTCGCTGGCCTCGTAGTCGGCATGGCCGCGCGTTCCACTTTCGCCGGCATTATTGCCGGACTGCAGGTCGCACTCACGCAACCTATCCGCATAGACGACTCCGTCGTCGTCGAAGGCGAATGGGGCTGGATTGAAGAAATTGAAACCACCTACGTCGTCGTGCGTCTCTGGGATCTCCGCCGACTCATCGTTCCGCTCACTTACTTCATCGAGCGCCCTTTTCAAAACTGGACCCGCACCACCGCCGAAATCATCGGCACCGTCTTCTTCTACGTGGATTACTCTCTCCCAGTCGCGCCCGTCCGTGAAGAATTTCACCGCATTCTCAAGGACACCAAGCTCTGGAACGGCCGCACTGCCACCCTGCAAGTCACCGATTTCACCGAACGCGCCATGCAACTTCGCGCCATCATGAGCGCCAACAACGCCTCCGCGGCATTCGATCTCCGTTGCCTGGTCCGCGAGCGCCTTATCGCCTTCTTGCAGCAATATTATCCCGGCTCGCTCCCCACCACGCGCGCGAACGTGGCGGCCCACGATATGGAATTGCATCCTTCACAAAAATAAAGAACTCGTTCGCCAAGCCGCGAACGGGCATTTTCTTTACCCGGTGTGTACTTCCACGTGAAAGACAGTAGGGGCCCGATATCGAAGATTCCGGGCAGCCGCCGGAATATCGTGCCCCTCTTCGATTGCGCAATTCGCCGAAACGGAATCTTTCTCGGTGCATACGCTGTTCACGAATCGCTGCTTTTCGCCAGCACCGTCTTGATATCCACCACCGGCGTTCCATCAATTGCTTCCAGCGGGCCCACGCGCAATCGCAATCCATCTCTCTCCAGAATCTTCACGCGATGTAACCCGATCGGATTCGGCCGGTCCGGCGACCTCGTCCCAAACACTCCCGTCAGCGGATTGTTTTTGTCTCGCCCCGGATGCACTTTCATCACAGTTCGCCGCGCCTCGTGCAGCCACGTCAGCAGAATCACTTCATCGCCCGCCGCAACTCGCTCCAGGCATTTCCCAAATCTCGGCAAAATCTCCAACCATGCTTCCGGCGCTCCCAAATATCCCTGCCTCGGCGCATTCTTCCGCTTCTTCAATTCCGACCGCACGTACCCCACCGGCCCCAACGAAAATTTCCCGCTCATCTTTCCTTCTCTTTTTATTCCTTCTTTCTTCCTCTGTGCTCTCTGTGCCTCTGTGGCAAATCTTCTTCAATGCTTCCCGTAATGCTCGCCAAAAAAGTCTCCTTTATTCCAAGTCGGTCGTTCGGCATCATTCGCAATCAAATATCCGCACAAGAACACGAACCGCGCATATTTCGCCGCTTCATCCCATAGCAATCCCGGCTGGTTCATGTCGTCACCGGGGTGGTGATACCGCGTCGCTTCCCAATTCTTGAAAATCTCCATCGGGTTGATCTTCGGATCGCTCGATTTGAATCCCGGCACAGGAAACACCGCCGGAATTCCTTCCTTCACGAACGGATACTGATCGCTGCGGATGAATACCACCTCTTCCGGCATTGGGTCCGGACTTAAACTCAAATTCATCCGCTTTGCGGCTGCTTCCAAATCTTTTTGCAAGCTCGAATGTTCCGCGCCAAACGCAATGATGTCCTCCAGCGGCCACATCATTTGGTCTTCATCCATATTCACGTTGGCCACAATCGCAGCCTTCGCCACCGTCGGATAATGCGCAAAATAATCCGCACCCAGCAGCCCCGCTTCTTCCCCCGTCACCGACGCAAACAGAATCGACCGCTTCGGTTTCGGATTCATGTTCTGGAACGCCTTCGCCAATTCCAGCAAAATTGCCGACCCCGACGCATTATCCAGCGCTCCGTTATAAATGTTGTCCCCGTTCTCTGCTTCCCCGATTCCTACGTGGTCCAGGTGTGAGCTGTACACCACGTATTCGTTTTTCAACTTGGGGTCGCTTCCCTCGATCTTCGCCACCACGTTTGGGCTGTGCACGTCCTCCAGCTTCGCCACGTTGTGAATCTTCGCCGTCATGTTCATCGCAAACGATTGCGGCTTCCCCGCCTTCATCGCCGCGTATACTTCTTCCGCCGTGTGACCGCTTCCTTCAAAAAACTTTCGCGCAGCCTCCATGTTCAAATACGCGCTCGCCTTCACTTCCGGCTGGTAATCGTTCGGTCTCCCCGCCTTGTCCAGCCAGCGCAGCTGCGGAAATGCCAAATCCCGCACCTGTTCCTTGTACGAATAAATCTGCTCCATCACCGGATCGTCGATCCACAAAATCCCCACGGCGCCGTGCGCCGCCGCGTTCGCCACTTTCACTTCCGTCGACGAATAATGCGCCTTCAGCGTCGTTTCAAAATTCGGCGCTTCCGGCATCATCGCCACAATCTTTCCTTTCGTATCCACTCCTTTGTAGTCGTCGTAGTTCTGCTCCGGCGCAGTCACTCCGTCTCCCACAAAAACCACTGCCGCTTCCACGGATGTATCCGCCCGTCCCGGATCCGCGCTGGTAATAAAATCTTTCCGGTACACAAGCGTCTCTTCTTTCCCTCCGCGCACCAGCGTCACGCTCGACTTCGCTTCATCCGGTCTTCCCTGCCGCAGCGGCACAACTTGAAAATAGCTTCCGTTCTCGCCGGCTGGCGTCAGCCCCAATTTCTCAAATTCTGCAGCCATATATTTCGCCGCAATCTCGTGTCCGCGCGTCGCCGTTCCCCGTCCCTCCAGCAAATCATCCGCAAGGAACCGCATGTGCGCCCGAATCGCCTCTGGCCGAATTCCGGCCATCGCCGCATCTGCTGAGTCGCCCGCCGGTGTGCCCAGCGCATTCATCGCCAGCGCTCCGCACAACGTCACCGCTCCCAGCAATCCCCACATCCCTGCCCAATTCTTCCCACGAACATTCTTCTTCGCTCGATTCACGCAACTCTCCCGCCTGCCGGATTCGCTCTCGCGCCCCGCACTATACCATTCTCACGCAGCCTCCTCGCCTCATCTTGCTTGTGACCCTTCATCTTGAACTTCGCCTTCGACTCAACCTACGCCCGCAAAGTTTAGCCCCTTCGCCTTTGGAGGCTACGACGCGGCGCTGTAGGTGCCAGTCTTCCAGAGTTCGAACGCATCGCCCTTTCCCTGTCCTCTCGTTCCGCTGTACCTTTTTCCGGTTGAATTTTCTCGCTCCCGCGTTACTCTGATCTTGTAAGCGGCGGTCGGCGCCAATCACGCCACACCGTCGCCTGAAAATCTAACGTCACCGAGTGACGTAACAACGAGAGGAGGGCTCGTTTTGAAAGGAAACCTCCATGAGTGCCCAGTCCCAGGTCGTGAGCGCCAGCATTTCTTCCGCTCCGGAACAGATTCCCGCTACCCACGAAGCTAAAAAAACAAAGCCTCCGCGTTGCCACTTCCGCACTTCCGACAAACGCCGCTGCACTTTGCTCCTCCATCCTTCTCATCCCACTCTCTGCCCCTACCATGCGCGCAAAGAGCGTCTGCTCCTTGATTCCGAACGCGTCGGCAATGAACTCAAATCCATCTCCGGCGAATTTCGCACCACCACCGATATCAATCACGTCCTCGGCAAACTCTGGGGCATGCTCGCGCAAGACCGCATCCCCAGAAAACGCGCGGCGACTCTCGCCTACATCGCCGCCTTACTACTTCCCACCGTCTCGCGCGTTTATCTCGAAACTGTTGATACGACCGGCTTTGAAGAGTGGAAAAGGACGCTCCGACGCGCCTTTCCTCCGCGACCCACTCTGGCAGCGCCCGCTCCGGATCAAAAATAATGTCTCCGGCCGAATTCCATTTACGACGCGGTACTGTCGCCCCCGTCGCGACGCGAGCCAGTCTGCCTCGCGTCGCGTCTAACTTCTTCAGAATCTGCAGTTACAAAATTCCGCACTCTAAACCCTTTGGAATCTGCACTTGCAAAACAAAGAACTTAAAGTCCCGCAGAATCAGCAGTTACAAAAAAACCTATACCTACTCCCCCTCCCCGCGCGCGAATCCCTGCCGGCAAATCGCGCCCCGACTTTCACCCTTTTCCAAGTCATCAATTCTCCATTCGATCGCCGAATTTCCCTTCTCGCTGGCCTCTCTGCGCAGTTCGCCGCCCATTCCCCGCTGTTCACCCGCAATCAGCCGCCACTCTCTGTCTCCTTCTTGCATCCAGCCGCATCTAAGTCAAAATAGGTCACAGAGTTACCGACCAGTGGAAGAAACCGCAAAACTCGTTCCCGCTAGAACTGCAGCCAATCCCACGGCGCAGCCGCTTTTTCTCGCCAATCCCGACCAGACAAAAACTCTCACTCTTCTCTACGACATCAGTCGCGAGCTCACTTCGATCCTCGACCGCGAAGCTCTTTTTCGCGGCATTGCCCAGCACGTCAAGAAAATCGTCGACTACCACGTCTTCACCGTTATGCTTTGGAACGAGCGTACCCAACTTCTCGAAGGTGTCTTCGCCATGCATTACGAGGACACCATCGCTTCGCGATTTCGCGTTCCTCTCGGGGAAGGCATCACGGGCTCCGCTGCCGCCGGGCGCGTTCCGATTCGCATTCCCGATGTCCGCCTCGATGCCCGCTACATTCACTGTCAGACTGCGGATGGCGTCCGTTCTGAGCTCGTCGTGCCACTCCTCATGCAAGACCGCCTCATCGGCGTTCTCGATCTTGAATCGACCGAACCGCACGCATTTACCGAAGAGCACGAACGCCTGCTCTCCACTCTCGCTGCGTTTATCGCCATTGCGCTCGAAAATTCACGGCTTTATCAGGACGCCCGGCAAAACGAATTGCGCCTTCTGGCAGAACTCGACACCGCGAAGGAAATCCAACGCCAGCTTCTGCCTCGCGGCGCGCGCGAGGTCCCCGGCCTCGACATCGCCGCGTCCTACGTTCCCGCACGCGAACTCGGCGGCGACTTTTACGATTTCCTACCCTACGGCAACGGCCGCCTCGCCTTCGTTCTCGGCGATGTGTCCGGCAAAGGAACGCCGGCTGCTCTCTACGGCTCGCTCGCCATCGGCATTCTGCGCGAGCACGTCGTCGATCATCCGTGCCCGCCCGCTGAAATGCTGCAAATGCTCAATGGCCGTCTGTACGCCGCGCGCCTCGATGCCCGCTTCGTCGCTATGTCTTTCGCGCTCTATGACGCGGCAACCCGCGAAATGACCATTGCCAGTGCCGGCGCGCCGCATCCCTGGCTCGTTCGCGACGGCAAGGTCGAAGAGCTCATCATCGAAGGTGTGCCTCTCGGCCTGCTTCCGGAAATCGAATACGAGATTTTAAAAGTGAATTTGCTGCCCGGCGATCTGCTCGTCTTCGCATCGGACGGCTTCGTCGAATCCGAAAATCCTCAGCACGAGGAATTCGGCAACGAACGCCTCTCCGCACTTCTTTCGCGATTCTCGCAGAAGGATTCCGTCGAGGACATCTCCGGAGCGCTCTTGCTCGCCACCGACGAATTCAGCGGCTCCGCCCCGGCTCACGACGACCGCACGCTTCTCGTCCTCCGCGTCCGCGAAGAAGTCTCCCCTGCCGACTATGCCCGCATGCCCGTCATTTATTGAGCCAACGCAATGTCAAAAATGATTGTCATTCCAAACGAAGTGGGGAACCTGCTTTTTCTTTTCAGTGCGCGGCGACTGCGGCCGTCGCAGCGCCATTCATCGCCGCGTTCGCTTGCAGCAATTCCGGGTTCTTCAGCAGCGGCAGCCACTTCTCCCGCAACTCCGCAAACTCCGGCCAGTTCCTCTTGGACACCGGGTCGGACGGCGGCAGTCCCAGTTTCTCAAAATTCTTGTACTGCCCCCGCTGCAAAATCCGGAAGTCGAGATGCGGTCCCGTCGAAAGCCCCGTGCTTCCCACCAGGCCAATTGTCTTTCCAATTTCGATGTGTTCCCCCGGGCGCACGAACATTTTAGAAAGATGCAGATACATCGTCTCGTATCCGTTCGCGTGCGCGACCTGCACCATATTCCCTTCGCCGCCCCTGCGCCCCGCGAACACAACTTTTCCGCTGCCGATCGTTTGTACCGGCGTTCCGATCGGTGCGCCGTAATCCGTGCCCATGTGCGCGCGCACCGTTTTCAAAATCGGATGGAACCGCGCGTTGCTGAAATGCGACGTGATGGCCGCGCCAAATTTCAAAGGCGAACGCAGGAACGCTTTTTGCAGAGATTTGCCGTCCGCGGTGTAGTAACCGGGCTGGCCCGCCGGATCGTGAAACAACAACGCCTGATATTTTTTTCCGCCGTTGTTGTACTCCACGGCAAAAATCCTTCCATACGAAGCCGTCTGCCCGTCTACGTATTTCTTTTTTTCCATCACCACGCGGAACGTGTCGCCCTTGCGCGGGTCCGTATAAAAGTCCAGGTCGTACCCGAAGATCTGCGCCAGCCGCATCGCCAGTTCGGCCGACTCCCCCGCATCTTCCACCGCGTTGAACAGCGAATCCTCCAGCGTCCCGGCAACCGCCACCACTTCCACTCTCGACGGTATCTCCCGTATCTGCGCCGTGTATCCATCATTTTGCGGCACAATCTTCAGCATCCGGTCCGTGTCTATCTTGTAGTCGATTTCGCGGAGGCGCCCTTCGACCGAGCGGCCAACGGTGATGGTGTTGCCGGCACGAACCTGGCGCAAATTAAATGTGCGCTGCGCGGCGGCGGAAGCCCCGGCGGCTTCTTCCGCGGAGAGACCAAATTTTTGCAGGACCGCGGAAAAATTCTCGCCGGCGCGGACGCGCTGGTCCGTCGGGACGACGGTATTTTCGCGAATGGTGTTGGCAACTTCCTGCGCATCGCGAATTTCGCGGTCGAGGTCGGCGGTGGTTTTCAGGCGGCGTTCGAATGCGTAGGCGAGCGTGGCCGCGCCGGCAAGACACACGGCGACAAGAACAAAAATAAATTTACGATTCACTCTTCCCCCAAACACCACTCGCGAGACGGCCAATTCAGACTACCGCACCCTCTTGTTTAGTCTCAAGGAAGAACGGCGTCAAAGGCCGATTTTGTTGTGTTTCCGAAAAGGCAAGATTCGGGCTGCGGACAAGTTGCCGAGTGCCGCGAGAGATAGTAAATTTCACGCGCTCTTCGGAGATCTCGATGAAAATTATTTGCTCGATTGCGCTTTTTCTGTTCGCGCCAATTCTTGTGGCGCAAAAGCCGGATGCACTGGTCGACACGCCGGAGCCGGGATCGGCGGAGGCGATTGCGAAGGCGACAACCGAGGCGCGATTTTTATCACCGTGGGTGGCGTCCATACCTGCGTCGGGCAAAGTGCCTTCGCCGGAAAAGTATTTTGGAAGAATCATGGGCGCACCGGGTGAGCTGGTGAATTCAGAAAAAGCACAGGATTATTTGCGGGCGTTGGCGGAAGCGTCGCCGCGCGCGAAATTCTTCACGATTGGGAAGAGCGAAGAAGGCCGTGACATCGTGATGATAGCGATTGCGGATGAAACGGGAATCAAGAATCTAGAGGAGTTGAAAACAGCGACGGCGACTCTGGCGGATCCAAGAAAAGTGAACGCGGCGGGGGCAGAGAAACTGATCGCGATGGCGAGGCCGATTTATTACCTGAATGCGGGACTACATTCGGACGAAACGGGCTCGACGGAATCGGTTCTGGAGTTAGCGTACCGGTTAGCGGTGTCTGAGCAGCCGATGATTCGCGAGATGCGGGAAAAGCTAGTGGTGCTCATCAATCCAGTTTGCAATCCGGATGGGCGCGACAAAGTGACAGAGTGGTTTTACACGTATTTGAAAGGAAAGACGGAATACGCGAATTTGCCGCGGCAGTCGCCGCCGTACTGGTCGAAGTACGCCTTTGTGGACATCAATCGCGACACTCATCAACAGACCCACGAAACGACAAAGGCCGTTCATAGGATGTTTTACGAATGGCATCCGACTGTCGTGCACGATTTGCATGAAGCGGTGCCGCTGCTGATGTCCTGGAACGGGACGGGGCCCTATAACCCGAACATCGATCCGATCACGTACACGGAATTTCTGGAGCAGGGGTTCCATGACGTGCAGGCGATGACGGCGCTGGGGATGCCGGGAGTTTCGACCTGGAATTTTGGGGAAGCGTTCAGCCATTTGTATCTGGATTCGGTGGCGATGAACCACAACGCGATTGGGCGGGGCTACGAGACGTTTGGAAATTCGAGCGCGGAGACGATGAAGCGGCAGATCGGCGCGAGCGAGACCACGCGCGAATGGTGGAGGCCGATGCCGCCTGCGACGGAGTTTGCCTGGTCGGCGCGGGACAATGTGAATTACAACGAAACGGGAATTCTGGCTTCGCTCGATTTCGCAGCGAAGAATTCCAAAGAGTTGTTGCGGAATTTCTATAGAAAGAGTTTTAACTCGTGGCAAAAAGGTTTGCATGAGCCGCCGTATGCGTTTCTGATTCCGGAAGGCCAAGGCGATCCGGCGCGTGTTGCGCAACTGGTTGCGCGACTGCTGGCACAGCAAATTGAGGTAGGCCGGGCACCAGCGGCGATTCGATTGAAAGATGGCGAGTTCCCGGCGGGAACGTTTGTGGTGCGACTCGATCAACCTTACCGCAACTATGCGGTGGACTTGCTGGCGCCACAGAAATATCCGAAGGACGGCGGCGAGCCGTACGACGACCTGTCGTGGAATTTTGCGAACAACTATCACTTGCAGGCGATCCCGACTGCTGACGACGCGATTCGCGCGACTGCACTGACCGCCGTGACGGAGACGCCGAAAATCTCCGGCGCGGTTTCCGGGACGGGGCCGGTATTTCTGTTGCGGGACACTGGACAAGAGAGTCTCCTGGCGGCGCGATATGCGCTGGCGAAATACAAGGTTGCGATTGCGGAAAAGAAGTTTGCGGTGGGCAGCATGGAATTCCCTGCTGGATCGTGGATCTTCCCGGCACAGGACGGGTTGGCGGACGAGCTGCAGAAAGTTGCGAGCGGCGCCGGTTTATCCTTTGCGAGCGCGAACGCGGAACCTGACGTGGCGAAGCACGAAGCGCTGGCACCGCGGCTGGGTGTGTGGGTGCCCTGGGCGGATACAGATTCGATTGGCTGGATCCGGTACATTCTGGATCAGAGGAAAGTGCCCTACATTTATTTGCGGGACGAGGATATTCGCGCGGGGAGATTGCGGGACAAGGTGGACGTGATTTTGTACGGGCATGTGGATCTGGAGCTGGCGGAACAGATTCAGGGATTGCCGAAACGATGGAGCCCGATGCCGTTCAAGAAGACGGAGAAGACGCCGAGTTTTGGGACGCCGGCGGAGTCGGGCGACATTACAGGTGGAATCGGTTATGAAGGATTGGGACAGATTGAGAAGTTTGTGAATGACGGTGGATTGATGATCACGCTGGGAAGCGGGTCGATGTTGGCGCTGGAAGGTGGAATTGTGCGCGGAGTGAGGCGTGCTGCGGGAGGAGTGCCACGGAGTTCGCAAGGAGGCGGAGCGGCGGCCGCGGCAGAATCGCAAAATGCGGAGACGCGAACGCCGGGGGCGCATGTGCGCGTGAGTTTTGTTCGGCCGGAGCATCCGATTGCGTACGGGTATCCGGAACGGACGTATGTGTTCCGGCAGAATTTTCCGCTGTATGACGCGCCAAGGCGGTGGTTGCGGATGGCGTATTGCACGTCGTGCCTGGATGGGCCGGAGGATCGCAGCGGAATTGTGC
>DATGIS010000089.1:0-44832 GCA_035295625.1 Candidatus Acidiferrum sp. | reverse complement strand
AGAAGGGGTGGTTTGAGCGGCTGCGATTTTAGAACAGCATTACCGCGGCACGTCCTGCCACAAATATGCACGCGGGAGCATTTTGATTGCGAGCATCGTCAGGACTTTGAGGGGCTAACGAGACCCATGCCGACGGCATTGTAAGGCCGGACGCCATTTTTCGCAGAATCCCGTCTAGGAAGGTCTGGAATGCTGGGCCCCTGCGATCCAAGGTCATGACTAAATTGATCGGCCGGCCAGCAGTTTTGAAGCCACTGCTGTAGTCCTCCGGCGCATTCTCGCTCGCGAGCCAAAGAAGCTTCACGTTTGCAGCGGCACACGTTTGCATCAGTTCATCCGTAGAGGTTTGGTGCCCGTGCATGTCAGCTATATTCCCCTCGGGTACTACTGCGCAAAAAAGATGGAGGACGTCATATTTCGATTTCTTGATTTCGTGAAGAAGCGCCGCAGCACTTTCGAATGTCTTCACAGTTGTTCCCGGATAAGACCGCGAGTAGCAAAGGGAATCGGTTTGGGCGTAGTGGGCAAACTGGGGATCCAATACGGCGACCAAGACCTTGGTGCCTCTGACCTCATCACCCGCGCGCTTCTTAAAAATGTTGAGAAGGCCCACAAAGCCCCTGAGATTGCGGTGTTGATGGATTCGGGCAGCGCGGCCACCAACCGCCAGGAGCAAGATGTTAGTTGGCCATTGCGGTTCGGTCAATTTGTGGGAGAGGGGATTTACTCGATGCGGTTGACGGGGAGGTCGCGGCCCTGGAGGTGGAGGATGAGGCGGGAGACTCGGCCGTCGGGGGAGGATTCGAAGGTAAGGGTGTCGTCGTTGGTGGTGGAGTAGAAGGTGGTTTCGGATTCGGGCAACAAGTCTTGTGCGGGTTCGTCGTTTTCCTGAATGGTGAGATGGTCGCCGGAGCGGCGAATGGTGAGGATGAGATCGGGCGGCTGGCCGTAACGGCCGGCGTAGCGGTCGAGAAGTTTTTCGTCGATTGAGATGCGAGTGTGTTTGACGAGCGGCGAGCGGGGCGGAAGTTTGTCGTAGGGCGTGAAGCCTTCCCACTCGATGGGTGTGAAGGTGTCTCTGAGAAGCGATTCGAGAAGGTATTGGAAAATGCCTTCGCCGTTGCTGCTATTGGTCATGATGACGACGCCGGACTTGGATTTTTCGAAGCAGACGGCGTAGTTGCGCCAGCCTTCGTCATGGCCTTCCTTGAAGAAGACTTTTCCGTAAGGCGAAGTATAGAGTCCCCAGCCGAGGCCGTAACTGAGCTGGATGGAGTCGTTGTCGGTGGTGGGTTCGTTGGCTAGCGAAGGGAATTGATGCTTCGAATGAATGCGAATTTGGGGCGAGAGGAGTTGGGCGCGGGATTTTTCGCTGAGGAGCTTTCCGTTGGCGACGGCGGCGACGAGGTGGGCATAGTCCGAGACTGTGGTGAGGAGTGAGCCGGCGGCATCGGGGTGTTCACGTTTTTGCGGGCCGAGCGAGCGGCCGTATTCATCGTAGCCGTTGGCGAAATCGGATTCGAATCGGGGCTGCCAGGTCATGCTGGTGCGGGTCATGTTCAAGGGAGTGAAGATGCGGTCTTGCATGAGATCGCCGGTGGATTTGTTGGTGACAACTTCGACGATAAGCTGAAGAAGGTCGATGCCTTCGCCGGAATAGGCGTAGCGCGAGCCGGGCTCGAAATGGAGGTGAAGCTTGCGGTCGTCTTCGAAGGCGCGCCAATTAGGGAAGCCTGCGGTGTGGCTGAGAAGCATACGAGCCGTGATTTTCTTGTAGCCGTCGTCGCCGGCGAGATCGGTGTAACGGGAATATTCGGGCAGAGGCTTGGGGAGATATTGCTGAATGGGCTTGTCGAGATCAAGTTTGCCCTCGTCGACAAGCTGCAGGACGAGGACGGCGAAGGCGGCTTTGGTCAGGGACGCGCCGGACATGACGGAGTTTGGAGTGAGCAGTAGATTTTTTTCTTTGTCGCGCAGGCCATACGCCTTGGTATAAACGACCTTGCCGTCGCTGAGAATGGCGATGGTGGCACCGGTAACTTCGGCAGATGTGATGAGGCGCGAGACGGTTTGGTCGATATCGCCGGGAGAGACCGAGGAGCCATCGAGGCGGTGAATGCGGGATTGAGCGGAGAGTTGCGCACCGAAGATGAGCGATAGGGAAAGAAGAGGGAGAGTGCGGGTCAAGTTCACGGACGGCCTCCGAAGCTGAAGAAGGTACGCGATTTGAGAGGAAATGTTTCATCTGGCTCGGCTACTGAGAACAACAGCCACTGAAGCTTGCCCCCCGGACTACTGCCTAGATCCGTCACGCGGCTGGCGCGTCATGCGGTGACGGATGAAGCTGCAGGAAGTCGGCTGCGGCGTTGCGAGCGCGTCCCGCGATTTCGCGGGGGGGTGGCCGCTTGGCGACGCCGAGCAACAGGCTGACCATCAAATCGCGCCAGAGCAGCCCGACGAACTGCTCTGCGAGCTCGGCGGGACGGCCCGCGAGCAGGCCGGACGCCTGAGCCTCGGCCATGATTTTACGCAGGGCGGCGCGGCTTGCCTCACGACCGGTGGAGTCGAGCGCGCGCGCTACTTCCGGGGCCTGGAGCACTTCGGCAATCGCCAGCCGGAATACCGCAACCACCGAAGGATCGGTTACCTCAAGGACGAGCCTCGCCCCTAAAGAAGCCAATACCTGTTCCAGGGTCTTGCGATCGCGGAGCACAGGCAGGTCGGCGGGCACGTCAAATCGCTTGGCGCGCTCGCTGATGCAGGCGATCAATATTTCCTGCTTGTTGCCAACCAGCGCGTAAAGCTCCCGTTTCGAAACGCGCGCGCGCGTCGCGATCTCAAGCGTGCTGGCCGTTGCGTAGCCGCTCTTCATGAACGCCGCGAAGGCCGCCTCGAGGATGCGCTTGCGCACGGCAGCCTCGCCGCCGACTTTCTGGCGCCGTTTTGACGCCGATGCCTTAGTCATGGCTCTCACAGTTCCGATTTGGGTACCTCATGGTACCACGCCGAGGGCACAGTAAACGGGATTTCATGCCGGTAGCCGCAACTTTTTTCCTGCGGCTGCGTCTAACGAGTGTGGTACCAAGAGGTACCAGCCAGACATGAATTTCAATGAGGAATCAAAGGAGCTGAACCATGAAGATGGAAATGTTCTACACGCTGCTAGCGCTCGGGATGGTGCTGGCGCCTCTGGCGCAGGGCCAGTCCACGCCGCCGCAGCCCAAAATCACCGGCGTGCTGACGATCCTTACGCCAAAACCGGGAGTTACGGCGGAGGAAGTTATGAAAATCATGCCCGCGGAAATTCGTGCGACGGTTCCGCTGTATCTTGACGGCAAGATTCAGCAGTGGTTCACGCGCGGCGACGGCAAGGGCGTCATCTTCTTGTTGAACTGCAAGGACGTCGCGGAGGCAAAAGCCCTGATGGAGAGCCTGCCGCTCACAAAGGAAAACCTGGTGGACGAGCAGTTCATTCCGGTCGGGCCACTGCTGCCGCTCGGAATATTGCTGCGAGACAGCCCCGCCAATAAGTGAAGTTGGCCACTGCAGCCCGATAAATTTCAGGAGTTCGATACAGTTCAAGAACACAGTTCAAGAAGTGGCAGCGCGAATTGCACCGGAAAGGATCGATCATGCCATCTGCAGTTTTGTTCGCAATCAGTTCAGCGTTCGGCTTGGTTGTTTGGGGAGCAGTAGCATGGCACTACATTTGGCCAGCGCTAAGGGAGCGCCCCAGTCCCGAGAATCTGAAGCCCATCCTGCTGCTGCACGGATTCAGGTTCCTCGGATTGGCATTTGTAGTGCCGGGGGTTGTATCAGCGGAGTTGCCGGCAGCATTTGGTCAACCAGTAGCTTACGGTGATTTCATAACCGCGATTCTTGCTTTGCTGGCGCTGGCCGCAATGGGAACTCGCACGGGGACGGCGCTGACTTGGGTCTTCAACATCTTCGGAGCTGCCGACCTGCTTTTCGCGTTTTACCTGGGAAGCCGCATAGCGCTGCCGGATGCTCCGGGCTTGTTGGGCGCAGGCTATTTCATCCTGGCTGCCTACGTGCCGCTGCTTCTCATAACCCATGGCTTGGCATTCCGAATACTTGTACGAGGAAAGGCTGTCGCGCCGTCAGCTAGTAAAGTACGCACGGCATGACCAACGCCGATTTGAGGGGAGGCAAAAAAGAGCCGCAATACGAGTGCTGCTGCTCCATGACGTTTGGATAACGAGGTTCAAGACGAAGCAGTGAATATCCAGATTGATTTTCTATATTATAGGCGTGCCCGATCGCTGCACTGGGTTCATTGCACTCAAACGGACCAGAAAACGACATGGATCTTCGATGACAATGCCAGATTTGCAGGCTGGCCGTGATGCCGCTCGTCGCCGATTCTGGCTGGCGATGTCGGGATTTCTGATGGCACTTGCGCTGGTGCCATTCTCTTATAAGGTGGAACGCCGCCTGGAGACAGCCGCTCACATCAGGGGCGGAGAATCCGAAAAAGTTGACCAGGAGCTGACGCAGCGTTTCCAGTCGCCGTACGCCCACCGGCTTGTTCTGGTGATCAGCGGTATGCCAGATCCGGATTCCGCAAAGGGCGCAGAAGCATTGGGTTTCCTGACCGCTTCACTGCGAAGTGTGCCTGGCGTGTCGGGTGCGGTTTCGAGCCCGGATTGGCCAGACCCGGTGTTCACCGGGGACAACGGCGGAGCGCTGATCATCATCGGGTCGAACGAGCCCGATAAAGCGGTCGAGGCGCTGGTCCCTGTGCTGAGAGCGAAAGCAGACTTGATGGAAGGGCAGCTTAAGTCGCAATACCCCAACATCAAACTGGAGGTCACGGGCGCAATGCCACTGACCTACGATCTTCGCAAGGTAAGCGCCGATGACGTGCGACACGCCGAGGAACGAGCGATGCCGGTGACGCTGTTGCTGCTGTTGCTGGCCTTCGGGAGTTTTGTGGCGGCGCTGTTGCCGCTGGGGATAGGGTTGCTTTCGATTTCGATGGCGCTGGGCGCGGCTGGGCTGCTCGCGCATTATTTGCACCTCTCGATACTGGTGCAGAATCTGGCGACGATGCTCGGGCTTGGCCTGGGCATCGACTACGCCTTGCTGATGGTAAGCCGGTTTCGCGAAGCGATGGCCGAGGGATACGAACCCGGCCCGGCTGCCGATATTGCCGCAGGGCAAGCGGGGAAGACGCTGATCATCTCGGCGACGACAGTGGCCATCGGATTTTCAGCGCTACTGACGGTGCCCATCAGCGAACTGCGTTCCATCGGAATAGCCGGCTTGCTCGTAACGATTTTGAGCGTGATCCTTTGTACATTTATTCTGCCGTGGGTACTTGGCCTGTTGGGGCATCGCATCGACGCGGTGAGAGTGCGTCTTCCCGGCAGGCCGTTTAGAACGCGCGCAAAAACGCAGGATAGCCTGTGCGCGCCGAGCGAGCGGTGGGTACGGTGGGGCAACATCATTACGCGGCGGCCCTGGACTGCGCTGCTGGTCGCCGGCGTTCCGCTACTCATCCTTGCATTCCAGACACGGCGAATCGCTCCGGGGATTCCCGATCATGACTCGCTGCCGCCGACGGCGGAGTCGGTGCAAGCACTGCACACGCTGCAAGGCATGGGTCGATCGGGCATTGTGCAGAGCCTTCGAGTGATTCTGGAGCTGCCGCCGGAATCGCGGCCGCTCTCGCCGGCTGGCTGGCAGGCCGTGAATCGGATGACGACACATTTCCAAAACGATGCGAGAGCGCAGGAGGTCTTGTCTCTGGCGACCCTGACGGCAATGGCTGACACGGCGGAGGCTCTCAACGACGTGCCGCAGGCGATCCGCGAAAGTTTTCTTCGCAGCGATGGGCAAGCCACGTTAATTGAGTTGCTGCCCAACGCAACTCTTTCGCCCAACGAACAAATACGGTGGGTACGAGAAGTGCGCTCCGCCGATGCCGCGGCGATCACGGGCGTGCCCGGCGCGGTGGTGCGCGTCGGCGGAATAGCGGCGCTTGACGCAGATTATGACTCGGTAGTGAAAGCGCGGTTGCCGGGCGTGGTCCTTTGGGTCGTGTTGGGAAGTCTGCTGGCGCTTCTGATCGGATTACGATCCTTAATTGCGGCTGCTAAAGCGATACTGCTGAATCTGCTGTCCGTTGGCGCTTCCTTCGGTGCGTTGGTGCTCGTTTTTCAGGAAGGCCACGGCGGCAAACTGTTTGGGCTCAACGGACCAACCGGCACTGTCTACCCAATCGTGCCCATTCTCTCGTTTGCCATCGTGTTCGGATTGAGCATGGACTACGAGGTCTTCCTAGTCGCACGTGTGCTGGAAGAACGGCGGGGCGGTCTATCCGAAAGAGCGGCGGTGATCGAGGGCATGGCGCGGACGGCGGGACTTATCACGAGCGCCGCGGCAATCATGATTGCCATCTTTACGGCCTTTACGATGGGAAGATTTCTGGTGGTGCAGATGCTGGGCTTCACGCTTGCCGTGGCGGTGTTTATAGACGCGACGGTGGTGCGGATGGTTGTCGGGCCGGCATTGTTGCAGCTTGCGGGCGACTGGAATTGGTGGCCGTTTGGGCTGTCCGGGGCGGCGGTAAGGTCTGAGAAAGAGCCTGCGCCATGAAGGCGAATCTCTTGGATGATCGAGCAACGGCGCAAGGCTCGGCCGTAAGCAAGCGATTCGAGTTTATTTCACTTTGTCGTCCGGGACGCTGAACTGGCTGAGATCGAAGTCCTTGGGTCCAAGATGCGCTTTTCCCGAGCCGCCTTCGATTGCAAGAATCGAGGAGCCGGGCTTGCCTGGGAGCTTTGCCTCGACTTGCGTCGCCGACCAAATGCCACCGACCTGGCGCAGCCCATAGTAAATGAATTCCTTCTGCTGTCCGGCGCCGCGAAGGGTCTTCACGACATGGACAGGGTACAAAATGGTGCGGTCGATCCACGATGTTACCGAATCGTAGTAAGTCTGGTCCTGGGAACCTGGTTTGCTCTTCAGGACAAGGCAATCGCGTGCGCCACATTTTTCGGACGGCAGGGGTTCCTGATTCTTCCAGAAGAACTGGTTCTCAACCATATCTTCGTAAGAGAAGTCGGTTCCCACGAGCGGATCGTTCCAATGTTCGAATGGCAAGACACTCGCAGTTTTCTGACCAGGAAGCGCCGCTTCGATAGTCACGTGTCCCGCCGGGCTCATACGCAAAAGAAGGCTGGTCTTCGCTGAGCCGGGCCCGGAGATATCGCACAGCAGACGCAGCCCATCGGGAAACCAGTGAGCCTTGGCGACAAACTTGTAGTTGGTGCGCTTGCCATTGCCGTCCACGCGCGTGAGCCGGCCGGACATGCGGTAGTCCAATTTCTCAATACGCTGGCGCGAGCCAGTGAGCGCGGTGTCTTCGGGACTGCCCGCGGAGACCCGGGATGGATGCACCAGCAAAAGCAGCACGAGCAAGGCGAAGGACGCTGGAATCGTCCCGACGATGAAATTCGCCGGTCGGGTGTTTGGAAAGTGGCCAAACTTGCGGTTGCGAGAGAGCGATACGACGCTACGAAGGAAGGTCATATCCTCTATGTATACAGGCAAAATTCATATTGCGCCACTCAACTGGGAGCAGTTGCATGGGAAGAGGACGAGGTGCGGAAGGGGCGCAGCAGGCAGCGTCTTGCGAATTGCTAACAGATGTGGGGAAAGTGTGTCTAACGAGGGCGGAGGAACTATGAGCTACAAGAGAGCGTTCGCGATGGTTGGAGCTGGGGCGACGATTTTTGTGCTTTGCGCGATGGCCGCGATCAGCGGAGCTGGAGGCGCGCAGGGCGGCAAGGCTGCGGAAAAGGTGGCGGCGGCCGAAGCGCTTCCCGCTGCGGGAACCTACGTGATCGATCCGGTACACACGTTCGCGTATTTCGGGGCCCGTCATCATGTGGTGGGGCTTGTGCGCGGCCGATTCGACAAGGTTACGGGAACGGTGACGGTATCGAAGAATCCGGCCGAATGTGGCGTGGATGTTTCCATCGATGTGTCCAGCATCAACACGCAGAAAGGCGAACGCGACGAGGATTTGCAGAGCCCTGCCTATTTTGACGTGAAGAAATTTCCGACGATGACCTACCACGGACGCGGGATTCGCCGCGGGCCTGGAAGCAATTGGACGATGGACGGCGAGTTGAGCCTGCACGGCGTCACGAAAGTTGTGCCGCTTACATTCAAGTTCAACGGGGCATTTCCCGACACGAAGCCCGGCGAACCGGTGCGTGTGGCGTTCCATGCGACGGCTGGAGTGAAGCGCGCCGAATTTGGAATGGGCGCGCGGGATAATCTGCTAGAACTTGGTGCGTCACAGGCGCCGGATGTTGAGATTCAGATCGACGTGGAGGCCGACGCAAAAGCGGCGACTCAGTGAGCTATCGGCGACAGCAAGTTGAGCGCAGAATTAAGTCGGCGTTGTGCGTTGACGCCAGTGGGCGTCGACGAGGACGACGGACGTTTCGATCTGACGTTCGGGAATGGACCAATATTTTTTGAGGAGACGGTCTTTTTCCTGTGCACTGACAATTTCAAAATTGTGGCGCTCGTAGAAATGGATCGCCCATGTGGCGTCTGCCCACGTGCCGATGAGCATCGGGCCGCTCGCGAGTTGACGCAGATGGGATAAGAGCTGGCTGCCGATCCCGCGTTTTTGGCTGCTGCCGCGAGTATAGGCGTGGCGAATAAGAGTCACGTCCTGGACGAATTGAATACCCATGACGCCGAGCAGCGAGCCGTTTTCTTCATAACCCCAGAACACGACGCCGTCTTCGATTTCGTGCCGCAGCTTTTCGCGGGACATGTAAGGCTCGGTCCAACGATCCGCTGGAATCGTGCCTTTATAGGCTTGAGCGCCATCGTTGATGATGGTCCAGATGAGATCGAAGTCGTGTTCGAGACAGCGCCGAATCATAGGTAGCCGGCCCTTCGTGTGGGCCATGCTGTTTGACGCGGCTTGGGGCGGAATCGTGAGTCCGTAATAAGGCGACCAGCGCGACTAGCGGGTTCCAGGCGAGCCGGGCTTCTCGGCGTCGGATTCGGATGTCGGTCCCAGGGATTTTACGTACCGGACAATTTGCCAGCGCTGGGGTTCGGGCAGCTTGGACCAGACGGGCATGCCTTTTCGCGTGACGCCGCCGGTGAGGAGCCAGAACAATGTGCCCGGAGTAGCGTTCTGAACCTCGGGCTCGCGCAAGCTGGGAGCTCTTTTGCTGCCGACGCCCGCGTCCCCGTGACATTCGGCGCAATGATTTTCAAAGAGAAATTGACCGGCGACGACAGCGTCGGGATCTTTTTCAAGTGGGTTGGGCCGACGGCGGGCTTTTTCGGGAGCCCTGGCCAACTCGGCGTAGTCAAAGGCGGAGTGCTGCGAAGGTTTTTCGGAGTTTGCATCCTTCTGTGCACGGCAGACCGAGAGCAAAAGAAACGCTCCGGAAAGGGCCAATGCGACGAGAGGAGCCTTCACGAGCGGCCTCCAAACCATTTTTTGACTAGATCGCCGAAACCGGAGAACTCTTTGGCGACTCCCCAGCGGATCAGGAATCGATAGCTGTTGTGGTTCAAGCCGAATGTGGGAGATGCGCGCAAAGTCCAGCCGGAAGGCATGTTCCAGGCGACGACGGGCGCGAAGTAATGGGAGGTTTCTGGCAGACCGAAGCTGGAAGTGTTGCCGAGGCCGCCGTAGAGTTCGGCGCCAGCGACGAAATTCTGCGGGCAAAAATTGCAGCGTCTGGCCGCGGCTTTAAGCGTCAGAGGACGGCTCGCGCCGACGGCGTAGCCAAATTCCCAGGGTTCACCGGCAAGATTCTTCACGGAAAGAAAATTTTCAGAGACGTTCCAGCCCTTGAAATTGCTGCCCAGAATCAGCTTCAGTTCGAGCTCGTTCTTGATCTCCCGGCGCGCCAGCGAATTCGAAGCAGAGAAATCGGATTCGATGTCGTGTCCTTCGACTTCCTTAAGCAATTTATCCGCGCCGTTCACATGCTCATATTCGACGTAGAGAACGGGATTGATGAAGTGTTCCCGCTTTAACGGACGAAGGCGATTCTCCCATCGGAAGCCAGTGGCGAGCGTGCTGTCATTGAAAGTAGTTTGAGCGTCGAGATAAAACTCGGTGGTCCACCAGGCTGTTGCGCCGCATTCGAGTTCGAGCCAGTAGGAATGGAACTGATTGCCGCCGCGCTGGGTGCCGAAAGTGGAGAAGTATTCGATTTCGAGATTGCGGGGCTCCTCCAGGAATTGGTCGTAGGTGACAAAGTATGGTTTTTCCTGGGCGATGAGCCGTGAAGAAAAGGACAGGGAGCAAAATAACAGGAACAGGGCAGAGGCGCGAAACGGTTGAAGCAGGGGCAAACGTGTCTCCTTGGGATGGTGATGAGCGAGCGATATAAGACTAACTTAGTCCTATATCAGATGCAACTCATTTGCAAATAAGCGGAGCGTTTCAGGCCAGGGCGCCTCTGCCAAACCCCGGGCGGTGGGCCGGATTTGGAGCACTAGTGCGTGCTCATCAGAACGGCCCAGTTTCACAGAAAGGGATGGGTTATGGTTTCGAAGTTGACGCTTGCCAATCGAGCGGAGTGAGGACGATGCTGCGGAAATAGACGCGGCCCTTTTCGGAGCCCTGAAGCGAGTGGCCCAGTAATCCCGCGCGCAAGAAACTATTCCTTGGGAGCGTAGAAGCCTTTGCGCGCCAGCACTTTGTAATCCTTGTTGGAAACGTCGACTTTGATTTTGCGGAAGCCGCCATCTTTCGGTCTTCCCGCCGGATAGTAGTAGCCGATCTGGTATTGGCTGCGGAGCTCTTCGGAAATCTGGTCGAAGGCCTGTTCGAGTTTTTTCTCATTCGAAACTTCGATGGCGCGCCCGCCGGTCTCCTCGGCGAGTTTCTTGGCCACATCGTATCGGCCATAGCCGCCTTCATGCACCCATAGAACATGGACGACTGTGTCGGCGCGCTGCGCCGCTTCAACGGCTTCTTCGAGGCGTGTTTTGCTGCCTTCGTCCTGCGCGTCCGTAATGATGATCAGCGTTTTCCTGCCAGCTTCGGTACCGAGCTTTTCGGCGCACGCGAGATAGACCGCGTCATAAAAATGCGTGCCGCCGGTGTTCGAAGGGATTGTGCCGGGCGTCACTACGCCACCGCCGCCGACTGCGTTAACCTGCGCCTTGTTGATGGCGCGTTCGATGATGTGCTTGTCGTCGGTAAAGTCCGACAGCAGATCGACGTCGAGGTCAAAGCTGATCACCATAGCCTCGTCGCCCTTTTTCATGACGCGCTCGAGAAATCGCGACGCCGCGTCCTGTTCAGCAGGCAGGCGATACCGTTCGCTGCCGCTCGTATCGATGAGCAACCCGATCGTGATTGGCAGCGTCACTTCCTTGCTGAAGAAGGCGATCTTTTGTTGTTCGTTGTCCTGAAAGACCTGGAAATCGTTTTGCGTGAGATCCGTGACGATGCGCTTGTTTTTGTCGCGCACCGTAGCGAACAGACTGACGAGCGAAACTTGTGTCGAGATGGCGCCGCCCGATTGGACGGGCTCCTGCGCGGCCGCTCGATCGGCAAGGGGCGAAACACAACCAAGCGACAGACAGAAAGCCGCACCAGCCGCCGCGAAACGATGCAATAAACGCATGTATACTTTCCTCGTGAAGGATTTTCCGGCCGGCGCCAGTTCCAAGCCAGGAAGCGTGATCTTTGCCCAAACGGTGGGTTAGTTTGAAATTCCGCCCCACCACGGCAATTGGGATGCGTCCAGATAGGCTTTCGGATGCGTCTAACCTATGAGAAGTTCGGCGTGCAATCCCGCAAAGAGGGAGTTTGGCGTGCAAATGGGGAAAAGTCGAGAGAAAAGGCCAGTGTGGGCAGTGGCTGCTGCTGGCGTCGTGATGCTGGTCACGTTGGCAGGCGCAGGCGTGGTGCGAGCGCAAGACCCGCCCCAAGCGCCCACGCCGCAGCCAGACGCTGCTGCGGCGGCAAGGAAGCCGGCGGCAGCTCCCAGTCAACAGGCACAGGCACCAAGCGCGGCGCCTTTGAGCCCAACAGGCCAGTCTGACGCGCAGGCGAAGATCGTCTTGACCGTCAATACGGTGCTTTTGCCGGTTACGGTGAAAGACTCGAGCGGCAACCTTGTTCCGGATTTAACGCGAGAAGAATTCCGCGTTTTTGACGATAACATCGAGCAGAGGATTTCTCTTTTTTCGGTCGAAGCGTTTCCGCTTTCGGCGGTGCTTTTGATTGACAACGATTTGAAGGGCAAGGACTCGGAGATGGTGGAGTCCAGCCTGAAGTCGATTGTCGCGGGTCTGAGCCTGTCGGATGAAGCCTTCGTCTGCCGGTTCGATACGAATTTTCATCCGGGCAAGGGATTTACGAAGGACCAGGACAAGCTCGTGACGGAATTGAAACGCACGCGGCTGGATACCGAAACGGATGTGGTGGGACCCGATCCGAGCGGCCCATTTGGCGCGGGCGCCACAATCAACGGGCAGAATGTTGCCGGAGGCCCGGCGGTTGCGCCGTCCACGAAGATCCTGAGAGGGCAGCCGAACAAGGCCCTGGACGATGCGATGTACGAAGCGGCGGCGTTGCTAAGCGATCGCGGGCGGAGCAGGCGTAAAGTGATTTTTCTAATCTCAGATGGCAAGAACGCCAAAAACAACAAATACGACTACGAGACCGTGGTGAAGGAACTGTTGCGCTACAACATTTCCGTTTATAGCCTCGCGGTGGGTTCTGCATTCCTCGACCGCAAATTCACGCGCCTGCAATCGTACGCGCACGACACGGGCGGCGAAGTTTTTTACGCAGCGAAACAGAAGACGCTCGAAGAGTTGTACTCGCGCGTGACCGAGCAGGCGCGCAACCAGTACACGCTCGCCTATTCGCCGCAAGGGAACGACAAGACGAAGGACTATCACGCGGTGGAAGTGCGTGTGCGCAGGCCGGGGTTGAACATCATTACGCGCCAGGGTTATTACTCGGCGCTCATTTCCAAGTGATGCTGGTCACGGCAAACCCCCTCGCGCCGGATTTTTCTTGACTCCCATCACGGGCGCCCGTATACAACGTGCGAAGGGCTGCGGGCGGCGGCGCCCCTCCCTGCCAACCAGTCAGCAAGGAGAAACTCAATGAAGAAAAAGGCCAAGAAAGAAGAGATGAAGAAGGGCGGAAAGAAGAAGTAGCCGCGGGAAATAAAGATTGGAAAGAGGGCGCCTGGAAAATCAGAGCGCCCTTTTTTATTGTCAGGATTGCGTCGCGCAGATGGCTAGCTGGCGAGATTTTCTTCGTGCGCAGGGCAGATCGGCCGGTACGCGCAATTGCGGCAGAGGAAACCGGGATTCGGCGGGAACGAGCCGGCGCGGATTTCGGAGGCGACTTCCTGCACGATTTTTTGCGCTTCGTCGAGTTGTTTCGAATCGCGCGCGGTTTCCTGTCGCTCGTTGTTCTGCAGATAGTGAAAAACAAGGCGGACAGGATTTAGCTCAAGAATTTCCTTTGCGGCGAGCGAGTAGATGCTGAGCTGAATGTCTTTTTTCGCGTCGGCAGGTTTTTTCGGTTTGCCCGTTTTGTAGTCGACGATCTCCACATCTTTTTTCCCGCCGAGCGAATTGATCTGGTCCATCCGGCCAGTGAGGATCACATCATTTTCGAGCGGAAGCTCGAATCCCTTTTCCTGTTCGAGAACTTGCGGCGGATTTTCCAGAATCGACGCGTGAAAAACGCGGAGTTGTTCGAGACCGTCTTTTTTGTAGCCTTGCTCCTGATAATCGTCTTCGAAGCCGGCGGATTTCCATTCTGCTTCATAGATGCGAGCAACGTCTTCCCACGGAAGCCGCGTGCCTTTGCGAAGCTGGTCGATAAATCGCTTGATCGTGGTGTGCATCACGGCGCCGAACGTGAGCGCAGCCCGCGGACCTTCCCGCAACGCCCACAAATGGCCGAACAAATATTGTTGAGGGCAACTCCGGTAGCCGCCGACGGCGCTCGGGCTCAGCGTGAGCGGCTCAGGCGAAGGCGGATGAAATTGCTCGGCCCAATCGGCAATGCGCGAGAAGATTTTTGGCGGAAGCGGGGAAGGCGGAAAAAGTTCAGCGCTGGAATCCGCAAAAGGGATCGTTGTTTGCGGAAATGGCGAGACTTTCGGCGCAAGCATGCGAATATCCCGCCGCTTGATCGCAGGCTCGAGGAGCATGTCTTCGATGAAGACGGGAACCTTGCTCTTTTTCTCGGTAAGAGTTGTCACGGTCAGCCGCTCTTCGGCGCGCGTCAGCGCGACGTAAAAAAGGCGGCGCTCTTCTTGAATGTGAAATTGTTCCGCCGGCTCGCCTTCTTTCATCAGCGCGGCGGGAAATTCGAACGTGCGCGAACGCTCGGTCGCGGGAAATTTCTTCGAGTTCACTCGCAGCAGAAAGACGTGAGGGAATTCGAGGCCCTTGGCGCTGTGGACCGTCATCAGTTGGACGGCGTCGCCCGGCGCTTCGTCTTCCAGGCTGATGTTGCCGCCGGCCTGCGAGTAGTAGTCCAGATACTCGATAAATTCGGGGAGCGCGCGCGTTTCGCTCTTGGGTTCCCACTCCTTGGCGAATTCCGTCAGGCGAGCGACGTACTTGCGGTCCTGTTGAGACGCTCGTTGCGGGACTTCGAGCCATTCGAGAAGGTCCGAGAGGATTTCGCGGGCGGTGCGGCGTTTGATGGTTTTCCGTTGAGCGGAAACAAATTCCAGAAGTTCCTTGCTCGCGGCGTGCGATGCGTCGAACGCCAGCTGGCCCTGCGGGAGTTGCAGCAAATCGTAAATGGATTTCTTTTCTTTTTTCGCGCGCTCGGCCAGGCGAACCAGATCGGCCGCTTCGAGATGCCAGGCCGGCGCGGCCAGAACTCGCGCGCAGGCAATGTCGTCGTACGGCGTCGCAATCAAACGCAAATAGGCGATGACGTCTTTGACGAGTGGATGATCCAGAATGGACAATCGCGTGATGACGAAGGGAATTTTGCGGCGCGAAAGTTCGGAGACGAGCTCGTCGCGGTGCGCGTGCTGGCGATAGAGCACCGCGAAATCGCGCCACTTATGCCCGGCCGCGTGGATGCGTTCGAGTTCGCTCGCGACCCATGTTGCTTCGGCTTGCTCGTGTTCGAGCTCGGCGACGCGGATTTTTTCGCCCTCTTTCCGATTGGCATTGAGCGATTTTTTCGGAAAGTCCGCGCTTACCGTGTTTTGCGCGATGACTTGCGTCGCGACGCGCAGAATGTTCGGCGTGGAGCGATAATTTTCCGTGAGCGAGACGCGGAAAGGCGTCGAATCCTCGCCGGGCTTCCAGTTCGCGAAGCGCTCCAGGAAAAGCTGGAAGCTGCCAAACGATGCGCCTCGGAAGCGATAGATGGCCTGGTCGTTGTCGCCGACGGCGAAGATGTTTTTGCGTTCGCCGGCGAGAAGTTCGAGCAGGCGGAGCTGCGCGATGTTCGTGTCCTGAAACTCGTCGACGAGAATGTACTGAAACTTTTCCTGCAGTTTTGCCCGAAGCGCGGAATCGCTTTCGAGGAGGTTGACGGCGCCGGTGATCAGTGAGCCGAACGAGACGCGTTTCTTTTCGCGAAGCAATTCTTCGCTGGCGCGGTACGCTCTCGCGATTTCGAGTTGCTTTTCGACTTCTTCGAGCCGCTCTTTATACGTGTCGTCGTCGAGAAGCGAGCGCTCGGCGGCAAGCTGCCCGGCGAGCTGTTCCGCGAAGCTCTGATAGTCCTCCCAGGTCACCAGCTCGTCCTGGCAGCGCGAGAAAAAGTCGACGAAATCATTCAGGAATTGGCCGGGCTCGGCGAGTCGCCGATATCTGTCGAGTAGCAGGCGCGCCATGTTGCGGCGAAGCAGAATCCAGTGATCGACCTTGTCCAGCATCAGGCGTTCGGGCGTGACGTCTTTCAGCAGCGATTCACAAAAAGCATGGAACGTTGCGAGCATCACGTCTTTGCCGCGTTCGCCGGCCGCTTTGATGACGCGGGCTTTCATTTCACCGGCCGCTTTGTTCGTGAACGTCAGCCCGAGAATATTTTCGCCGGAAAGGGAATCGTCGGTTTCAAGCAGATGGCGGATGCGCTCGGTGATCACGCGCGTCTTGCCCGTACCGGCTCCGGCGATGACGAGCAGTGGCCCGTCGCGATGTTCGACGGCGCGCTTCTGCTCGGGATTCATTTGGAGGGAAGTCCCGCGCGGCGCGGGCTCCATGTCAAACAAAGTGCGGGTCACTTCAGCAGGGTAACGCGAATCACGGCGAAGAGGAAGCGAAGCCTCGCGGCTATCTCAGGGAACCGAGGATTTCCTCCCTTGTGACGCCCTTGTGGTCCGCTATGGCGCGGAGAATATTGCCGAGTGTTCCGACGGCGAGATTCTTATGCGCTGGAATGGCTACACGCTGATGGCTCGGGATGTCCGTTATTAGTAGCACGTGGCTCCCAACTTGATGAACCACACGATAATCCCAGCGCCGGCACAGGCCGGCCACCAAATCTTTACCGCTCAGGTCGCGCGGTAATTTCATTCCATCGCTAGAACTTCGTTGCGAACTAGATGGAGCCGAATATATTTTGGCTTTGGGCCGTCGAAAAAGAAAGCCTCGGTTGCATCCTTAACATTTGCCCGCAGCTCTTCCCAAGTGTCGCCCTGCGTGAAAATATTTTCCGTGAGGCACTCAGCCGAATAGCCGCCTTCGGCTTCCTCGGTGACTTCGAAAACCAGTTCGCTAATATGAACAGGCAGCACGGTTCCTCTTTTGAAGCAGCGTAGCACTATCTATCAAACGTCGCAATTGCCGGAGTGGTTCTGCGTTCTACCGCTGCGATTTTGTGCCGGCGGCCACGTCGGCGTTGAACGCGGCGGACTGCTTGCGCGGAACGCTCAGCGATTTCCAGTTCGCGTTGCAGAAATGCTTTGCGAGGAAAACAATTTGGCCGACGTGGTGGGAATAATGCGCGACCTGGCGATTGATGGCCTGCATGACGGAATGCGCTTCGCCGCGAATGAAAACAGTTTTGGTCAAATCGGCGTCGGTGAGCGGTTCGAGCGCGCCGAACACCCAATTCCATCCGCCGTTCCATTGATCCATTAATTCAGCGCGAGTCGTCGCGGGCGATTCGAATTCCGTGTCACGATTGCGATCGGGTTTTTCGCCGTCGGTTGTCAGAAAGTCGCGCCACCGCGAGCGCATGTTGCCGGCCATGTGTTTCACGATGATGGCGATGGAGTTTGATTCTGCATCCAGCGATTCGAATAGCTGCGCTTCGCCGCACTGCGCCATGGCGCGTTCGGCCAGCGTTTTGTAGTAGCGAAAGAGGTCGAGCGAATCTTTGAGGTAAGAGTCGGTACGAGTGAGTGGCATAGAGAGAAATTCTAGGCCGATTGCTCAGCCGAGTCACCGGGGTAAATTGCCGAAATCACAGGGGAAGGGCGCAAGGATATTTTTGCTTGACAGTTCGCTTTTTATTCGCCTACGATGGCGCGGTTTGCAATACGAGTCCTGGGGAGATTCCGATGAGCATTGGTCAATCGATGTTGGGGGAATTTGACAGCGAGATGCAGAACACGCGCAAGACTCTCGAGCGCGTCGCGGATGACAAGTGGAACTGGAAGCCACACGAGAAGTCCGGCACGCTGGGCTGGTTGGCGGCGCACGTCGGCACGGTGCCGGAGTGGATTTCGATGACTCTGACCACGCGCGAGTTGGACTATGCGCCGGTGAGTGGCCCTTCTTACGAGCCGCCAAAAATCTCCAACCAGAAGGAGTTGCTTGCGGCGTTCGACAAATGTGCCGCGGACGCGCGTGCGACGCTGGCTGGTGTCAGCGATCAGGAAATCATGCTCGATTGGAAGCTGCTGGCCGGCGGCAAGGAGATCTTCACGATGTCGCGGCTCGCATGCCTGCGCGGTATGTGCCTGAATCATCTTTATCACCACCGCGGCCAGCTGACCGTTTATTTGCGCCTGCTCAACATTCCCGTGCCTGGATTGTACGGGCCGTCCGCGGACGAATCGTAGACGACGCGACTGCTCAAAAGTCCCGGATTCGGCAGGGTGAAGCCCAAGTCGCTATAATGGTGCTTCACCCTTCCGGAGGCTTTTATGGATACCCCCGTCATTTTGTCCGCAGTGCGCACGCCCGTTGGAAAATTTCAGGGCGGCCTCGCGGGATTTTCTTCGCCGGAGCTTGGCGGAAAAGTGGTTGCCGAGGCGGCGCGTCGCGCAGGAATCGACCCCAAACAAATTGACGAAGCGATTCTCGGCAACGTAGTGCAAGCGGGGCTCGGGCAGAATCCGGCTCGCCAGGCGGCGCTGAAAGGCGGCTGCGATCCGCGCGTGGCGGCGATGACGATCAACAAGGTTTGCGGCTCCGGGTTGAAAGCGGTTGCGCTCGCGGCGCAAGCGGTGCAAACCGGAGAATCGGAAATTGTCGTGGCGGGCGGCATGGAGTCCATGTCCAACTGCCCTTATCTTTTGCCGACTGCCCGCACGGGCTATCGTCTCGGCGATCAAAAAGTCGTGGACAGCATGATTCATGATGGTTTGTGGGACGCGTACGAAGATTTTCACATGGGCATCACCGGCGAATTGGTCGCCGAAAAATACGGCGTCACGCGTGAAGAGCAGGACCGCTTTTCCGTCGAGTCGCACAAGAAAGCGGTGAATGCGCGCAAGTCGTGTTTTTTCGAATCGCAGATTTTGCCGATCGAAGTGCCGCAGAAAAAAGGCGACCCGCTAATTATCAAATATGACGAATCGCCGCGCGAAGATACTTCGATGGAAGCGCTCGCAAAGCTGAAGCCGGCGTTCAAAAAAGATGGCACAGTCACGGCGGGAAATGCGCCGGGAACGAATGATGGAGCCGCCGCACTCATCGTCACGAGCGAAAGAGTCGCGCAAAATCTTGGCAAAACGCCCATCGCGCGAATCGTCGCGCAGGCCGTTAGCGGCGTGGAGCCGAAATGGGTGATGATGGCGCCGGTGGACGCCGTAGAAAAATTGCTGAAAAAAACCGGCTGGGATCGCGACAAAGACGTCGATCTCGTTGAATTGAATGAAGCGTTTGCTGTCGCGGCTATCGCTGTGACGCGCCAACTCAAATTGAATCCAGAAAAAGTAAATGTAAACGGCGGCGCGGTGGCCATTGGCCATCCGATCGGCGCTAGCGGCGCACGCATTCTCGTGACATTGCTCTACGAATTGCAGCGCCGCAATTTGAAGCGCGGCATCGCCGCGCTCTGCCTCGGCGGTGGCAATGCGGTCGCGCTGGCGGTTGAACGCTGCTGAATTCCTCGAACCTTTTTCTCAACTAGAGGCCACATTTTGCGACAGGCGGCGATTGGGTTTCGCGTGCACTCCGGCTGGGCCGCGATCGTGGCTGTGTCGCTCGAGAAAGGCGCGCCAGTCGTTCTGCATCGCCAAAAACTTTTGCTCGTAAAAATCTTCAGCTACACGTTTCGGCAGCCGTATCACACCGCCGAGAAAATGGCGCTGGAGGAGGCCGCCGACTTTGTGCGCGGCGTCGAGAAGGAATCGCAGGAATTAGCGCTGGCCGGCATCCGTGCGCTGCAAAAAGAGCTGGCAAGCGCCGATTACAACATTTGCGGCTGCGCGCTTCTTCTTGCTTCTGGCCGCAAGCTCCCCGAATTTGAGAAAATCCTCACCTCGCACGCGCTAATTCACACCGCCGACGGGGAACTCTTTCGCGAATCGATTCGCAAGGCTTGCTCTCGCGCCAGACTTCCGCTCACGGCGACCAAGGAGCGCGATCTCCTGGCAGCCGCTTCAAAGAAACTGAACAAGCGCCCTGAATATTTGAATCGCAGCGTCGCGGCACTCGGCAAATCCGTCGGCCCGCCGTGGACCCAGGACGAAAAGCTCGCCACGCTCGCGGCGTGGCTCACGCTTGCGAAGTAGACAGCGATTCGGGCAACTCGGCCGGCTTCAAGTCCGTTGCGCAATAGGGGCAGAACTTGTCCGTCTCTGCGATTTCTTTTTTGCAATTGGGGCACGAAGGGTGCAAATCACATTTGCAGGTTGGACAGAAATTGAAGCGCGGCCCGACCAGATTGTTGCAGCGCGGGCAGGGATACGGCAACGGCTCGCGAATCATAAAATAGATGATGAAGCCGATGCCGAGATACGCGGGTGACAGCACCAGCACGAGCAGCGTCCAGAGCGTGGAGTTCATGCCGCGGCGGCGGGCGTCGCGGCTCACGTAACCCAGCATCAAGATGTATGCGGAGAGAAAAATCGAACAGGCTGTAATGACGCCGGCGATTGCCAATGTCGCCAACGTTGTGTCGTTTTGCACGTCCGGGAAGCGCGCATCCGGAACCTTGATCACCACCGACACTCCGATTGACAGCGCGATCAAATACAAGACGAGACAGGTGACCTTGAGCCACGCCGGAATGATGCGGAACTCCGCCGAGAAGCGCGTCGCCTCTTTTTTCCGCCGCAGACGGATCATCCGCATGCGTTCGTTCCAGGCGTCGCCAATACCTTGTGACGGGGTTTGCCCTAGTGTGCTCATCGCCGCTCTCCTCTTTCGCGCTCTCTTTGTTTGATCACTCGATTCCCCCCGCTCGCGTCAGACGTTCGCGCAGCACAACTCCTACTGCGACCAGCGCCGGCACTGTCCACCACAAAACTACTCCTGAAGCCCACACGAGTTTTGGCAAGTGCAATTCCGTGCCCGCC
Source organism: Candidatus Acidiferrum sp. (assembly GCA_035295625.1). GTDB lineage: Bacteria > Acidobacteriota > Terriglobia > Acidiferrales > UBA7541 > Acidiferrum. Next base: position 24,103 of record DATGIS010000089.1, on the reverse strand, counting down.
CATTCAAATCCGCGCCACACGAGTGGGGCGCTGGCGAGGCCGAGCACCCAGGATGTCGCCGCAATGGCCCAGAGCAGCACGCTGCTGGCCTTGCGCGCTGGCAATTCTTCGGCGCGCATGCGCACGCGAAGTTGCGTTCGCGCGGCGAGATTCCTCGGTACTTCGATACTCATGCTGCGGAAAGCAGCGAGCGCTTCGGAAGTCCGTGCGTGTAACGCGGAGCAGTCTTCACATTCAGAAAGGTGCGCGGCGAGCCACGTTTGTTCGTCGGCGGAAATTCCTTCGACGCGTTGCTTTGCCATGAGTTGCTGCGCTTGCTCGTGTAGATTGTTGTTCAAGCTGCACCTCCGATCCGGGCCGCGGCGGGGCCGGTCATCGTGACGCGAAGCGCTTCGAGGCCGCGATAGAGCCGCGACTTCACCGTTGAGACCGGCGTGCTCAGCACGACGGCGATTTCATCCAGCTGCATCTCTTCTTGGAAGCGCAGTACGAGCACTTCGCGATAGACGACCGGAATCTTTGTGAGCGAAACCTTAATCCCTTCGTGCTGTTCGTTGTTTAAAAATGATTCGAGCGGCGTCACACTTTTTTCATCTTGCACATCGAATGCTGGAGCGTCTTCTTCCGGTCCGCGCAACGATTCAAAACTTTCCGGTTTCTTGCGGCGGTGCCAGTCAAGCACGAGATTTCGCGCGATGGTAAAAAGCCATGCTTCAAATTTCCATTTGCCGTCGTACTGCGAACCACGTTCGAGCACACGCACCCAGGTTTCCTGAAAAAAATCTTCGGCACGTTCGCGGCTACCGGTCAGGTGGAGCAAATAGCGGAACAGCCGGAACTGATACTGCTCAATGAGCATGTCGAGCAGTTCCGGATCGCGTTGCTTCAAGCCGCGGGCGATGGACTTGTTATCGTCAGTCATCAGGCTGGCAAAGCGGAGCCCTGAATTGAGGCTAGCCGCCCACGTCGCAGGACCTGCCAATGAAAAGGTATCGCTCATTCTACAAGGGATACGAGCGAGGGGTGAAAAAAGACGCATGGAATAGTGACCCCACCCCCCTACCCCCCCTGTTTTTTGTAAGTGTTGATTGCACAGGGGTTAGGAAGAGGGGTCTTGTAAGGGCAATAATATACTTGACTCAGTAAGGCGTTTCTGGCATACTTTGGTCATTGGAGAACACCGTGAGCGCCAAGCCAAAAACCCTCCAGCAGGCCATCAAGCACTTTGCCGACGCGAACAATTGCCTTAAGTTCATTGTCGAGCGCCGTTGGCCTAATGGCGTTGAATGCCCCACTTGTGGACGAAAGGACGTTCGATTCATCTCCACTCGCCGGATGTGGGAATGCAGAGAGAAGCACGCTCGCAAACAGTTCTCTGCCAAGATTGGAACCATCTTTGAGGATTCCGCCCTGCCTCTCGACAAGTGGCTTGTGGCCATGTGGATGGTTGCGAACTGCAAGAATGGCGTTAGCTCTTACGAAATAGGCCGCGCACTTGGCGTCACTCAAAAATCGGCTTGGTTCATGCTGCATCGGATTCGTCTTGCGATGCAGACCCGTTCCTCCATCCAACTTGGCGGCAGGGGAAAAGAAGTCGAAGTAGACGAAACCTTTGTCGGCGGCGCGGCCCGTTTCATGCACGCCGATAAACGCCGTCGCCGGATTACTGAGACTGGCACCAAGGACAAGGTTGCAGTTCAGGGCATTCTTGAACGTGGTGGGGAAATTCGCGCTTCCGTTGTCGGCAATCGCAAAAAGCACTTGCTCCAATCCAACATCCGCGCTCACGTCAAAGCAGGAAGTGCGATCTACACCGATGCGCTCATGTCCTATCAAGGACTCAAGCATCAAGGATTCGAGCACCAAGTCATTGACCATGCCGAATCGTACGTTGACGGCCAGATTCACACCAACGGACTCGAAAACTTCTGGAGCCTGTTCAAGCGCCAACTGAAAGGCACCTACATCAGCGTGGAACCTTTCCACCTGTTCCGATATCTCGACGAACAGGTATTCCGCTATAACTTTCGGAAACTGGCTCACGATGGACTTCGATTCGAGCACGTTGCCTCCCACATCATCGGAAAGCGCCTCACTTATGCCGAAGTAACTGGCAAGGTAGGTGCGACGGATTCCTTGCCCAACTAGACTGCCTCGCGGGAAGCGGAAGACTTCTTAGATTTCTTCCGCTTTTTCCCTGCTTTCTCTTCCTCCAGCTTCGCCTTGACCTCCGAATGTGTAACCTTTAGGACTTCGCGAATTGTGCGATCAAACGCCTCAAATTCCTTACTTGGTTTCACGGGTTTTCCTTTAGTCTTGTCGCCAAATGACGCATGAAAGAGCGAACAGCTATCAGTATTTCCTCCGCGCGCTCTATGGTGTAGATTTTGTCCACGTGCATCGTGGGATTCCGCCACGCCCGGCGAAGGTTGTCGAATGTCACGTGAACTTCGGCGTAAAACTGTTCATCCGACGTTCTTGCTCCCGACACTTTAACCCTATTGGCTAGCTCCTTCTCGATCCCTTCTAAATATCTGCCCCAATCATTCTGCTTAGATACACCAACGGTCGCGGCTAGGCTTTTCAGGCCCACCTCTAAGACTCTCCCGAGATGCATGACGCACGCGGTGGAGCGACCGCAAGCCAAACATTTTCCGGCCTCAGCAATGTCCTCGGCAGCCGACGGAAATTCCACACTAACCTTTTTTGATGTGCCGTCCTTAAGATCGAAGAATTGCGGGTCACTGAAGTAATCTGAAGGCTTGTGCTCAATGTGCATGACCACCACGCGCTTGCATTCATCCTGCAAGCGATTAAGAGCATCAGTTACTAGGGGCATCACCTTGGAGGTTTTGACGTTTTTCTTAATCTCGTCTTGGATTCTTACAAACTGATCTGCTGTCAGGAGAAAGCCCCATTCACTACACTCGTCAATGATGCCCTGAATGTTTCCGGCTAGTCCCCTCGCTTCCTCCATGCTGTTCGCTACCGGCTTAGCCAAATCTTCATCGGTCATGCTTTCAGAAAAAGCCCGGACAAGCTGAAGGATGCGGGCGACTGGGAATGGTTTCATATCCCACCAATCAATTGTGCAATGCTCACCTACAAGGGCATCCTGCATTACTCGCTCTCCTGAGTCAAGTATATTATTGCCCTTGTAAGTGTTGAATCTACGGGAGTTGAAGTGTCTTTAGAATCAGCAGATGCGAGAGGGGCGCGTAAGTGTTGAAAAGACAGGGGGTTATTTTTGCGGATTTTGTAAGTGCTGATTCTGCGGGAGTTAGCCGCCGAGTTGGGGTGCGATTTCACGAATGAGTCTACCACAAGAAGGGTACCTTGTCAAGTAACAGTACTATAAAACTATCATTCGAACGGGGAACAATAGTCAAATTAGAGATCGCGTTAGAAAGCGGCCCAGATGGGTTCTTTAGCCACCACAAGACCTCAACGATTTGTTTGACGTTCGAGTCGGGATGAAAGCACGGTCTTCTGGTTCAGAGCACCAACTTTGATAGCCGTTCCCATCCCTCCGAAGCAGCTACCTGAAATGGAATTGGTGCCGATCCGAATTGCGTCTTTTGTGACAACGACTTTCTGACGGTTGGGCCCGTAGAATACACCGGTCACCCTGATACTAAATTGGTTTAAGTACTCGGCTCTTAGAACCTCATTGGCCTGGAGGTCGTAGACAATCAGGGAGGAAGGGGACTCCCGTTCGATGCGGAAAACATTGCTTCGGTTCAAGAAGAATTTGTTGTTGACTAACTGGGCGATAATTGTACCGGTTCGATCATAAATCTTTGCGGATATGGCGACACCGTTCTGAGTCCGATCCATTGCGACGATTTGTTCTTCGCCAATATCCAGAACAACCATATGGTCTCCTGTTGTCCAAGCCACAGTGTTTCCAAGGTAGACCCTTAAGGCGTCCACGGGTAGCTGTTCGCAGACACTCTCAGGGACCGGTTTGATTCCTGGAGTCAACAGGTTGTCTAGCGCCTCAGTCAGTTCCACCTTGTCGGCAGTACTGCGACCCTTCCGGTAGAACACGGTTGCCCGGGCGCCCGTTTTCAAAGGAGCGTTTTTCTTTGTTTTGGGATCGAGCTCGAATGATCTGTCGGTGGTCTTTCCACCCGAATCATTGGTGGTCAAAACAACTGTACTCTCCGAGGCGCTCTTAATAACGCCACTCTCAACAAAACAACACTTTTCACATTCGGGCGCGACCGGGAAATGATTCAAATCGCATTTCGCGCAATCCTGCTGGCTCAAGGTTGGTGTGGCTATCAGTAGCGCAAAGGTGGCGATGATCTTTCCGGGAGATGTCATGGGTCTTCGCCCTCCTTTGGATCCGTCAGAATCCACCAGAAAAGATAGACCAGTAGCCACACGCCAAAAACACCAAGCCCGAATTCTAACGCTCGCATCTGCTTATAGGAGTCGGAATTCAGGGCTTGTTTGAGTTGAGTGATGTTCTGGTTTATCTGGAGTAGTAAGGCGAGATAAACGCCCTGCACAGATCTGCCCCAGTAAAGTGAAAGCCCCAAGAAGAGCCATCCCGGTAGAAACAAGAAATAGGCGTACTTAATCCAGCCACCTGGACGCCGATGAGAGCTACCAACCAAGAGTGCAACTGAACCGCCAAAGATCAGGAGCGTCCATTGAGTCAAAGTCTGCGCTAACGTTACCGCCCCTTCGAAGGCTTTTGAACTCAGTTCTTCCGATGGTTTCGAATCTGCGAGCGTGAGAACCGCTGCAAGCAGGGTAATGAAAATTGGTGAAAGGAATCTAACCGCACGGATCATTGCGCGCATTCGCACACCGGTCATGGAAGAGCTTTGCGCAAGCTAACAGTGTCGAAGATGTCTGTCAATTCAATTGAAGGTTCTAGCGCACTTGTGCGGTGAGGAAGAGAGCCAGTAGAATGCTGAGACTTTCGACGAAGCCGAATTCACCAACCGAAGCAAGCATCTGCGATTAAGGTCCTTCGGGCCGCAAAGAGAGCGGCTCTCAGGATGACAAGAGAAAAGGCGGAGTCAAGCGGATGGGGCAGCACTACGACGCGATTGTAATCGGCGGCGGGCACAATGGCCTGACCAATGCGGCTTATCTGGCGAAAGCCGGGAAGAAAGTGTGCGTGCTGGAGCGGCGGCATGTGCTGGGCGGCGCGGCGGTTACGGAAGAGATTGTTCCGGGATTTTTGTTTTCGGAATGCTCGTACGTTGTTTCGCTGCTGCGGCCGGAAATTATTCGGGAGCTGGATTTGCCGCGGCATGGGCTGGAGATTTTGCCGCTGGATGGAACTTTTACGCCGATGCCGAGCGGCGATTATTTGTGGCGGATGAACGATCACGGGCGGACGGTGCGGGAGATTCGGAGACATTCGCGGATCGATGCGGAGGCGTACGAAGAATTTTCCAAGATGATGACGCCGATGTGCCGGTTCGTGAAGCCGATATTGAGTATGATTCCGCCGGACCCGACGACATTGCGGCCGAAGGATTTGAAGCAACTGCACTTCTTGCTGCAACGATTCCGCGATTTATCGAGCGACGAGCGGTACACGCTGGTGCAGTTGATGACGATGAGCGCGGCGGATTTTCTGGACCAGTGGTTTGAGACGGATGTGCTGAAGGCGACGATGTCCGCGTCGGGAATTATTGGAACGTTTTTGGGGATTCGTTCGCCGGGAACTGCGTATGTGTTGTTGCACCACTACATGGGGGAAATTGATGGAGCGTTCCGGTCGTGGGGATTCAGCCGCGGAGGAACTGGCGCGATTTCAAATGCAATCGCGGCGGCGGCGCGCGAAGCTGGCGTGGAGATCCGGACGAAGGCGGGCGTGGCGAAGATTCTGGTGAAGAACGGACGCGTGCGAGGCGTGGCGCTGACGAGCGGGGAAGAGCTTACGGCGAATGTGGTTTCGTCGAGCGTCGATCCACATCTGACGTTTGAGAAATTTCTGGAGCCGAGCGAACTTCCGAGCGAGTTTTTGCAGGATGTGAAACGGTACAAGTTCCGCGGATCGTCGGGGAAAGTGAATCTGGCGCTCGATGCGCTGCCGGAATTGAAATGCATGCCGGGAGACGGGCCGCACCTGCGGGGAGCGATTTCAATTTCGCCGGGCATCGAGTACATGGAGCGCGGGTACGACGACGCGAAGTACGGAAATTTTTCGCGGCGGCCGTACGTGGACATGGTGATTCCGAGCTTGACGGATCCGTCGGTGGCGCCGCCGGGGAAGCACGTGCTCTCGTGCTTCGTGCAATATGCGCCGTACAAGCTGGCGGAAGGAACCTGGGACGAGCAGCGCGACGCATTCGGCGACAACGTGATCGACACGCTGAGCGAGTACATGCCGAACCTGAAGAAAATAATTGTCGGGAAACAAGTGCTGACGCCGCTGGATCTGGAGCGCGAGTTTGGATTGACGCAGGGAAATATTTTTCAGGGCGAGCTTTCGCTGGAGCAACTGTTCTTTTTGCGGCCGGTGCCGGGCTGGGCGTACTACAAGACGCCGGTGGATAACCTTTATATGTGCGGTTCGGCGACGCATCCAGGCGGAGGAATCATGGCCGCGCCGGGGCGGATTGCAAGCCAGGTGATTTTGAAAGAATGGAAGAGGGCGAGCTGACGATGCCGCTGGGACAAAAGGTGATCGTGATTGGCGGCGGGCATAACGGGCTCATCGCAGCGTTTTATCTGGCGAAGGGTGGATTCAAGCCGGTGGTGCTGGAGCGCCGCGAGATGGTGGGCGGCGGCGCGGTGACGGAAGAGTTTCATCCGGGATTTCGGATTTCGAGTCTGGCACACACGATCGGGCCGTTGCGCTCGGATGTTGCGGCCGATTTGCAAGTGGAGAAGTACGACTGCGAGATTTTGCGGCCGGACCCGCGAGTGTTTGCGCCGACGACGGATGGGCACGCGATTCTGTTTTACGACGATGTGCAGAAGACGGCCGGCGGAATTGCGCGGATTTCCGCGAAGGATGGGGAGCAGTATCCGAAGTTTGCGAAAGCCTTGGAAGAGATCGCGGGAGTTTTCGCGCAACTTTCGTCCATTACGCCACCAGCAATCGATAAGCCGACGCCGGAAGATTTGTGGAATTTGCTGAAGACCGGGCGCGGCGTGCGAAAGCTGGGGAAAAGGCGGATTTTTGATCTGTTGCGTTGGGGGCCGATGGCCGCGGCGGATTTTGCGGCAGAGTTTTTTGAGACGGAACTGATACGGGCGGTGATTGCGGCGCGCGGAATTTTTGGGACGGCGCTGGGGCCGTGGTCAGCGGGATCGACGGCGGTTTTGTTGTTGCGCGCGGCCGCGGATGCGAATCCGGTGGGGTCGGCGGCGTTTGTGCGCGGCGGATTGGGAAAATTTGCGAGCGCGCTGGCCGAGGCGGCGCGAGCTGCGGGCGCAGAGATTCGGACGAAGGCGGAAGTGGCGCAGATTCGGACGAAAGACGGCGCGGTGACGGGCGTGGTGCTGGCGGACGGCGAAGAAATTTCGGCGGAAGCGGTGGTGTCTGGCGCCGATCCGAAGCGGACGTTTTTCAGTTTGGTGGATGCGACACAGCTTGATCCTAGGTTTGCGATGCGGATCAAAAATTTCCGGATGAACGGGACTGTTGCGAAAGTGAATCTGGCATTGGGTGATTTGCCGGCGTTTCCGGCACTGGCCGGAACGGTAGGGCCGGACGGATTTCGCGCTGCGCTTTCCGGACGGATTCATATCGGACCGGAGATCGATTATTTGGAAAAGGCGTTTGACGCGTCGAAGTACGGTGGGTATGCGGCGTCGCCTTATCTGGAGATGATGATTCCTTCGATTCTGGATCCCGCGCTGGCGCCGGAGGGGAAGCATGTGGCGTCCGTGTACGTGCAATTCACGCCGTACAAATTGAAAAATGGAAATTGGGAGACACAGCGGAAGGAATTAGGGCAAACGGTGATCAAGACGCTGGCCCAGTATGCGCCGAATTTGCCGGGGCTGGTGGAAGGCATTCAGGTGATTACGCCGAAAGATTTGGAGACGGAGTACGGATTTACAGGCGGACATATTTTTCATGGCGAGCTGGCGCTGGATCAGATATTTACGATGAGGCCGGTGCTGGATTGGGCGCGATACAAGACGCCGATTCGCGGATTGTTTTTGTGCGGCGCCGGGACGCATCCGGGAAATGGTTTGACGGGCGCGAGCGGGGCGAACGCGGCGCGCGAGATTATTCACGAGTTGCGGTGATGGCGCAGCCATTTCGCGTTTTGCCGAGTGGCCGGACCTTGCCAGTGCAACGGAATTTCTAACGAAGAGGGCACGATATATCGTGCCCCTACAAAATCTATGACCGACATCGACCGAAAAAAAATGCAGGAACTGAGTGCGCGTGAAGCGAGGACATTTATTGCGGAGCATCCGCGATCGGCGGAGCTGTACGCGCGGGCGAAGGGTTCGCTGCTTGGCGGCGTGCCGATGAACTGGATGAAGAAATGGGCGGGCGCGTTTCCGATTTTTGTGGCGCATGCGAAGGGCGCGCATTTTACGGATGTGGATGGCCGCGAGTACGTGGATTTGTGTTTGGGCGATACCGGCGCGATGACGGGACATTCGCCGGACGCGACCGCGGAGGCGATTGCGAAGCGGGTGCGCGAAGGCATTACGCTGATGTTGCCGACGGAAGACTCGGTGTGGGTCGGCGAGGAATTGAAACGACGATTTGGATTGCCTTATTGGCAATTTGCGTTGACCGCGACCGATGCAAACCGGTTTGCAATTCGGATTGCGCGGGAGATTACGCAGCGATCGAAGGTGCTCGTCTATAACTATTGCTATCACGGGACGGTGGATGAATCGTTTGCGACGATTCATGACGGTGTGGTCGGGCCGCGGCGGGGAAATATCGGGCCGCCAGTGAATCCGGCGGAAACGACGCGTGTGATTGAATTCAACGATTTGAACGCGCTGGAAGAAGCGTTAAAGCAGAACGATGTGGCGGTTGTGCTGGCTGAGCCGGCGATGACAAACGTGGGAATAATTTTGCCGGACGCGGGATATTGGAAAGCAGCACGAGAATTGACGCGGCGATATGGAACGCTGCTGATTGCGGATGAGACGCACACGATTTGCGCGGGGCCAGGCGGATGCACGCAGGAGTGGAAGCTGGAGCCGGATTTTGTGGTGTTTGGAAAACCGATCGGGAGCGGCATTCCGGGATCGACGTATGGCGTTAGTGAGGAAGTAGCGCAGCGGATCACGGCGCAGATTCATCTGGAAGATTGCGACGTTGGCGGAATTGGCGGAACGCTGGCGGGAAATGCATTGTCGTTGACGGCGATGCGAGTGACGCTGGAGAAAGTGCTGACGGCGGCGGCGTTTGAAAAAATGATTCCGTTGGCGAAGCGCTTCAACGATGGCGTGGCGAACGAAATAAAGAAGCGCGGGTTGCCGTGGAACGTGATTCAGCTGGGCGCGCGGGCAGAATATCACTTCACGCCGAAACCGCCGCGGAACGGCGGAGAGTCAGCGGCCGCGGCGGATTTCGAGCTGGAGCGATTTTTGCATTTGTACGCGCTGAATCGCGGCGTGTTGCTGACGCCGTTTCACAATATGGCGCTGATGTGTCCGGCGACTACGGAAGCGGACGTGGATTTACACACGCGCATTTTTGCGGAGGCGACTGCCGAGCTAGCGGCTTAGTTGCGCAGGTCTCGCCTCGGAAGACGGGACCTACGTTGTTCCTGCCTAAAGCGCCTTCAGGAAAGTTGCGAGTCGTTGTTTTTCCGCTGAAGAGCTGACGGATGCCGATCGTCCAAGGCAGTCGCCGCTTCGGTGGAGTTTTCGTCATGAATTGGCTTAGCGGCCAGACGCGCTGTAAACTAAGGCCTTTGGGTAGATTGAGGAGAAACTGGCGATGGCGACTGCTGAAGCAAAACTGCAAAAAACCGAGTTTACGAACGAACCGTTTGTCGATTTTTCGAAGCCGGAGAACCGCGCGGCAATGGAGTCGGCGCTGAAGAAAGTAGCGAGCGAGTTTGGCCGCGAGTACCCGATGTATATCAACGGGGAAAAGGTGACGACGGCGGAGAAGATCAAATCGACGAATCCGTCGCACCCGACGCACGTGGTTGGCGTAGTGCAAAGTGCGAGCGCGGAGCAGGCGCGGCAGGCGATCGAGTCCGCACACGCATATTTCGAAACCTGGAAGAAAGTGCCGGCGGAGCAACGAGCGGAAATGCTGTTTCGCGCAGCAGATATTATTCGGAAGCGGAAATTCGAGACGTCGGCGTTGATTTGCTATGAAGTGGGAAAGTCGTGGGCCGAGGCGGACGCGGACACGGCGGAGACGATCGATTTCCTGGAATACTACGGGCGCGAGATGTTGCGGCTGGCCGGGCCGCACAAAGTGGTGCCGTATCAGAACGAGCGAAACTTCATGGTGTACATCCCGCTTGGAGCGGGCGCGGCGATTCCGCCGTGGAATTTTCCGGCGGCGATTGCGACCGGAATGGCGGCCGCGGCTCTCGTTGCCGGCAACACAGTTGTGCTGAAGCCGTCCGAAGAATCGCCGGTGATTGCGGCGAAAATGGTGGAGATCTTGTACGAGGCGGGCATTCCAAAGCAGGCGCTGCAATTCGTGACGGGGCTCGGCGAAATTGCGGGCGACGCCCTCGTGAAGCATCCGAAGACGCGCTTTGTGGCGTTCACCGGTTCGAAAGACGTTGGCTTGCTGATCAGCGAAGCGGCGGGGAAGCGGCAGCCGGGGCAGCTTTGGATCAAGCGGGCTGTGCTGGAAATGGGCGGCAAAGACGCGACGATTGTAGACGAAGAGGCGGACGTGGACGCGGCGGTGGAAGGTGTGGCGCAGGCGGCGTTTGGATATCAAGGGCAGAAATGCTCGGCTTGTTCGCGCGCGATCGTTTCGGAGAAGGTGTATGACATGTTTGTGCAGAAACTGGCGGAGCGCGCCAAGAAAATCACGGTTGGGCCGAGCGAGGATCCGGCGAACTACATGGGGCCGGTGGTGAGCGAATCGGCGATGCAGGGAATTTTGAACTATATTGAGGTGGGCAAAAAGGAAGGGAAGTTGGTGGTTGGCGGCGAACGAGCGGCGGGCGATGGCTACTTTGTGAAACCGACGATAATTGCGGACGTGGATCCCAAGGCGCGAATCGCGCAGGAAGAGATATTTGGGCCGGTGCTCGCGGTGATTAAAGCGAACACTTTTGACGACGCGCTTAGAATTGCGAACGATACGGAATTTGGATTGACCGGCGCGGTCTATTCGAAGAACAAAGAGAAACTGGCCAAAGCCGAAGAGACATTTCACGTCGGGAATTTGTATTTAAACCGGAAGTGCACCGGCGCGATGGTGGGCGCGCACCCGTTCGGCGGATTCAATATGTCGGGAACGGATTCGAAAACGGGCGGGAAAGATTATTTGCTGCATTTCCTGCAGGCCAAATCCATTTCCGAAAAGCCGATGAATTAAGCGACGCCCGGAGGCTTTGCAAGTCGATTTGACGCCCAGCGCAGAGCCAGAAACACCGGATAGCTCAGGACCAAAAGTTCCAGCGCAAGCGGGGCATTGTGGCGGTCCGTGGCGATCGAACCAATCAAGAACGCAACCGAACCGAAGAGAGCCAGACCTGTCGTAATGGGATATCCCCAGGCGCGATAAGGACGCTCGGCGTGCGGCTCGCGAAAACGCAGGACGAAATGGGACAAATAAGAGAGCGTGTAATTCGCCACGAAAAAAAACGACAGCATGGCGATGACGCGCTGAAACGTCCCGAGGACGAAAACAATTCCGACAATGGTGCTGAGCAGGAGAGCGAGCGTTGGCGTGCCACCAGAGTTCACGCGAGCGAACGGCGAGAAGAAAAGGCGATCCTTGCTCATGATGTAGAGTGTGCGAGAGCAAAAAAGCTGGTTTGCGTTGAGGCAGCTGAGCATGGAAACGATCATGACGGAACGAATGATGGGATCGCCAAGAGAACCGAAGATTTTGCCGGCGACAGTGCCGAGGACGAACGTGTTGCCGGCAATTTCTTTCATCGGCAAGATGTAGAGCGAGACCAGATTGAGCAGCAGATAGATTCCCATGACTGAGAAGACGCTGCCAAAAATCGCGCGCGGAACATCGCGACCCGGGTTGCGAACTTCGCCGCCAAAATAGACGATGCCGTCCCAACCGTCGATGGTGTAGATGACAGCTTGCAGCGAGAGCAAGATGGCAACGACGAGTGGCCAGCCGCTCGCCATCGGCAGCGCGGACTGGCCTGCCTGGACGGCTTGTGCGTGCGCGTCGCCGCCGCGTACCACACAAGCGAGCACAAGTATGAGAAACGCGGCGGTCTTAAGCGCTGCGGAAAATAATTGCGTGCTGCTGCCCCAGCGAACGCCCCGCCATTGCAAGACGCCAAAACCGGCGATGATCACACACGACAAAATTTTTATTTTGTAGGGTCCGGCAAGAACCGGGAAAAGATTGCCGCTGTATTCGCTGATGACGATTGCGACGGCTGCCGCCGTGCCGCAAGTGGAAAGCCAGTCACTCCAACCGACGATGAAGCCTGGATATTCGCCCAAAGCGCGCCGCGAAAAATTGTACTGGCCGCCGCTGCGAGGAATGAGCGCGCCGAGTTCAGCCATCGAAGAGGCGCCGACAAGCGCGTAGAAACCACCGAGAATCCAAACACCTATGAAGTACCACGGATGGGGCAAACTCTGACCGATTTGGCCTGGCGTGTAGACGATACCGGCCGCAATCGCGTTGCCGACTGCCGCGGCGATGCCGAACCAAACACCGAGGACCTGCAGCAAACGTCCCCGATTCGGAACGGTTGCGCTATGCTCGGTGGAAGAAGCGTCGGCAGTAGTGGACAATAGGTTGCTCGAAGAAATGCAAGAGCCGCCATCATACTGGCGGCTTTAGAAATTGCAAGCTGGATCGAATTGCAGGCAACGCGGTAAGCGATGTGCGCATGCCGCAGCTTGCGAGGAGCGAGTGTGGAGAGCCAGCAGTCGCCTGTGGAAGTGTCGGTCGTGATTCCGTGCCTGAACGAGGCAAACTCGATCGGATATTGCGTGGAAAAGGCGCTTTCGGCATTTCAAGCGGCGGGACTTCGCGGCGAGGTGGTCGTCGCGGACAACGGGTCGACAGATGGTTCGATCGAGTTGTCGCAGAAACTTGGCGCGCGCGTCGTGCATGCGGAGCAAAAAGGGTATGGCGCCGCGTTGCAGGCCGGGATTCGCGCATCGCGCGGGCAATTTATTGTAATGGGCGACGCGGACGACAGCTATGACTTCACGGAAGTTCCGCGATTCGTCGAAGCCTGGCGCAAAGGATTCGATGTTGTGATGGGGAATCGTTTCAAGGGCGAGATCAAGCCGGGCGCAATGCCGTGGCACCACAAGTACATCGGCAATCCTGTGTTGAGCGGCGTCCTGAATGTGTTGTTTCGCGCGGATATCGGGGATTCGCACTGCGGAATGCGCGGATTCACGCGCGCCGTTTTCGAAAAAATGGATTTACGCAGCACGGGAATGGAATTTGCGTCGGAGTTCGTGATCAAAGCGACGCAGCTTGGCGCGAAGATCACGGAAATTCCGATAACGCTTTGGAAAGACAAGCGCGGGCGCCCGCCGCATTTGCGGAGCTTCCGCGACGGATGGCGGCACTTGCGCTTTATGCTGCTGTACGCGCCGAACTGGCTGTTTCTGTTGCCGGGCGCGTTGTTCGGAACGGCGGGACTTTTTCTGGTGTTCTGGCTGGTCGGAGGGCCGCGAAGAATTTCGCCGCGTGTGGTGCTGGACGTTCACACGATGATTTTCGGCGTGATCTTCACGTTGCTTGGCGCGCAGATTGTTTCAATCGGCGCATTCGCGAAAGTGTTTAGTTATTCGGAGAAGTTTGACCGTGGAACCGTTTCGCTCAAACGCGTGCTGAAGCGCGTGACGCTCGAAACGGGGCTGTTCGTAGGCGGAGCGCTGGCGCTGATGGGATTTGCAGGATGCGCCTGGATTACGTGGCAATGGGCCGCGAGCGGATTCGGGCCACTGCAAGAAGTACGCTGGGTTTTGTTCTGGTCCATGTGGCTGTTCCTTGGGATGCAGATTGTGTTTTCGTCATTTTTTCTGAGCATGCTGGGAATCAGCCGCGGGACGTATATAGGGGATTACGATTTGCCACGGTAGCCGGCACAAATTCCTTTGCCACGAGGGAGCGTATGGGATTGAAGGTATTGATTACGGGCGGCGCAGGTTACGTTGGAGCGACCGCGGTGCGTTTGCTTGTAAAGCATGGCCATGAGGTCACTGCACTCGACAATTTGTCACAAGGGCATCGCGAGGCGGTGCCTTCGAACGCGCGACTGGTGATTGCGGATTTGGGCGACCGGGAGACGCTGTCTTCGTTGTTTCGCGACAGCAAGTTTGACGCGGTGATGCACTTCGCCGCGTCGGCGGTCGTCGGCGAATCGATGAAAGATCCGGGGAAATATTTCCGGAACAACGTGACGAATTCCCTGAACCTGCTTGAATGTTGCGCGGCGCATGGCGTGAAGAGATTTGTACTTTCGTCGACAGCTGCGATTTTCGGCGACCCGAAGACGCCGTTGATTGAAGAGTCTGCGCCGAAATCGCCTCTGAATCCCTATGGAGAATCGAAGTTGCAGGTCGAAGCGATGCTGCGATGGTTTCAGGAAATTCACGGCGTGCGTTATGCGGCATTGCGCTATTTCAACGTTGCAGGCGCCTGGGACGGGCACGGCGAGCATCACGATCCGGAAACACACATCATTCCGATTGTGCTGCAAGTGGCGATGGGAAAACGGCAATCGGTTTCCGTGTTTGGATCGGATTATCCGACACCTGATGGAACGTGCGTGCGCGACTACGTTCACATTTACGATTTGGCGATGGCGCACTTGCTGGTGATGGAGGCGCTGAAGGATCGCGAAGCCCTGGCGTACAACCTGGGAAATGGAAACGGATTCAGCGTGAAGCAGTTGATTGAGGCGGCGCGAAAAGTGACGGGACATGCGATTCCGGTGATTGAATCGCCGCGGCGTCCGGGAGATCCGCCAGTGCTGGTGGCAAGCTCGGAAAAAATTACGCGGGAACTTGGATGGAAGCCGAAATACGCGACGCTGGAATCAATTTTGCAGACGGCGTGGGAATGGCACCAGGCGCATCCGAAGGGATACGGCTCGCACTAGTTCGCAGGTGATGAAAGCGGAACGTAGGGCCGCGGCGGCGACATAAAACGATCTGCTTCCACGTACCAGACCTGCCGATCGTGAAAGTGTTCGATCAATTTCTGGTTTTGCGCGGCGTCGAGTTCACGCGCCCAGACAATTTTTGAATTTTCCAGATCCGCTCCGTTGAAGACCCATTCCTCGTGGACGTTGTGATTTTTCGAGTACCGCGCAAACACGAGATGTTTGCCCGGCAATGCTTCCAGCTTTTCAATCACGGCGACACGGTCTTCCATTCGAACGCCGCCCATGCTGAGTGGATCCTGGTTGCCCGTTGCGATGGCGTTTGCAGTTTGCAGGAGCAAACCGAGAACGATGAGGCGCGAGAAGAGTAGTCCTAGCGCATAGCCACGAGGAGCGAAGAGGCGCAGATGACGGATCGCCGTGACGAGAATTGCGAAGATGACGCACATCGCCGGCGCGACATAGTGAGGCAATGTCCACGCGAGCGTAAAGAAGGCGATCACCGTGAACAGCAGCGCTGCATAAAGAGGGTAGAGTTTGCGGCGTTTATAGAGAAAAAAGAGGGCAGGCGCGAGGAGGAGCAGATCCCACCAAAGATAGGCCCGCGAGAAGATGCGAAGTTTGCGCAGATAGAGAATTTTCAAGCCGGCCAGCGAATGATCGTACAGATTGCGCTGCCATTTGTTGTAAAACTCGTCAAACTGCGGATTGTTGTGCTGCATCGGTGCTTGGGGAGTCTCCCAGATGAAAATTGCGCTCGGGTCGTAGAACTTTTGATTGAGCGACATCGCGAAGGTGCGGGGACTGCCGGTTGTGCGCCAGTTGTAATAGCCGAGGAAAACGAAGTTTGCCGCGAGAAGTAGAGAGAGTGGCAGGGCCACTTTGCGGAGTCGCGCTGGCCAAGTGGCAGGCGATTTGGTCTTGCCAGCAAGCCACCACAGGAAAATGGCGCCAATCGGAATCGAAAAGAAGAGGCCTTCGTAGGGGCGGCTGTCGCAAAGAATCGCGATGCCCGCTGCCAGAGCCAGCGACGCTGAAATCGATGGCCGCTTCAAAATGCGGCCGAGGCCGCCGAGCGCGAGTGCTCCGCCAAGAGCAGCAACAGCGCCGCCCCAGAATGAATTCATCCAGTAGCTTGTGAGGCCGAGTTTCAGGGCGACAAGTGTGGCCGCAAAGAAAGCCCAGCGCGGCGGAACCCACGCGCGGAGCGACCAGAAAAAAACTGCGACCATCAAGGATGCGGAGAACAGAACGCCGATCCATGGATTGCCGAGTTTTTCGCCGAGCGCGAGAACGAATCCCTGCGCGGGAGCGTATTTCGAACAATACGTCGGGTACATGTTTTCGTGAAATGTTTCGAAGCTTTGGTAGAGAGGCGGTGTTGGGTTTGTGAGACGGCCGTGGGCGATCGTGTCGCCGAGAAGGAGGAAGCTGAATTCGTCGTGAAGTTCGGGTGTCGGGACCGGCAACCAGGGAAGCAAAACAATTCGCAAGAGAAACACTGCCAGAAAAAGTGTTACGGCTGCGCGGACTGGATACGACGCAAGGCGAGAAAACGTTCGTTCGGTGGAGGAAAGAATGGTTTCGTACGTTCCTTTGCGGGTCGCGGCAAGGACGCAGAACGCGACGGTAACCAGGTATAGCCCGGTTGTAATAAAGATAGGATTCATCGCGGGTGAAAGTGGATTGGGGCCGCTGCGACTGTGGACGAATTGTTGGTCGACAGAAACGGCATGGGGATTTCTCCGCGAAGAAAAGAGTGCAGTTCTTATCGTATGGCAAGCTGCTGCGAGACGAATGCCGATTGAGCGCAGCTGTGCTCAATCGGCACAGGAGAAGAGAAATGCCGGAGCACGGCGCTGGGCAGAGTTATTGATTCTCGTCCGGCGCGTGATACGGGCCGAAGACAAGATGGCCGTCTTGCGTAGTGGCCAGCCAAACTTGCCGGTCCTTGAAATAGGCGAAGAGTCTTTCGTTTTGGGCCTGATCGAGTTCGCGCGCCCAAAGGATTTTTGAGCCGTCGATGTCCGCGCCGTTGAAGACCCACTCATCGTGAACGCTGAGATCTTCGTCGTTGTAACGCACCATCACAAGATGTTTGCCGGGAAGTGCCTGCAGTTTTTGCAGAACGAGCGTGCGGCTCTGGTCGCCGGTGCAGGTCCAGTAGAGTGGATCACATTCGCGATTTGCCGCGGCGACTGCAGTGTTGACGATCAACGCGACGACGCATGCCCGCGCAAGCGCCTGGCCCCACGCGAACTTGCCGGCGCGCATTGTGCGGAGGTGGCGCAGCGATTGAACGATGAGCGCGTAGATCAAACAAGTGGCCGGCGCGGCGTAATGAGCGTTGGACCAGACGACTGCGTACAATGCTGCGGTGACGAGGCCGAGCGTGATCCAAAGAACGCGTACTTTTCGATCGCGCAGGGCAAAGGGAATCCCCGGCAGTGCGAGCAGCAATGCCGGCCAGGTAAATGCCGAGGCAAAGCGCGTTGTTTTCGTTTTGGAAACTTCAAGGTACGCGCTCCAGCCGCGCGTATATTCCTCATGTTCCCAGTCATTGAAAAATTCTTCCATGCGGGCGTTGTTGTAGTGTTTGGCCGGCAGTGGCTTTTGCCACGCGAAAGGAGGAATGCTTTCATACGTTCTTTGATTTAGCGTGTGCGGGAAGAGCAGCGCGTTTCCCGTAAGCCGCCAGTTGTAATACGCCATAAACGCAAGCGTGCATAACAATGTTGCAGCAAGCGGCAGTACAACGCGGACCCACGGAATTCCCTCGGCCGTTGCGTTTCTACTTTTTCGCCAGAGCCACCGAAAAAATAGAAACGCCGCCGGCACGCAAAAAACAAAACCTTCATACGGGCGGCAATTTGCCAGAATCGCGGCGCCAAGACCGAGCAGCAAAGCCTCTTGCCACCGTGCGTGCTTCACCAGTCGCGCGACAGATCCAAAAACGAGCGCGCCGCCAACTGCGGCAACCGCTCCGCCCCAATAGCTGTTCATCCAGTAGCTGACGAATCCGAGCTTCAATGCGGTCAGTACGCCGCCAAGAAGCGCCCATCGGCTGGGCATCCACGCGCGGAGCATCCAGTAAACTGCAGCGCACATTCCCGCAGCAGAGAGCAGTACGCCGATCCAAGGTGAGCCGAGAATCTGTCCTAGTGCAAGAGCCGCGCCCTGCGCCGGCGGATACATCGAAGAGTACGTCGGCAACCAATTGACGTGAAACGTTTCGAAACTCATCCACATCGGATGCGACGGATTTGTAAGCCGGCCATGCGCGAACGTATCGGCCATCAAGAGGTAGCTGAACTCGTCGTGGATGCCTGGCGTGGGAACGGGCAAAAGAGGCAGAATCGAAACGCGAATGGCAATGACGCCACAAGAAATGGCGGCGAGCGCGAAACCGCGTCGCAGGCTAAGTTTCGAGAAAATTCTCTCGGCGAAGGCGAAAACCGCGCCATTCGTCCGCGGAAAAAATAGAGCTGCGCCGAGGAATGTGAGCGCGACGGCGGCGGCGAGAATCATGCAACCGCCAGTCGCGCTGAAATGAGTTGAAGGCTACGGTTTTGAAGCACTGTCAATAAATGCCGCCACATTCGCTTTGAGCTTTGCCAAGTCTTCGTCACGCACGTACATCATGTGGCCCGCTTCGTAATATTGCAGCTTCAAATTCTTGTGAAGCGCTTCGGATAGACCGAGGTGCTCCATGCTGTATTCCGTTTCCATGAAGGGAGTCGCGAGATCGTAATAGCCGTTTTCGACTTCTACTTTCAGTTTGGGATTCGAGACCATTGCGGCGACCAGGTCGAGCACGACGCTCGGCGAGCCGGGGAAATAGCCGAAGTCGCTGTCATGTTTCCAATCCCAACGGTTGCCCTGGAAATTCGCGGCGACTTGATAGTTCTTGTCCTGGCCAAATTTCAGTTCTTCGCGAAGATAGGCATTGAATGCGCCTACGAACGCGCCGCTGATGGCGGTCTCCTGCGGATCGTAATCGGCAGCTTCGCCAATCAGGTTGTAAGTGGGTCCGGCAAAGCGAGCATCGAGTCGGCCGGTCGTGAGCCCGCGACTCCGCTGCAACTCTTGCATAAATTGAAAGAGCTTCACGCGCAAGTTCGCTTTGACAAGATAGTCTTCGCTCAACCCGGTAAAGTGTGCGACTTTCTTCGCCACCGTGGTTTTTCCCGCTTCGCTGATTGTGTCGCCCTTCATCAACGCCGTCGCGTACTCGCCCTTCGCGAACGCACGCGCCTCATCGAGGAAAGCCGCCAGATTCTCTGGCCGGTCTTTCAAAACTTTGTGATACCAGGCAGTCGCCGCATAGCTCGGCAAATAAAGGATGTAAGCAAGATCCTGCCCCGGATAAAAAGAAATAGTTCCGAGGTCGATCACCGACGAAACCATCACGATGCCATTCAAATAGACGTTGTCGTTATTTTGGAGGTAGTTCGAGAGAGCAGCGTTCCGAAAAGTGCCGTAGCTTTCTCCAATCAGAAATTTTGGCGAGTTCCAGCGGTCGTTGCGCGTGATGTAGATCTTGATGAACTGCGCGAGTGATTTGACGTCCGAGTCGACGCCCCAGAAATCCTTGTTTTGCGCTTTCCCCACGGCGGTGCTGAAGCCGGTCCCGACAGGGTCGATGAAAACGAGGTCCGAACGGTCCAGCAAACATTCGGGATTCTCGAGCAGCTTGTACGGAGCAGGCGGTGTGATGCCTGCGTTCACAGTTGCGACCCGGCGGGGCCCAAACGAGCCCATGTGCAACCAGAGCGAAGACGATCCCGGCCCGCCGTTATACAAAAACGAAATCGGCCGCGTGCTCGGATCTTTCACGTCGCTGCGTGTGTAAGCGGTCGAATAAACAAGCGCGACCGGCGCGCCCTTCTCGTCCTTCAGCAAAATTGTTTGCGCCGTGGCTTTGTAGGGAATCGTTTGCCCGCCGATTTTGATTGAATGTTCGGTGACAGAAATCTCCTCTTTCGGTTTTTCTCCCGTCTCGGCAGTCTGGTCCGATTTTTTGTCGCCAGCTTTTTCGTCTTTGTCCTGCCCCTGCGAAGCGGCCGGCAAAAGGGCGAACCCAGCAATCAGCACAGCGAAAATCCCAAACTGGGACAGCTTTTTCATGCATTTCTCCTGAAGAAGAATTTCTGCGCGATCCTCGCGGCTCACGATTCTAGCTGCGAAACGCATTTAACGAAAGGCCGCCTGTCCGTTTTGCAGCTCGAACGCAAGTTTTTCCTGCGCCACGGCTGAAGCCGGTTTCAATGCGGCGCAGTCCTTGACGATAAAGTCCGCCCCCGCCTCAAATAGAAGTTCGTCCCGCTCTGTCGTTTGTAGAGCAACAACCCGCATTTGCGCTGCTTTACCCGCGCGAATTCCCGCCGGCGCATCTTCGATAACGATGCAGTCGCTCGGAGCGAAGGAGAGCGCGTTCGCGCCCTTTAGGTAGGGCTCTGGATCCGGCTTGCCACGGGTAATGTCGTCGGACGTTACGATGTGTTTCGGTTCCGGCAATCCAGCGGCGCGAATGCGCACGTATGCGAGCCGCTTGGTGCAGGAAGTGACAATCGCCCACCGATTCGGCGGCAGCGCCGTGAGGAGTTCCAGGGCACCGGGCAACGGAATCACTCCTTCAACGTCTTCAATCTCACGCCGTTCCACTTCGCGGTTTTCCGCCTCGTGATCCGCGCTCGGTAGCAGCTCGCGAATCGTCGCGATGCTTGGCCGCCCATGAGCGATTCGTACTGTTTCGTCGGGGTCGAATCCGTGCTGCTTCGCCCACCAGCTCCAGACCCGCGCGACCGCAGGAGTCGAGTCCACCAGCACGCCATCCAGGTCGAACAGCACACCTTCGCAACTAATTTTTGTCATGCCTCCATGATAATCGGACTCGCGTACTGTAAGGAACCGCCGCGTTGCTTACTGCAAAGCACATGAATCGAAGTTTCGCGGCCGGCGCCGCGCGGCGGGACGTTATCATTGAAAATTATTTCGAGTCATAGGACGATGACAAAACCCTTGCAGGTAATGAAATTTGGCGGAACGTCAGTGGGTGACGCGACGTGCATCGCGCGATCGGCCCAAATCGTGGCGTCCGCCGCTCAGCATATGAGCGTAGTCGCTGTCGTTTCTGCGATGAGCGGGGTGACCAACCGCCTCATCGGGGCGGCAAAACAAGCGGGCGAAGGCGACACCGAATCGGGTGCGGCCCTGATCGAAGCGCTCCGGCAGCAACATCACAAGGCTCTGGCGGAACTCGTCACCAACAGAGCAGATCGAACCACCATCGAACACAAACTCGAAGAGATCTTTGCGGAAGGGAAGCGCCTTTACGATGGAACTGCAATGCTGCGCGAACTGACGCCTCGCACACTCGATGTGATTTCCAGCCTTGGTGAAAGGCTTTGTGCGCCGGTCTTCGCCGGCGCTATGCGTCAACTTGGCGCAGAGAGCGCTGCTATCGAAGCGACCGAAGTCATCGTAACCGATTCTTATCACGGCGGCGCCGAGCCCCGAGCCGAGGAGACGCGACAAAGATGCGCTGAGGTCATTGCGCCCCTACTCGCCGCAGGAGAAATTCCCGTAGTAACAGGATTCATCGGAGCGACGCATGACGGCAAGTTGACGACACTCGGCCGCGGCGGCTCGGACTATTCCGCAACGATTCTCGGCGCTGCGCTCAACGCGGACGAAATTATCATTTGGACCGATGTCGAAGGCGTATTGACCGCCGACCCGAGGTTGGTCCCCGACGCGCGCACTATCCCGGAAATTTCCTATCGCGAAGCGGCCGAGCTGGCTTACTTTGGCGCAAAAGTTTTGCATCCAAAGACGCTCCGTCCCGTTTTGGCCGATGGAATTCCGGTCTGGATTCGCAACAGTTTCGCTCCCGAAAAACTCGGAACCAAGATTACGCAAAAAGGCAAAAGTATTGGCGGCGGCGTGAAGGCACTTACCGCGATTCGCGACGTCGCGTTGATCAGCTTGGGTGGCCCCGGCATTGTCGGTGTTCCAGATGTTATCGGGCGCACGTTCACTACGACTGCGGCAATGCGTGCGGACGTCCTGCTCATCTCGCAATCTTCCTCGCAGAATGACATCTGCTTTCTCGTTTCGAAGCCGCACGCGCACGCCACCGCCGACGCGCTGCGCAAGGAGTTCGAGCAGGATTTGGCGCATGAAGTTGTGGACCACATTTCCGTCGATCCAAACGTCGCGATTGTTGCCGTCGTGGGAGAGAACATGCGCGGAACACCCGGCGTGGCGGGACGCACGTTCAACGCGATTGGTCAGGAAAAGGTGAACCTGATCGCGATTGCACAGGGATCGTCCGAGACAAACATCTCTTTTGTGGTAGACGATAAATCGATGCAGCAGGCGCTGCGTGTGCTGCACAAGGAATTTGGGCTTGGCCACGCACCTGTAAATTGATGCGAGCGCTTTCGGACCTAATTCAATCAGCAAACACTTCGTCGACGTAGCACCAGCGCCAGCTTTCACCCGGTTCCAGTGATTGAATCACCGGATGTTTTGCGGCGTGAAAATGCTTCGTGGCGTGTTTGTTCTTCGAAGAATCGCAACAGCCAACGTGCCCGCATTCGAGGCATAGCCGGAGGTGCACCCACGTGTCGCCCATCTTCAGGCATTCTTCGCAGCCCTTCGAGTGTGGCTTCGTCTTTTTCGCGTGCTTGATGTGTTCGCAAGTTTCGCTCATGCCGGAGTTTCCTCGTTCTCAGCGCTCGTGGCTTTTGGCTGCTTGAAGGGCAGCCGGATGATGAAGCAAGTCTCGCCAGGTTTTGATTCGACCTCAATAAATCCGTGATGCCTGCGCACGATCCGCGCCACCGTGTCCAATCCCAAACCAGTGCCATCGCCAACTTTTTTTGTCGTAAAGAACGGCTCAAAAATCCGCGATTTGATCGCTTCCGGAATCCCCGGTCCGTTGTCCTGGATTTCCACGACCGCGTAGTCCAATTCCTTGCATGTCTTAATCTTCAGTTCGCCCTTACCTTCCATCGAGTCAATCGCATTGTCGATCAGGTTGGTCCACACCTGATTCAATTCGCCGCCGTACGCGCAAATCTTGGGGAGCGATTCCTGGTAGTCACGCACCACCGTGACGCCCGTCTTCAGGCGATGGCCAAAGATCTTCAGCGTATTTTCCAGGTCTTCGCGGAGATCCGCTTCCTGCAAGGATGTCTGGTCCATGTACGAATAACGCTTTACGGCCGAAACTAACTCACTGATTCTTTGCGCGCTGTTGTTGATTTCCCGAATGAGCCCAAACATGGTCATGATGGCTGCGACTCGAGTTATCGCGTCGGGAAGAATTTCCGGGCCGATCTTTGCCGTAAACTTGTCTAGCTGTGGCTCGTCCACTCCACCCTCGGCCAGAATCGCGGCAATCTTCCAAGCTTCCGGGATCCCGTGCTTCTCAAGCCAATTTGTTACGCGTTCTTCTCGGTCGCTCAATTCCAAAGGGTCCAGCGCGGGTTCCGATTGAGCGGCGATTTTTTTCCCGGCAGCGAGTTCGAACTCAAATAAGGCGTTGCGTTGCTCCTCCGTTGAGGCATGCTTCAGGAGTCGCAAACTGACTTCACGGATATTCTGAAACGAGCCCATCAGGCTCTGTGCCGCCCGCACCGCCGCCGCCGCTGGATTATTCAATTCATGGGCAAGCCCCGCCGACAGCTTTCCTAGCGCCATCAGCTTTTCCTGCTGCGTCTCCGTCCGCGTCACTTCGCGGATCCGATCGGACATCAACCCGACTAGCCGCTCGACCAGTATTGGGATTCGCGTCATCAATTCCGGAAAATGCTTGCGATGCAGCCGTATCATGCGCGTTGGCATCACTGCGCGACTTATGCCCTTGAAGTGCGTAAGGCGGG
>DATGIS010000088.1:0-20582 GCA_035295625.1 Candidatus Acidiferrum sp. | reverse complement strand
TGGGGCCAGCGATTGACGGTGATGGCTTCGATGTCGCGCGAGGGATCGAATCCGCCGGCGGAAAGCGAACGCGCGAGTTGATCGCGGATATTGCGCTCAAATATTTCAAACGACGTGACGAGAAGTTCCATACGGCCGGCTTTGTGCTGTTCGCGCGCGGGGAGACCAGGTTTGCAAGGCGTGCGGCTCATGTGGAGGAGAATTGGCTCATCGGGCGAGCGCGGACTCTTGTAGTCGCCCATGTCGACGGGCCAATTGAGTTGGAAATTGTTCCAGTACGCGCCCGGAGCATGGACAGAATGAATGCCAAGATTTTGGAATGAATTCCAGTTGCGCAAGCCGACGCTCGCATAGACCAAAGGAACTTTGACGAGATAGTGAAGAGCGTCCTTCTGTTTTTCGGGAAGGTCCGTGCAAAGATATGGGATTGCCATGTTCCAGCAAGCAAGCACGCAATTGCCCGCGCGGACGTTGCAGACCTTACCGTTAGAAGTGTAGCTGACCAGGACCTCTTGAGATTTTGCGGATGACAAAACGTTTTGTGCGCGGACGACGGTGCTGTTGAGACGGATGCGAATGGGATTTTCGGGACGATCGAGACGGTCGTAGACGACTTGCGCGGTTACGACGTCTTCCGCGCTATGGCCCGGGACTGCATCGGGAATCAGCTCGCGGACGAGAAGGCGAGCGATGGAAGCGTTGCCGTCGGGAAAATGAAAACGGGGCGAACCGCCGGTGGAGTATCCAGCCGCGGAATAGCTCATGCGAGGCGCGGGGCCGGCGTCGAGATGCATTCCTTGAAAACCGGGAAGGCCGAGCGCCCAGCAATCGAGAGCAGGTTCGGCGTCGATGCCGACGCCCCATTCGCCATTGGTGCGAGTCTGATAGAAGGCGACGATACTAGGATCCACTTTCGCGATGGTGAGGAGAAAGTCTTTGTAGCTGAGGCGCGAAAGGCGGTCTTTTTTTTCAGCGGACGTCAGTCCCGGAAGGTAGTCGGTCGCACCTGTTTCGATGCGCAGGATGTCTGTTTTAGCGGCATCGGAAAGAGGCGATTTCTTTAGAAATTCGGCCCAAAGAGATTCCTTGGCATGCGGTTGTTCGGACTCGCTCCATTCGGACGGCGCGCCGGTGACAAGCCGATCGTTTCCAAACGTTTGCTTGTCAAAGAAAACCGCTGAGCCAAGATTGTGCGATGAATAGAGATCGTGCAGCGGGTATTTTTTTTCAAAGGCGACAGGGTCGATGCCAAGTTTGGCCATGAGCCCTGCTGCTTCCTTGCTGTAGACGGTGGGGCTGTCAATGAGCATCGTCCCGCCATTGAGAAGCTGGAGTTTGCCGCCAAGGTGAAATTCGTTTCGTTTTGCGTGGCCGCCAAAGTCGTCGTGATTTTCGAGAACGAGGATGCGTGCATTGCGACCAGCGCGTTCGCGAAAGAAATAAGCTGCGGCGAGACCGCTGATTCCGCCACCGACTACGATGAGGTCGTAGCGCTCATTAGTTTCGACAGTAGCCCCCGCATTTTTCCAGAACGTGCCGTCCCGCAGGCTATGTGCAATTTCAAAGGAGCCGGGATGGCTGCCGCGAAGGCCGGTGGAGACAGGTGGATTGTAAGTTGACGAGTTCTGCCGTTCGGCCGACTGTGGAAATGCATGAGCGGGGAGCACGGCAGAGCCGATCGCCATGGCCGCGCCGTTCAAGAAATCGCGGCGCGTGATGTCGCGATCCATGCCAAGCTCACGATCGCGTTCTTTATTGTCGTCGTTAGGCAGTTAAGAGCTCCTGAACGGCGCGATGCGCCTGGTCGATTGCAGTGTCCGTGTAAGCGGCAGCGGCAGCGTCGGAATTTGCTACGGCGATTCGCCCGAACCGTTTGCGTGCAATTTCGATCGGGCTCTGGCCTGCGGGCCACTCGGGATCGAAGAGATAGTTGTATTCATAGGCGTAACCGTGCGGCCATCGGTTGACGGTTATGGCGTCGATATCGCGCGCGGGGTCGAAGCCACCGGCGCCGAGGACGCGGCCAAGTTGATCGCGGATATTTCGCTCGAAGGTCTCGAACGAAGTGGCAAGCAAATCACCTCGGCCGATTTTGTGTTGATCGCGCTCGGACAAGCCGGGATAGCAGGGAGTGCGCTCCATGCGCACAAGAATCGGCTCGTCGGGAGTTTTTGGCGATTTGTAGTCTCCAATGTCGACGGGGAGATCCAAATTCATCTGGTAGTGGTACATCCCTGGGCAGGCGATGGAACGAACGCCGAGCTTCTCAAAGGACTGCCAATTTTTGATGGCGACCGTCGTATACACGAGAGGAACTTTGACGCCGTAGTGCAGTGCCTCTTTTTGCGCGTCGGGTAAATCCGGACAGAGATACGGAATCATCATATTCCAGCAAGCAAGAACAGCCGATTTGGCGCGGACAGTTCTCAGTTTGTTGTCGCGGAGGTAGGCGATTTGCACTTCCTTGGCCGATTTCGCGTCGCCGACGTGTTTCGCGCCCACCACGATGCTGCTGAGCCGAATTCGCATTGGAGCATCGACCTTATCGAGTTGCGTGTAGTCGACCTTCGCGGTGACGATGTCTTCGGCGGTAGTGCCCGGCGTGGAATTAGGAATCAAGCGACGAACGAGCAAGCGCGCGATGGTCGCATTGCCGTCCGGAAAATGAAACTCGTAGCCTTCGCGAGGAGTCGCGTAGCCCATCGGCGTGTAACCCATACGCCGATACGGGCCGGGGTCCAGCTTGAGTCCTCTAAAGCCGGGCATTTGCAGCGCCCAACAGTCGAGCGCGGCGACCGCGTCAATGCCAACCCCGAACAGGGGATGAGTCTGCGTTTGATAGATCGGGATAACGCGAGGATCCACTTTCACTACATCGAGCAGATACTTCTTGTAGCTCATGCGGCTGAGCTTGTCTTTCTTTTGCTCGGACGTGAGGCCTGGAAAGTAATCTTCCTCGGCCGCCTGGAGGCGCCGCACGTCGCGGACGACTTCCGGCGCGAGCGGAATTCTTTCAATCAAGCTCACATCATCGCCGAACGTATCACTCGCGAAAAGACCTCCCGCCTTTCCCTTGACGAGGTTGTCGTGCCCGAATGTCTCTTTGTCGAAAAAAAAGCCGTTGGTCAGGTTTTTGTAAACACCTGTGACGTTACATTTTTTCGCGAGCGCTGCTGGATCGATGCCGAGGTCGTCCATTAAACCATGGGCCACCTTGCTATAGGGGAACGGCGATTCGATCGCCCACGTGCCACCGTTCGCGAGGAGCAATCGGCCACCCGGGCGAAACTCGTTGCGCTTGGCGTGACCGCCAAAGTCATCGTGATTGTCGAGGATGAGAATGCGAGCGTCGGGCTTTTGCGCCCGCCAGAAATAGGCCGCGGCGAGGCCGCTGATTCCGCCACCGACGATCACGAGATCGTATGATTCTCCCGTGTCCGCCGGCTTCCCTGCGGATTTCGAGAAATTGCCCTCGCGAAGTTTGTGTGCGTCTTCAAACGAACCTGCGTGGCTGCCGCGGAGACCGGTTAAGGCGGGCGGATAGTAGCCGGCTGTGTCTTGCGGGGCGAGGCCATCGCCAGCCCATGCAAGGCTTGGCAAAACGGTTTCCCCGGCGGCAGCGCCAATACCAATGGCGACACCGTTAAGAAAATCGCGGCGAGCAATCGCGCGGAACATTCCCAATTCGCGATCTCGGTCCTGGCTCATGACGTGGCCCCCAAACTACGCGGTTAGTGCGTTTCCGGCTTTGGCGCCGCGGAGTAGTGAACAAAAACAATCTTCCACTGGCCATTTCTTTTGAAGAGAACGTCGGATTCCTGGTTGTCTTCGTCGGTGATTTTTCCGTCCTTCAGTTTGGTCCGGACGTGGAGGATGTAGCTGGCGACGGCGCTATCGCCGCTCGGGCCGATCTGAACGTGCAAATCAGACAACGCAACTTTTTGCACGCGATTCCCTTCTCCGATATAGCCAGTCCATTCTTTTTTATAGGCGGCGAGGTCGGAGCGGCCTTCGGGCAAATACTGCGTAAAATCATCCGCGTAAAACGAAAAATATTTCGGCAAGTCGTTCGCTTCATAGGCGGCGTTGGCGCGTTGCTCCACGTCGCGGACATCTTGTTCCGGGGAATTGGATCCGGACCCGGCCTTGCTGAAGAGTAGAGCCGCGGCGGCAAAGATGGCTGCGGAGAACAGAATGAATGGCTTACGGTTCACGAAATTCACCTCCCAGGTGCGCCCTACCTTACTATAAATCGGTAATGTTTGGACAGAACGTTTGGCGGACGACCTCACGGCGGCGTATCAAATATATCGATTGCAGTAACTCACAGGATGAATCGATTTGCGGCACAGCGGAGAAAAATCGCGAATAGAATGCAACCGGCGCGGAGTTTTTTGGCTGGGAGGCCTGGACTCGAACCAGGATACCCAGAGTCAGAGTCTGGTGTCCTACCAATTGGACGACCTCCCAGCCGTTGGAGGTCTAGCAACAAAAACGAATCGCAGCGGTTCCCCGATGATCGGGACAGCCACGATTCATCATTATTAGGTTAAATGGGAAACGAAAATCCGTCAACCAAACTCGCAGTTTGAAAGGCCATTTGAGTCAGTGGGAACCGCGGACAGGGACCATTTGACCGTCCTTCATGATGAAGACGGATTCGCCCCAGCGGACGCGATTCGATGCAAAGCTCGCAAGCCAAACGGCGAAGTGAATTGCGTCGCGCAAAGGAATCAGCCACCAGCGGCGGCGAACCGTTGGATCGTTTAACACCAAGACACCGACGAAAAACGCGGTGAGTAAGCGAAGGACCAAATACAATGCGATGCTCGCGACCGCCCAGACAACTGAATGCGCGAGAAGCGCAGCAAAGACTGCCCACGGCAAGCCATGCGTGAAGATGAGTCCCAGATAGGACAAAGGCCGGCAGAGACGAACAGTCCGCGCCCAGCGGAGTTGGTGGTCCCAGAAACCGCGCAAGGTTTGCGCAGGGTACATCGTCTCGACTACTTCGTGTGACAGGATTACTTGCCCGCCCGCTTGAGAGATTCGATGGCCCAATTCGTAATCGTCAGCGAGCAGATGCGCAATCGGTTCGAGGCCGCCGATGCGTTGGATCCAGGATTTCGTGGTTACGATGGAGGCGCCGAGCGCGAAGCTTAAGCCGCGTCTGCCTTCCGCCACGAGAACACCTGCGGCAAAATCCGTCGCGGCGCCGAGCGCTTCCAATTCGCCGAAGAAGCCTGGCGCAGCGACACCGCGGTAAAGGCTCGTAACAGCGCCGGTTTCACTGCGCTCAAACGGAGCGACGACGTTGCGAAGAAAGTCCGGGCCGACGCGGACGTCGCCGTCGGTAATCACCAAAATTTCGTGACTGGCCTCGCGAGCCATGACCACAAGATTGTTCACTTTGCGATTCTCGCCCAGGAATGGCGCTCCGGTGAGCAACCGTATCTTGCGTTCTGGATACTTCTCAATGAGTCTTCGGATCAGGGGAACTGATGGATCCGATTCGTCGTTCGCGGCAAACAGAACTTCATAGCCAGGATAGTTCTGCGTGCAGAAACTGGCAAAATTTTTTTCAGACCCAAAGTCAACGCCGTGGACGGGTTTGAGCACACTAATGTTCGGCAAAAATTCAGTTGAGCTGCTTTCCGACTGGCGGTGCGAGAAACGAAGTGCCGAGAGAATGGATGCAAAATAGAAGCCCAACGAAGCGAAAAAGAGGATCCAGACAAAATAATGGACTAATACGGAAGCTGCATGTTCGAGATCGTGGGGATGCGGTTGGATTACCATGTAATCGCGAATTCCTAATTCCGGTTAAGCCACCTAAACAGCTTAATCGTGAGCGGAGGTCTCGCGAAGAACAATCCGGCCGCCTTTGACCAACTGATAGCGCTTGTCGCGCCAGACGGCTCGTTTGCTTAGGTAGCTGGCGCACCAGACTGCAAATCCGAGTAAGTCGCGCATGGGATAAAGCCATGCGCGATCTCGCGCAACCGGGTCGCGAACAACTCCCCAGCCAATCGCCCAGGACTCAATCAAGCGATTCAGAGTCGCGACGGCGAATAACAACAATCCCAGAATCCAATGACCCGCGAGCATTCCTGCGAGCAACGAAAGAATTCCGTAAGGCATTGCAAAAATCAGCCCCGTTCCCAAATGCCCCTTGGGACGGGACCATCGCGTGCCCTTCGCCCATCTGACCTGGCGATCCCACATTCGCTTGAAGGTCATCGGCGGAACGACATGGTCAATGATGTGGCGCGACAGTACGACGCGATATCCAGCCTTCTCGATAAAATTTCCGACGACGAAATCATTTGAGAAATAATCCGCGGTGACGCGATACCCGCCGATTTTTGCGACGGAGTCCTTTCGCGTCACAATCGTCGGGCCCAGTCCGAATTTCATTCCTTCCAGCAGATTCGCCGTCAGCACGCCCGCCGTCATTTCGATGGACATGCCAATCGCATCCATGCCTGACCAGAAGCCGCCGGCGTTCTTGCCGCGATAGAGGCAAGTAAGCATGCCAACGGTTGGATCGAGCATCGGCGGAACGACTTGCGAAAGATAATCCGGGGAGACTTCCACGTCGCTGTCACTCGTAACCAGGATGTCGTAGGCCGCGACTTCCGCCATGCGCGTGAAGGAAGAAGCCGGCGGATTCGGAAACTGCGGCGGACCGGTAACAAGAATCCGGCAATTAATTTGGGGATGGCGGGCCGCTACTTCCCGGATGATAGCCAGTGCGGCGTCATTTTCTTCATCCGCCGCAAATATGATTTCGTAGTTCGGGTAATTCTGGACAAAAAAACTTTCTATATTTTCGCGCAAGCGCGGTTCAGCACCGTGAACTGGCTTTAACAGCGACACAGGCGGAAGCGTCTTTAGATTACTCGCAACGCGCTTTTGCTCTCTCGCTTCGCGACGAAATTTCGCAGAGCCGATGAGGGAAAGTATCAAAAAGATGGCGGAAGAGACGGTTCCGATAAGAGAAATCGCGGCAAGGAAGAATCCGAGGTAATGGAGCGCGGCGGTCATCTAACGTCCCGCCGCAAAGATGTCGCCTGTGCGGAGATTCCAGAGAACTCTGTCGAATTTGCAGACGCAAGGAGTGCGCCGAAATATCGCACCGCGTCTTCCGAAAAGTCCGATATGACGTCATCGGCGCCAGCCCGGCGGAGTTCGTCGGCTCGTTCTGGCGAAGTGAAGCCTGCACATTTCATGCCGGCGGCAACGGCGGCTCGAACGCCCGCAACGGAATCTTCCACGACAACGCAATTTTCCGGCTGCACATTCAATTTCTCCGCCGCCAGCAGAAAAATGTCCGGCGCGGGCTTGGGCTTGTGAACATCGTCGCCGGTAATCACGACGGGGAAATATTCATTCAGACCCAAAAGTTCCAGCGATTCAAGCGAGCGCCTGCGTCCCGCGGAAGTTGCCAGCGCACACGCGATTCCTGCAGCTTTCAGCTGAGCGAGAACTCGAGGTATCCCGGGCTTGGCTTGCAACTGAAGGGCCGCCAACTCATAAAGCTCGTCCTTGCGCCGGCCCCAGCGTTGCAGCTCTGCATCGCTGAGGGAACCGAGATAGTGTTTCAGGATTTCCCGGCGCGGGTGCCCGGCATAAAGAAAATCAACGTTGATGGTTTCTCGGCTGAGCCCCGCTTCGGTGAACAGCGTCTTCCAGGCTGCTTCATGAATCGGGTGACTATCCGCGACTACGCCATCGAGATCGAAAATTACGGCTTTTAACATGGCGGAAACGAAAATGAGTCTCTTGAACTATCCAGCATGTGTCTGGGTCATGCGTTGGCGGACTGCGCGAAAAATCGCGTGGGTCGCGCAAAGATGCGCGTCTTCGATGTGCTGCATATCGTCCGACGGCACGATCAGACAGAGATCGGCAAGCGACTTCACAAGGCCACCGGCAAATCCCGTCAGCACCAGCGTACGAAGCCCGATCTTTCGCGCCACTTCCAAACCCTGCACGACGTTCGGCGAATTTCCGCTGCCAGATATCGCGAAGGCCATGTCATTTTTTTCGGCAAGCCCTGCAAGCTGTTCTGAAAAAATATCCTTGTAAGCCAGATCGTTGGCGAGAGCCGTCATCAGCGGTACGTTATCCGTCAGAGCGACCGTTCGCAGACGCTTGCGCTGCGGCGCGACGGTTCCCTTTCCAATGTCGCACGCGAAATGCGAAGCCAGCGCGGCGCTGCCGCCGTTTCCAAACACGTAAAGCGTGCGGCCGTTTTCGTAGTTTTCCCAAATCGCCTCGGTCATCCGGTCAATGACGGAAATATCCAGGCGCGCCAATACTTCTTGAAGCGAAGCGAAATACTCCCTGGCTGCGACCGTGGCTCCAGGCGCGATAGAAGTGCTGTTCATTTCTTTCAAGAAAACTCCACGAACGGGATAGCCCTTGAAAGTATAACTTGGCGGCTGAGGGCCTACAACGCAATCCGCGCACGGGTTGAGGAGCGTCGGCTTAAGTGGATTTGCCGACAGCGAGGATCGGATCGTTCTTGCCGTCATTGTGCAGCACCTGCGAACCTTCGTCGGTCAGTCCTATCGACATTTCGCGCAGTCCGCCAAGGGCTTCTCGCACCTGGTGCTGTTTTTCCGCGCGGCAACTCAATAGCAAAAATCCGCCGGCACCCGCGCCAAGGAGTTTGCCCCCTTCCGCGCCCGCCTCTCGCGCGAGATGATAATTCGCTTCAACCACGTCATTTGTGATTCCGCTGGCCACGCCGCGCTTCAATTGCCAGCCGCGATGAAGAATTTCGCCCAGAGAATTCAAATCTCCCTTTTCCAGCAAGGCGCTCAGTTCAACCGCAAGTTCCACCATCTCTTCCACACGGTGGAATTTTTCACTGTCCGCCATATTGCGCGATTGCTCGGTCAGGATGGAGGATGCTTCCCTTTCCTGCCCGATATAAAAAAGCATCAGGCGACGAGAGAGCGCCTCACGCGTTTCAAATGAGCATTTCAATCGCCGCACTTCCACGCTGCCATCTCCATGAAACTCAATAAAATTCAGGCCACCGAATGCGGCCGCATACTGATCTTGCTTTCCGATAGGAGCTTTGACGCGCTCCAGCTCGATTTCGCAAGCCGTCGCAGCCAGATGTTCTGCGCTGACCGGATTTCCAGACCGCGCAGAAAGCGCGTGCAACAGGCCAACCGTAAATGCGCTGCTCGATCCCATCCCGGTGCCGGCCGGAACATCCGCAAAGCTCGCGATCTCCATGCCGCGTTCGATTCCCAAGAGGTTCAAGCATTCCCGAACAATCGGGTGCTCGATCTCTGCCACGCTCGAAACGTCCTCCGTCCGCGAATACTTGATGCGGATTTTGTCGTGAAAATAGGGATGAATGGCTATGTACATCGCCTTGTCGATCGTGCAACTGACCACGGCGCCGGATTTGCGGCGGTAAAATTGCGGCAAATCGCTGCCGCCGCCCGCGAAGCTCACGCGAAAAGGGGTTCTCGTTAAAATCATGCGAGTTTCTCTTCCAGCGCCGCGAGACCCGCCGGACTGCCCATATCGTAGAAGGGCTGGGAAGTTACCCAGGCATACATCTCTCCTGCCGCGATCAGCTGCGGAAAGATTTCCTCTTCTAAAGAACACCTTCCGCCGTGCGGCAACATCTCCAGGATTTCTTTGCTCAGGACAATGGCTCCCGCATCGACGTGTGTCAAACCTTCCGGATCGCGTTTGCGATAGATCTCCACTCTCCCGTCGGAAGCCACACCCAAATTATTGGGAACATTATTGGCCGGCAGGACAGATGCGCCGTCGCTCGGCTTCTGGTAGGCGACGATCAGAGCACGGCGTTTCAGCGTCGCAAACTTGCTCAGCAAAGCCGAGTAGTCAATCGCCAGGTAGGTATCTCCGTTTAGAAGCACAAACGCATTTTGTAGCAAATCCCCGGCATTCCTGAGCGCTCCGCCGGTGCCCAAAGGCGTCGGTTCAAATGAATAAGAAATATTCAATTGTAATTTTGCACCGTTGCCGAAATATTCCTCAATTTGTTCGCCGAGGTACGCCACCAAGAGCAAAGACCGGTCAATCCCGCACGCTCTCAGTAATTCCAATTGGTGTTGTAGAAAAGGCTTTCCTGCGACGGAAATCATCGGCTTGGGAATTGTTTCAGTGACGGGCCTCATGCGCGTGCCAAGGCCCCCCGCAAGTATCACGGCTTGGGCGCTGGATACGGAGATGGAAGAGTGCGTTTGTTGTACTGCCGGCAAGTTGTCAGCCATCGGCGGAATAATAGTCAACCTCACGGGACAAAACTAGTCGCCTGCGGGCGGCGAACTACTCGCAATTTGACGAGATGGAAGATTGGAATAAACGGCCTTGCCCCCACTCTCCGCAATCAAGAACGTTCCCACAACGGGTAGGCGCTTACTGGCATCCTCGCGCTTTTCGGAAGGAACAAAAAGAAATATGCGTTGCGGACTTCGCCAGAATGCCAGAAAAGTTTCATCGGTCAAGAATATTGGAGGCGCATCCGGATAATACGAACCGGCTTCGAGATTGTTGTATCGTCCATTCCAAATAAGGAGTTTTCGTCCGGTATAGAAAGCCACGCTGGAGCTCGCGTCAAACTCTCCATAGATCGCGAGGGTATCCGTCGGCTGAATCTGAGCCTTCACTTTCATGACCAGGGGCTTTGAAGAGAGATACGGGCCGAACACGCCCAGCGCGCTATTTGCCGCAAAGAAGAATAGTGCCATCGTCATAGCCATGGTTAGCGTAGCTGCAACCGGTTTTTGCTTTCTACGCAGCAGCCATGCGGCTCCGAGCCCGACAAGAAACGCCACTGCGGCCAAGGCAGCAGGCAAGCGAAGGACGGCGAATGCTTGTGGCGTCAAATCCAAAATGTGCGCCATTGAAACCCGGTAAGCGTCCTGTTGTTGCCGCTCCAACAGCGAAGAAATATCTCCCTGTACTTGAACGTGCGCGGACTTTACGAGCATCGCAACGAGCACTGCCGCGATAATGAGCCCGATGAATGCGAGCGCTCCCTGAATCCATGATAGCCAGCGTTTGCTTTCTTCTTCGGCTTTCGCCAGGCCAATCCCTAGCAGCATGGCGATAGCGGGCCAGCCGCCGAAACTGTAGTACTCCATGCGAGATCCGAACGTAAGCGAAAAGAACAAAAGGATGAACCCGCCCCAAAGTATCAAGAGAAGCCGCGCTTGCTGTTCGGCGCTGAGGCTCTTCCAGGAGGAAGGCTTGCCGATGCTGCGAAACGCAGAAACCAGAAAAACGCTCCACGGGAAGAACCAGATGAGATGTGCGCCGAGCCAAATCCAGAGCGGCACGGCTTCATAGTCGGGCGGGTAACGAGTCCCAACCGCGCGCTTGAAATGCTCATTAATAAAATAGGACCAGAAGAATGTCTTGGCTTGGAGGCTCGCGAGAATGTGCCATGGCGCCGCGATGAGAAGAAAAATCAACAAACTGGAAACTAGACGCAGTTCTCCAAGCCGCCGCCATCCTCGCGTTACGAGGATGAACAACCCTAAAATACCAATCGGAAAAATGACGCCCACGAGGCCACGCGTAAGCATAGCAAGCGCCGTAACCGCCGCGGCGCCCCAATACGCCAATCGTGGATCGAGCGAGCCCGTCCAACCGCGCAGGAACAAATAAAATACCGCAGTAAATTCGAGTGCGTAAATGCCTTCCGGAATCATGATGCGGGTGAACAGAAAAAAGCCGGCACCGGTCAGCACGGCAAGGCCGCTGTACAATCCCGCGCGAACGCCGAAGTAACGACGTCCAAAGGCGTTGACGAGCGCTGCCAGTCCAATCATCGCCAGCGCAACCGGCAGGCGTGTGGCAAATTCATTGCGACCAAAGATTCCGTAACTGACCGCGACAGCCCAGTAGTGCAGCGGCGCTTTCATCAAGTAGCGGATGCCGTTCATGTACAGAATCACGGCGTCGTGCCGTTGCAGCATTTCCCAGGACACCATCGCGTGCGATGCATCGGCGTCGTCGAGCAACCCGGGGAAACTTGCGTTGCCGATGTAAATGATTGCTCCCAACAAGAACACGATCATCGCCGCGGTTGCGCGGTTTAGGTTGCCGTCCTGTGGAAGGGAGTTGAGTTGAGTGGCCATCGGTTAGCGAGCCGGAATGCTGTCGAGCGAAACGAGTGCGACGCCAATGCAGACCAACACCACGCCTGCCCAACGCGCCGCGTTCACTTCTTCCCTCAAGATATATTTCGCGCCGAGCGTTCCCACCACGTTGCTCAACGCAGAGGCCGGAATTACAAAGCTGATCGGCTGCCAGGAGAGGAGAATCAAAAGTGCATAAAACGAAGCCGCCATCAAAGGAACGCCAACCCAGAACCATCCGTTGCGGACGGCGCGACCGAGGAACTGAAGAATCTCCTTGGGACGCAAGCGAGCAGGTTCCCCCGTGGCTTTCATGCCGTAAGTCATGGCAATCTCGCCGGAGGCCGTAGCCACCAGGAAGAAAGCGAGAAGGAGGAAGGTACCGATCATGCGGCAACCTTCTGGGAAGCCGGAACCTCAGTGGTGCGAGGTTTGGTCTGCCCCACGAGCATCACGCCGACGCAAATAATGAGGACTCCGACCCAGCGACGGATGGACACGCTTTCGTGCAAGAAGGCCACCGCGCAAACAGTAAGCACCGCGTAGCCAAATGCTCCGGCCGGCATGACGTAGCTATAATCCGCCCAACTGAGGACCGTCATGTAGCAGATCATGAAACCGAGCAGGAAGAAAATTGCCATCCATATTGTGGGATTGAAGATAGTAAGCCGAAAAGCGTGGGAGAGGCCTTCGGCCGTGAACTCCACCGCGCCGATCGACGACATGCCGCGCTTCAACAACAGGTCACCGGTATTGGCGCACACCACCATCGCCAAGACCATGACCAGCGTCTTGATCCTCAACCTACTCTCGTGTCCCATCGCTTAAGTTCGAACTAGTCGTTGCCGGATGCAGAAGTCGTTCCGGGCACACTGACCATCGGCTTCGGAGCGTCTCCGCCCTGCCGAACCCACTTCCAGCGCTCCGAGCGCAACTTCAGGAAACTCGTCGCTTCATGGTAGAGCCGCTTGCGCTCATGGCTGTCCCAGAGAGCTTCTCTCACGATTCTCCATGCCACGCGTGGACGGAAATAATATTCGTCGTAGAAGCGGTTCACTGCTCCCATCATTTCCGTCTTCGAAAGGTGCGGATATTCGATGTGGGGCAACTGGTGGCCGCTGTTATCGGCAAGAGCTTCGACGCGCAGGAAGCCCTCCTTCGACATCTGATCGTGCAGTTCCGTGCCTGGCATTGCGTGCGCCAACGAAACCTGAATCGTTTCGCAATCGAGTTCCTTTGCGAAATCAATCGTCTTCTCGATCGTTTCCTTCGTCTCGCCGGGCAGGCCAATGATGAAATCGCCGTGCACCTTGATGCCGACCTTCTTGCAATTCTTCATGAACTCGCGCGCCATCTCGATGGTCGCGCCCTTCTTGATGTTCTTCAAGATTTGCGGATCGCCGGACTCAAAGCCCACAATGAACAAACGTGCTCCGC
Organism: Candidatus Acidiferrum sp.; assembly: GCA_035295625.1. Classification (GTDB taxonomy): domain Bacteria; phylum Acidobacteriota; class Terriglobia; order Acidiferrales; family UBA7541; genus Acidiferrum. The sequence goes on along the minus strand of DATGIS010000088.1, from coordinate 7,002 downwards.
CGTCCGCCATCGCCTTCAGCTCTTCGTACTTGCTGTGGCAACGGGCGGTACAGGACCACTGAAATTTCAGGGGCTTGAATTTTTGGCTCAGCTCAATCGCTCGATCCTTGCGAATGTTGAACGTGTCGTCGTCGAAGAAGATTTCCTTCATCTGCGGGAAGTATTCCAATGTCTTCTTTACTTCGCTGACGACGTTATCCACCGAACGAGTACGCCACGCGTGGCCGGAAATCGTCTGCGGCCACATGCAGAAAGTGCACATCGCTGGGCAGCCGCGCGTCGTATAAAACGAGACGAATGGATGCAGCAGAAACGGCACGTTGTACCGTTCGATCTGCAAATCCCGCTTGTATATGTCCGAGGCAAACGGCAGCGCATCAAGCTCTTCGGTGTGCAGTTGCGGCCGCATCGTGTTGTGAACGATCTTGCCGCCTTTGCGATAGCTCGCGCCGGCAATCTGCTCAAGCGGCTTGCCGTGAGCGTATTCGGCAACCGCGTGGTCGAACTCGCCGCGCACGATGAACTCGATGTCTTCGCTGGCCATCAGTGTTTCATCAGGGCGAATGTGACCATGCGGACCCACGAATGCGATCTTCATCCCCGGGTTCGCTTCTTTAATCTTGCGAATCAGCTTGATGTCGCTGTGAAATCCAACTGTTGAGGTGTAAAGAACGAGAAACTCATAGGCTTTGCAGATTTCAATTGTCTGCTGCCAGTTCACCTTGTGAGGCGAAGCATCGAGCAGGCGGCTTCCGGGGATCAATCCCGCCGGGTAGGTCAACCACACTGGGTACCAGTAGGACTCAATCTCTCGGGTCGCAGGCCACCGCGAACTGGCTCCGCCGTCAAAATTCTCAAAACTCGGCGGATTCAACAACAATGTCTTCATTACATCAGGCATTCTTCATCCTCAGTTTGCTGCAGAAACTGCAACTAGATTACGGCGCATGTGTGACTGACCGGGGCCATGCCCCGCCGGACTGCGAAACGCTAAACTTCCACTATTCTAGTGTACCCGACTTACAATCAGAGCCAAACGACAAATCGAGAGTGTTGCGAACGACTATACGATGCCCCTGAGGGCCCCTTCGTTGTGGCTTTTCCGCACTTGAGTACGGAAATCAGGAGGTCGTGTCGCTGTGCGCTTCCGCCAAGCGCTCGATAATCTGCAGAATCCACTCGCGATGTTCCGGCTTCATCAGAACCGATCGAAGGCAGGTCACAGTTTCAGTAGTGGCCAAACCCGCAAGTTCCGTCTTGCTCCAAAATCGCGTGGGAAGCTCCGCGATCGCCAGATGAAGCCCTCGCCTCGCCGCCCCTGCGAAGATCTCTCGCGAACGTCCCGACGCAGCTTGGTTAGTTGTTTCACGCGCCAGGAAGACGACGATATCAAGTTCCGGCTCAAAGGCCGGCACAAATAGACCGCTGTCGCGCAGCAGCTTGTGAAATTGAAGAGCCGCTTCCCTTCCCGCTTCAAGCCCGGACGCAAATTCACCGCCCTTCACGAGCGGTAGCAATTTCTGCGTCGCCCAGAGTGCGGCCGCAGAGGCGCCAGGTCGCGAACATTCGAGACTGATCTCTCCCAAATGCAAATCTGTCGAACTGAAATACGTATAAGGCGAATCATGCTTGTAGAGTTTGCCGACTGCCGGATCGCGAAAAAGAACGCAACCGCAACCGTAGGGTTGCAAACCGTGCTTGTGCGGATCAATCACAATCGAGTCGGCACGCTGAATCATTTCGAATGCTTGTTTCGCAGAAGCCGTGAGATTCGATGCCAACTTGAAATATCCGCCATAAGCCGCGTCCACGTGCACGCGAAAGCCATATCGTTCGCCAAGCATGAAAATTTCGGGCAGCGGATCGACGGAGCCAGTCGCAGTAGTCCCCAACGTGGCGACCACGGTTCCCGCCTCACCCGCTCGCGCTCGCAGCTCCAGATCATTTAAATCCATGCGACCGCAGTCGTCGCATCGAACGGCGTCAAATTCGAGTTGCAAAACGCCACTGATTCGCTTGTGCGTGTAGTGCGCCTGTTCACTTGCAAAAACTTTCTTTCGTGGGCTGAGCTGCCCCGCAACCCACAGCGCTTCCAGATTCGCCATCGTCCCGCCGCCACACAAATGGCCTAGAAAATTCGACCAGCCGAACATAGCGGCGATTTCAGCGACGGCTTCCTTTTCCATGCTGGAGGTGGCCAGGCCGCCGTCGAGCGCGTGGTTATTGGGATTGATGTACATCGCAAGCGCATAAGCAAGCCGAGCCACGGGATGCGGCGGCTTCAGCATCTGCCCTGCGTACAACGGGTGAAAATAGGGGAAATTGTCGGTAAGGCGATCTGCCGTGGCGAGAATCACTTCTTCCAGCCGGCCGAGGTCGCAATTCTGCGAAGTGTGCTCCGGCAGCTCACGAAATCCGGCGCCAAGCTTGTCAACCGCCTTCGCCAAAACAGCTAATTCTCTGGCATCGAACATGAATTCCCCACGGCGGAGCGTACGAACTATTCCAGCACGCGATCAATCTGTCCGGCGGTGCGGAGCAATTCCACCTGAGCCTGCTGCCGCTGAAACGCCGCGTCGAGGTACGCCATCCAGCGATCGCTCTCATCCAAACGGGCGCGTTCCACATCTCTCAAATTCGTCTTTCCCTCTTCCAGTTGCGCTTGAAGCGCCGTCACATTTTGTTGCGCCAGTTGCAGCTGCAACCGAGCCACTTCTTTTGCCGCGTCCATCTCTCGCAAACGATGTGTTTTCTTTCGGACGTCGGCACTGACCAGGCCTTTCTTGTTTTCGAGCGTGGCCTTAGCGACCTGCAAATTGACTTCGGCGAGTCCTACGGCCGCCTTTGTCCTGGCGCTGAAGATCGGCACCTGAACCTGCACGCCGGCGTTGAAGTTGTTCCGCTGGAAATGATTAAAGTACAGGCTGTAGTTGTTATAGTCCGAAAGCAAACTATAGGTACTCACAAGCTCCAAGGAAGGCAAATAACCGCCCTTTTCGCCTTTATAGCGGAATTCCTTGGCCCGAACGTCCGATTGCGCCAAACGAATATCCGTATTGCTTTCCATAGCGAGCGCCACGAGATTCGCGCCCTCTTGTTCGGCGGCGCCCGGCAAATCATCCGCACTCAAATCGAATTGTTGCTCCGGAGAGAGTCCCAACTGGTCTCGCAGATAGGTTTCCAATTCCTCTTGCCGCGCTTCCAGCTGCAAGATGCGCTGCGCGACTTGCGCTTTCGTCAGTTGGGCGCGCGTAACTTCCATCGGCAACTCGAAGCCTTCTCCTGCGCGCTCTTTTGTCACGTCCAAAATCTTGTCAGCGCTGTCGCTCTCCTTGCGCAAGAGTTCGAGCGAATGACGCACTTTTGCGAGCTCAAGGTATCCCGTGGCTGTGCCAGCGATTACCGAGCTTCGCACATCTTCCAACACGATCTTTTGCGCTTTGGCTTGCTCTTGTTGCTCTTTAGCCGCGCCTCGCAGCGGCAAATTAAAAACCTGTTCGGTATAAGTCATATTAAAAACCGAAGGTGCGCGGCCGCCGGGCGTTTCGGGAATGCCATAGGTATAGCCAGCACCGGAGCCGACATACAAATTCGGCAGAAAGTCCGCCTTCCCGATCATGGCAGCGCGATCCGCCACCGACGCCTGAATCCGCGCAATCTTGATGTCTTTACTATTCTGAAGTGCCAACTCCAACGCATGCTTCAAAGTCAAAGCAACCGGTTCTGGAGCCTGCTGGCAAAATGCGTTGGGAATACAAAGCATCGCGAATCCGGCAATTATCGCCAATCGTTGCAACGCCCGCATGGAGACATCCCTTCCTTCTGCAAGAGTGCTTTCGCTATTCGTATCGCAGAGATTCAATTGGCTGAAGAATGGAAGCATTATTCGCCGGCAAGTAGCCAAAAAAAAGGCCGGTCGAGCAGGAAACTACAAATGCCAGTACTACGCTCAGCGGCGAAATCGGCACTCTCAAATTGTTCGGCAGGAAAAATTGCGCCGCCACCGGTACAGCAAGTCCGATGAGAATTCCCATCACAGCGCCGCCGCCGCTGATCAAAAAAGCCTCGATCAAAAATTGATAGAGAATATCCCGTCGCGGCGCCCCGATCGCCTTTCGAATTCCAATTTCGCGAGTTCGCTCCTTCACCGTCACCAGCATAATGTTCATGATGCCGATTCCGCTGATCAAAAGCGCGATGAACGCGATGACGATCAGCACAATGGTCAAAGCCAGCGAAATATTCTGCGCCGCAACCAAAATTGCCGTCAGAGTCTGAACATTGTACTCAGCTTCGGGCGGATGCCGGCTCCGCAACAGCGCGCCGAGTTGTCTTTGTACGCTGCCGACCTGATCCCCGTTGGCGGCCTGCACGTCCAGAACCCGCAGCGTGTCCGAGCCCGTATAGTTTTTCATCAGGCCAAAAGGAACCAGCACCGATTCTGCCTGAATGTCCGACAGTCCAAATGTCTCGACGCGTTCTTTGAAAATTCCGACGACTACAAGTGTCAGCTCTCCCATTCGAACTTCCTGACCGATGGGATTCTCACTGCCAAACAACTTTTCGGCAAGTTGCGGTGTGATGAGACAAACTTTCGCGCGGCTCGCCATGTCCGTCACATCCAGAAAGCGCCCGCGCAAAACAACGAGCCGCCGGATGTCCCGGTATCCGTCTGTGACACCGATCAGCGTGACAGGCCGAACCCGCCCCTGTGCGACAACGGACATCTGGATGTCGCTTGTTCCAGCAACCTGCGCCACCCCGGGAATAGACCGGGCCGCATCCATATCCAACAGTGTGAGCTGATGACTCAATGGCTGTGCCTTGTCCGGCGTCTTCACTGTCTCCACCCAGACAAGATTCGATCCCGTTGCTTCGATCTGCGAGAGCACAAACTTCTTACTCGCCAAAGCAACGGTAACCACGAGCACGATCGACGCGCTCCCGATGATGACACCGAGCGAAGTGAGCGCCGCTCGCACTTTGTTTGCGCGAAGCGCGTCGATCGCGACGGTAAAAGTCTCTTGGAGATTCATCGCTGTCGGCTACTGTTTCTTGGCTCGTTTCAATGCGTCGCTAGCGTAATGGTTTTTGGGTTCCAGCTTCAATGCGGTTTCATACTCGGTGATCGCTGCCGGAGTCAGTTTTTGCCGCTCGAAGAGGCGCCCTAGCCAATAGTGGCCCATTGCAGGCGAAGGATAGGTATTCCGCCGCGGCACCTTGTCCAGATAGTCGCGGATCGTTTTCTCCGCGCCGCCCAGTTTCTCCCCGCGTAAAATGTCGGCTACCGCGCGATAAAACGCGCCTCGCGGGTCGCGCGAATCCAGCCGCTCGCCAATCTCCGAGACTGTAATCAGACGATCCGCCTGATCCCGTTTCATCGCAAAGTCGCCAATGTCATACACCAGGTCCGCCGATTTCGGGTTGCTTTGCAACGCTTTCGTGAACTCCGCATCGGCTTCTTCGTAGTTTTTTTTCTGGCGACGGCAATTGCCGCGAGCGTAGTGCCCTTCCGCGACATCGAGCGCGGCGATCTTTTCAATCTCTTTTGCGGCTTTGTCTTCTCCGCCTCCCACCATGCCCGGAGCCGCGCAGTCAAATTCAATCAGCGCTTGCATCGCCGAAAAGTTTCGTTCGTCCAATTCGACGGCTGTCGCAAACTCCTTGCGCGCCTTTTTCGCAAGCGAAATTGCCGAAAACCAGCCGGCACGGTCGGCCCTTTCTCCATATGCGCGGCCAAGCCATTCGTGATTTATGGAATTTTGCGGATCGATGGCAATCGCCTTTTCGGCGCTCTCGCTCGCCTTTTCGAAATTCTTCATTTCATAGAAGGATTTTGAAAGCAGCAGATACAGTTCTGAATTGCCCGGCTCCTTGGCCGCAGCGGCCTGCAATATCTGGACCGCCTTGGGATATTCGCCTTCGGTATATGCGCGCAGCGCCGCCTCAACCGCTTCACTCCTGTTCATCGCGTGGACTAACGCGACACACGCCAGGAAAAACAACGCCAACCCAAATCCGAATTTAAGTTTAGTTCCCATTCGGTCGACCCAGATAGTCCGATGCATCGGGATTCGTGACCTGCACCAGCATCCCATCGCGAAGATCAAAGTCTCCCGGTAGCGCCACCAGATCGGTCGCGCTCAGTCCCGCGACCACCTCATAATTTGCTGCGTCGGCAATCCCCACAATGATCGGGCGCTTCTCCAGCGTGTTTTTGCCTACGTTGATTCCGCCATCCTTAATCACAAAAACAAATCGTTTACCCCCATCCACGGCCACCGCGGCGCGGGGCACCGTCAGTACGCCGTTCCGCTCACGGGCGCTGATCTTCACATCCACATTAATATTGGGAAGTAGCTCCAACTTGTCGTTGTTCACGGAACAGAGCAGTTCGCCGACACTCCGCGAATTCCGCGGCACCACTTGTTTCGGCACAACTTCCGTCTTCCCTTCCCAACTTCGATTCGGCAAAGCGTCCCACGTAATGTGCACGGGCTCATTCGGCTCAAGTCCGCCAAGCTCTGGCTCGTCCACAAAAGCGCGGACGCGCACTTTATGCAGATCCGCCATTTCCGCCAGAAGGTCGCCGACTTTCACGAAGTCCCCTTGGCGCACAGGAAAGGAATAGAGGGTGCCATCCACCGGCGCGGTAATTTTGCCGTCGCGCACTTTTTCTTGCAGCGCCGCAACTTCGTTCTGCGCTTGTTGCAATTGCAGAGCGTACTTCCCGGCGTCGAGCTTCACCGCCCGGTCAAACTCCTGCTTCGCCCCGGTAAATCGATCAACTTCCGACTGCGCCTTTGTCAATTCCAATTCGTTCGCCGCCAATTCGTCCTTGGTCGCGGCTTGCTGGGCAACGAGTCGTTGCAGCGCATCATGAATCCGCTTCAGGCGGTCCCGTTCCGCAATCGCCTTTGCCAAATCGCCCGCTGCCCGCGCCGCTGCGTCAGAACGCCCGCCGCCCTGCGCCGCACGCAAATCGTCCTGCGCCTGCAGCAA
>DATGIS010000087.1:0-19891 GCA_035295625.1 Candidatus Acidiferrum sp. | reverse complement strand
AATCCGATCGATGTTTTTCCGGAAAAGCCGCAAGTTGTGCATGCGGAAAAAATCGCGGTCATCGGTTCCGGGCCGGCCGGACTTTCGGCGGCGCATGATTTGGCCCTGCTCGGCTATGCCGTAACGATCTTTGAAGCCGCGGCCGTTCCCGGTGGAATGATGCATCTCGGAATTCCTGAATACCGTTTGCCGCGTGATGTTTTACAGGCACAAGTGCGCGAAATTCTCGACCTCGGGCCGGAATTGCGTCTGAATTCCCGCCTCGGCCGCGATTTCTCGCTCGAAGACTTGAAGAGCCAGGGCTACAAAGCCGTCCTGCTTGCGTTCGGTCTGCACCGAAGCCGCGATTTGAATCTGCCGGGTCACGAGCTGGATGGAGTCGTGAAGGGCATCGATTTCCTCTTGAACGTCAATCTTGGCTATCGCTTTTCCATCGGCAAACAGGTTGTCGTGATCGGTGGAGGCAATGTCGCGATTGATGTCGCAAGAACCGCGATGCGCGAGCAGTACAAGAGCGGTGCAGAAGGAAAAGAAGCGGGCGTCCTTCCCGAACATTTGACGGAAAGCGAGATGGACGTCGCGATGAAAGAGTTTATGGACGTCTCCCGCGCTGCGTTGCGCATGGGCGCACGGCGCGTGCAACTTGTCTGCCTTGAATCGCGCGAAGAGATGCCGGCGTCCGAAGAAGAAATCCATGAAGGGTTGGAAGAGGGAATCAACATTCAGCCCTCGCTTGGGCCCAAACAATTTGTCGGCAAGAACGGCAAACTGATCGGACTCGAAGTAATTCGCTGCAAATCCGTCTTCGATTCGGACAAACGATTCAATCCGAAGTTTGAAGAGGGCAGCGAGCGCTTGATTGAGTGCGACACGGTCATCCTTGCGATTGGTCAGGCCTCTGATGTTTCCTGCTTCACTCCTTCGGACGGAATCGAAATCACGCGTCAAGGAACTCCAAAAATAAACGCCGAAACGCTGATGACGACAGCCCCTGGTGTCTTCGCCGCCGGAGATCTTGCGTTCGGCCCCCGTCTCATTATCAGTGCCGTTGCCGACGGAAAAAAAGCGGCTGAACAAATTGATAAGTATCTGCGCGGCCCGGAGTGGAAGCCTGCGCCGAAGTATGTGCAAATCACCGTCCTTGATCATCACAAGATGGCCGAGCACTACGATGAGTATTCACGGCTCACCGTGCCAGTGATTCCCCTCGAACGCCGTACTGGCGTCGCTGAAGTCGAAGTTGGTTTCTCGGAGGCGGAAGCGCGGCAGGAAGCTTCGCGTTGCCTGCAATGTTGGATCAACACGATTTTTGAAGGCACCGAAGTGAACGGCAGCGAATGTATCCTCTGCGGAGGGTGCGTGGACGTCTGCCCGGAAAATTGTCTGCAACTTGTTCCGCTGAACCAGTTCCACTTCACCGAAGAAAATCTGCAGCAACTCTCCGCAACTTCCGACGTTCGCGCAAGCGAACTTCTTCATCTTTCACCCGGGCAACTCGCCGAGTCCACCGGTTCGGTAATGGTCAAGGACGAAACCATCTGCATCCGCTGCGGCCTTTGCGCCGAACGCTGCCCCGTCGGCACAATCACGATGGAATCCTTCGAAGTTTTCGACCGGAACCCCAATTTGATTCGCATCGAGGAGATTCATTCGCTGCCATGAGCAACGCAAACGACGCAACGTTCGATCAGACGAAATCCGGCGCTGGCAACGACGTGAGCCGCCGGGACTTTCTCAATCAAATTACGGTCGGCGCGCTTGGCATCGCCGGCCTCGGCTCTGTCGCTGTCACCTATCAATATTTTGCGCCCAATGTGCTCTTCGAACCTGCCACGCAATTCCGCGCTGGCACGCCGGATCTCTATCCCGTCCATTCCGTAACGTTCTTGCAAGACCAGCAGGTTTACATCGTCCGCATGCCAGAAGGTTTTTACGCCGTCTCCGCGGTTTGCACCCACCTCGGCTGCGTCACCCAATGGAAATCCGAAGCGGAAATGATTGCGTGTCCCTGCCACGGCAGCAAATTCAAAGCGGACGGCACAAAAATCGAGGGGCCCGCCCCGCGTCCCCTTCCGCACTTTGCCCTTTCGCTCACAGCTGATGGCGAACTTCTCGTCGACAAGCTGCAAAGCGTCAAGAATTCGCAAGCCCTGAAGGTGTGAACCGAACCATGGCCACCAACGTCTCATTGCTCCTCGAAACACTACGCGAATCCAAAGTTTGGAAGTCCGTCTTCCGCCGCGGCCCCGCGAATTCGAACCGTACCCGCAGCATGGCCGTCTTCGGAAATCTCTTTCTTCACTGGATGCCGGTCAAAGTCCGCGAAAAATCGCTGCATGTCCGCGCCTCCTATTACCTCGGATCCATTTCGTTCTTGCTCTTTCTGATTCTCTTCGTGACCGGCATCCTCCTGATGTTCTACTACCATCCCGCCGCGCCGAATGCCTATCGCGACATGAAGGATCTGCAATTCGTCGTTTCGAACGGCGTCTTCCTTCGCAATCTTCACCGCCTTGCCGCTCACCTGATGGTCTTCATGGTCTTCGCGCACATGTTTCATGTTTTTTATCGCGGCGGTTACAAACCGCCCCATGAATTTAACTGGGTCATCGGCGTCGTTCTCCTGCTCGTCACGCTTTTTCTCAGCTACACCGGTTATCTTCTGCCGTGGGATCAGCTCGCCTTTTGGGCAGTTACGGTTGGCACCAACATCATTTCGGCCATGCCCGTTATCGGCGACAAGATACGCTTCCTGCTCCTCGGCGGACATATCGTCGGCGAAAACGCTTTGCTTCGCTTCTACGTGATGCACGTTCTGATCCTTCCGCTCGTTGCCCTCGTCTTGATCGGAATCCATTTCTGGCGTGTGCAAAAAGACGGCGGCTTAACCGTAAAATCGAAGGACTCCGATGGCAGATAACAAAATCGAGACCGGCTTCAGTTCGGACGCGAAAAAAGATCCACGCCGTGTCGTCTTCGTAACCAAGAAGACTTCCGCCAAAGTTCTCGGCGATCGCGGTCCGCAACTAATGACGTACCCGCACCTGCTTCTTCGCGAAGCGATCGCCTTCGAAATTCTTGTCATCGCCATGGTCGTGATCGCGCTTTTCTGGGATGCTCCGCTCGAGCAGCTCGCCAATCCTTTGCTTACTCCCAATCCCGCAAAAGCGCCGTGGTATTTCCTGGGTCTTCAGGAGCTCCTCCACTTCTTCCCGCCCTTCGTGGCCGGCATTTTGATTCCCACGCTCGTCGTCATCGCGCTTGTCGTCATTCCTTATTTCAATATCAATGTCGAAGGCGAGCCGCTTTGGTCGAAACATCCCTCCCGAAATCTCCGCACCGTTCTCATCAGCATGGTCCTTTTGTTGGCCTTTCTCGCTTTCTTCGACGCGTGGACCATCATCCTTCCCACCGCAATCATCGCCTCCATCCTCATTTTTTCTTACACCGCGCGCGAGAAATCCGGCAGCTGGCAAGCCACGCTCGGCGCCAAGCCGCTTTCCTGGTGGATCATGACCTGGTTCATCGCCGTTTCGATCTGCCTGACCGTCGTCGGAACATTTTTTAGGGGACCTGGCTGGTCTTGGGTCTGGCCTTGGAGAACTCATGTCGGCTGAGGAGATGGGCAGAGTTTCTGACCGCATGCGCCGGGTGCTGGCGGTTTTCACTCTTATATTTCTTGGCGTACTCGCCATTTCGCCGATCAAGGATTTTCGCCGCGAATGGAAGCAGTACAAACGTTCCTACGTGAAATACGCGCAAACGCGCCCCGATACCAAAAAGCTTCTTGCCGACTATCGTCCGGACATCGATCAAGTTTGGATTCCCGGCATGAACGTTGTGGATCGTTGCACCACCTGCCATCAGGGAATCATGCAGCCCAGCCTTTCCGGCTCATCCGTACCGCAACCGTACCGCGCACATCCGCCAATTCCGCACAACGTCCGCGATTGGGGCTGCACCATTTGCCACCGAGGCCAGGGCGCAGCCACCGAAGTCGCCGAAGCTCATGAATCCACGCTCGCGTGGGAACAGCCGATTCTCCCTGCAAAATTCATCCAGGCTTCCTGCGGCACTTGCCATTACAGCGACCTCCCACAAACGCCGCAGTTAACCCGCGGCCGCCAATTGCTTTCTGAGTTGAACTGCCAGGGCTGCCACAAACTTCCCGGCATCGAGCGAAGCGCCATGCTCGGCCCGGATTTGACAAGCGTCGGCACAAAAGTCAGCCGCGAATGGATTTATAAATGGCTCAAAGAACCGCGCACCATCGTCGACAAGGATGGAAACACGGTGGTCAACGGCTACGAAACCGAAGACGAGCCGCGCATGCCCAAGTTCCGCCTGGAAGAAACACAGCTTCGCGCACTCTCCGCGTACCTAAGCGTGCAGCGCGCGCATCCCATCACGCCGTATAAATTCGATCCGCGCGTCCTCGCCGCGTGGAGCAAGAATCCTGAACTCGTTTCGCAAGGCGAGCTTCGTTTCAAGCAAATGTTCTGCTCGACCTGCCACTCACTGGCGGTTACCCGCGCCGGTGAAACGAAGCTCATCGGCGGCGACATTGGACCGGAACTCACCAAGGTTGGCTCCAAGGTCAATCCGGATTGGCTCGTCGCGTGGCTTCGTGATCCGCAGGGCTATCTGCCGCATACGCGCATGTCGCGTTACGGCTGGTCTGACGAAGATCTCTACAAAGTCACCCAGTACATAGCGACGAAACTCACCGACTCCGATCTCCTCACCACCGTGCCGCAACTCGGCGCGCCCACGGAACAGGAAATCGATTTGGGCAAACGGCTGTTTCAGGAAAAAGGCTGCGCCAGTTGCCATTCCATCGGCGGTCTCAATCCCCAAAAGGATTTCGGCCCCGATCTGAGCGCGCTTGGCGCGAAAAACGCTTCCGAACTCGAATTCGGCAAATCGGCAATTCCGCACAATCTTGTCGCGTACGTTCAAGCGAAGCTGCAGGATCCCGCGTCCGTCAATCCGGCCGCTCGTATGCCGCAATACAGCTGGAATCAAGCCGATCTTGATGCGGTTACCACCGCGCTTCTCAGCATGAAGGGCGCGCCTGCCACTGGTGCCCTACAAAATCTCGTCGTGCCGAAAAAAGAGGCGGCATTCCATCCTGCCGGCTCTTTCGGCGAAGTCTATGAGCGCTACAAATGCTACACCTGCCACAAGTTCAACGGCGTCGGCGGAGACCTCGCCCCGGATCTGACCTATGAAGGCAGCCGCGCGCAACGCCAGTGGATTGTCGACTTCCTCAAGAATCCGCAGACGCTTCGCCCGACGCTTGTGCTGCGCATGCCCCAATTCAATATGAGCGATAAAGACGCATCCATTCTCGCGGACTACATGAGTGTCGCGCTGCAACATCCCGACGCGAACCCCGCGTCCACCGACGCCAAAGGCTTCACGTCCGCCCGTGTTGCCCTCGGCAAACAACTCTATGAAGTCAAATATCAATGTCAGGCGTGCCACACCATCGGCGGCACCGGCGGCTACGTTGGTCCGAACCTCAACAATGCCGGCAATTGGCTCACGCCTGCCTGGATCGAAGCGTGGCTGCGCGATCCGCAAGCGCTCGTTCCGGGCACCATCGAGCCGCGCCGTCAATTCACCGACGAGGAGATCAAATCGTTGACTGCCTATCTCCTCACTCTGCGCGCCGGAATCAAACCACAGAAATCCGCAGTGGCGCGGCCATCCTCGAGTTCCAGCGCCAGTGCCGCAGGAGCCGGCCGATGAAACGCCAATTCATCCGTGCACTGCCAATTTTGCTCATTCTCCCCGCGTTACAAGGTTGCCGAAAGTCGCAGGCGCCGATAGCAGCCACTGTGCAAGCCGCTTCCTACGATTCCGAAGCCGACTGGTCCGATTCGCAAAAACTTGTTCCGCTCGGTTATCAGGAAACGCAGGGCAAGCGTGTCTTCTATCAATACTGCGTCTGGTGTCACGCGGATGCTTCGCCTGCTGGCCCGTCCAATCGCTCCAACCTTACGCCGGTTCCCACACTGCTCAACGACGGCTCGGTTTTGAACGCCCAGAGCGACGAATATTTGCAAAACATCATCACGCTTGGTGGCAGTGCCATGGGCAAGTCCGCCATGATGCCACCCTACGGCAAAACGCTCACCCCCGACGAAATTCGCTCGGTGATCGCTTTCACGCGTGCGATCGCCCAGCCGCCTTACCAGCCTCCTGCCCGCCCAGGATCGCAATATTCGCCAAAATAGGAGAAACTGCTCCCGTCGCCATGAAACCTTCGCTGCCAGTGCGCCCGTTTGTCCTTCGTATCGTTTTGCGTGCCGCAACGCTGCTGCTGATTTCACTAGCGCCAGCCTTCGCGCAGGTCACTCCCAACGAAATTCTCAACCCCGACCTGAAAGCTCTGGAAGAAACCCACTTTCAACAGCTCATCGGACTCAATCAGTCCATCGCCCGGCTCAAATTCCCCTATCCTTTTTATTTGAGCCGCTTCGTCGGCCTCGATCCCGCCAAGCAGGCCGAGGCGGATTCCCGCGGCCTCGAATTCGTCCGCTTTCAGGACCGCAAAATTTTGAAAGTCTCGGGCAATTACAACGCCGCGTATAACACCCTGCGTATGACGCAGAACGAACGCGCCGCGAGCACATTTCATTCGGTGGTGCTCCCGATTCTCAACCTCCTCACATCCGTCTTGCCTGAAGATATCGATTGCGACGGAATCGGCTTTGAAATTTCGCATCACGCTCGTACCAACGAAAAGGCCTACGAGTTCGAGGGAAAAGAAATCCTTGTTGTCGTTTTGGGTCGTGCCGATGCGTGGGCGATGTCGTCGGCGAAGACAGACGCCGAGCGCCAGGAAATTCTGAATCGCAGCAAAGTGTTCGTCAGCGGCGCCGATTACGGTCTTTCTCTCGCGGAACGCGATCCGTTGAACGTGCAGTCCCTGTCGCGCTCGGTTCCAGCCAAGCCGGACGCTACTTCCACGGCACGCTCCTCGTTGCTTGCTTCCCATTCCGCACTTTTGAAGCCCGCCGCAGCCCCGCTTCCCGACGCGAATCTCGCCCCCGAATCAACCGCTCCCGCCCCGGCAAAAACGATGTCGAACGCGCCATCGGTGGTTGCCGCGGATGTCGATCCTCGAAAAGCTCCCAAGACACAAATTGACGCCGAGCGCCTAGAAGCAAAATACAGTCTGCAACTCGCCGCGCTCGCCAAAGAAGGCGGCGAAAAATACCACTTCGTTTCGTACGCTCCGCCGGCCTTCGTCGTCTTCCACGATCAGGTCGCCCTTCAGTTGACCATGAAAAACACGCTTCTTTTCGGCCCCGCCAAAAGCTCCATCTACAAGCGCGCCGCGCAAAGTTTTGATCTCTTTCTTGCGCCACAGTTAAAAGATATTTCCGCCCGCATCTCCGCGGACGTCGATTTCCAGCTTTACGATTTCTCCGTCCTCAACAGGCTTTCCCCTGCCGCGAAAGAGACCTCCGAAGCGATCGAATACATCTGCCCCCGCGGCGCGGTGAAGCAATTCGTGAACGCCGAAATCACCAACCAGCAATTGCTCGATCAGAGCGTGATTCTCGTCAATGGCGTCCGCATCGCTCTCAATTTGCAACTCGTCGAATAGCGAACGATTCGCTTCAATATCCTTGTGAACTTCTGCACAATGGAATCGTCTTGAACGAAACTGTTTTCGTCGACGGAATCGCAAACGTCCAGCAAGGAAGTGCTTTCTCTTGAAACTTCAACGTTCGAGCGGAATCCTGCTTCATTTGACCGCCTTGCCCGGGCGCTTTGGCATCGGCGATCTCGGTAGCGCGAGCCGCAATTTTGCGGACCTTCTTGCAGAGTCCGGGCAAAGCGTATGGTGCATTCTTCCCTTCGGTCCGCCGGGCCCCTTTAACTCTCCGTATCAGTCCTGTTCCGCATTCGCAGGCAGTCTCCTCTTGCTCGATCCGGAGGAGTTGGTCGCGCAAGGCTACCTCCATAGAAACGAGCTCAATTCGGTTCCAAAATTTCCCGGACGGCGCGTCGACTATCCCGCAGTTACAAAATTCAAAGGCGCACTCCTTCGTCGCGCCTTTCGCGGCTTTTCCGAAACCCCACAATTCGAGTCTTTTCTCGAACGAAACGAGTCGTGGCTTCGGCCCTACGCGAAATTTATGGCCTTGCGCCATGCGAATCGCAACAAACCCTGGAACACGTTTGACCGGCGCCAGCAGCCTTCCGAAGAGATCGAGCGTTATCACCTGTTTTTGCAGTTCGAATTTTTCCGTCAATGGACGCAGTTCCGCGCGTACTGCCGCGGCCGCCACGTTCGTGTACTCGGCGATCTCCCGTTTTACGTCGAGTACAACAGTGCCGACGTCTGGAGCAATCCCCAACTCTTCGATCTCGACGGCAAGCACGACATGCGCAGTGTCGGTGGCGTCCCGCCTGATTATTTCAGCCGCGATGGTCAGCGCTGGGGCAGCCCCACCTATCGTTGGGACCGTATCGCGCAGCAGAAATTTCGCTGGTGGATCGACCGCTTCCGTTTTTCCTTCGAACATCTCGATCTGCTTCGTGTCGACCACTTCCGTGGTTTCGAAGCCTATTGGTCGGTTCCCGCCAAAGATAAGACCGCTCGCGATGGTCGCTGGATTCCCGGCCCGGCAGCCGAACTATTCCGGGCAGTCCAGAAAGAACTCGGCGACCCGCCCATCGTCGCTGAAAATCTCGGCGTCATTAGCCCGGAAGTCGAAGCATTGCGGACTCAATTCGGTTTTCCCGGACTGGCAGTTCTGCAATTCGGTTTCGGGGGAGATCCCGCGCATCAACCTGCGAACTATACGCCGCACACGGCCGCGTTCACCGGCACCCATGACAACAACACCATCAATGGTTGGTGGCAGGAATTGCATTCCGCGGCAAAAAATCCGAAAGATTCTGGTGCCCGGGAAGCGTTGATTCGCGCGAGAGAATTCTTTCCCGAGAAGGCCTCGCAGATTCACTGGCGTGCCATCGAAGTCGTCATGAACTCCAGGGCGGATTTAGCTGTCTTTCCGCTGCAGGACGTCCTTGGCCTCGGTGGTGACGCTCGCGTGAATTTTCCTGGGAAGAAGCGAGGGAATTGGGAGTGGCGCGTCCAATCGCGCCAGCTTTTGCCCGATGCATTCAAGCGTCTTCGTCGGTTGACGGAATCAGCGAACCGGTCAGCTCCAGCTGTCAAATAATCCCAACCGCTACGGCCGTTTCAATAGAAGCACATCGCTGCTGCGAGTTCCGCGCGCGACGTAGAGCGACTTTCCATCGGCCGACCAGGCATACGACGCGATTAGCCCCGAAGGAAAATTTGTCACTTGTTTCAACTCGCCGCCCGGCGTTTCCATCTTCCAGATGTTCGAAGCGCCTTGCTTCATCAAATTGAAATACATCGCGTGGCCGTCCGGCGACCATTGCGGCGGCGCCATTCCCATTCCCGGCACCATCGGAAAGGTCTTCGTCGGCGTTCCGCCCGTCGACGGCGCAATCACCACGCTGTATTCCTTTATGGCTGGCCCTTCGTTTCCCGCTGTGTATGCGACATATTTCCCGTCCGGCGAAATTCGCACATAAGGATCGCTCGGGCTCGGCAGATTCACCTTCATTGTGTTTCCGCCTTCGATCGAAATACGATAAAAACTCCGCTCTTCGTCATTCCAGTAAATGACCCACTCCCCGTCCGGCGAACAATTCGGCATCGTCGCTGATTTCACGTGCGTCAATTGCGTTGTATTCGCGCCGTTCGCATCGGTGCGCCAAACCTCTTCCGCCTCGCCCGACGATTCGGAGTACACGATGTGTTTGCCGTCCCCGCACGCCGATACTTCCGTTGTTCCGCTCGTGCCCATCTTTACCTGCTGTGCATTCCCACCGTCGGCGTTTGCCGTGAACACGTGACCGTCGCGCGTTTCGTACAGAGTCTTGTCCCGTCCGAATTGCGCCACGTAAATCACCAGCGCCCCGTCCATCGTCAACTGCCGCTCTTTGGACGAGTCGGAATCCGGCAACAGCCAAAGGTCGCCCGTAATCGTCGTTTCGATCGTCGCCAGAGCGCGTGCGTTCGCGCTCAGCCCGACCCACAAAATTCCGTAGTCGCGCGCGTCGTTCGAAATTCGTTGCGCTTGCCCCGAAGCAATCTGCACTTGCCACAGCTGCCCGCGATCCCCCAACTTTCCTTCGCGGACCGGTACCACCACGGCGCTTCCATCCGGCAGCCACAGCGGACGCCCCAAGTCGTCATGCGTTCGATACACTTCGCGAAGTCCGCTCCCATCCGGCGCCACTGCCACCAGCGCTCTCCGGTTCGTCGCCTGGTAATTCGTAAACACGATCGTGTTTCCGTCCGGTGACCAGGCTGGCGCGATCAGCGACGCCGCGTAGACTTGCCCCGGTTTGCGCGCTACCACTTTCAAATCGCTCCCGTCCACATTCGCGGTTAACAAATCGTTCTCGTGTTTGTCCGGCACTCCGCGTACGAACGCAAACTTTTTTCCATCCGGCGAGAAACTCACAGCCGTATCGATGTCGTCCACCAATTTCGCGGGCGTTCCTCCCTGTAGCGGCAATCTGTAAAGCGAACTGTAAAGTTCGTTTCCTTTTGAGGAAGCCGTGAAGTAGAGAGAAGCACCATCCGGCGCGAACGCCAAACCGGAGTACATCACGGCGCCCGGTGGCAGCAGCTGCACGTCCTGTCCTGTACCGAGTTTCTGCAGCATCACGCTCTGCTCCGCCGCGCCGCGCAGTACGTACGCCACCGTTTGCCCATCCGGCGACACCGCCACGACGGCAGCCTTGCCGCTCCGCGTCAGCCGTTCGCCCTTCATTTCCTGCAGGTTGAAGCTCTTCCGCCCGGAATAAGTTTTGTAGTACGCAATCCCAGCCATGGCCGCGATCAGGACGCCGAGGACAATCCAAATCGCTTGCCGGTTCGCCCCGCCGTTCGCAGGCCGCAACGCATCGTTCGAAACGGCAATATTGCCGTCGTTTTGGGAGGTTTCGGTCACGGGAGGCAAATCTTAGGTTTCCGGCGCGCTCAAGTCAACGTACTCCCTTGCTTAGACGCACGCCAGCCCCACATCGCTCCTTTCCCTGGTGTAAACTACGCCTCACTTTGAGGCGGTTTGTCGCCTCCATGCGAGGATTCGATGCTCAAGCGGTTCTTGCTTTTCTGCGGTTTTTCGGCGATTTCCATCCCAGTCTTCGCGCAGCAGCCTCCCTCCCTCGATTCTCTAAAACACGAAGCAGTTGAGGAAACCGATAAGCTCCAGACCTTCACGCAACAAATGGTTGACCAGATATTTAGCTACAGTGAGCTCGGCTTTCAGGAACAGCAAACCTCCAGTTACGTCACCGGTATCCTGGAAAAGAACGGTTTCAAAATCGAAAAGGGAATCGCCGGAATTCCCACTGCTTGGGTCGCCACGTACGGCTCCGGCAAACCCGTTATCGCCTTTATCACCGATGAAGACTGTATCCCCCGCGCGTCGCAAAAACCTGGCGTCGCCTACCACGATCCCATCCTCGACGGCGCGCCCGGTCACGGTGAAGGTCACAACTCCGGCATGGCCGTCAATGTCACCGCCGCCCTAGTCCTCAAAAAACAAATGGAGAAGTATCACCTCTCCGGCACCATCAAACTTTTCCCCGGCATCGCCGAAGAACTCGTCGCCACAAAAGCCTTTTACGTCCGCGCCGGCTACTTCAAAGACGTCGACATCGTTCTCGGCTCTCATGTCAGCAACGAATTCTCCACTTCCTACAGCACCGGCAAAGGCACCTGGAGCGGCCTCGTCTCCATCCAGTATTTCTTCCACGGCAAAGCCGCCCACGCCGCGATGGCTCCCTGGGACGGCCGCAGCGCCCTCGACGCCGTCGAACTCATGGACGTGTCCTGGGATTTTAATCGCGAACATCTCCGCACCGCGCAGCGGTCCCATCGCGTCATCATCAACGGCGGCGATCAGCCCAACGTTGTCCCCTCCGAAGCCGCGGTCTGGTATTACTTCCGCGAAATGGATTATCCCCACATCAAATCGCTCTACGAACTCGGCAACACCGTCGCCGATTCCGCCGCGAAAAGCACCGGCACCACCGTTGACCACAAACTCGTCGGCTCCGCGTGGCCACCTTTCTTCAACAAAGTCATCGCCGAAGCGCAGCACAAAAACATCGAGACCGTCGGCATGCCTAGGTGGACCGACGCCGATCAAACGCTCGCCAAAGCTCTCCAAAAAGAAATTGGCGCAAAAGTCGAAGGCCTCAAGGAAAAAGTCGAGCCGCTCGAGGAACCCGCAAAAACTCTTTCCGGTGGCGGCTCCGATGACGTCGGCGACATCTCCTGGAATGTCCCGATGGTCTACCTCATGTTCCCTGCAAATATTCCCAATCTTCCCGGCCACAGCTGGCCCAATGCTGTCGCCATGGCCACGCCTATCGCGCACAAAGGCTCCACCGCTGGCGCAAAAGTTCAAGCCATGACCGCTCTCGATTTTCTCTTAGAACCGCAGCTCGTCACGCAGGCTTGGGACCATTTTCGCAATGTCCAGACGAAAGACATCCACTACGAATCTTTCCTCGCGCCCACCGACCAGCCCGCCATCGAACTCAACAGGGAAAAAATGCAGAAGTTCGTCCCCGAACTCAAAAAGTTCTACTTCGACCCGTCGAAGTACAAAACCTACCTCGAACAACTCGGCATTACCTATCCGACCGTCCGCACAACCCCCTAAATGGGCAGTGGAAATCTCGTAGAGGCCGCCTTTTTTGAAGCGGCCCTGCTTTGCTTCACGCGCCCCGCCGGCAGAGCAAATCCACATACCCCGCGCCGCCCAGCATCTTCTCGATTGCCGCCCCATCCGCGACAGGAATCGTCGCCTCGCGCGTTACCACCCACAACTCGTACCCGCGCGCGCGAAAAAAATCCAAAACTTCCGCTGGCCGGAATCCCAAATCAATCATTCCTTCCGGCGAATATTCCAGGCAAACATTCAGCCGCGGAAATCGCTCCAGCGTCTCTCGCATTCCTTCGCAGACCACCAGCTCATACCCCTGCACATCGATCTTGATGAACGAAACATTCTCCATCCTTCGCGTCTCCACGAATCGGTCCACTGTCGTCACTGGAACTCGCGTCACCTGCTCCTGTTCCGAAAGCTTCTTCCGGAACTCTTCCGTCACCACGCGATGATCCGCTGAATGATCCCTGTTGTGCCAAATCTCCAGCTGCCCTTCCGCGCTGCCCACCGCCATCTGCAGCGCCTCAACTCGGTCCGTCAATCGTCTCCGCCGCAGTTCGTCTCGCAGCAGCGCAAACGTCGCGCCGTCCGGCTCAAACGCATAAATCTTCGCCCCCGCCTTCAGCTTCCGCGCGAACACCCACGCCGTGTACCCAATATTCGCGCCAACGTCGAGCACATCTCCGTCGCCAAGCAGTTCCGGCGTTCGCTCTAGCAATCGCCAAAACGGATCTTCGTACCACCGTTTATACAAAAACGAGGCCGCCACAAACCCGCGCTTCATCGGCCCCAATTCCAGCAATCCGGTTTTCCTCACCAGGCTGTACGCCCCCGTCGCCAGTTGAATTACGCCTTTGCTCCGCATGCTCTCTTTCTTGTTCCTGGGAATCGCCCAATCAGAATAGGCGAACTCCCATCGCCTCGCGACGCTCCAATTCCCTCGCTTGCCCAGACCCGCACGGCCACCAGCGCTCCAGCCAAAAATTCCTCTTGACAGATATATCCGTGGCAGATATATCTGTCCGCGTTATAACTCTCATCCGGAGCCCCTCGTGAAACAATCCGCTCTCCCACCAGAATTTCAGCAGCTTCTTCCTCTCACGCCCGCCGTCTTTTACGTCCTCTTCTCCCTCGCCGACGGCGAAAAGCACGGCTACGCCATCATGCAGGAATCCAAATCTCTCTCCTCCGGTAAATTCCATATGGGCCCTGGTACGCTGTACGCCACGCTCCAGCGCCTTCTCGAACTCTCTCTCATTCTCGAAGTCGACGGCCCTGCCGCCGAAACCGACCGCGATTCCCGCCGCCGCTATTACCGCCTCAAGGGCCACGGCAAGCTTTTGCTCGAAGCCGAGCTCGCGCGCATGGACACTGCCGTGCGCCTCGCCCAGCGCAAAAAACTCACAACGCGGACAGCGGAGTAACGCCCATGCAGAACCTCATCCGCCTCAGCACTTTCGTCTACGCGCAACTCCTCATCTTTTATCCCCGCGAACTCCGCCAAAAATTCGGCGTGCACATGGTCGAACTCTTCGAAGATCTCCTGCGCGAACTCCCGCCGCAGCGCCCAGCCGTCGCGTTTCTTCGCCTCTGGCGCACGGCCCTGTGGGAACTCGCCAGCGTCGGTATCGTCGCTCGCCTTCAGGACACTGTCCTGATCGCCGCCGCCGCTTCCATTCTTCTTTCTTCGCTTCTCGCGTGGTGTTTTTTCCGCGCCGTGGCGGCGTAGAACATTCTCAACCTTGAAGGAGGATCGACACATGCGCGGTCACTTGCCAGCTTCACTTTTCGCAATCATCTTCGGGGCGCTTGAAACCGCAGGAGGCGTGCAGGAACTCGTCTACCGCGGCATCCTCAATAGCGAAACCGAGCCGCTCATCATGGGCACCATTGGCACCGTCGCCAGCTTGTTTCTGCTCGTCGCCGGAATCCTGCTCCTCATCCGCTCGCCGCTCGCCGATGTCTTCGTACGCTCCGCCGCCTACACCTCCGTCCCCGTTTTCCTCATCACCGGAGTCTGGAAGCATTACGCCGGCTGGCCCATCACGCTGGTCGGAATCGCTTACCCGCTTCTGCTCGTTGCCCTGACCTACAAATCCGCGAAGCCGGCTCAACTCGTCGCCAAAACCTAGGGTCTTGGAGCCCGATACCTACCCGACGATAGGCTCAATCGCTCTCGCTGTGCTCGGCGACATCGCGCTCCGCTCATCCGAATTCGTACAATATTTCCGCCGCTTATCCGTCTTCAACTTAGGATGAGTGAGCCGGCAAGCGCGCTTTCGATGACCGAGCAGGACTTTCATATCTCGCGGATTGTCACGGAAGAGCGCTCACGCCTGCGCAACTTCATCCGCCGTCGTGTGCCCGATCCCGCCGATGCCGAAGACATCGTGCAGGAAGTCTTCTCGGAACTCGTCGAGGCCAATCGCCTCTTGATGCCGATTGAGCACATCACCGGCTGGCTGTTTCGTGTCGCGCGCAATCGCATCACGGACCTCTTCCGCAAAAAGAGGGCCCAACCGTTCAGCGAATCCGCAATCGAAAGCGACGACGGCGAACTCTTACGAATCGAGGATCTCTTGCCGTCGCCCGACGCTGGCCCCGAAGCGCTCTTCGCTCGAAGTGTGCTTCTCGATGAACTCGACCACGCGCTCGATGAACTACCCAGCGAGCAGCGAGAAGTCTTCGTCGCCCACGAACTGGAAGGGAAGAGCTTCAAGGATCTGTCTGCGGAAACCGGAGTAAACGTCAACACCCTGCTCGCGCGAAAGCGCTACGCCGTCCTCCATCTCCGCGAAAGCTTGCAAGACTTCTACGACGAATTTCGGAAGGAGAAATAACATGATGAATCGTAAGAAGAAGTTCATTCTTGCCGCAATCTTCGGTCCGCCGGCGTTTGCTTTATTCATCGCTCTGGGCGGTGAAGTTGTGAAACTTCTTTGGAACTGGCTCCTGCCGGGTATTTTCGGCTGGCACGAGATTTCCTTCTGGCAAGCCCTCGGCCTTCTCGCGCTCTGCCGGATTCTGTTCGGTGGCTTTGGTGGTGGGCACGGCTCCCGCTCCGGCATGCGCCGCAGAATGCGCGACCGCTGGGAAAACATGTCCCCCGAAGAACGCGAAAAATTCCGCCAGGCCTGCCAGACCCGCTGGGGCACCGCGCCTCCGCCCGATTCCACTCCTGCCGCGGGATAAGGAGGCTCGGATTGTTCGTGCCGAGAAGAGCCTACGCATTTCCGGCATAGGCAACGTGCCACTCAGACTTTGTTATTTCGTTCCCATCTCCTTATCATCTGTTTGCTCAAAGCTGTCTCTCGCTTTTCGGAGTAGATCATGCCTCTTGAAATCCGCGGCGTTTGCCCGCTCCTGCAGGTCTACGACATGCCCACCGCCTTGCGCTTCTACCGCGATGTTCTCGGCTTCGCAGTCGTCGGCAATTCGCCGCAGCTCGGCGAAGACAAATTTCACTGGGTATGGTTGAAGCTCGGCACCGCCGAGGTCATGCTCAACACGGCCTACGAATCTGACGACCAGCGCCCTGCCGTTCCGGACGCCGCTCGTACCGCCGCGCACGAGGATACTTGCCTGTATTTCGGATGTCCGGACGTGCAAGGGGCCTACGAAGAACTCCGCCGCCGCGGCGCACCCGTCAGTGAGCCTACCGTCGCCCCCTACGGCATGAAACAACTCTACTTCCGCGATCCCGACGGCTTCGCCCTCTGCTTCCAGTGGCCCGCAAAATCGTAGCAAACGCGGCCGCTTTCTCTTCTCTGTCATTCCGACCGGAGTGGGCCGGTTTTTTCTTGCGTGCGCCCTCACTTATCAAAAAAGGGCCGCACGCCGGCTAGGGACGGCGAGGCCACTCTGCGCGAACTCGAGAACCGCGCATCGTTTACGCGCAAACGCAGCCGCTTTCTCTTCTCTGTCATTCCGACCGGAGTGGGCCGGTTTTTTCTTGCGTGCGGTTTTTGCACGCCGGCCCACGGAGCGGAGGAACCTTGGCTTGCTCGTTCGCAATCGCCATTCGACGAGACCAACCTCAAGCCCATGAGCCCCGTTTCTCTTGCTGACTTCCAGCAATCGCCATGTAAGAATCCGCCGCAATGCGCGCCTATCACGTTTATATTCTCGCAAGCGCCAACGGTGTGCTCTACACCGGAGTCACCAACGACCTGGAAGTTCGCACACTCCAGCACAAACAAAAATTAACCGACGGATTCACGAAGAAACACGATGTTGCCCGCCTTGTCTATTTCGAACCTTTCGGCGACATCAAAAACGCGATAGCGCGCGAAAAACAAATCAAACGCTGGCGCCGCCAAAAGAAACTCGCACTCATCCGGACAATCAATCCGCAGTTCCGCGATCTGAGTATCGACTTCCACCGCTAAACTCCCTGCCTCATTTCTCTTCCCGCCGCAGCGCCCCTGAACTTTACTACCTGCGATTTTGAATGTTTCTCTTCTCTGTCATTCCGACCGGAGTGGGCCGGCATTTTCCTGCGTGCGGGGTTGAATGTCGGCCCGCGGCGGCAAGGCTACTCTGCGCGAACTCGAGAACGGCGCATCGCGTATGTGCAAACGCAGCCGCTTTCTCCCCTCTGTCATTCCGACCGGAGTGGGCCGGTTTTTTCTTGCGTGCGCCCTCTCTTATCAAAAAAGGGCGCACGCCGGCCCACGGAGCGGAGGAACCTTGGCTTGCTCGATCGTAATCGCGCCTCGATGAGACCAAACTTCCGCCTCTGCGTTTCAATCTTTCATGCCTGTACTCTGCGCAGTCTCCATTAAATCTTCCCGCTTCGGTGAAACGCAGCTCCACCGAGCTCCCCGCCTCCCATGTGTGCAATATGGGACGTATCACGAAAGGGACAGTTTTGCTGCCGTCGCAATGGGATACTCACCGTGCTGATGAGGATTCCCTGATGACCCAAACGACAGTTCCGCCGATCGGCGGCAAAGAGCATCTCCCGCCCACTTCGGGGACAGAGGCCGTGGCCGACATTCTCGAGCGGGAGCTCGACTCCACGATTCGCGAATGGCTCAGCCTGGTGGAGAAAGAACCGGATTTGATCCACGTCCCTTTGAGCTTCGAAGAGCGCACAGGCCATCTTCCCAGACTCCTCCATGACGTGATTGCCAGGCTGCGTCTGGACAAAACATCTAACGCTCCCATTTCCATCGCTGCGAGCCAGCATGGAAAGCTGCGGCTCAAGCAGGGCTACACCGCTGCGATGGTCGTCGATGAATCCCGCATTCTGCAGGTCTGCATTTTTTCGATGCTGCATCGAAATGAGCATTGCGTGAAATTCAGTAAGTTGCTTCCGGACGTTGTGACGATCGCGGACGAAGTCGATGCGCAATTGAAACAGCAGATTCTCTGTTTTCTCCCGGCCACCCACACAGCGAAGAGTGCCAA
Source organism: Candidatus Acidiferrum sp. (assembly GCA_035295625.1). Classification (GTDB taxonomy): domain Bacteria; phylum Acidobacteriota; class Terriglobia; order Acidiferrales; family UBA7541; genus Acidiferrum. The sequence continues at coordinate 1,727 of DATGIS010000087.1, read as the reverse complement.
AAGTTGAATTCGAAGCCGTTCGTCCGAGCCGATTGCACGAATGAAAATTAAGAGACAAAACGCCGAATCGCCGCAGCCCTTTCTCGATCCCTCGGGAGTGGCAAGAACCGTCGCCGAGTTTGGAAAAGACGAGCAGATTTACAGCCAGGGCGATCCGGCCAGCAGCGTCCTCTACATCCAGAAGGGCAACGTAAAATTCTCCGTGGTTAGCTCATCGGGCAAGGTGGCCATTGTCGCTATGCTTGGCCCTAAGGACTTTTTTGGAGAAGGCTGTATGGCCGGTCAGTCGCTCCGTATGGGCACGGCCACCGCAATCACCCCGACCACACTCCTTTCTATCGAAAAAAACGAACTGATGCGTTTGCTCGTCACGAAAGACAAATTCACGGACCGTTTTGTCGAATATATCCTCTGCCACAAGAATCGCGTCGAGGAAGCGTTGATCGATCAGCTCTTCAATTCGTCCGAGAAGCGCCTCGCCCGCGCGCTCCTCGTGCTTGGTCGTTATGGGAAAGTGCAACACCAGCCAGAGGACGAACTGCCTGCTGTTTCCCAGGAGACACTGTCGGAAATAATCGGCAGCACGCGCTCACGCGTAAATTTCTTCATGAACAAATTCAGAAAATTGGGCTTCATCGAATATCACAAACGCCGCATCAAAATTAATAAGTCGTTGCTGACATTTGTCTCCGACGATTAGGATCTCTCGACCTTATTCGAGGCGGGAACGTCAATGGCTAGCGTAAATTCGCAGCTCCCTTCCACCGTTCTAATTCTCCTTCGAACGAAAAACACGAAAAGTACAGCCGTACGAAATCCATCATTCAGGTCAGTCGTTTTTCTTTACCCATTTCTTGTACGCTACTCTCAAACCCAGCGCTCACGAAACTATCCGAACGCGCCTGATATTGAGGAAGGACCCAGCGCCGTGCCCGCAATCGCAATCCCGATCACCCGCCGTTGCCAACCAACGAGCAACAAGCCACAACTGGAACTAGTACCCACCCCCTACCCTCAGCCCAACCTCTTTAGAATGAATACTTGTGAAAAGAGGGGGGAGGGGGGTGGGGTGCCATCGTTTCCATCCATTTCCGATTCCATCCCCCCGTTCTCGCTGACCGTTTCGTGGGAGCCTCCATTCGTTAGCTGTTACAATCCACCCGTGTCCGCCGAAATCACCTCCGACGCAATCGAACTTCTCGCCTCCCCCTCCGACTCAGGCACTCGCCTCGACCGTTTCATCACCGCCCATTGCTCCGAACTTTCCCGTGCCCGCGTCCAGGAACTCATCGATTCCGGCCTCGTCCTCGTCAACGGCCAGCCCTCCAAGCCCAGCCAAAAACTCAAAGGCGCCGAACGTGTCACCGTTCAGCCTGAGCCTCGCGCCCCTCTTAAAGCCGAAGCCGAATCCATCCCACTCACTGTCCTCTACGAAGACGACGATCTCATCGTTATCAACAAGCCCGCTGGCATGACCGTTCACGCTGGGGCAGGGAACTCCACCGGCACGCTCGTCAACGCGCTCCTCGGACGCGGCCAATCTCTTTCCCAAGGCGGCGACGCATTGCGTCCCGGTATCGTCCATCGGCTCGACAAGGACACCAGCGGCGCCATCGTCATCGCCAAAAACGATTTCGCCCACGCGAAGCTCGCCGAAGCTTTCCAATCGCGCACCATTCAAAAAACCTATATCGCGTTGGTGCAGGGAAAACTCACCGGCGCAAAAG
>DATGIS010000086.1:0-14831 GCA_035295625.1 Candidatus Acidiferrum sp. | reverse complement strand
GTTTGGTCAGCCTTTACCTCGGTCTGCGCATGCCGGAGACTTTCGGGAAAATTGCCGCGCTTTCGCCGTCAGTCTGGTGGAACCATCGGGTCATCGTGCGATTTGCGCACGCTGCTGTGCCGGATCCGCGGCCGCGCATTTGGCTCGACATCGGCACGCGCGAAGGCCCGCGCATCGTGGATGACGTAGAGATGTTGCGAGACGCGCTGGTCCACAAGGGCTGGCGGCTCGGCGAGAATCTGCACTATCAGCGATTCGAAGGCGCCGAGCACAATGAAGCTGCGTGGGCGCAGCGCGTGCGGCCGTTTCTCGAGTTTTTGTTTCCTGTCGGGTGATTGCAGCGTATACTGCGCGCCCTGAAGATTTTGCATCGAACGTAGTGCGGGTCCCCGGTGGAGAAGAACCCAATGGCTGAGCGGCCCCTCACAATTCTCTGCGTCAGCTCCTACGAAAAAGGGCAAGAGTTTCTGCGCACATGCAAGCGCATCGGCTGTCGCGTGCTGCTGCTTACCGTGGAAAAGTTGCGGAACGGCGATTGGCCCCGCGAAGCCATCGACGAAATGTTTTTCATGCCGGAATGTTTGCCGCTCGCGGGATTGATCAATGCCGTCAGCTACACCGCTCGCAACCAGAAGATCGACCGCGTCGTCGCGCTCGATGAATTCGACATGGAGAATGTCTCCGCGCTGCGCGAGCACCTCCGGATCCCTGGAATGGGGCTCACGACCGTTCGCTACTTTCGCGACAAGCTCGCCATGCGTGCCAAAGCCACAGAAGAAGGCGTGCTCGTCCCGGAATTCGTGCACGTCCTGAACTACGACGACCTGCGCGAATTTATGGCTCGTGTTCCCGGGCCGTGGCTGCTCAAGCCGCGCTCGCAAGCTTCTGGCATCGGGATGAAGAAGATTCACGCCCCGGAGGAACTCTGGCCGTGGCTCGACCGGCTTGGCGATGACCAGTCGTCGTACCTGCTCGAACGGTTCATTCCTGGAAGCGTTTTTCACGTAGACAGTGTGGTTAGCGAACGGCGCGTCCTCTTCGCGGAAGCACATGCCTATGGCGCGCCGCCGCTCGATGTATCGCACGGCGGCGGAGTCTTCACAACCCGCACTATGCCGCGCGAAGCGCCGGAAACGCTTCAACTGAAAGAAATGAACAGCACTTTGATGCAAGTGCTCGGTTTGGTCCGAGGCGTCACGCACGCGGAATTTCTCAAGGCCCACGACACTGGAAAAGTCTATTTTCTCGAAATCGCCGCGCGCGTCGGTGGCGCGTACATTTCCGATGTAATTGAAACAGCCACTGGCGTCAATCTCTGGCGCGAATGGGCAAAACTCGAAGTCGGAGCAGGAAAAACCCCTTACGAACTTCCGCAGACGCGCCAGGACTACGCCGGCGTGATTTTGTCACTGGCGCGCCAGGAATATCCCGACACCTTTTCCTACAATGACCCCGAAATTTCCTATCGCGTAAAGAAATACCATCATGCCGGATTCATTGTGAAGTCGCCGCGCGAACAACGTGTCCGCGAGCTGCTCGATTCCTATGCAAAACGCTTCGCCGTTGATTTTCTCGCCACCCAACCGGTTCCAGACAAGCCCACTTCTTAGCCACTTCTATCCCCGGATGTCCAAGGTACAGTTCTATACCTGTCCCCAAGGGTAGTTACTTTCACGCACGAAATCTTGATAGGTTATTTGCGGGACGCACCGCGGGAGACTACATTCTGGGATACCCCAGCAGCGAATCCGCATGGGGCGCTTGTCCCTGGGAGAAGTCCGATGTGGGGTAACCAAAAAAAACCGGAAACGCCGCAAGCAGCGCCACCGGAGCCGAAAAATTTTTCTACGAATCAGCCGCCGAAGCCCGCTCCGGCGACTTGGGAGGGAACTAACGCCATGAGTACAGATGCGATGCGTCCATTGGGTGCGACGGCGGACCGTGCGACAGCACGGCTCGGACCGAGCCTCCATGTGAAAGGTGAAATCTCCGGCAATGAAGATCTGTTGATCGACGGATCGGTCGAAGGACTGATTCAGCTCGATGAGCGGAAACTTACTGTGGGAGCCACCGCAAAGTTGACCGCCGATATCATCGCCCGCGAGGTGGTGGTGTACGGCAGCGTGAAGGGCAACCTTCGCGCGAAGGATCGGATTGAAATCAAGAAGGATGGCTCAGTGAATGGCGACCTGACGACGGCGCGCATCAGCATCGAAGATGGCGCCTACTTCAAGGGCTCCATTGAAATCGACAAGAGCGCAGAAAAGGAATCGGGCGGCAGCGCGTTCTCGAAACCTTCGGCGCAGGCGGCTGCAACCGCCGGACCTAAGACGATTTAACCAGGTTACTTTTTTCAATTTCTCAGCGGCGCGGGTGCAAAATCCGCGCCGCTTCTTTTTTCATTCCATTACTCGCCAGCTACCCAGTTTATATATTTCACAACTTGACAAGTTCCCCATTGAGAGTATCTTGGAGCCGTTTTCGGGGCATCTTGGGGGCTCCTTATGGGACGTTTCGAACGTTGCGCGCGGCAGTCCGCCCGCTTGCGCCTCATCCCCGTATTCGTCAGCGCCGGACTCATTGCATCATTCGCAGGCTGTGGCGGTGGTCCGTCGGCCTCCATTCAACCGCCACCCCCGGCACCGGATTTTCTGCTTGGTGTCATCCCCTCGACGATCACCGTCGCGCAGGGCAGTACTAGCGGCAGTGTGGCCGTCAGCGTCACTCCGCAAAACGGTTTCTCCGGAACGGTTCAGGTCTCTTTCAGCAATTTGCCCGCGGGCCTGACTGCCAATCCTACGAGCCCCTTTTCGGTTTCTCCTGGGGCAAGCGTCTCTGTACTCTTCAGCGCAACAAATTCCGCCGCGACCGGCTCGGTGAACATCACTGCGACTGGAACCAGCGGTGCGCTTACTCACACGGCGCCACTCGGACTGACCGTCCAGGCAAGCGTCGCCGCAAATCTTCCTCGCAGCAATTACGTTCGCACCGACGCGGTCGCCGCCTTCGACAATCCGCCCGGCGAATCGCATCACGTCCACATGGTTCTCGATGTCGCGCGGCACCATCTGTTCGTCGCAAATCGCGCGAACAATCGTCTTGAAGTAATTTCCACGGCAGACGGTTCAAGAGTTTCGGAAATCGCCGCGCCCGGTGCAACCAGCGCAGACATCTCGTCTGACGGCAACACGGTCTGGGTCGGCTCTCTCACGCAAGCGATCTACGAAATCGACACCGATTCCATGCAAATCCGCGGCACGCATGTGCTCGACGGTCTTTCGCCTCTGCCAAATACCATCTTCGACCGTCCCGAAGAGGTCTTGGCGATGGCCGGTGGAAAATTGTTCGTACGCTTGCGCCAGCCCGCAACAACGGAATCTCTGCTGGCACTCTGGGATCCCGGCTCGAATACGCTCACGAATCTCACGTCAGCAGCACCGCAGGTTTTTCAAGCCGGCCTCGGCGCCCTGGCAAAATCTTCGAACGGCTCTCGTACAATTGTTGCCGCCGCGGATTCGAGCGGTGAAATCGCGCTGTTCGATGGCAACGGCGCCGTTGTCGCCGGGCCTGTCACGGTTGGCGGTGGCGCGATTTCCAATGCTGCCGCGAATGGCGCCGGCTCCCGATTTGCCGTCCTCTTCTCGGGCAGCAGCGGCAGACAAGTTCTGCTGCTTGATGGCCTCTTGAATCTGATTGGCTCGTACTCGGCCACAAATCCCGCCAGCATTCTTTTTTCGCAGGACGGCGCGTCCCTTGTCGTGAGCGAACAGTTCGGTATCGGCTCCGCGCTCACGCTCCTCGATGCAAATGATCTCCATGTCGTCGGCCGCGTTTCCGATGTCGCCATTGCCGGCATACCGACGCAGCTCGAAGCCGTTGACTCCTCGAAACTCTTTTTCGGCCTCGCCAATCGTGGAGTCAGTTTTGTCGATGCCGCGAAACCCACTTCGCTTTCGCAACCGGCGCCGGCGTTCTCGGTGAACTCCGTCGCCCAACCTGCGACCGGGCCGAACTCTGGTGGCACCAGCACAATTCTCGCCGGTGCAAATTTTGAAGCGACCGCGTCCGTGCAATTCGGCGCGCAATCCGCCACGGTCCAAGGCTCCGCTGCGTCCCAGCTCCAAGTCACCTCGCCTGCCAGCGCCGCTAGCGGCGCCGCCAACCTCACCGCATTTTTCCCCGATGGCTGGACAACGCTTGCGCCCGACGCATTCTCCTACGGCCCGCAAATTCTCAAAATTCTGCCGAACGCCGGAAACAAGAGCGGCAACGAAACGATCGCAATGTACGGATACGGTTTCGGTTCGGATGCCACAAAACTCACTGTAAAAATCGGTGGCACTTCAGCTACTGTTCAGAAGATCGACTCAGTTTCAGCGCTCGCGTCGTCCCTCGGCCTCGATGCAACGTATCCGTTTCCGCTCCAGCGAGTAATCATTACGGCGCCGCCCGGTACAGCAGGAACCGCGGATGTCGCGGTCGCTTCGCCCAGCGGTTCGACAAATTCCGTGAGCGGATATTTGTACTTTCAGAGCGAACAAATTTTCCCTAAAGCCGGCTTCTACAAATTTTTGCTCTACGATCAAAGCCGCAATCGCGTTTATCTCAGTGCGACGGACCATGTCGACGTCTTTGACCTCGCCTCCTCTTCATATCTTGCCGCTATTCAGCCGCCCGGAGGCCCTCCGCCCAACGCCGGCTTGCGCGGCCTTGCCCTCACGCCCGACAGTTCGCAAATGATCGTCGCCGACTTCGGCGCACAAAGTATTTACGTCATCAACCCGGATACCTCTGCCGGCAGCGCTTCCTTTGTCGGCGGAATTTCCGGCTACCAAAACTCCGGTCCCTCGCGCGTCGCCCCAACCAGCGCCAAGACGGTGTTCGTCGGCATGAGCGCCGAAGGCGGCACACAATCCGGTTGCAGCGCGTGCCTTGCGCAAATGGATGTCAGCGCGTTTCCCCCCACGATCGCCCCGGCTACGCAGCCGGAAATCTCGTTCCTCACCGGTTCGCCTCTTCTTCTCTCAGACTCCTCTGGCGACCACGTCTTTTTTTCGTTCGCAACGGCTCCGGGCGGTCCTATCGCCGAATGGAGCGCATCCTCTCCGGGACAATTTCAAACGTCCATCTCCGACGCTTCCACGATCGACCTCGCTGTCGCGCAGGATGGCAACGCATTCGCCGTCCGCGAAAACTCACTAACGTCCCTTCGCGCTTCGAATCTCAACGTGTTTGGGACCAACACAACAAATGAAATCGAGTCCATCCCCGGCCGCACGGAAGTGCCAGGCGCCACGCTGCATCCAACCGGCGCGCTGCTTTACGTGCCATTTCTCACAGGCGCTCCACCCGCGCTCCCTCCTGCCAAAAACATCACCGGCGGCATCGACATACGCGATGCGCGGACGGGCGCGCTTCGCCGTCGCATGTTTTTGCCCGAACCATTCGCCATGCTTTCCACGGACGTGGATGCCCAGCACGGCAGCTTCCTCGCTATCGACGAAAACGGCCAGCGTCTCTTCGCACTCACCACGTCCGGTCTCACCGTTATTCAGCTGGCGACAGTTCCGCTGGGCATCGGCTCGGTCAATCCACCCAGTGGCCCCGCAGCGGGCGGCACAAACGTCACGTTGCGTGGCAGCGGCTTCCAATCCGCCACGACACTGATCATCGGCGGCAAATCAGTGCCCGCCACCTTCAAAGATACAAATACGCTCCTTTTCGCCACTCCCGCCCTCGCAGCCGGCTCGCAAAGAATCGTCGTCACGAATCCGAATGGTGAAACCGTCTCGCTCGACGCAGCCTTCAGGGCAAACTGATCCGGTCCAAGCGTCGTAGGTGGTTGGCAACCTTTCTAACCTTTCCGTAAAATGGCTCATCCAACGAACGCCGTTCGCACTGCGCCGTGCCACGCGGCTCATCACGAAGAGGACAAGCCATCATGCAAACCAAGAAACTCGGTAACTCCGATCTACAAATTTCGCCCGTCGGTTTTGGCGCCTGGGCCGCCGGCGGCCCTGGCTGGGAATTTTCCTGGGGCGCGCAGGAAGACACCGATTCCGTTGCGGCCATTCATCGCGCGCTTGAGCTTGGCGTCAACTGGATCGACACTGCCGCCGTTTACGGCATGGGTCATTCCGAAGAAGTCGTCGCTCGCGCGCTCAAGGAATGGCGCGGCGCTCGGCCCTACATTTTCACCAAGTGTGTGCTGCGCTGGGACGCTGCCGGAAAAATTACGCCAAATCACTCGGCTACGTCGATTCGCCAGGAATGTGAAGACAGTCTGCGCCGTCTTCAAGCCGACACGATTGATCTTTATCAAGTGCATTGGCCGCCGCGCGACAACGGCCCACAACTGGAAGAAGCGTGGCAAACCATGGCCGCGCTTCAGAAAGAGGGCAAAGTCCGCTGGATCGGCGTTTCGAATTTTGACGCGGCGCAAATGCGCCGGGCGCAAGCCATCGCTCCCGTCACTTCGAATCAGCCGCCCTACTCCATGATTCGCCGCGCCATCGAAGCCGAAGTCCTGCCGTTTTGTCTCCAACAGGGAATTGGCGTCATCAGCTACGCGCCAATGGCCTCCGGCCTTCTCACCGGAGCCATGACTCGCGAGCGCGCCGCTTCCTTGCCCAAAGATGATTTCCGTTCGCGCAATCCGGAATTTCGTGAGCCGCGCCTGTCAAAAAATATCGAGCTCGTCGAGCGCCTTCGCAACGTCGGCGCGCGTCACAGTCGGGGGCCGGGTGAAGTCGCCATCGCTTGGGTGCTGAAGCATCCCGCCATCACCGGCGCCATCGTCGGCGCACGCAACGCGAAGCAAACTGAAGGCGTCATGCGCGCCGCCGAACTGAAACTCACCGCCGAAGAAATCGCCGAAATCGAAGGTGCCGCCGCGGCTGCCGTCGCGCGCTAGTTCGCTACGCGCGCAGGGTATCCGCGCGCCAGTACTGTACCATCAACTTGATCTGCTTGCGATCTTCAATTTTCTCCGTCAGGACTTTCCGCGCCAGCGTTGGCAACTCCGCATCGCTGGCAAATCGCAGCGCAACGATCTGCGAAATTGAAAACTCGTCAAACCGCGAACTCAGGTCCGCCGGCAGAAGCCGCGCAAATCGCAACCGCTCTTCCAATCGGATCACACGGTCTTGCACCGCCAGCGCGAACAATCGCGCGCAGAATAGCGTTCCAAGCAGCGCCGCCGCCACCACTACGCCCACAAAGCTCTCCAGCGAAAAGTGCAACTTCCAGACGCGATAACAGGCCCAGAGCAGATTCAGCCCCAGCACCGGTAGCGCAAAATAGTGAAACAGCGGCACAAACTTCACATGATTCCCGTAATTCTGATCCGTCATTAAGACTCCTTTTCCCGCATGCGTAACTTTCCAAGTGTCCCGGCATCTTACCGTGTTACATGGCCACCGCGACCTTATTCTCCGTCTGCGATAAACTGGCAGAACGTCTGGCGTCTCTCTTCCATGCTGCCGCCGGCAGGAGCAGGCAAGTGCCAAAAGCCTATTGGTCCGGAAAACTCATCGCCGAAAGCGATTCGTGTGTCGTCGTGGAAGGCAATCAATATTTCCCCGCGGACGCTGTGAAGCAGGAATTTCTCCGCCCGAGTTCGCACAAGACGGTTTGCCCGTGGAAGGGCACTGCCCACTACTATCACGTCGAAGTCGACGGCATGAAAAATGAAAACGCCGCGTGGTATTACCCCGAGCCCAGCGAAGCCGCAAAGAAAATTCGCGGACACGTCGCCTTCTGGAAGGGCGTTCGCGTCGAAGCTTAGCGCGGTGCCGAACTATTTCGGCGCCACTTCGTTCTTGAACACCTTCCCGTCGTGCATCACGAACTTCACTTTCTTTAGTTCGCTGATAGCGCGCAGCGGATCGCCGCTCACCGCGATCATGTCCGCAAACGCACCTGGCGCAATCACGCCAATTTCGCCCTGCATCTCCAGCATCTCCGCCGCGCGCGAAGTTGCCGCTTGTATCGCACCCATCGGGGTAAATCCAAACTGCGTCATGTACTCGAATTCCGCCGCCATTGGCTCCGTCCACGGAATTCCGCCCATATCCGTGCCGAACACTGTCTTCACTCCGGCCTTCGCCGCCTTTTGCACCGAAACCTCATGCTCCGACGCGCGTTTGCGATCGCGCTGTCCGCCCGGCGTATTTTCCGGCGCCCAATCGCCGTAATAAGGAGCAATCGTCGGGCAATACCAGGTTCCTTGCCGGATCATCTGCGCGATCTGCGCATCCGTCAGGGCGAGTCCATGCTCGATCGAATCGCACCCGCCGTCGAGCGCGCGCTGCAATCCGATTCCGCTATACGCGTGGCACGCCACCTTCTTTCCCCATCCATGCGCCTCGTCGACAATCGCCCGCAACTCCTCCACCGTCAGCGTCGGCTGTGACACCAATTCGCCTTTCTTCCCGACCCACGACCGGTGCGTCATATACACTTTGAGCCAGTCCGCGCCGTGATCCAGCTGTTCCCGCGCCGCCTTTCGCGCTTCTACCGGCCCATCCACGATCTGCACACCTTTCGGCATCGCCAGTTCCGGCGCATAGCCTTCCAGGTTGTAGCCGCCAGTCGACGAAATGCCTCGCGTCGAAGCAAAAATCCGCGGCCCCGGAATCGTTCCTTCCTCAATCGCCTCTTTCATTTCAACGTCGCCGTATCCCGCACCTTCCGTCTCCAGATCCCGAATCGTCGTAAAACCCTGCTCCAGCGTGCGCTTGCACGCGTACGTCGCCCGCGCCGCGCGCAACGCGATTCCCGCCTTCAAAATATTTTCGTCGTAGCCGCCCTTTGCCGGATCCTCGCCCCAAAGAAAGATGTGCGTGTGGGAATCGATCAGTCCGGGCAGCACGGTCGTATTCGAAAGGTCCACAATCGCTGCTCCCGCCGGGATCGGCGTATTCGCGTCCGCAATTTTTTCGATCTTGTTGCCACGCACAAAAATCAGCTGATTTCTCTTGGCCGACTCGCTCACGCCGTCAATCACACTCCCCGCGCGAATCACCGTCAGCCCGCCCTCCTTCATCCCTTGTGCGGCAACGATTCCGCACGCCAACACCGCCACAAGCCAGCTCACGAGCAGTTTGCGCATCATCCCCTCCGGATTTTGTTTGGATCGTTCGAATGAATCTCGCTAAAGCTTCCGCGTTTACGCTACCGCGCTCGACGCCGACGGTGCATCTGTGTCCGTCAATACGTCCTTTGCCGTCGCTTGATATCGCACAATCAGCATCGTCAAATCGTCCGCCTGCCGGGCTCCGCGCACAAAATTCTCCACCGATTCCAGCACGCATTTCTGCAAATGTTCCAGCGGCACCTTGTCTTTATCATTTAAAACTTCACCCAGCCGCGTCATCCCGAACATTTCATCGTCCGGATCCATTGCTTCTGTCACGCCGTCGCTGAAAAGCACCAGCGTGTCGCCCGGCTCCAGCTTCAGGCATGCCGCTGTATATTCCGCCTCCGGCACAAGCCCCACCGGATACGATCCCTCCGTAAACGGAGTCTCCGCCTTACCTTCCCGAATCAAAAACGGCGAGGGGTGCCCAGCATTGATAAATTCCAGATGGCCCTTCGGGTCCATCACACCAAAAAACATCGTCGCGTACCGGCCCACTTCCGCGTGGTCGCACAAGAACCGGTTGATGTGATTAAAAACACGCGCCGGATCGGCGCCCAGCGTCATTCCCGACAGCGCGCCCTGCAGCATCGTTGTCAGCAGCGCCGCGCCTAGTCCTTTTCCCGAAACGTCCGCAATCAGAAACGCCGTGCGCCCGTCTCCAATCGGAAACACATCGAAATAGTCGCCCCCAACCGACAAACATGGAAAATTGCAGCCGGAAACCGTTAGGTTCGGATACTCCTTGAAGTTCTTCGGCAGCAATGCCTGCTGAATATCTCGCGCGATATTGATTTCCGCTTCGAGCCGCTGCCGCTCGCGTTCCCGCTCAACCAGCCGCGCGTTATCAAGCGTCCCCGCCGCGTCCGCCGCCAGTGCATCCAGAATTTGCCGGTCCAGCCTTGAAAACGCCGTCGGCCTCTTCGAATCCAGATACACCACTCCCAAAAACTGTCCGCGGCTCACGTTCAGCAAGGAATCATCCGAATTTGCGCGCGTCACCGAATACAGAGGGATTACCACCACTGCGCGCAGCCCTTGCGCCACGATGCTTTGCGCCGCCTGCAAATCCATCCCCGCCTGCGCCAGATCCTCAGTGATCACCGGCGATTGTTGCTTCAACGCCATTTGAATTGCCGTCTGGCTCGGCGCCACACTCTCCGGTGGCAGCCGCGTCCCGCCCTGCTTCCGCGCCAGGCGCACGTGAAGCTCGCCCGCCATATTCGCTTCCAGCAGAACCCCGCGATCCGCGTTCGTTACGGAAATCGCATGATCCAGCATTTTTGCGAGTACCGAATCCAACGGCAATTGCGAGTGGAGCAGCGTCGTCGCCTCGAGCAACAAATTCAACTTGCTCAATCCGCCGGAAGATTTCTCGGCGCTCGTCATGTGCTCGATGCGCGTCAGGAACATCGGAATCGATTCGTCGCCCGTGCCTTCCGCCGAGCGGTAAACGATTTCGTACGAATCTTCCATCCCAAATGTAATTACGTCGCCGGCTTGCAGCTCCCGGCTCTCCACCTTTTCACCGTTTACGTAGAGACCGCGCCGCTGCCCGCGGTCCTCTATATAAAATTTATTCGCTTCGGTGACGATCGCCGCACAATTTCGCGAAATGCGCCGGTCGTTAAGTTGCAGGTGATTTCCGGTTTCCGCGCCGCGCCCAATCAAAAAAGGAGTTTGCGTCACGCGCACATAGCGCTTTGCGCCGTCGTTGGAAATTACCTCTAGAACCGCTTCGGCAATCGGAAGGGCGTCTGTCATCTGAGTTTACGCGGAGATTGTAGCACGCAGGCCCCAGTGTCGCAGGCAGGCGCGTATCTGTTTCGCCCACAGCCAGGCCGAACCTCTTGCTGTGCCCCGTTGGTGCCGCCAAAATGCTTTTTCAGCCTTCTCTCGAGGGAATTTCATGTTCCAGAAGAAGACGCTCCGCCTCGTTCAGATTTTGCTTCCAGTCATTGCCTTCGCTCTGCCTGGATTCGTTTTATCCACGGAAGCCCAAGTCTGTTCCATCAGCCCAAAGACCGTCTCCCTCGGCCAAACGCTACGACTCACCTGCTCGGCGGAGGTTGCGACGGCAAAATGGCACGGCCGTTCGATCCGCATGTTTCCGCAGTCGGATGGCGAGTATTTCGGACTCATGCCCGTTTCTGTGAAAGATGCACCCGGACCTGGCTCCATTGTGTTTCTCGCCAAAGATGGCTCAACCCACGCAACCGAATCATTTGTCGTTCGTCCTACGAAATTTCCATCGGAGAACGTTCGCCTGAGTCCGGATATCGAAGCCCTTCGCTCCACTCCCGAAGAGATTCAACTCCTCACGAATTTCCGCAATGGAGTGTCCGACTCCCGCTTTTGGCAAGATCCCCTCGCCTCTCCCGTCGATGGCTGCGTCACCTCGCCCTTCGGCGTGCAACGTCTTCACAATGGAAAACCCACCGGTGAATTTCACGGTGGCGTCGATCAGCGCACCCCTGCAGGCGAAGAAATTCGTGCCATCGCCGACGGAAAAATCATCTTCGCACAGCACTTCAACGTTCTTGGCAACGCCGTCGGCATCGATCACGGCCAAGGCCTCGCCTCCATGTTTCTCCATATGTCGAAATTGGCTGTCGCCGACGGTGCCCTCGTAAAGAAAGGCGACGTCCTCGGCTACGCCGGCTCCACGGGCCGCTCTACCGGTCCCCACCTTCATTGGGTTCTCTACGCAAACGGCGTCAACGTCAATCCCGCTCAGTGGGTCAAACTCGCCGCTTGCTCGCGCACCGCGAAGCCGAAAAAGTAGCCACCATCACGCCGGTAGTGTTTTTGCACTATTGCTGGCGCCGGTACCTTCGCCCGTATAATCCGCAAGTTTTACTTGGGTCGAACTCCGTTTCGATTCGAGCGGTCAGGGGTGGCCGCTCAAACTCCGTGTCGTACGCTGGCCGGAACAACCGAACTGCGAAAGAGGCTCCGCGATGAAGTCGTTGTCGAAAGGGATGTCGTTCGTAGTGTGCGCAGTTTTGTTTTGCGCGATCGCAAGCGCGCAGGAAATTACCGGCAGCATCCGCGGGACAATTCTGGACCCGAGCGGCGCCACCGTTTCTGGAGCGAGCGTCACCGCAACGCAAATCGAAACGGGCTTCCAGCGTGCCGTTACCACGGATTCCGCTGGCGCCTACGTCATTCTCGCGCTTCCCGTGGGCCACTATCGCGTCGAAGCCGAAGCCAAAGGCTTTCAGAAATTTACCCGCGATCGCATCACGCTGGATGTAAATCAGAACGCGAATGTTTCGTTTCATCTCGTGCTTGGCGGCGCGTCGTACAAAGTGGAAGTGAACTCCGATGCGTCTCTGATTGAGAGCACCGCAACGAGTCTCGGTAAGACCGTCCAAGAGCGCGAAATCCTTGATTTGCCGCTCAATGGCCGCGACTTCACTCAACTCGGCATTCTCCAGCCCGGAGTTGTCCCGATTACACCCGGTCTTGCCGCAGCCGGCGGCTCGTTGCGAGAAGGCCAGGCCTACGCCGTGAACGGCCAGCGTCCGGAGTCAAACAATTTCTTGATTGATGGCGCCGATAATTTCAACGGCGTCGATGGTGGCCTTGTACTGAAGCCGCCGGTGGATGCGATTTCCGAATTCCGGATTCTCACTCACGCCTCCAACGCTGAATTCGGCCACAGCACCGGTTCCACCACCAACATCATCACGCGCTCTGGCACCAATTCGTATCACGGCGCACTCTGGGAATTTCTCCGCAACGATGCCTTCGACTCAAAAAGCTTTTTCGCGACACAAGTCGAGCCATTGAAACGCAATCAATTCGGCGGAACGCTCGGCGGGCCGCTCAAGCGGGACAAAACGTTTTTCTTTGTCTACTACGAAGGACTCCGCAATCGGCAGGGCGAAACGACTCGCGCCACCGTTCCTTCTCTCGCGGAACGCGGTGGCGATTTCTCGGAACTCTGTCCAGAAGGTTTCGACGCAAACGGTGTCTGCAATAATCCTGATCCTCGAGCTGGCCACCAGATCTACAACGTCTTCGCGCCGACGCCCCAGCCGATTCCCTTCAATAAGCTCTCCGGCATCAATCCGATTTCTCAAAATATTCTCGCGTTCTATCCGTTGCCGAATCAGGGCAACAGCACTTTCGTCACAACTCTCTCCAAGCCGCAAAACGGCGATCAATTCGGTGTTCGCCTCGATCACTATTTGACCGCGAAAGACACGCTCAATTTCCGCTACAGCTTTAATCAGGGAGACGTCACCGATCCGCTTTCTACCTCTGGCGCGAATGTTCCGGGTTTCCCTGTCGGTGAAAATCAGCGCGCGCAGAATTTCGTCGCGCAGGAAACGCACACGTTTTCGTCGTCGTTAATCGCCCTGGCCCGCATTTCCTTTTTGCGAAATAAATTTCTTTTCGGCGAGCACGTCAATCACACCACTCCTGCGTCGCTTGGTTTCACTTACCAACCGTCGCTCGATGCCGCGCTCGGACCGCCATTCATTCAGGTTGCGGGATTTGCGTCCGTCGGCGACCCCATCACCGGGCCGCGCGACACGTACGAAAATACGATCGACGTGAACGGCTCGCTCACTTGGATTCGCGGTCGTCACGAACTGAAATTCGGTGGCGGTTACGGCCACGATCAAATCAACGTGCTGCAGGGAATTGCCAGCAACGGATTTTTTGTCTTCGTAAACGCGCCGCTCACGAATCCGTTCGCCAGCTTTGAAATCGGCCAGCCAATTTTCTTTTTGCAAGGCGGTGGCGATTTCAATCGTGGCTTGCGCGGAAACAATTTCAATCTCTACGCGCAAGACACCTTCAAACTTTCTTCGCGCCTCACGTTTAATTACGGCTTGCGTTACGAACTTCCATTTCCGTACACCGAAATAAAAAATCGCGTGAATCTTTTCGAGCCGGGCGTCCAATCTGTCGTTCATCCGGAAGCGCCCGCGGGCCTCGTTTATCCCGGAGATCCTGGCGTTCCGCGCGGCCTGATCCAAACGCAGAAAACAGCATTCGCGCCCCGCATCGGCCTCGCGTGGGATCCAACTGGGAAAGGGAATTGGCGCGTCACTTCCGCGTACGGAATTTTTTACGATCCGTACTACACCGGCGAAGGCGGGCCGTTGCAAGATCCGATCAGCGCGCCTCCCTATTTGCAAACGCCGCAAGTCTCCGTCCCGAATTTCAAAGATCCGTTCAACGGAACGAATCCCTTTCTGCAAGGCTTCACGCAGCCGATGACGCTGCTCGTGCTCAACAAAGATTTGAGGCTTCCGTACGCGCAAGATTGGAATTTGAACCTTCAGCGATCGTTCGGCGCGAACTGGCTGCTCGAAGTTGGATATGTCGGGACAAAGGGTACAAAGCTGCCGCGCTTCATCGAAGGAAATCCGGCGGTCCCCGACGCCAATCCAGCAAACACGACGTCGGGCAATGCGGACCGCCGCAGACTTTTTTCCGGTTGCACGCTCGCGAACAACAATCCGTGCACATTTTCGTCCGTCGGCGAAATCGCGGGAATCACAAATTCAAATTACAACGCGCTTGAAGCGAGCCTGAAAAAACGTTTCAGCCACGGACTTTCATTTCTTGCGTCGTACACGCTTTCCAAGAGCATCGACGACGTTTCGTCGTTCAACATCACGGGCTCCGCTTCGCAAAGCACCGCCGGCGAAAACGATCTGGCGCAGAATCC
>DATGIS010000085.1:0-6611 GCA_035295625.1 Candidatus Acidiferrum sp. | reverse complement strand
CGCGGCAAACGACGCTGGCATTCAGCCGCGGCGAGGCGTATGAGCTTTTTGCGAACATTCCGTTTCGCAAGCACAGCACGGCAGCACAGATTTCGTCCGCGCCTTATCGATGGCTGAGCTTTACGGGCCGCTACACGACCGGCACGGGAGAGAATTTCTTCCCGGCAACGGGCTTGGCGCCTTTTCTGGCAAACGTCAATCGCGTGAACGTGGGTTTCACCGTGCGGCCGTCCGCGCGATTCCGCGTGGATGAAACGGCAATTTACTACCGGCTGGGCACGCGCACCGGTTCGACGCCAACGGGATTTACGCCGGGCCATTCGGTTTTCAACAACTACCTGCTACGCACGAAAGTGAACTATCAATTTACGCGGCAGCTGTCGCTGCGGATGATTCTGGACTACGACGCGACGCTTGCGAACACCCAACTGCTCGACTTGCAACGGAACCTGGGAAGCTTTGACGGTGGCCCGATTGCAGCGCCGAAGAATTTTGTTCCGGACTTTTTGCTGACGTACCTGGTCCATCCGGGGACAGCGCTCTACATCGGCTATAACAACAGCTTCAGCAATTTGCGGCTGGATGATACGGCCGCGCCACCGCAGGTGCTTTTGCAGCGGTCGCCGACCAACACGACGGGCCGTCTCTTCTTCGTCAAGCTCAGCTACCTCTTCCGCTACTAACGGTTCGAAATGCCACGTCAACTTGTGCGCCAACGCCGGCATCGCATAGAATTTCCTTTCTTCAGTTCCAGGTTTTCCACGAGGGAGCGACATGTCTCACCGCATAGCGGCGAAAATCTCTGGTGTAGCCGGCTTTGTGCCGCCGCGCGTCATGAGCAACGACGATTTGGCGAAGTTCGTCGAAACCAATGATGAATGGATTCGCACGCGAACGGGCATTCGCGAACGCCATGTCGTGGACAAGGGGATGCCGACGTCGCATATGGCGACCGAAGCGGCGAAGGCCGTTCTCGCTCTGACAAAAACGGACGCTGCGGACATCGATTTGATCGTTTTGGCCAGCGTGACGCCGGATATGTTTTTCCCCGCGACGGCTTGCTTGGTGCAGGACCGCATCGGCGCCAAGAAAGCCTGGGGCTTCGACCTTTCCGCGGCGTGTTCCGGGTTTGCGTACGCGCTGACGGTGGGCGCGCAGTTCGTAGGCGCGGGAACGCACAAGAAGGCATTGGTCATCGGCAGCGACACCATGACATCAATCTTGAACTACCAGGATCGAGCGACGTGCGTTCTCTTCGGAGACGGCGCGGGTGCAGCGTTGCTCGAACCGGCAGGGCCGAATGAAGGCATCCTCGATTTCGAGCACGACGTGGATGGCTCGGGCGGTCAATTTCTGTTCATGCCTGGAGGTGGCTCGCTGAACCCCTCGACAGCGGAGACTGTCGAAAAGAAGATGCACTACGTTCATCAAGAAGGCTCGCAGGTGTTCAAATACGCGGTGCGGCGAATGGCGGATCTGGCGGTGCATTTAGTAGAGCGCAACGGTTTCAAGAGCGAGGACGTCGCGTTGGTCGTGCCACATCAGGCGAATCTGCGAATCATCAAAGCCATGCAAGAACGGCTCGGCGTCGAAGATTCGAAGGTAATGGTGAATATCGATCGCTACGGAAACACGACCGCAGCGACGATTCCGCTGGGCCTGCGCGACGCGGTCGCCGAAGGCCGCCTGAAAAAAGGCGATCTGGTTTTGATTCTGACGGTCGGCGCAGGCTACACGACTGGCGGTATTTTGCTCCGCTGGGCGTATTGAGAATCGGGAAAATTAGACAGTTAGCAGGAGCGGATCGAGGCTGCGAGCGCAAGATTTGCTTGCAGGCGTCGATCGATCTGGACGGCCGCGTAGCGCGCACAAAGCACGCGTTCGCGCTCAGTCCAATCCGCGACGGAGCGGGAGAATCGGCCGGCAAACTTGGCCAGCGCAAGCACAGCGCCGTAGTAAATCCGAACAAATCCCAGGCCGCGTGGCCCGGGCCGCAGATCCGGAGTAAGATTGTGGAGTTCCGCGAAGACTTTGAAGTGGTCTCCGGTTAGTCTTGCATCCTGAACATGGGCTGCTTCAAGGACACGTTCGGAGACAGGCTGCGACGCAACCCCCATGACGAGGGCGCGCCAGTAGTAGACGGCGAACTGGCTCAACGCCACAACAGAGATCGTAAGTAACATGGCGGATAACATTCCCTCAGCCTCCCGGGTAGTTTGGCGGCAACCTGTGTTCCCGGCAATGGGCCGGGCGTACTACCGGATATGGACCTTACGGAACCACCTGGATCGTTTCGCTAGCGAAGAAAAAAAACCGGGCAAAGGAGCGACAATGCGCAAACACAGGCTTTTGGTTGTTCTCTTGGCGATCCTCTGTTTCGCGGCGTGCTTGGCCGGGCCAGCCGGTCATGCCGGCGCAGCGCCCCAAGCGCCAGAGCAAGCGATCAGGGCAGTCCTTCTGTCGCAGCAAGAGGCCTGGAATAGGGCCGATGTGGACGCCTTTCTGACCGGCTATTGGAACTCTGAGGAATTGAGCTTTTCTGGCAGCAATGGCATCACGCGCGGCTTCGCGGGCGTTCGTGAGCGGTACAAGAAGGGCTACCCGGATCAGCAAGCGATGGGCAAACTGGAGTTCTCGGGGCTGGAGATTCGTCCCCTTGGCCCCGACGCGGCCCTTGTCCTAGGGCGTTGGCATCTGACGCGCACCATCGGCGACGTCGGCGGCGTGTTTTCCCTAGTGTTTCGGCGATTCCCTGAAGGCTGGAGGATCATTCACGATCATACCAGCGTTGTCGCGCCCTCTTCGGATTCTCAAAATGAGCATTAATTTATTGAATCTAAACAAGTTGTTTGGCTGATGTCTGGTCTGGAACGAACGAGAAGCGAAGGAAAAGTTTTAGTACTATACCCCGGCAAATGGGAAAACATTTGCACATATGGAATTCAGAAACTTCGTAAGCCGCTGATTTAACTGGCGTTTACATTCCATTCACATTGGCAGTCTGCTTGCACCCTCGTCACTGCAAAAGCAGTGCTGGTGTTTTTATCTTCGTTTTTCGCGCCTCCGGGTCTGGATTGGCTGCGATCAACGTCTCAAAAAAAGGGTGAAGTTTTCCATGAAATTCTCGGGTAAGTTGTTTTGTTTGCTGGCATTTGTCCTCGCTGTTTCGGTTTTGCCGGCGAAGGCAGATGGTCTCGTAAATTTTGATCTGACTGGAAAGGGTTTGGACCTCGAGTTCACCCTGCCTCAGTCGTTTGTTCCAAGTGCCAATGTTCTCGGAACGTTCCTTGTGTCTAACGTGCAAGGCACGCTGAATGGCCAGCCCACGGTGTTCAACCTCGATATGGGAAGCCCATTCGGCGTTGTGCCCAACTTCTGGAGCTCGAATAGTTCACAGCCTCAATTCACATTGTTCACGCCGGGCTTGTTTAGCTGGAATGGTTCCTCGGTGAATCTGTCCACGGGAACAATCAACGAGAACGGCTTTTTCGGATTTCTGTCGAGCGGGCCTCAGTACACGCTCACGGCAATAGCATCGCCGGAGCCTTCTTCCCTGATTTTGCTCGGCATGAGCGGATTAATTGCGGTCGGGCTGAAGAAGCGACGCAAGTCGGCTTAATTGTTGCTGCAAGTTTCTTGAAGCAAGTTGAAAAAGGCGCCTTCAACAACAGGCGCCCTTTTCATTTGCATTCAGTTTCGAGAGTAAGACATCACCGGCCAGAAGCACCGGCGGCGAGCGCCCGGCCCGCCGCTGGATCTCCAAGTAATTCGGCGCGAGTTCCAATCTTCGCAAGCAGAACGTGCGCGACGTTTACGTAACGTTCCCGGAAAGCGCCTTCGCACCATCCCAGATAGAAATCCCACATGCGCTGGAAACGCTCGTCAAAACCGAGTTGCCGCAAGCGCTCCAGATTCTGAAAAAAGCGCTCTCGCCAGATGGCCAGCGTCTCCGCGTAGTGAAGGCCAAACGTTTCAAGATTCACCGGGGCAAGTTGTGTCGCACGAGCAAGGGAGTGGTGAATCTCGGAAATCGCAGCCAGCTCGCTGCCTGGGAAAATGTAAGTTTGAATCCAATCCACGCGGTTTCGATAGTCTTTCAGTTGCTGGTCGGGAAGCGTGATCGTTTGCAGCAGCATCGAGCCATCCGGCGAAAGAAGCCGGTCGCACGCGCCGAAAAATTCGTCATAGTGTGAAAGACCTACCGCCTCGAACATCTCGATGCTGACGATCTTGTCAAACTCGCCGCGAACCTTGCGATAGTCCTCGAGCAATAACTGCACCGATCTTTCACCGAGATTTGCCGCGGCGATGCGGTTGCTCGCGTACTTGTATTGTTCTTCGCTGATGGTGATGCCGGTGACATGCGCACCATAGCGGCGCGCGGCGTGTTCAGCAAATCCGCCCCAGCCACAGCCGATTTCCAGAACGCGGTCGCCCGGAGCAATTTGAAGCTTCTGGCAGATGTAGTCCAGCTTCCGCACCTGTGCGGCTTCGAGCGACTGCCCAGCTCGTTCAAAATACGCGCTCGAATAATTCATTCCTTCATCAAGAAAGAGCCGGTAGAAATCATTGCCGATGTCGTAGTGCGCTTTGATGTTCTTGCGGCTGCCTGAGATCGAATTCCGCCGCAGGCGATGCTGAATTCGGGAACCGATCGAACGCAGGGCAGAGGCGAACCGGTGACGCGAATCGATGACGCGGAGATTGCGAACGACGAGCCGAACAAGCGCGACCAGATCCGGCGTGGTCCAATCGCCGTCCATGTAGGATTCGCCAAGTCCGATGTCCGCGCCAGAAATGGCTCGCGTGAAGAACCGCTCATCGTGGATCACCGCCATGGCGCGCAGCGCGGCGTCAGGCTCGCCGAATGTATAGGTTGCGTCAGGGCAAACAATTTCCAGGAATCCGCCTCGCATCTGCTTCAGCGAATTCAAGAACAACTTCTTAGCCTGCGATTGGATCAGCTTCATCCCGGGACATTTCCTTTCGTGGCGCCGGCGGACGCGCTCGGCTTCAATGCATTTGCGGTGGCGACTTTCGCCGGATGCGTGAAAACTGGAACGCCCTTCATCCAGAGTTTCAACGCCTGCCAGTGAATCGCGCCGATGACGCGGGCCGTCATGAAGGGGTATGCGGAAAGCACGCGGCGGACTTCGGCGGGCGTCCATTCGCGGCGCGTCAGCCGTAACGTCGCATCAAAAAAAGGTTTGCCGCTCTGAAGCGTGTTCATATGCGCCACGAGCTGGTCGCCAGGTTCGGTGAAAATCCAGTCGTATTCCAGATCCATTCCCATAAAGGGCGATACGTGCATTTGCTTTTGCGACGTGTATCGCCGCGCGGCGGCGGAAGCTCGTTCGTTTTCCGGCGTCAGCCAGTAGTTGTGGCTTTCGCCAAACGTGCTGTTCACTTCGGCCATCATCTGGCGGAGGTTGCCCGCAGCGTCATAAAAATAGAAAAACGAAACGGGATTGAAGACGTAGCCAAAATAGCGAAGGTGAGTGAGCAAAAAGAATTTGCCGTCGGGCAGAGTGAATCCACGCTGCGCCGCCTGCGCCTCTATCCGCTGCCGGAGAGTTTTCGAAGGATCTCCAAAATGGTCGGATTCGAAATACGACAACACATTCCAGCGCTCGTAGCTGGACCAGCGCGATCCCCGCATTAATTGAGGAATCTGGTCCACATCGAGCATGGAAAGAAAGACAGGATATTCGAACGAGTGCGCTTTGGGCGAAAACCTTCGGTGGCGCAACTTTCCCACGTACAGTGCGGATTCCATAAGCTAGACGCTCACTCCCAACGCGTCCGCGACTCGCAGAGCAGAGTTTACACCGTCTTCATGGAAGCCGTAGAACCAATACGCGCCGCAAAAATGGGTGCGCTTCGCACCGTTGATTTTTTTCCAGCCTTGTTGCGCGCGGATCGACTCCAACGTGAACAGGGGATGGTGGTAGACGAGGCGACGCAGAATCTTATCCGGACGAATCGAGCCATTGGCGTTCAGCGTGACGCAATAATTCTCTTCGACCGGCAAACTTTGCAGGCGGTTCATGTGATACGTCATCGTGGCAGGCCCATGGCCGTTGCGCGAATCGAGATGCAGCAAATAGTTCCACGACGCGCGCGCTGCGGGCTGCTTCGGAAGCAAATTGTCGTCACAGTGCAGGACGACGTCATTTTTGCTCGTGGCAAATTGCCCGAGAACGTCGCGCTCATCGTCCGATGGGTTTTCGAGCAACGGCAGGACGCGATCGCAGTTCGTCGCGAAAACAACTTGGTCAAACCGCATGGCTGGTCGGTCGCCGGCAAAGTTCAACGTCACGCCCTGCTCATCCCGCGCCACGCTCCGAATTGAAATGCCGCTGAAAATACGCTGTTTGTAAGGCGCGGTTATCGGCGCGATGTACCGGCTGCAGCCGCCGGGAATGGTTTTCCACTGCGGATGTCCGTTGACCGTCAGCATGCCGTGATTGTGAAAAAAACGCGCGAGCATGGCGGCGGGAAATTCGCGCACGGCGTTCTGCGCACAAGACCAGATCGCAGATGCCATGGGAAAAAGATAAAATTCACGGAAAAATTGCGTGAACCGGTGCTCGTCAAGAAAGTCGCCCAAT
>DATGIS010000084.1:0-10568 GCA_035295625.1 Candidatus Acidiferrum sp. | reverse complement strand
ATGTTCATCTGGATCTCTTTGCGGAGATCGCCTTCCACGCGGCCTTCTTTTTCAATTTCCTGGCGGAGACGGTTCACTTCGTCTTCGGTCAGGTCGCGAATCTTTTTGTCCGAATCCACGTTTGCTTTTTCCGCGAGCTTCTTCGCGCGAACTTGCCCGATGCCGTAGATCGACGTCAATCCGATCCAAAGGCGCTTTTGCGGCGGAAGATCTACACCTGCGATACGTGCCATTTGTTCACTTCTCCTGTTTCGTAAAAACCTAAAATCGTTTGCCCGAACAACTCGAACTATCCCTGCCGCTGCTTGTGCTTCGGGTTGGTACAAATCACCCGCACCACGCCACGGCGATGAATCACCTTGCACTTGTCGCAAATCTTTTTCACGCTTGCGCGAACTTTCATAATTCCTGCTCCTCACTGAACGGGTGTAAAAACCCGCCACTACAAAAATCTTGCTGCTCCAACTACGGCCGGCTTCGGAAAGCCGGCCCTACAAAACCCCCGCTATTTGTAGCGATACACAATCCGGCCGCGGGTCAAATCGTACGGCGAAAGCTCCACTGCCACTTTGTCTCCGGCCAAAATCCGGATGAAATTCTTGCGCATCTTGCCGGAAACGTGCGCCAGCACCTGGTGCTTGTTTTCCAGTTCGACGCGGAACATCGCGTTTGGCAGCGGTTCGATGACCGTCGCCATTACTTCAATGGCGTCCTCCTTGGAATTTCCGGAGTCGTTCTTTTTCTTGTCGTCGTCCTGATTCGCCATGTTCTCCCAAATACGCCCGCCTCAAAAGGCGGCCGCTACAAAATCGAGCTGTTCCCACAAGCGGGCCGCTTCGGAAAGCGGCCCCTACATTCTACCAAGCCGGACCGGTCATATCCTTCGGACGGGTCAAAATCCACGGCCCGTTCGCGGTGATGGCGATGGTGTGCTCGAAGTGAGCGGAAGGACTGCCATCCGCCGTTTCCGCCGTCCACTCATCGCGCATGCGGACTTCCGGACCGCCCGCATTCACCATCGGCTCGACCGCGATTACCATTCCTTCCTGCAATCGCGCGCCGCGTCCCGGTTCGCCGTAATTCGGCAGGTTCGGCTCGTCGTGCATTCTCGTACCGATGCCGTGCCCGACAAATTCGCGAACCACCGAAAAGCCGTTCTCTTCGACCAGGCTCTGCACCGCGTAACCAACATCGCCGAGCCTGTTTCCCGCGCGCATCTTGTCAATCGCGCGGTCGAGCGATTCCTTCGTCACGTCCAGCAACTTCTGCACTTCCGGCTTGATCTGCCCCACCGGAACCGTGACCGCGGAATCCGCGTAGTACCCATCGACTTCCATTCCGAAGTCGACCGATACGATGTCGCCATCCTTCAACTTCCGCTTCGGCGACGGAATTCCGTGAACGATCTCGCTGTTCACCGACGTGCAAAGCACACAGGGATATCCCCGGTAACCCTTGAACGCCGCCTTGCCCGGTTTTCCCGCGATGAGCCTCCGTGCTTCCTCTTCGAGGTCCATCGTCGTGAGTCCCGGCTTTACAAACTTCCGCAGAGTTTGCAGCACCTCGTGGACAATCAGTCCGGAGCGGTGCATCTTTTCCAGCTCTTCGGCGCTGCGCAGATGAATCGCCATAATTCTAATGCGCCCGCTTTGCCGTCAAGACACTCTGCAAAACCTGCTGCCTCACATCTTCCACGCTCTTGGCCGCGTCAACCTGATGCAGCAGCCCGAGCCGTTTGTAGTACGCCACGAGAGGCGAAGTCTGCTCTTCATAGGCCCTCAGACGCGGCGAAATCACTTCTTCGCTGTCGTCCGGCCGCTGAATCAACTCGCCGCCGTCGTTGTCGCACTTCCCTGCAACTTTTGGCGGATTATCGTAAACATTGTAAATCTCGCCGCCAACCTTGCAGAGTCTGCGCCCGGTGAGCCGCTTCATCAGCAGCGGTAAATCAATCACCAGGTGAATCACAATCGGCCGCCGCACACCGTGCTCGACAAGAAGCTGGCCCAGGTACTGCGCCTGCGCCACGGTCCGCGGAAAGCCGTCGAACACAAAACCGTGCGAACAATCCGGCCGCTCAATCCGCTCGGCCACCATCTTCAGCACGAGCGAATCGGACACCAGCGCTCCGCGCGCCATAACCGGCTGCGCCTGCAAGCCGAGCGAAGTACCGTGCTCGACGTGCTCGCGAAGCATGTCGCCCGTCGAAAGATGCGGCACGCCGTACTTTCGCGCCAACTCTTTCGCTTGCGTACCCTTTCCCGCGCCCGGAGGCCCGAGAAAAATCACGGCGCGGTCCAGTTTGCCGTGCGGGCGCACTTCCCCCGCCGCTCCGCGCAATTCCATTACCGCCGGCCGCGAATCCGGCCCTTCCGAGCAAATCCTTCGTAGTTGCGCATCACGAGCTGCGCTTCCAGTTGCTGCACGGTGTCCATCGCGACACCGACGACGATCAAAAGCGATGTGCCGCCGAAATAAAAGTTCACGCCAAGACCGCCGAGGAACCACGCGGGAAAGTGGCGGTCAAACCACGCGCCGATGCCCCAGCCGAGGTGATTGAAGTGAATACCGGTAAGCATCCATTCCGGCAACAAACAAATCATCGCGAGATACACGGCGCCGACGAACGTGAGACGCTTCAAAATTTTGCTGACGTATTCGCTCGTATTGCGGCCCGGCCGAATGCCGGGAATGAATCCGCCGTTCTTGCGCATGTTGTCCGCGAGCTCGGTCGGATTAAACACGATGCCGATATAAAAGAACGCGAAGGCAAGAATCATCGCCACGTAAAGGACGTTGTAAGCCGGTTCGCCGAAACCGATCTGCTTCACGAAGGCATCGACAAACTGATAGCGGTGATTCAGGACCAGCGCAATTGTCGGCGGAAACGCGAGCAAGGAGCTGGCAAAAATCGGCGGAATGACGCCGCCGGAATTTACGCGCAGCGGCAAGTAAGACGATTGGCCGCCCATAACGCGGCGCCCGACAACGCGCTTGGCGTACTGCACGGGAATACGGCGCTGGCCGCCTTCCACGAGGACGATGAACGCGACGACCGCGATCATGAAGGTGACGAGAATAGCCAAAATGAGCAGGCTCAGACCCATGCCGCCCCAAGTTCCCGACTTCACGAGTTCAAACAGGTTGGCGATGGCGCGCGGCAAGCCAACCACGATGCCGACAAAGATGATGAGCGACATGCCGTTGCCGATGCCGCGTTCGCTGATCTGTTCGCCGAGCCACATGATGAAAGCGGAGCCGGTGGTGAGCGTAAGAATCGTCATCAAGGTGAAACCAACACCCGGGTTATAGACGAACGACTGATTGTTCGGGCCGGTTGCATGCTGCAGCGTCGTGGCAATCGAGAACGATTGAATGATGCTGAGCGCAACCGTCAAATAGCGTGTGTACTGCGTAATTTTACGGCGGCCGAGTTCGCCTTCTTTTTGCAGGCGCTCGAGGTACGGAAACACGACGGTCATCAACTGCAAGATGATCGATGAAGTGATGTACGGCATGATGCCGAGCGCGAAAATCGTCAAGCGGCGGAGGTTGCCGCCGCTGAAGAGATCGAAGATTCCAAGCGCGGAATTCTGCGCCTGTTTGAAGTATTCCTCGAGAACCGCAGCATCGATTCCAGGCGTGGGAATGTGCGCGCCAATGCGATACACCGCCAACATGGCGAGCGTGAATAGGACGCGCTTCCGCAGGTCTTCAATGCGGAACAGGTTCGAGAGTGCCTGGAAGAATCGATTCATGCTAGTCCCTTGAAATCTCTTACGCCACAACCTCAAAACTGCCGCCGGCCTTGGTAATTTTCTCCTTGGCGGAGGCGCTGAATGCATGGGCGTGAATGGTGAGCTTGGTCTTGAGCTCGCCATCGCCCAAAATTTTCACAGGCTCGGAGGTGCGAACAAAGCCGTGAGCGCGGAGCAAATCCGGAGTTACGGTCTCACCCGCGGGAAACACATTGAGCTCTTCGAGATTGATGACGGCATACGAAGAACCAAACGGATTGTGAAAGCCGCGCTTCGGAATGCGGCGATGCAACGGCATCTGTCCGCCCTCGAATCCACGGCGGCGCGAATAGCCGCGGCGGGACTTCTGCCCTTTGTTGCCGGAGCCGGATGTCTTGCCCAGCTTGGAGCCGATACCGCGGCCGACACGGACTTTCTTCTTGCGGGAACCGCGCGGGGGGCGAAGGTTCGAAAGGCCAACGGTTGGTTTTTTTTCTTCAGTCTTTTTTGCCATGACTTATTTCACCACTTCCACGAGATGGCGGACTTTGTGAATCATGCCGCGGGTTTCGGGTGTGTCCTGGCGCTCGACAACCTGATGCAGACGGCGCAAGCCGAGACCGCGAATCGTTTGCCGCATGTCGTCGGTGCAGCTGATGAAGCTGACCACCCACTTAATCTTGACGGTCCCGGAGGACGCTTGTTTCTTCTGCGCAGACATTAGTTCTCACCCGCCGCCTTTTCTTTCGCTTTACCGGTGATTTCCTCGACGGTCTTGGTGCGGGTTTCCGCAACCTGAGCCGCATCCTTGAGTCCGAGCAGCGCCGCAAAGGTGGCCTTGATGACGTTGTGCGGATTCGAGGTGCCGATGGACTTGGTCAGCACGTTGTGAATGCCCGCAACCTGCATGACTTTGCGAACGGGACCGCCGGCGATGACGCCGGTGCCTTCCGCGGCCGGCTTGAGCAGAACTTGCGCCGAGCCGTAACGACCGATGACCTGATGCGGAATCGTCGTACCCTTGAGATTCAACTGGATCAAATTCTTTTTCGCCTGTTCGATGCCCTTCTTGATGGCCATCGGAACTTCGCGCGCTTTGCCCATGCCGAAACCGGCATGGCCATGATTGTCGCCAACGACGACGAGCGCGGAAAAGCTGAGGTTCTTGCCGCCCTTGACGACTTTGGTGACGCGGTTGATGGCGACAACGTCGTCCTTCAACTCCGCCGGATTTACTTCGAGCAGCCGGCGCACCGCAAGACTATCCCTTAAAATTTGCTTCGACATAGGCTTAGAACTTTAACCCCGCTTCCCGCGCCGCATCTGCGAGCGCCTTCACGCGGCCGTGATACTTGTATCCGCCGCGGTCGAACACGACCTTTTCGATGCCGGCAGCTTTGGCGCGTTCGGCGATTGTTTTGCCGACGACTTTGGCTGCGGAGATATTGCCACCGCCCTTGAGCGATTCCTTGGTCTTGCCGTCATTGGAGCTGGCGGAGACGAGCGTCTTGCCGGCGCGATCGTCAATGACCTGGGCATAGATGTGGCCGATGGAGCGATAGACGCAAAGGCGCGGACGCTCCGAACTGCCAACGACAGAAAGGCGAACGCGTTTGTGAATGCGCTCACGCTTTGCCGATCTCGATAACCTGCGAACTGGTGTTGATGCCACAGCTTTCTCCTCTTCGAAACTCTTGCACTATCCGCGGTGCGATTACGCTCCGGCTTTTGCGCCCGCTTTGCCGGCCTTCTTCTTGAGGCGCTCACCGGTGATGCGAACACCCTTCTGCTTGTACGGATCGGGTGGACGGAGCGAACGAAGATCCGCAGCGACCTGGCCGACCTGCGCTTTGTCCGCGCCGCTGACGACAAGGTGGGTCTGCTTGTCCACGGCGATCTGGATCCCTTCGGGAATCGCGAATTCGACGGGATGCGATTTGCCGAGAGCGAAGGCGACAACTTTGCCCTTGAGCTCCGCGCGGTAACCGACGCCGACGATGTCGAGATCCTTCTTGAAGCCAGTGGTGACGCCTGTAACGGCGTTGGCGACAAGCGCGCGAGCGAGACCGTGCAACGCGCGAAAATCTTCGGCGCTGCGCTTGACGTTCAGGATGCCGTCCTTCTGCTCGAACGAGATGCCGTGCGGGACAGCGACGCTCAGCTTGCCTTTGGGGCCCTGCACGTCGATTTTGTCCGCGGCGATGGCAATCTTGACGCCGGAAGGAACGGGAATTGGTTTGTTGCCTATGCGTGACATTTTTCTGTAAAACCCTTCACTCAAATTTGTTTAGAAAAATCCAACTACCAAACCTCGCAAAGAAGTTCGCCGCCAATCTTGGCTTTCTTCGCACTGCGGCCGGTCATGAGGCCTTTCGGCGTCGTGACAATGCTGATGCCAAGCCCGCCAACGACGGGCTTCACGTCCATTGCGCCGACATAGCAGCGGGCGCCCGGGCGCGAAATGCGCTTCAGGCCGCTGATAACACTGCGGCGGTCCGGCGTGTACTTCAGGAAAACGCGAAGAGTCTTGTGCGTTTTGTTCTCATCCACGGTCTTGAAGGTCGAGATATAGCCTTCTTCCTTGAGGATGCGCGCAATTTCGCTCTTGAGCTTCGAAGCAGGCACGTCGACGCGCTGGTGCTTTGCGGCGGCGGCGTTGCGGATGCTCGTCAAAAAATCGGCAATGGGATCGGTCTGCATAATTTATTTCGCTCTCTCCTTACCAGCTCGCTTTAGTGACGCCGGGGATTTCGCCCTTGAGCGCCATGCCGCGGAAGCAGATACGGCACATTTGAAACTTGCGAATATAGGCGCGCGCACGGCCGCAGATGCGGCAACGATTGCGGTGCTGCGTGGAAAACTTCGGCTTGCGCTGGTCTTTTACGATTTTTGCGGTGCGTGCCATTAGTTGTTTGCCTCTTTCGGTCCGCGCAACGGAACGCCCAGACCTTTCAAAAGTTCGCGGCCCTCTTCATCGTTCTTCGCAGTGGTGGTGAAGGTGATGTTCATGCCCTTGATCTTGTCGACGCGCGTGTAGTCGATTTCCGGAAACACGAGCTGGTCCTTGAGGCCGAGCGTGTAATTGCCGCGGCCATCGAATGCGTTCGAGGGCAGTCCGCGGAAGTCGCGAACGCGGGGCAGAACGATGTTGCACAGCCGGTCGAGAAATTCGTACATGATGTCGCCACGCAACGTGACCGCGCAGCCGATGGGCATGCCTTTGCGAATTTTGAAGTTGGCAATGGACTTCTTGGCGCGGGTGATGACGGCTTTCTGGCCGGTGATCTGGCCAAGTTCCTGCGCCGCGGTGTCCAAGAGTTTTGCGTTCTGGCTGGCTTCGCCAAGACCGATATTGACGGTAATCTTGGCCACCTTGGGCACAGCCATGACGTTTTTCCAGCCAAAACGCTTCATGAGCGCCGGCGTGGTTTCCTTACGATATTTATCCTGCAATCGGCTCTTCATCTCTTCTATTCCTTACTTATCCAAAGTCGTGCCGCAACGGCGGCAGGAGCGAACTTTTTTGCCGTCGGCCAAAACCGTGTGCGCGATGCGGGTGTGCTTGCCGCAGCTGGAGCAGACGATCATGACGTTCGAGACGCTCATAGCCGCTTCTTTTTCGACGATGCCGCCCTTGACGTTCTTGTTGGGATTCGGCCGCGTGTGACGCTTGATAATGTTGGCGTGCTCGACGACGACGGTGTTCTTCAAAGGATTGACGGAAAGCACGCGGCCGCTTTTGCCGGCATCGCGACCGGAAATCACTTTTACCTGGTCGCCCTTGCGAAGCTGAATCTTGACCCGAGTTTTTACCTGTGCGCTCATATTTCCTTACCAGACTTCCGGAGCGAGCGAGACGATTTTCGTGAACTTCTTCTCGCGCAACTCTCTTGCCACCGGCCCGAAAACGCGGGTGCCGACGGGTTCGTTTGCATCGTTGATCAAAACCGCGGCGTTGTCGTCAAAGCGGATGTAGGTGCCATCCTTGCGGCGAGCTTCCTTGCGCATGCGTACGATGACGCACTTTACGACTTTGCCTTCTTTAATCTGGCTTTCCGGCGTGGCTTCCTTAACCGACGCGGTGACGATATCGCCGAGACCGGCTTTGAGCCCGGCATCGCCGCCGATGGGCATAATGCACATCAACTTGCGTGCGCCGGAATTGTCGGCTACCGTCAGCCAAGTTCTCATCTGAATCATGGCGTCTCTTCCCCTATCCTGCCTGCTGGGCTGACGTGTTCCGCGTCAGCACTTCTTTCAGGCGCCAGCGCTTGAGCTTCGAGAGCGGCCGGGCGGAGGAAATCCGCACGGTATCGCCCGCTTTGGCTTCGCGCTTTTCGTCGTGTGCGTAAAACTTTTTGGTAATGCGCACGACGCGGCGGTACTTCGGATGCTGCACGAGGCGGATCACTTCGACGACGATGGTTTTTTCCATCTTCGCGCTGGTGACCTTGCCAGTGAGTTCTGTGTGTTCGCCGCGAGCGGCGGCAACTTGTGTTTCTGCTGTCATTACGCTTTCCCTGCTTTCGCCGTCTTCGACGCGGCGTTCAGTTCGTGCGCGCGGAGCAACGTCTTGACGCGCGCCAGATCTTTTTTCGTTTCCCGCAAACGCTTGAGCGCCTCGGACTGGCCGGTGGTGAGCTGGAAGCGGAGGCGGAAAATCTGCTCGGTGAGATCTTTCTGCTGAGCTTCGAGCTCGTTCACACCTGCTTCGCGAATCTTTTCAATACGCCGCGGCATTACAGTTCTCCTGCACGGGATACGAATTTGGTCGGAATGGGAAGCTTGTGCGCGGCGAGGGTCAACGCTTCGCGCGCGACGGTTTCATCGATTCCCGCCATTTCAAACATGATGCGGCCGGGCTTCACAACCGCGACCCACTTTTCCGGAGCGCCTTTGCCTTTGCCCATGCGGGTTTCCGCGGGCTTCTTGGTGTAGGGCTTGTCCGGGAAGATGCGAATCCAGAGTTTGCCGCCGCGCTTGATGAAACGCGTGATCGCGACGCGGGAGGCCTCGATCTGGCGGTCGGTGATCCAGGCACATTCCATCGCCTTCAAGCCGAATTCGCCGAATGCCAATGAACCGCCGCTCCAGGCTTTGCCTTTGCGGCGGCCGCGCATCTGCTTTCTGTACTTCACTTTCTTGGGCATCAACATCGTTCTATTCTCTTTTCCCTAAAATCCCGTTTCCTGCAATTACGCTACTGCGGTTGCGGTTTCTTTTTGTTCCAAACTTCTCCGCTTCGGAATGTTTTCGCCCTGGTAGATCCAGCACTTCACTCCGATTACGCCATAAGTGGTTTGCGCTTCCGCGGTGCCGAAATCGATGTCTGCGCGGAGGGTTTGCAGAGGCAAACGGCCCTGCAGATACCATTCCTTGCGGGCGATTTCCGCGCCGTTCAAGCGGCCGGCAACGCGGACTTTGATTCCTTTGCAGCCAAAACGCAGCGCCGAGTCCACCGCTTTGCGCATCGCGCGGCGGAAGGCGACGCGCTTTTCGAGTTGCAATGCGATCGATTCCGCGACGAGCGTGGCATCGAGTTCCGGGCGGTGCACTTCCTGGATGTCGATGTGCACTTCGCGCTTGGTGCGCTTCGAGACGTCCTGCTTGAGCTTGTCGATTTCCGCGCCCTTGCGGCCGATGATGATGCCAGGCCGCGCAGTGTAAATGCGCACGATGAGTTTGTTCGCGGCGCGCTCGATATCAATGGAGCTGATGCCGGCGGACTTGAGTTTTTCCTTCAGCTCTTTGCGGAGCTTGACGTCTTCGTGGAGCAGCTCGGCGTAATCGCGATCGGCGTACCAGCGCGACTTCCACGGCTTGTTGTAGCCGAGGCGGAAACCGTAGGGATGTGTTTTCTGACCCATATTTTCTTTTCGTGCGGCCCTAAAACGGACCGACTACTTTTTCCCCTTTTTCCCGGACGCTTGCTTGCCCGTCAAAGCTTTGCGAACGCGGCGCGCGGTTCCACGAACGCCCTTGTTCGATTCCTGCTCGGCAACGTTGGCGGCGTGACGCTCGGCTGCGGCAACGTGATGTTCGGCAACGCCAACCCAGAGATGCGCGGTGCGCTTCTGGTAGCGGAAGGCGCGGCCCATCGGCGCGGGACGCAACCGCTTCCAGCGCGGACCTTCGTTGACGAAGGCCTTGGAGACAAAGAGTTCATCGACATCGAGCGGCGATCCGGAGTCTTCCGCCTTCTTTTCGGCGTTGGCCACGGCGCTGCGCAAAACTTTTTCGATGTGCTTTGCCGCGCGCTTCGGAGTAAAGCGAAGCGTCTCGAGCGCATCCTGCACTTTCTGGCCGCGGATCAAATCGATCACAAGGCGCGCCTTCTGCGGCGACATGCGAACGTGCCGCGCGAGCGCGTGCGCTTCAATCTGCGGAGTCTGTGTTAGAACGTCAGCCATGGTTTATGCCTTCGGCGCGGGTGCTGCTGCGCCGCCTCCTGCCGCTGCCGGAGCCGCGCCAGCCGCCTTCTCAAGCGCTGCCTTCACGGCGTGGCCCTTGAACGTGCGGGTCGGAGCGAACTCTCCCAGTTTGTGGCCGATCATCTGTTCGGTCACATACACGGGAATAAATTTCTTGCCGTTGTGCACGGCGATGGTGTGGCCGATGAAGTCCGGCACAATCGTCGAACGACGCGACCAGGTCTTCACAACTTTCTTTTCATTGCGCGCATTCAGAGCTTCCACTTTCACGCGCAAGTGGCCGTCAACAAACGGACCCTTTTTTAATGAGCGAGCCATTCCTGCTATTCCTCCACGCGGCGCAAACGGCCCCACTGGGCGCGCCGCACTTTCTTAAATCCGCGCACCGGTCCAGGAACCC
>DATGIS010000083.1:0-4588 GCA_035295625.1 Candidatus Acidiferrum sp. | reverse complement strand
GGGGTGCGCCAGATCCGCTGCGCCAGTGTAGTCCATTCCTGGTGTGTGATTCATCGGGCCGATATACCAGAGAACGGCGTAAAGACCTTCGAAAAATTTGCTCGAGCCAGATGCCACACCGAGTGCGAGGGCGAGTGACGGCACGAACACTGCACCGGCAAGCAGCGACGACATGGAATACCATTCGTGCGCGAGAGTGAGGCGGAGGAGGAGGCCGGAGCTGGCGAGAAGCGCGACGGCGAGACCGGCAGTCCAACAGGCAAAGAGTTGACGCGGCAGAATTCCGGGGCAGGAGAAGAGAAGTTGCCGGACGCCGTGCTTTAACTCGCGCGAACCCATCGCAGACCAAACGAGCGCTGGCCAAATCCAAGCGACGCCGAGCAATGGACCGCGTGATGCGTCGAGCGGAGCCGCGACTTGCGCGACAACAAGAGACAGCGCAATGGCATACCACCACCAACGATAGCCCTGAAGCGCGAGTCTTAACTCGGCGACGAACAGACGAGCAAACGCGTTTTTGCGTGACGCGGAAGCGAGAGGCGTCAAATGGACCGACGCCATCGCTTGCACTAACGGCTGCGCGGCGGCAATTGACGGATTCGGCGCGACGATGGCTCCGCCGGCCGCTGGTACCGTACGCCATGCCTTGAATGAATCGAAGCGATCGAAGATGAGCGCCGCAAGCAGCGCTAACAAGATTGCCACTGTGAGCCATACGAGCCGCGTGACGATGAGTGGCAACGTCCAATGAATGCCCGGCCAACGCAAGTCTTGTGCAATTTTGATTTGTTGGCCGGCGGCAATTTGAAAGCCAAGGCCGCCGTGATAACCAGGCACATGGAGCAAGGCTTGCGCGGATAGCGAATCCAGCACTGCGAACAAGCCGAAGGCGTCGAGCCAGTGCTTTCCGACCAGCACGGGAAGTGATAGAGCAAACGTCCAAACAAAAAACCAGGCAATATTGCCAAAACCACCGCGCAGAAACGGAACCATTTCGAACAGCAAGGCCATCGCGGACGTAAGCGCCATTGCAGGAAGCGCAATCAGCAGGAACGGCGAGAGGAGAGCCCATAAATCCACGTGCGGATCCTCGGCCGCAACGAATTGCATCACGACTGCGGCGATCGCGAGCACGGCCACCATCGAAGAAAGCACCGCAAAATTGCTGCAGAATTTTCCCAACGAGTACGAAACTTCCGAGAGCGGTGTTGCTGCCAGGATTTGTCCGACGCCGGTCGACCGGTCGCGTTCGACGGCGTTCTTTACGATGTAAAAGCCGACAAGCGAAACAAAACAAGTGATGACCATCGCGACGAGCGTGCCGATCCACCCGGAAGTGTACACGCCGCGATATTCATCGACTTGCAGGAGTATTTTTCCGGTAGCGGTGGCGTAGCCGAGAAACACCGCGAAGAGAAGTGTAAGCAAAAAGCTGTAGCGGCGCGTGCGTTCGCGAAAGTCTGCAACCGCGACGGCGAAGAGCGCGCTCCCGGAGCTCATGCGACTGCTCGTTCGGAGGAATTTCGTTTTGCGGTTAGAGTCGCCAAATACGCGTCCTCGAGCGATGGCTCCAGAATGCGCGCTGACGAGGCGGGCGCAGTTTCAGAAACAATGCGCGCGTGCACGCCATCGGCGCGGTGAGCTATGTTGGTTACCAGGAAGCGCTGGCGCAACGCCGAAATGTCCGCCGCAGGAACGACGATTTCCCAGACTCTGCCATTCACGGAAGCAAGCAGCTGTTCCGGCGAGCCGTGCGTGAGCAACTGACCGTGCGCGAGAATCGCGATGCTGGTTGCGACGGCCTCGATGTCGGACACGATGTGCGTCGACAAGATGACGACGCGTTCGCCGGACAGTTCCGAGAGCAAGTTGCGGAAACGAACGCGTTCTTCGGGATCGAGGCCGGCTGTCGGTTCGTCGACGATAAGCAGTTGTGGGTCGTTCAGAAGAGCCGCGGCGATTCCTACGCGCTGGCGCATGCCTCCAGAGTATCCGCCGAGCGGACGTTTCGCCGCTTCCGCCAGATTCACGAGTTCGAGCAATTGTTTGATGCGGTTGCAGGCAGGCGCCGGAGCGATTCCTTTGACCGCCGCAAGGTATTCCAGGAATTCAATGGCGCTCAAATTCGGGTAGACGCCAAAATCCTGCGGCAGGTAACCGAGTGTGTTGCGGAGCGGTTCAGGGCTTTGCGCGATGTCCTGGCCGTTCCAGATCGCGCGGCCGCTTGATGGTCGTGTCACGGTGGCCAGAATTCGCATCAGCGTTGATTTCCCCGCGCCGTTCGGGCCCAGCAGACCAAGCACGCCGGACGAGAGCGCGAGATTCACATTGCGGAGCGCCGCTGGTTTTCCGCGGTAGTCTTTGCACAGTTGTTCCAGGACGAGTTGCATCGCCATCTCGATTGAATTTGGGTTTAGTTTCGCCTGCTGGTTAGACTACGCGGAGTGAATGCGAAAAGTTCCAGGAATTGAGAGGAAAGCCCAAGAAGGATTCGACTGGTTTTTTGGGCGCGAGCTAGTTCTGAGGCGGAGGCGGAGCAGCCGCCTTGTCTGCGTCGGAGGAGATTCCAGCTTTTTCCATAAGTTCGGCGAGCCGGCCCTTCAGGTCGTCGACCGAAACCTGCTTTTCGCCGATCAAACTCTTCAATTCGTCGAGCTTTGCTTTTCCATCGGCATCACGCGCGAAGTCTGGATTGGAGAAAAACGAGTCTGAATCGAGAGTAAGCTTGCGTTTAAGGAGATCCAGCGCAGATTGCGCTTGAGCGAGCAATTCCTTCGTTTTTGCAACTTCGGCTGCTTGCTCTTCTTTCTTCTTTGGGTCTGATCCCGTTGGTGAAGAATCCTGGGCCGCGGACGCGGTTTGAGCTGCTGCTACCGTCTTCGTCGAATCTGTGGCGGATGCCGACGCAGTGGCTGAAGAATCTGTCGGAGCCGCGCCTGGAGTCGTCGTTACCACTGTGCCTGCCGGCGGTGCACCACTTGCGTCGGCGGAAGCAGGGCGAAGGTTCAGCGTATCTTCTGTGATGACGCGATTCTCTTTCGTTGCGGCTTTCTTTCGCTCTTTTGCTTTGCGCGCCGCCTCTGCGACGGACTGCGCCGAATCGTCCTGCGATTGAGCGAAGGCGGGTGCGGCTAGCGCCACGCTCGCAGCCAAAATCGCTACGGTGGCAATCGAAACTAGACGTTTGTGCGAGTTACCTAACATTTTCATGGGCCACTCTTTGCATGCTTGAAACCGCAGAATACGCTTCGGGAAGGGCGGGCGCAATCACCCAATGGGACAGGGCTGCGAATAAAGCAACCGGTGGATGGCGGTATTGACGAAACGTCTATACTCTCAGCGATGCGAATCGAGCGACGTTTTCTCTACTTTCGACCAGCGGTTTTAAACGGAATAGCGCTTGCCGCACTGTCTTTCGTTATTGCGGCGGCGGGCGCTCCATTTGCAAGAGCGCAGGACGCGCCTTCAGCTCCTATGCCAAAGGAAAGCGCCTCCGTAAGGAAAAGCAATACTGATTCGACGCATCGATTCTGGGATGGAACGAACGATTGGTTGTTTGCCGGGACCGGAGCTTCCCGCACTTTAGATTATTTTTCCACGCTCAATATGCGGCGCCGAGGGCGTCAGGAAATTTTTTTGACGAATGACATTGTGGACAATCACCCTGCATTCGCCGTGATCGAGGCCGCGGGGACAGGCGTTTCGATTGGCGCCGCTTATATCTTTCATCGATATCGGCATCACAAGCTGGAACACTGGACTTCGGTTGTGCATATAAGCGCGGCGACCAGCGGGGCTGTTCGAAACTACTGCCTCAAAACGGCGCACGGCGTGCCTACCCCGTAAGGTGCGAGCGCTGCTTTCCTATCGAAATTTGGCGCATCTAATAGAAGGTAAGTTCTCGTCTGCCCGCTAACAGAACTCGGAAGCCGTTGCGTCCAAATTCCGGGTGCGGCATACTCGCGGCGCCCGGAGTGGCGGCTCCGCGCACCAGACTTCTTACTGAGGCACCAGGGAGGAGAGATGCCGAAGAACGGCTCGCTTGGCCGTGTCTTTGTCGTAGTTCTAAGTAGTTGTTCCGTTTTCTTGTCACTTGCTGCGCCGGTGAGTTCGCTTGCGTCCGATGCGAAAAAATGCGCTAGCGGTAATTCTCAGGAAATTCTGGTCGCGCAAGAAAAGCCGACGGTCGATCCTGCAACAACTCAACCTGCGGAACCTGCGACAAATCCTCCTGTCTCGGAAGCCAAGACCGACACCGAGCGTTACACGCTTTCCCACGAACGGTACGAAAAAGCAGTCGCTTATTCGCGCGCCGGCTATACGGTGTATTTCATTTGGGTCGGACTGGGGTTATGTGGCGCGTGGCTCTTTCTGCATTTGAGACTCGCCGCGAAGATTCGGGATTTTGCAGAGGAGTTGACTGAAAAGCGATTCCTGCAAGGACTGATTTTTATACCGGTTCTGTTTCTCGGTGTTGAGTTGATTGAACTGCCCGTTTTGCTTTACTGGCATTCGCTTTCGCTGCGATACCAGCAATCGGTGCAGGGATGGAGTCCGTGGCTGCTGGATTGGGCGAAGGAAGAACTAT
>DATGIS010000082.1:0-66168 GCA_035295625.1 Candidatus Acidiferrum sp. | reverse complement strand
GAGTTCGTAACGCCTCTCACCTTTGCGGCGCTCTCCGGACAAAAAGTGATCACCGACCTGTTCGCCGAATCCGGCGGCGAAGCGAATCTTGAAAGCGCGATCGAACATATCGCTGTGGCGCAGCGAACGGATCTGCTTTTGGTCGCTCCCGCAACGGCGGACGTTATCGCGAAATTCGCGCGCGGAATCGCGGACGATTTTCTGACAACGTTGCACTTGGCATCGACGGCTCCGGTTGTGCTCGCGCCGGCGATGAACGTGAATATGTGGAACCATCCGGCGACGCAAGAGAATCTTGAGATGCTGCGCGCGCGTGGCGTGCATATCGTGCACCCGGACGAGGGCTATCTGGCGTGCGGTATGACGGGACCGGGGCGGCTGGCGGGACAGGAAGCGATCCTTGCGACTGTCCGGGAAGCCCTGAAGATTCGCCGCGACCTTGAGGGCGAGACAGTTGTGGTTACGGCGGGACCGACCTGTGAAGATCTCGATCCGGTCCGCTACATTACGAATCGCTCGTCAGGAAAAATGGGATATGCGGTCGCCGATGCTGCGGCGCGCCGTGGGGCGCGCGTCGTCTTGATTTCCGGACCCACTGCGCTGGACACGCCGGGGGGCGCTGAACGCGTCAATGTGCGGACCGCGCTCGAGATGCAGCAGGCCGTTCGGCAGCATTTTTCCGATGCTTCCATCGGAATTTTCGCTGCAGCTGTGGCTGATTACCGGCCCGCGGAACCGTTGTCGCAAAAGTTCAAGCGGTCCAAAGATTCACTAGCGCTTCACCTGGAGCCCAATCCAGACATTCTGGCCAGCGCAGCCGCAGGAAAAGGCGGACGGCTCGTTGTGGGATTTGCCGCCGAGACGGATCATGTCGCGGAAAACGCACGCAAGAAGCTCGCTGCAAAAAACGCGGATTTAATTGTGGCCAACGACGTAACGGCAGAAGGCGCGGGATTCGACCTCGACACCAATGTCGTGACGTTATTTGCGCGCGATGGTCGCGACCTGCCCCTTCCGAAGATGACCAAGCGCGAAGTCGCAGACCGCATCCTGGACGAAGTGGTTCGCCTCCGCACTGTTTTGCGCGCGACGGCGCAGCACTCCGACTGATTCGACGATGACCGATCGCCTCTCAGACTCTCTCCAGCAAAAACTCTCCGACCGCCTGCGCTATTACCAAGACATCGGCGTAGGCCAGCTCTATCGCGATCGCGTCAATTCCGGCGAACGGGGCGAAGCGTCTCAGGTCTCAGTCACACATGTAACGACGCCCCAAAGCGAGGAGCCAAGTTTGCCAAAGCGCCAAGCGAAACCAGCGGCACCAAACACAACAATCGCCCCAAAATCTGCGGTGGCTGCGGCGCCATCAGTGCCGTCCTTGTTCGAAACCGTAAACAAAATTGCAAACGATTCTCTGCCTCTTATCCGCGAAACTCTCGGTGAGTGCACGCGTTGCAAGCTCCACAAAACGCGAAACAAGATCGTCTTCGGCGACGGAAATCCGGACGCGCAACTTGTTTTTGTCGGAGAAGGCCCGGGCGCAGATGAAGACGAACAGGGTTTGCCGTTTGTAGGCCGCGCGGGAAAATTGCTCACGCAGATGATCGAGGCGATGGGTTTGCAGCGCAAGGACGTCTACATCTGCAACGTCGTTAAGTGCCGGCCTCCGCAAAACCGCCAGCCGGAGAACGATGAAGTGGCGGAGTGTTCGCCCTTTCTCTTCCGGCAAATCGACACGATTGCGCCAAAAGTGATCGTCTGCCTCGGCGCCACCGCCGCGCAAACAATTCTTAAAACGAACCGCGGCATCTCGCAGTTTCGCGGGGAATGGCAGGAATTTCGCGGCCGCAAGCTCCTTGCGACGTATCACCCCGCGTATCTTCTTCGCAATCCCGCCGCGAAAAGCGAAGTCTGGAAAGATCTGCAGAAAGTCATGGCCGAGCTCGGCCTCTCCGTAAAACGCAGCAAGCCGGCGTAGCGCGGCATGGGTTTTCTTTTTGGTCTGAGCACAGCCTTCGCGTGGGGAACCTCGGATTTCCTGGCGCGCTATGCAACTCGAAAAATCGGCACGTTTCGCGCTCTCTTTTACATGCAGCTCTGGGGACTGCTGCTCCTCACGTTTTTTCAATGGCGTTTTCACAATTGGGGACATCTCTTTGATGGTTCAGGCTGGCGGCCTTGGGCCTGGGGATTTCTGGCTGGCGCTTTCAATTCGGTGGCGATGCTTGCGTTCTATCGTTGCCTCGAAGTCGGAAAAATTTCTGTCGTCGCGCCGCTCTCGGCGAGCTATCCAGCTCTAACTCTGGCACTCTCCGCGCTGACGGGCGAGCGCCTCACGCCAGTGCGGCTTTGCGGTATGGCTTGCACAATGATCGGCGTGTTGCTCGTCGCGCGGGGTGAACCATCCACCGGCGATTCAAGCACAGATGCGAATCTCGCCCGGCGCGGAATCTTGTGGGCGCTTTGCGCTTCCGTCGCGTTCGGATTTCTCTTCTGGATTTTGGGCATTCGCGTTCTTTCCGTGACAGGCTATTCCGCAACCGTCTGGATCATTCGTCTCACCGGCGCTATCACGACATTCAGCATTCTGCTTTCCAAACGTCTGCCCTTGGCACAGCCTCGCGGCGCAGCAAATTGGCAAACGGCGTTCATGGGTCTTCTCGACACCGGAGCCTTCGTCTTGAGCAATCGCGGCATGCAACTTGAACAGGTCTCGATCGTAACTGTCCTCTCTTCGCTTTACGGCGCCGTGACGGTTCTCCTCGCGGCGATTCTTTTGCGGGAACGCGTCGCACCCCTTCAGTGGCTCGGCATCCTCGCAATTTTCGCTGGTATTGTGCTCATCGGCCGGTAAGTTTTTGCACTGCTGTTACACTAACCAGCGAAATGTCCGCTCCGTTTTGTAACGTCGCGTTGCCGGTTCCGCTCCGCACGACGTTCACCTATTCGATTCCCGAACCGATGCGCGCTTCCGTGCAGATCGGCTGCCGTGTGCTCGTTCCGTTCCGGCAGAAATCGATCGTTGGCGTTGTCGTCGAACTTGCATGCCAACCGCCGAGCGACACGAAACTCCGCGACATCACGCGCGTCATCGACCTGCTCCCCGCTCTGACGCCGAAGCTTCTCGAATTGGGCCAATGGATCGCCTCCTATTACCTTGCGCCCGTCGGAGAAGTCTTTCGTTCCATGCTTCCTCCCGTGACGGAGCTTTCCACGCAACACGAAGTCGCTCTTACCGCGGCGGGCCGCGCGGCTGCCGACGACCACAAAAAGAATTTCCTGTTGGCGGAGACTGGTGGCGAAGAGTCGCGCGCCTTGCTGGAACTGTTGAAAGAGAACAAGCCGGTCTCACTTACCGCGGTGGTAAAACTCGGCCTGGCCGCCGAAGTTTTTCAACGCTTGCAGCGACGTGGGTTAGTCGAGATCCGGGAAGTCGTCAAGGGTCGCAAGCAAAGAACGCAGCGGATTATCGCGTGGAAGGGAATTGCGGAAGGCCGAAAGGTGGACGTTGAAAAACTAGAACGGCTCCGCGCCCTCCTTGAAACCGAGCGCGGCCCTCTGCCGTTACCGCAACTCTTGAAGCTGGCGCATCTTTCGCGCTCCGTGGTCGAACGCCTGCTTCGCGATGGCGTCCTCTCTTCATGGGAAGAACCGCTCGACCCAGCGGAAGATCCTTTCGACGCCGGTTACGAACCGCCCGCCCACACGCTGAACCCGGCGCAGGAATCTGCCTTCAACGCGATTCGCGCGAGATTCGAACTCGGCGAATTTGGCGTGCAGTTGCTGCACGGCGTCACAGGCAGCGGAAAAACGGAAGTCTATCTTCGCGCTGTGCAGGACACGTTGGCCCGTGGCAAGACCGCGATCGTGCTCGTACCCGAGATTGCGCTCACTCTCTGGGTCGGCCGCCAGTGCCGCGCGTGGTTCGGCGCTCAATTCGAAGGTGTCGTCGTGCTCCACTCCGCGCTCAGCGATGTCGAGCGTGCCCGCGCATGGTGGCGCGTACGCCACGGCGAAGCGCGCGTGGTAGTGGGAACTCGTTCCGCGATTTTTGCGCCGCTGGAAAATGTTGGACTCATTATCGTCGATGAAGAGCAGGAATCGAGCTACAAGCAGGAAGAGACGCCGCGCTATCACGGCCGCGATGTCGCCATTGTCCGGGCAAAACTCGAAAACGCTCTCGCTCTTCTGGGCTCCGCGACGCCATCGCTCGAAACTTACCATCACGCGCGCGAAGGTAAGTACGAACTACTGAACATCGCCGCCCGCGTCGCCTCCCGCCCTCTCGCGAGCGTTGAAATCATCAGCCTGCGTGACGAGTTCCAGCGGACGCACAAGACCAGCCCGATTTCTTCCGCGCTGCACGTCGGAATCGAGGAATGTCTCACCAACGGCACCCAGGCGCTGATCCTTATCAATCGCCGCGGCTACTCCTGGTCGGTTCTTTGCCGCAGCTGTGGCGCCTCGGTGCAATGCATAAATTGCAGCATCTCCGTGACGCACCACAAAAGCCGCAACCGCCTCGAATGTCACTACTGCGGCTCAATCCAGCAAATCCCCAAACAGTGTCCGAAGTGCCAGTCAAAATATGTTTATTTCTTCGGCGAAGGATCGGAGCAACTTGAAGAACGCTTGCGACACGAATTCCCGAAAGCTCGCATCGCCCGCCTCGATCGAGACACCGCCCGTACGAAGCGCCAGTTCCAGGAGACGCTCGGCGCTTTCGCCGGCGGCGCGCTGGATATTCTCGTTGGCACGCAAATGCTCGCGAAGGGCCACGACTTCCATCGCGTTACTCTCGTGGGCGTCGTCAGTGCCGACGCTTCGCTGACCATGCCGGACTTTCGCGCCGCGGAACGCACGTTTCAATTGCTCACTCAGGTCGCAGGTCGTGCGGGTCGCGGAGATTTGCCCGGACGCGTCCTGATTCAAACCTACTTTCCCGATCACTACGCGATTCAAGACGCCGTGAAACAGGACTACGCCTCCTTTTTTGAACGTGAGCTGCACTTTCGGCGCGTCATGGCCTATCCGCCCTTCACTTCACTCGCAAATGTGATTGTTCGCGACACAAGCCTCGAGCGGGCGATTCAATGGTCGCGGGAACTTTCGCAATATTTCGCGCCGCAGAATGGCGAAGCCATCCGGGTCCTGGGACCGGCTGCCGCCCCGCTGGCTCGCCTCAAGCGCGACCATCGCTTTCAGTTTTTGTTAAAGTCGAAAAGCCGCGCCAGGCTTACGCAAGTTCTTTCTGGCGCATTGTCTTATTGCGACGCGAAAGAAATTCCGCAGACCGCCGTCCTCGCTGATGTCGACCCGCTCTCGTTGTTGTAGCCGGTCTCCCGATTCTCATCCGGGCGTTTCCGATTTGCTCTTCGCTTTCCAGAAGACATAAATCGGCACTCCCGCCGCAAGCAGCGCCAGCGCCGCAAGAACGTGGCGGAACTGCGTCGGATCGATCGTCGCTCGGTAAATCGCATTTCCCACGATTGCGATTGCCGATAGCACGAACAAAATCGGCGTCCACGGATATCCCGGCACGCGATAGGGCAGCGTTTTACCCGCAAGCTTGCGCCGCAATGGGAAAATCGCCGCTCCCGCCAGCCCATAGAAAATCCAGCCAATGAAAATGACGCCTTCCACCAATTCCGAAAATTTTCCAGCCTGCGTCAACACGACCGCCAGCAATCCGAGCGCTACGATCGCTGCCGCAGGCGTGTGAAATCGCGGATGGACCTCCGCCAGCTTCTTAAAAAACAAGTCGTCTTTTGCCATCGCGTAGAAAACCCGCGGCGCCGTCAGAATCACGCTGTTGGTCGAACTGAAAACGGAAATCAGGATGGTTGCCGCCACAAGCTTCCCCGCCCATT
The DNA here is from genome assembly GCA_035295625.1 of Candidatus Acidiferrum sp. GTDB lineage: Bacteria > Acidobacteriota > Terriglobia > Acidiferrales > UBA7541 > Acidiferrum. The sequence continues at coordinate 60,298 of DATGIS010000082.1, read as the reverse complement.
CTCCAAGCACGGCCTTTGCGGCAGTCGCGGCGATGGCGTCCGTCGCGGACGCTGCTGCGGGTCCGAGCGCCACGAGGTAAGCCAGCACCGCAATCAGGTAAAGTCCAATCAGGAAGAGCGAACCCACCAGAAATGCCTTTGGAAACGCACGTTCTGGTTCCACGACTTCGCCGGCGCTATACGTCCCGAATTGCCAGCCCTCGTAAGCCCAGAGCGCTGCGATCATGGCGAGGCCGAAGCTCGACAGCAGGGAAAATCCATGCAGGTCCGTCTTCATCGCTGCGCCGATATCTCCTCCATGATGTCCGGTAGAAAAAAGTGCGGCGCTTAATAGCACCACGAGCCCCGCCTTGATTGCCGTCGTCACGTTCTGCAGATCCGCGCTCTTGCGCGTGCCCCATACGTTCACCACCGTCACCACTACGATCATCGTGATCGAAACGACGTTCGATTCCCACTCGCTCAACTGCACAATTTCGCTCAGATATTTTGTAAACGCGCGCGCAAGTGCCGCGATCGTTCCGCTGGCAATCACCGTAAATAGGCACCAGCCATAGAGAAACGCCGGTAGCGGGCCAAATCCATCGCGGATGTAGCAATAGAGGCCACCCGCTTCCGGATTTGCCGCCGCCAATTCCGCGTAGGTCAGCGCTCCCAGCAACGAGAGTCCGCCGCCCACGATCCAAACCAGCAGCGACAGCCCGACCGAACCATTTACCTGACGCAGAATCAGGCCCGGCGCAATAAAAATCCCGGATCCAATGACGGAGCCAACGAAAAGATAGAGAAGATCGCGCAGCCGAATCGTGCGGACGAGGTTGCTCATGTGTCGGCAGCAGAATCGCCAACCGGGCGTGGTGCTGCGCGCAGCATCATAACTTCACAATAGGGAATTGTCGTTGAAATTGAAACGCGCTTGACGCGCGCCGAAACTGCTCAGCCTTCGAGTCCCTGCAGTTCTTTTCCGGGCTTGAATCGAACGGCCTTCCCCGGCGGAATGTTCACTTCTTCGCCCGTTCGCGGGTTGCGCCCGATGCCGGTCTTCCGTGGCCGCACGCTGAACACGCCGAACCGGCGTAACTCGATCCGCTGGCCGCGACCCATCGCGTTCTTCAGCGATTCAAACACCGTTTCCACTGCTTGCTCGGCTTTCACGCGGCTCACACCGGCTCCTTCCAGCTTCGCCAGCACCGCGTTCACAATGTCCAGCTTAATCACGCAATCCTCCGCTTCTACTGTCGCCCGATGCTAGAGGCACCGCCGCGGGTTGTCAAGACGCAACGCCCTGCAATACACTGACTGTCTCATCGTACAGCTTTCGCACAAAACATTTTTGCAACACCAACGCAGCACGCAAAACAGGAGGCGTGGATGTCCGTAAAGCCAGACCGCTGGATTCGCAAAATGGCGCTCGAACACAAGATGATCGAGCCTTTCACCGACCGGCAGGTCCGCGAAGGTGTCATCAGTTACGGCGTTTCATCGTATGGCTACGACATTCGTGTCGCCGATGAATTTCAAATCTTCACAAACGTCAATTCGACCATCGTCGATCCCAAGCACTTTGATGCTCGCTCGCTCGTCGCTTACAAAGGCGACGTCTGCATCGTCCCGCCAAACTCCTTCGCGCTCGCTCGCTCCGTCGAGTATTTCCGCATTCCGCGCAATGTGCTCACCATCTGCCTCGGCAAATCCACCTACGCGCGCTGCGGCATCATCGTCAACGTCACGCCGTTTGAGCCCGAATGGGAAGGCTTCGTCACGCTCGAAATCAGCAACACCACGCCGCTCCCGGCGAAAATTTACGCCAACGAAGGCCTTTGCCAGGTCCTCTTCTTCGTCTCCGACGAAGACTGCGAAGTCAGCTACAAGGACAAAAAAGGCAAATACCAGTCCCAGCAGGGCATCGTCCTCCCTCGCCTCTAATCGTCGTCCCGTTTTTTACTTTCTCGCGCGCAGGACAGCGGCGATCACACGGGGGTTTCGACGGCCGTGGAGTATAGCCAGCACCAGAATGGGCTTTTCATCCGGGGCATACACGATCAGAAAATCCCGTATCGGATGAAAACGCAGCGGTCTCGACGTCAGTTCGGAGCGGCTGTACCCAGCGTGAGGAAATCGGACGAGGGAGAGAATCGCTTCATGGATTTCTGTGAGAACACGGTCTGCTGCGCCAGGATTGTCAGCGGCGATATACTCCCAAATTTCGCCAAGGTCTTTCGCCGCATCTGGATGGAAAACAAACCCGCTCATGAACGGCGGTGTTCTTGACTCTTTTCGCGAAGCCGCGCAAACGCCTCTTCTCCGTCGATCGGCTGAACCCTGCCGCTCTTTACGTCATCATAGCGATCTTCCAGCATGCCACGTACCTGCGTTAGCTCCGAAAGGTATCCTGTCATTGCATCCTCGATGAGTTCTTCTGGCGCGCGGCCGGTCGCGGCGGCAAGTTCTTGCAGTCGCGATTCAGTCTCCGGCTTGAGGTGCACGACCATGAGCATCAGTCTAGAGACGCCCCGAGGAACTGTCAAAGTGATTTCCCACGATTATGAAAACAGCGCGGGTGCCCCAGGTTCCGCTCTTGGGAACCTGGGTCTCGGGTTTGAACTTTCTTCCAACTATGACCTGGATGCACATGCTCGGGCATTACGACATATCCGATGATGCGAAAACCAAATTCCGCGCGTAACCGGCCAAGCTCCCGCACAAAAACGTCGCGCGACTGTGCGGTTTTAAGGAACGGCAATCGTTTGTAACAACTGAACGTGAGGAAGTGGAGATGGCCGCGGCCGTAAATTCGTTTTAGACCAGTGGGCATCGCAAGCGGTTCAAGCAGAGAGAATGGAGAACGCAAACGCGGGACGACACGCCGAGACCCAGAGTCAACTACAAGACCCAGGTTCCCAACACCGGAACCTGGGGCACCCTCCGCCTCTCTAAACTTTCCTTAGACGTATCGTAGTGATACTCTCGCCCCATTTGCCATGTCAACCATTTTAGATAAACGATCCCGGGGCACCCGGCGGTTGATCTTCACTACGACAACCCAATGGCTACAAAGAGCATTCTGTGTGCTGCCGCCGGTTGTGGTGCTGGCTTCGGTCTTGACGAGAAGGAACATCCATCACATCCGTGGGTCAAGCCGCACATCCATCTGCAGATCCCCGCTGGTAAGAAGGGGGGGCGCGGAGACCTTCCGCTGCCCAACTGCCACGACTGCGAGCGATGATTTTGGGAGAGGCTAAAATGACTCGGCTACGCTTTGTTCTTGGACTGATGTACTTGCTGCTGGCGGCTCTGCTTTTTCGGCAGGCAGGTTCTCTCTCGCCTGCGATAGCAAAGACGACAGACGAACCTACTTCCTGCAGCTCTGCTTCCTTGCCTCAGGACCTTCAAAGCCGTCTCAAAGCGGACTACAGTACTTGGAAGATTCAGCAGGCCCAGACTCTCAGCGAGCATGCCAGGAAAACGTGGGAGGGAAAAAAGCCACTAGCATGTCCTGGTGTCGCTGTGGGGCTATTCCAGGGCGCGAAGACGCGATCCTACGCTGTTCTCCTTGTCCCCGCTGGCCACCCAGATGCAGGGTACAGGTTCCTGGTTTTCAGCCGGAAGGATGGACAGTCCTACGAAGCGGCGGTCGTTGAGCAGTCGGATGACAAGGGAGCCTCTAACTATTTCATCCGTAGCGTGCCTGTCAGCAGGTTCTTCGGTGAAGCGTCCAAGAAGAAGTTCCAGGTACAGGCCGCAGAGGCGATCTTGATGGTCGATTCGGCGGAGCAGGAATACGAAGCCGACCTCTACTTCTGGTCGAATGGCCGCTTTCAGCAGCACCCTGTTGATGAGTAGTCGTTCACTAGCCAGCTAACTTCCCGAGCGTTCGGGCGGGTCACTCATTGGTGCGACTCGGTCTACGTCACTTCGAGCTTGGAAATATAGAAATACTGAAGCATGCCTTTCGAAAATCGCGCTTTAACATCAACCGAAGCGATTGCCCCATCCGACGGTGCGTATCCTGGAGTCGCAATCTCTGCTTTTTGTTTCTCGGCTTCGGTCAGTTTTTCTTTCCAGGTCCAGTGATAGCTCCATTCACCCTGTTTGTTTTTCACTTGGGGATGTCCGAAAGCGCCGAGGAACGCTTCCTCCTTCATGCCCAAGTAGGTCCCACCAACAGTGGCGAGGACTTTTGTCCCCAAATGTGAAAAGGAGCAGTTCGGCAAGTGAGAAGCATGGTCCAAGTAAAACCCCGTAATGTCTCCTCCACCGACCTCACTAAACTCGAACACTAAATCTACTTCCCCGCTCGTATAGCCAACAATAGACACATGCTCCTTTGTGTGACAGCGTTTGGAAGGTCCGAGCTTCTTTTCCAGCGTGCCGAGATCATCTTGGCCGATGACTACTCCCAAGATTGCGAACTGGGAGTTATCTGGCTGCTTTTGACTCTGTTCGTTGGTAGCAGAGATGGGAACGACCACCAGCGCGACCAAAATCGCGACAAAAGCGGTGCAGTGCCTAACTCGGGTCATCGTTGTCTCCCCGTAAGCTTTCACGGCTCCACCGAAAGAATGCTGCCCTTCCCGCACCCGTTAGTAATTTTCTTGCGGACATCGCCGCCCTGCACTATGCAACCCTCCGACGCATCTCCAGGATGTTTCTTGCTGTCCCCGTGAATCCGGAACATGTCCTTGTCCCGATTGGTGGGAAAAGGCTCAGCGCCACCGATGTACATAAGCATGATCGTCATCGGGCCTGTTTTCTTGCGGTCTAGCGTTGGCCCCATTCGGTAGTCGCCTCTCGGCAAGGGCCCTACGTATCCGACATTCTGCATGTCAGGATCATTCTTTCCGTGTCCGTAACCTGCGTACCCGTTTCCTTCGGCCACAACTTTTCCTGTGGCGTTATCCACGCATTTGATGTGTCCAGTTGCTTGAGAATAAGTGCAGTGACACGAAAGGCCTAGCGGGTCGGTCAGGTTCAGCGGGTTTCCCTCGGCATACCCATAGAAGTTGACTTCCCCTGAAAAGAAGCGCAAAGGGTCTTCACTGAGGAACCTTCCGGGTGCCGTATCGTAGTATCTGGCGCGGTTGTATGAAACTCGCGTTTCAGTTTCGTTCATCAGAAAACGTCCCGTCTGTCTCCTGATTCTCCTAATCTTTCACCCAAATTTTAGAAACTTTGTTATCCGTCCAATAGTAAAGAACTGCCCAGGACGAATATCCGCAAAACACGATGACGGGCGTGGCAGCAATGATTCTTTTTCGTCCATAAACATCTTTGTATTCACCTGGAGCCTCGCTCCAAACTACAGGGATAGGGCCATCCGTTTTATCAAGAGTTGTCGCTTGCCAGCGATCCTCGGCTCTATGAGCTATCACCAACTTTGTCTTTGGTTCGGTATTGCCCTTTGACGTCAACGCTAGCGCCAAGGTTGGCTTGCCGTCACCATAGAAATCCACATTCACCAAACCAGGACAGCCAGCATGCCCTTTTTGAAATAGCTTTCTGTCGCCTTCGCTGAGGTCAGATAGGGACACTACCTTGGTCCCGGGATATTTTTGTTCAACAGTTGCCTTCAGATCTTTTGGAAGGTCACATGGATCGTCTGTTGGTCGAGCAGCGCTTACTTTAACCAATACAAACAGACAAGAGAACACTAGGAATATTTTTTTCACAATCGAAGTTCTCCTCGAATATCGAAAGATCCAAAACCTAAAGAAGCGCATTGAAAATGACTCTCAATAATGAAGGCTCTGAACTCTTCGGTGATGGCTGCGAACTCGACTTCTTCTCCGTACACCCGCCCGGTTTGCACTCTGGTCTGTTGGGAATAACACTCTTCGTGTACGGATGTGGGATCAACTGCTTGAGTGATAGGTGATAGTTATCCCCAGTGGTAGTCGCCAGCTTCTCGCCGCCGTTCGGCTCCGACTCGTTGAGGCCGCGCGCCGCGCCACACCTTCCAGCACAACAGAACACGGTGTCTGCCGCAACTCCGACCGGAGGAGTGATGTCCACGCTTGACCCTAGGTAGTGTCCTTTGTCGGCGTGAATACCATTTGTCGTGGCACTCACGTTAACGTGAAATCCACATCCATCCATGCACTTCAAAAATGTGTCCAGGGCAGGTGATGGGGCAGGAACGTGAGGATTTCTCGTATACAACCCACGAGGATCTACAAAGTTTATCGGGTCATTCACAACGTACGTGTAGAAATTCTCCCCACCTTCGAATCCAACCGGATCCTCACTTAGGAACCTCCCGAAACTCACGTCGTAGTATCTGGCGCGATTGTACGATGAGGCGTTGGCGCCCAAGCGGACTCCCCCAGCGGCCAAAGGAGTCGCTGGAGGGGGCGCAGGCTGTTGGCTTCTCTTTCGCACTAACTTAAGTGTACGAATGGTAGCTAGGGCAGTCCATAGATACCAATGGCCAATGTTTCCATAATCGCTCAAGTTCGCGGTGAATGTGGAAGTAAGGCTTCGATTAGCTCAGGCCGTTGCAGCCGCATTTTCTCCCGATGCAATCGGCAGATCCAAACGCGCTGCTGGGTGAGTCGCGGTGTGTATTTGCTTCAGCATGGTAATAATACAGGCCGTGCATGAAGGTGACTCTAAACCCGGACCCTTACAAACCAAAGGGTCCGGCACCCAGAGTCATCAAAGACGCTCGATCTCGCGGCCACCCGCCCACTCGCCCGTGGTTGATCACTCAGTTTTCAGGCGCTTCCGAACGAGTGTCCCATCCGCCCCGCCCTCGCTCCTTATTCCTGCTCGAATTTTTCGAGTTGTCCGCGCAATGACTGTGGGAGTTCGTCTTTGGCTTTTTCGGTCAGGTGCGAAAGAAAATTCTTCTTACCTCCGAATGCCCGCGCGTACCTAGCAAGCAGATTTGCCGCTAGTTCGTCCATCAGCTGGTCAGAAAGCAAGATCGGCTTATCTTTTGTGGGATGGGTCTCTCTCTGCAGCACGAATTGCCACTGGTCGACTTTGCATCCGTCACTGCGTAATTCGACTATGAGTCCATCGTCGTCTTCAGGAACCACTGAGAATCCGTTTGGGTTCTTCTCATCTTCCGCTCTGATGAATCCATAAACGATAAAGTACTCGGCTTCAGACTTTTTCACATGACTGTAGATCCAAGAGTGAACATATCTCCAGCGCTTTATGTCCTTGCAGCGCTTGCCGATCGCGAGTGGCATGGCGTCAAAATGAACATTGGCCGGACTATATGTGATCCCGAAAAATGGATCCTTTACAGAGGCTGGGAAAGTTTGCGCAGTGGCGGTTTTCCAAGCTCCACTGAGTGCGAGTACGAATGAACCGATAACAACGATCATTATTCTTTTCATTCTCAGGGCCTCCTAGAATGCCGCCGATTAAAGACTCGCACTGATCCAATTCAGTAAGCGTGAGTGGCCTACCCTTTGCGCTTTTTGAGTTTTGCAAAGGATGGGCGCTCTTCTTCTCTCGTCCTGTTTCGAATCACGTCAACTTGACACATATGCTATAACAGGACTGTTTCCCGGCGGCGGCCAGCCCGCAGCCTGTTCGTTCTTTGACAACTAATCGGCCCTTCGCGTTCCATTTTGGGAATTCGCGCTCGACACTACCCCCTACCCTCGCGCTAACTCCTTTATTCCTCATACTTACGAAAAACAGGGGGAGGGGGGTGGGTAGCCTAATCCGCTCGTTGAAGCTCTTTCTGATCCTCGTCGCCCTTCACCGCCTCCAGCGGAAATCCAGCTTCCCGCCAGCCATCCAGTCCCCCTTGCAGTGGCCGGATGTGCCTCACGCCTTGCTTTCTCAGGAGCAGCGCCACACGGGCGCTTGTAGCTTCGTTTGGTCAAGTACAGTAGAGGATCACTTCGCGGTCCGGCGGCAGCCGGTCGCTCTTTTCCTCAAGTTCTTTCACGTCCATGCGAAACGCGCCCGGGATCGTCTCCGGGTCGGCTTCAAAATCGAGCGAGTGCCGCAAATCGACAATCACCAGCTCCTCGCCCGCATCAATTTTTGTTTTCAGCTCTTCCGGTGTGATGCGCCCGATGCGCAACTCGCGCAGGAATCTCTGGCGCCCAATGAACTTCCACGCAATGTAGGCAGCAAGCGCACCAACCAAGAGGACCATCAGCCCGCTGCCAAGCGACGCCGCGCGCTCCGCAATCTTTTCAATCTGCCCGCTGAAGATGTAGCCGGTCAGCAGGAATGTTCCGGCCCAGAGCAGTGACCCAAGCGCGTCCCACAGCAAGAACCTCCGGCCGCGCATATGAAAAATTCCGGCGAGCGGAGGAGCTGCCGTGCTCAAGCCGGGAACGAATTTGGCGACCAATAGCGACCGCGCCCCCTGCTTTGCAAAAACGCCTTCCGTGCGCCGCACGCAGGAATCCGGTTCCAACGAAATCCGGCAAAGGAACTGCAAAACGCTGATGCCTTTTTTCCTGCCGAGTTGGTACCACAGACCGTCGGCGAGCACCGCGGAAACCGCCGACAACACCAGGCAGAACCAGAAACTCAGGTGGCCACGCCCCGCAAGCGCCCCGGCGCCGAGCAAGAACGGCGTCGCCGGAAAGGGAAGCCCCACCTGCTCCGCAAAAACAAGGGCGGGAAGCACCGCGTACCCGTGTCGCAACAAAAACTCGAGTGTGCCGTGCATCCCGCCAAGCTGGTCCCCTGTCATCTTCCGTCCTGGGAATCGGATTTTTTCAGAAAGCCGCTTTCGCCCGATTTACTTCGCGAATTCAGCAGTATGCCCCCATTGTCCGCTCATGACAAATTCGCGGATCGACTTGCGGGTTCGTGGGGCGTTCTCCCGGCTTAGATACGGTTCGGGCAAAGACGATGCATCGCCCGGATAGCCGATTGCCATTGCAGCAATGGGCTCCCACCCCTGTGGAATGTTGAAGGCTTCCTTCGCCGTCTCCGGATCGAAACCCGCCATCTGGTGAACCACCAGGCCGCGAGCGGTTGCTTCAATCGAGAGCTGCAAACTTGCCGCGCCGACGTCGTACTGGGCATTGCGATTCGGAGCGTTGTTTTTTGCGAACGCCAGTTCCGCAACTGCAATCACGAGCACCGGCGCTTTTCTGGCCCAGTTCGCGTTGAACTCCACGAGCGAGCCGAGCGCTTTTTCGTAATTTTCCGGTTCGTCTTTCGTTGAAACGATAAACGCCCACGGCTGTTCGTTGTTGCTCGATGGCGCCCAACGCGCCGCCTCAAACAAGCTTCGCAATACTTCTGCGGTTATGGGCTTGTCGCTGAATGCGCGCGGGCTCCAACGATTCTGAATCAATTCGTGAACTGGATACTCTACCGGTGCCGGCTTGCTCATGATTGCATTCTCCCGTGGATCGCGTTACTTCGCGGCCTGCTTTACCATCTCGAGATCAATCGTGATCGTAACCGCATCGCCGACCACCACTCCGCCGCCGTCCATATTCGCGTTCCACTTCACTCCAAAATCCTGACGGTTTACTTTGGTTGTTGCAGTCGCTGCCACGCGCGTGTTCTTCCAGGGATCGGTTACCGGGGCTGTCGGGCCTTCGACGTCCAGAACTGCTTCTTTCGTCACGCCATGAATCGTCAGGTCGCCGGTAATTTTCAGCTTGCCTGCGCCGTCGGCTTCCACTTTTTTCGATTTGAAAGTAATCGTCGGGAATTTTTCGACGTCAAAAAAGTCCGGGCTTTTCAAGTGCTGGTCGCGCTTTTCTTCGCCCGTGTTGACCGTCTTTGCGTCAATCGTCACATCCACGGTCGATTTGGTCACGTCCTTGTCGTCCCATACGACCATGCCGGTGACGCCTTTGAATTCGCCGCGCACCGTCGAAATCATCAGGTGCTTCACGGCGAACTGCGCTGCCGTGTGCTGCGGATCGATCTGCCACGTCGTGGACGCCGCGCTGGCTTGCAACGCCATCGCGCCCGTCAAAATTACTGCTGCTGCGAACTTACGAAATGTATGGCCCATGTGTTTTCTCCTTTTTTCTTCGACTGAAAATTAAGATGCTTCCCGGATTTCTTTTGGTGCGGACTTTTGACATTCCCCAAGCAACTCCGCAAGCTGCCTGAGTTTGCTGGCACTCATGTGTTCGAACTGTTGTTGGTGCACGTCATGCACGGGTTGGTCCAGTTTTTTCAGGATGTCGAGCCCGGTGGAAGAGATGCGCGCTTTCACCACGCGCCGGTCGTCCTTCTGCCGTTCGCGGGTAATCCAGCCTCGCTTCTCCATACGGTCCAGCAGGCGCGTCATGTCCGGATCGTGCGAAATCATCCGGTCGCTGATGTATCTGCAGGGAAGGCCATCGGAGCCCGCGCCGCGCAGGATGCGGAGCACGTTGTATTGCGTGCCCGTCAATCCGTGCGACTTCAAGAACTGTTCCGCTTGCTGGCCCAGATGGTCTGCGGCTTTGAGCACCGCCACGAACACCTGATCTTCCAGGGGCGGCTGGTGCCGGTTGGTTTTCGGGGATGAACTCATGGGGCGACTATAGTCGTGATAACGACTATTGTCAAGAGGAAAAAATCAGGCCTTCCGCAACGGCCTCAACTGCACTTCGCTCAGGAAACTCTGCTCGCCCTGCGTCGCGAGCATCGCCACCGCATGCGCCACATCTTCCGGCCGCAACACTTTCGTCGCATCCTTCGGCCCTCGTCCCGAAAATTCCGTCGCCACGCTTCCCGGGCAAATCGTACTGACGCGAATGCGATGCTCGCGCAACTCTTCCGCCATGCATCCGCTCAATCCCTGCACGCCCCATTTCGAAGCGCAATACACGCCGCCGCCGGCGAATACATTTTTCCCGGCCAGCGAACTGATGTTGATAATGTCCCCGCCGGCGTTCCGAATCATTCCGGGAACGACGGCCCGCGAAACGAGAAACACGCTCTTCAAATTCGTGTTCATCAAACGGTCCCACTCTTCTTCCGTTTTTTCATGAACTGGGCCAAATAAGCCCATTCCTGCGTTGTTTACCAGAATTCTGATCGGTGCCAATTTTGCTTCGACGTTTCGCACGAGTTCGGCCACTTCGCTCGCTTTCGTCACATCCGCGCGAAAGCTTTCCGCGCGTCCACCGAACGCGCGCAGTGCCGCTGCCGCCTCCTCCAGCTTCGCTGCATCGCGCCCGCAGATTGCGACATCCGCGCCGAGGCTCGCAAGCTTCATGGCAATCGCGCGCCCAATGCCGCGGCTGCCGCCGGTGACCAACGCAACTTTGCCGGCCAGCGGAGTGTTTTTATTAAGTTGTCCCGCATTTGTTTCGCTTATCGTCGCCATCAGAATTCTTCTCTCCCGGGCCACTTTTTTCGTGCGAAACTCATCCTATCCTCAGGGTGTGCGAGTGGCAAAGCTTCCCCGGCCTGAGCCACATTCGACGGTGAAAAGGCGAGCATATGGGATTACCTGGCGTCCGTCCCGAACCGCATAGATGTCGCCGCAAATCGTTCCACACCTTGCAGCAACGTTACGGCTTGCGGTTGCGCACTTCCTTTTCTTATAATCCCAAAGTTTCAATAACGAGCGAAACTTCTTACGAATATCGATTTGTTGCCTCCGCTGGACTCTTTCTGCGGTGCAACGGAGTCTAATCTTCCAGGTTCCTTAGCGAGGAGAATCGGAATGAACGCAACACGCAGAATGACAGGGTTGGCGGTACTCATGACCCTGTGTCTTGTTCTTGGCAGCGCCTCGGGCGCGTATGCCCAAGCCGCCGCCGCAGGCGGCGCCCAGGATCAAGGCGGCAGCAAGCAGCCGTACACGATGGCGGAGTACAACTCCTACAAAGCTTGCGCCGACGACAAAGTTCCCGCGTCGCAGGTGAAGTGTTTCGATGATTTCGTCTCGAAGTATCCGAACTCCGCGCTGCTCATTTATGTCTACCCCGCCTATCTTCAGGCCTACGGCGCGCAGAAGAATTACGTCAAGCTGATGGAAACCGCCGACAAGCTGGTTTCGCTTGGTGACAAGGCCGATTCTCTCGTCCGTGCACAGGCATGCTACGCCCGCGCCAGTTCTTACCTCGCGCTGCCCGCCGCCGATCAATCGACGCAGGCGAAAGGCCAGCGCGACGCGACTGCTACTTGCCTCAAACTGCTCGACGATGTGAAGAAGCCCGAAGGCGCGACCGACGAAGCTTTCGCCACTTCGAAGAAGCAATATGCAACGCTGTTCAATAATGCCGCAGCGCAAGCCGCCACCGTGCAGAAGGATTATCCCGGCGCAGCCGGCTACTTCAAGGCCGTCCTCGCGATCAATCCTGACGATCCCGTCGCTCACTATCTTCTCGGCAAGACGTACCTCGCCATGACTCCGCCGCAGCAGATGGATGGCTTCTGGCATGTCGCCAAAGCCATCACGTCGAAGGCCGCGACGGACGCGCAGAAAAAGCAGCTGACGCCCTACTTGAAAAAGCTCATCCTGGCCTACCAGGGCGGCACGGTTTGCGACATCCTTTCCGATTCCGAATTCAATGAATTGCTTCAGCTCGCTGGTTCCACAGCGGATCGTCCGGACACCTACAAGCTGCTGAGCTCAGCCGACCTCGACGCAGCGCGTAAAGATATGACCATCGCATCCGTCATTACCGACCTGAAAGCCGGCGGCGACAAGGGAAAAGTAACGTGGTTTGCGTCATGCGGCCTCGAATTCCCGGATGTCCCCGGCAAGCTGTTTGAAGTCACCGCTCCCGCAACGGACGCCGATCCAGTGGTCTTGAAGCTCGCTTTCGTTACCAGCCAGGCGGAATTTGACGCAGCCACCGCGCCAGATATGGAAGTGAAGGTCGCCGGCCAGCCCGAAGCGGGCAAGCTGAATAAAGACGACACGCCGGCTCCGCGCTTCACCGGCACGCTCGAGAGCTATGATCCAGCTCCCGCTTTCATGCTCCATTGGGATAAGGCCAAGGTGAACGCCGAAGACCTGCCCAAGGAAAAAGAGAAGCCGGCAGCGAAGAAGCCGCCCGTGCGCCGTCCTGCTCCCAAGAAGCCGAGCAACTGACGGATTAGCTGGGAATCATCGTTATCCCGAATGGAAGAAGGCCTCTGGTTCGCCAGAGGCCTTCTTTTTTTTCACGAATTGTTGTCGTGGGCGCTTTCCGAAGCCGGCCGCTTTCCTGCGAAAGTCTATCGCCGCGCTCTTCTTCCGTCGCTCAGCTTGTACTCGCCAATCTTGCGGCTCAAGGTATTCCGGTGAATCCCCAGGATTTTCGCGGCCCGGCATTGATTGCCTTCCGCCCGGTCCAGAACGCTCTTGATAAAACGTTTCTCGAATTCGCCGACCGCTTCGTCAAACAGAATGCCGCGGTCCACCATCTGCGTGACCAGTCCTTCGAGTTGATCCCTCACGATTGCACACTCCGCTCCGGCCGCCCGGGCCTCCACAACTTGTTTTGTTAATCGAGTTCGCGGCCCACCAGGATGCGATACGCCTCCCGGTACTTGGCCCGCGTTGCTGCCACCACGTCTGGAGGCAATTCCGGCCCTGGCGGGGTTTTGGGCCATTGAATCCGCTCCAGATAATCCCGAACAAACTGTTTGTCGAAAGACGGCTGCGCTCCGCCCGGCTTGTATTGCGCGGCGGGCCAGAAGCGCGAAGAATCCGGCGTGAGAGCTTCGTCAATCCAGATCAGTTCGCCGTTCAGCAAACCAAATTCAAATTTCGTGTCGGCCAGCAAGATTCCGCGCGGCGTTGCGTAATCGCTCGCGCGCTTGTAAATCGCGATACTTACCGCCCGAACTCTTTCGGCCAGTTCTCTTCCGATCATTGCCGCCGCGCCCTCGAACGAAATATTTTCATCGTGCCCGCTGGTTGCTTTCGTCGCGGGCGTAAAAATCGGTTCCAGCAATTTATCGGATTCCACAAGTCCCGACGGAAGCGGAATCCCGCAGATGGCGCCCGTCGCTTTGTAATCTTTCCAGCCGGAACCGCTGACGTATCCGCGCACGACGCACTCAATCGGCAGCGGCTGCGTTTTCCGCACCACCATCGAGCGCCCCGCAAGCTCCTCTTGATGTTTGTCGAACGGTGTAGGGAACTGCGTCGCGCTTAAAACGTGATTCGGAATTGCATCTTTGAGCAAATCGAACCAGAAGAGCGAAAGCTGCGTCAGAACTTTGCCCTTATCGGGAATGGGTGTGGGCATCACCACATCGAACGCGGAAAGCCGGTCGGTGGCGACAATCAGCAGCTTGTCGCCCAAATCGTAGATGTCGCGCACTTTTCCGCGCGCGCTCGGCGTCAATCCGGCGAACTGGGTTTCCCGTAAAGTTTTCATGGCAGGCGCAGAAGACACAGACAACAACCCCTCGACTGAGTTTGCACATTCTAGCGCAGGCGGCCGTTCGCGCCAAGCCACTGAAAAACTTTTGCCTGTGAATTTATCTTGAAAACTTTCCGCGGGTGTTTCCCGAATGACGCGGCTTAATAAAAAAGAGGGGCGCATCTGCGCCCCTTGATGGTTCTTAACTGAAAACTGATTACTGACAACTGATGACTTCTGCTAAGCCGCCGCTGTGCGGGCTTTCTTCGATTCCGGCGCTTCGTCGCCTTCCCAGCGCACGCTGACGATCTTCGAAACGCCAGGCTCCTGCATTGTTACGCCGTAGAGCACGCTGCCGGTTTCCATCGTCTTCCGGTTGTGGGTCACGACGATGAACTGGGTCTGTGCGCTCATTTCGCCGATCAAACGCGTGAAGCGCCCGACGTTCGCTTCGTCCAGCGGCGCGTCGACTTCGTCCAAAATACAGAACGGGCTTGGCTGGTAGCGGAAAATCGCGATCAGCAGCGCCAGCGCCGTCATCGCTTTCTCACCGCCGCTCAGAAGCAGCACGTTCTGCAATTTTTTCCCCGGAGGCGAGGCAACGACGTCGATGCCCGCATCGCCGCTGCTGTCCGGCTCGGTCAGGCGCATCTCCGCCATGCCGCCGCCAAAAATCGTGTGGAACGCAGTCGAGAAGTTCGCGTTGATGGCATTGAACGCCTGCTCGAACTTCTCCCGTGAAATCAGGTCGAGCTCGGCGATCGCCTGCTGCGTGTCCGCAATCGATTGCAGCAAATCATCGCGCTCGCGCGTCAGGAAAGTGAACCGCTGGTCGCACTCGTTGAACTCTTCCAGCGCCATCATGTTCACGGCGCCCATGTTCTCGATGCGCTGCTTCATCTCGCGATAGTTTGCTTCGGCCAGCGCCAGTTCTTCGCCACTCATGAACGCCGTCTCGCTCGCAATCAGATCTTCCGGTTGGGCGTTCACTTCGCTCATGCACGTCTCGCGCAAGTGTTGCCAGTCGCTTTCGTTTTTCGCGCGCTCAACTTCGGCATGACTTCTCTGTTCGCGCATTTCCTGCAGCGACTGCCGGCCCATCCGCAAATGGTCTTCCATCTGCGTCAGGCGCGTCCGCGCCGCTTCCCATTCCTGCTCCATCTCTTGTTGCCGAGCGGTCAGCCGCGTCTTTTCGGCCTGCAATCCTTCGAGTTGCCGCGCCAGTTCTTCGCTCTGCGCCGTGAGAGTTTCCGTCTCAGCCGCGATGGATGTCTCCTGCTGACGCAGCGCCATCTCACGGCGTTCCAGTTCCTCGCGCTCTTCCGCAAGCCGCGCCGCCAATGCTTCCGCCGCGCTCAGCCGTTCGTTGCGTGCGGCAAGCTCCGCGCGTCCCGCGGCCAGCTCATCCTGCTCGGTCTGCACCGACCCGCGCAGTTCGGCCAATGCAGTGGTTAACCGCGCGCTCTCCGCTTCCGCTTCGGCACGAGTCGCCGCCGCCGTCGCATGCTGGCTCTTCGCCATCGAAGCGCGGTGCTCCGCGCCGGCGACTTCGGCGCGCAACCGCGCGAGTTCGCTCTGGCAAACCGTCAATTCCAGTCCGAGGCGCGCCAGTTCGCTTTGCGTGCCTTGATGCTTGTGCGACGCGCCCATGACGTCGCGTTCGGCGTCGCGTTGTTTCGCGGACACGGAATCGATGCTCACTTCGGTTTCCTGCAGCGCGGCCGCGATTCGCTCGATCTCCGCCTGCATCTCGCTCATGCGCGCTTCGAGCTGCATCACTTCGGCGTCGAGCGCGCGCAATTCGCGCTTCATTCCGAGCGGGCCGGCTTCATCCGGGCGTCCGCCCGTCACCATGCGTCCTTGATAGCAAGTCCCGTCCGGCGTCACGAACGCATACTGCGGATTATCTTTCGCGAGGCTCTCCGCCGCGGTCACGCTCTCGGTCAAATAAGCTGCACGCAATCTCGGCAAAAATTGTTTCGCTGCCGCGCCGAGCGGATCGCGGAACTCGACCAGCTTGTCCATCCGCGAAACCACGCCGTCTTCCATGCGGAAGGGAATAATCGGTTCGTAGTCGTCCACCTTCATGTTTCGCGTCGAGTCCACAAAAAAAGTCGCGCGCCCGCCGACTTCATCGCGCAACAAAGAAACGCCCGCCCGCGCGTGATCGAACGTCTCGACGACCACGTATTCCAGTTCATCGCGCAGATATTGCTCGATCGCGCCTTCGTGTTCCTCCGGAACTTCCGCGTAATCCGCCAGCACGCCCACCGCGCGGAAATCCTGGCCGCCACCGCGTTCGTTCGCCGCAAAGAGTTTTTGCACCGCGTCCGCCGTGTAGGACCGGTCATTCAGAATTTGCGTCAGGGTCGCATGGCGCGCGCGAACTCCCGCCAGCGAATCGCGCAGCGTTTCGGCTTGCTTCCGCGAAGTCTCGCGCTCCGCGCGCAAGCTCACGATTTTCGATTGCAGTTCGCTCGCCTGCTGCTTCAGCAGGCTCAAGTGAGCGTTTGCCGCTTCGAGTTCATGCGCAGCCTCTTCGGCTTGCGCCCGCAAACCGATTGAGCTCTCGAGCAATTCGTGTTCGCTCGCCTCGCGGCGCCGCAGCGCTTCGCCTTGATGAACCAGCGCTTCTTCGGCTTGCTTCTGTTCGCCGTGCAAACGCAACAAGCTGTCGCCCGCCTGCGCCGCCGTCATCCGCAGCGATTCGATCCGCGTTTCCGCCTCGGCAATCTGCGTTGCGCGCGTCGCGGCTCGCGTCGAAAGTTCTTCGACTCTCGCCGCCAGTCCGGTCGCTTCTTCCTTCAACATCGCCACGTTCTGCTGTTGCGAAGCGCTCCGCGTCTGCCATTCCGTCGCTTGCGCGCTCACCTGGCTCATGTCCGCGCTCAATTGTCCGCGCCGCGCCGCCAGCTCTTCCGCGCGCTGTGTATTGAACGCAATCCGGTTCTCCGCGCGATCCGCTTCGAGCGCCGTCAAGTTCAATTGATTTTGGTTTTGCCGGATTTCCGTGTCCAGCTCATAGACGCGTTGATTCAGACGGTCCTGCTCGCCTTCCTGCTGCTGAATCGCGGTGGCGTGTTGCAGTTCGGCCGACGCAAACTCTTCGAGCGCTTTCGTAATGCGCGCAGCTTCGGCTTCCATCTCGCGCGCTTTGCCCGCCAGCATCTGCCGCACAATCCCGCGCATCTGCTCGCGGATTTCCGCATAGCGCCGCGCTTTCGCCGCCTGGCGCTTCAACGAACCAAGCTGCTTTTCCACTTCGACGACAATGTCGTTCACGCGCGCGAGGTTAAGCTTGGAAGACTCGAGCTTCGCTTCCGCAAGGCGCTTCTTCGTTTTGAATTTCGTTACGCCGGCGGCCTCTTCGATAATCGCGCGCCGCTCCATGGGCTTCGTCGAAAGAATCTGGCCGATGCGACCCTGTTCGATAATTGCGTAGGAATCGGGGCCAAGTCCGACCCCCATAAACATCTCTTGAATGTCGCGAAGACGCGCCACGCGCCCGTTGATCAGGTATTCGCTCTGTCCGCTGCGATACAAACGCCGGCTCACCACCACTTCGCCCGGCTTCGCCACAATTTCCGGTTTTTCCGCTTTTTTCTTTTTCTTGCTCTTTAAAAACGCGGGTTCGCTGCCCGTCGCAACGATCTTTGCGTCGGTTTCCGCAGTCGCTTCCGCAGCCTCCGCGGCTTCTTCGACCGGGATCGCGTCCACCATCGGAATCGTCTCATCCGCAGGCATATCCAGCGGAATCACCGTCTCTACGATCATCGGTATATCGGAATTTTCCGTGCCGTTCTGCGTTTCTGCGCTCAGCGCTTTTTCGTCTTTCTCCGCGCCATCAATTACGAACCGCGCCGCTTCGGCAAGCTCCGGATCTTCCATCGTGATCGTCACTTCCGCCAAACCCAGCGGCGGCCGCTTCACCGTGCCGTTGAAGATGCAGTCGCTCATCCGCCCAGCGCGAAGACTCTTGTGGCTCTGCTCGCCCAGCACCCACGAAATCGCGTCCACCACGTTTGATTTGCCGCAGCCGTTTGGCCCGACAATGCACGTCGTACCCGTGCCGCTGAACGTCACAACCGTTCGTTCGCAGAACGATTTGAATCCAGTGATTTCGACTTTTCTTAGCTTGAGCAAGGTGTCCCCTTTGGTCTCTTCACGCCTTCCATACGCTGGGGGCCGGGCACACAACGCGCGAAGAGAGACGACTCAGTATTCCCCGTTTGGAGGTGTCTTTTCGCAACATCCCAACCGGGTTGCGGTTGAGGGGTCCTTGCAACGCTAAGCCGTTGAAAGGACACACGTTTGGCAGGTTCTCTATCAGAGGCCCAGCCGCCTGGCGCATCAGATGGCGGTACGGGAAGAAAATGTATCACCACCCTTGGTTCGTGTAAAGCCCTACTCAACCCCTTGTGGCACTTTTTTTGAGGCCACTAGCCCTCCAGATTCGTGTTTCCTCCTAATTTCTTGCGGTATCCTTGTACCCCCCACCCTAAATCATTGCGTCTCTCCATCAATGTCGTAAGGTGTTTACCTGACGCACCATGCAGGCCTTTGCTCGATTGAGAGGTCAGAGTTAGCCGTGTTATTTCTCCTTTAATTCGGCGTGTCCGGCTTTCGCCCTATCCACTGTCGGCGCAAGTCCTATGACACCTAGGAGCGTTGCTTTATGGCAAAACGTGAGAACCCGCCCCGCGCATCGTCGCCGCGCGATCTCAGTACTCCGGAACTCGAACGAAACGAGGCACCTCCGGAACTTTTACGAGAGCTTGTTGCTCACCTTCGTCAGAATAGGACGCACCTCCGCGAAGAATGGCTGCGCAGGATTTCGGAAACGCGCCTCCTTACGGCGATGACCAAGGACGAAATCTTCGCGGAAGCCACGTCGGTTTACGACAGCTACGTCGAAGCTCTCGAAACCGGGACGTTCGAAGCTCTGCAGGCGTACGCTCGCAACCTTTCCGAACGCATCATTCCCCGAGGCGTTGAAACTCACGAAGTTATCGGTATCGTGCTCCTCCTGCGCGACGTCCTCGCCCGCTCCCTCTTCGCCAAGTATCAGGCTGACTTCGAAAAGTTGAATCGCATTCTCGACGCGTACGAACCCGCGGCAAACCGTATCGCCAATACGGTGGCGGTCGGTTTCGTGCAAGAGCGCGAACGCGTCATCCGCCAGCAGCAGGAAGCCATTCGCGAACTCTCCACGCCGGTCTTGCAGGTTCGCGAACGCTTGCTCATTCTCCCTATCATCGGCGTCATCGATCCGCAGCGCGCCCGCCAGTTGACCGAACAGCTGCTTCGCGGTATTCGCACCAATCGCGCAAAGGTCGTCGTTATCGACATCACCGGTGTCGCCGCCATGGACGTTACCGTAGCGAACCACCTGGTTCAGACCGTCGAAGCCTCTCGGCTTCTCGGCGCAACCGTCATCGTCACCGGACTTTCCCCAGAAATTGCCCAGACCCTCGTCACCATCGGTGTGGATCTTGGAAAGATGAACACCGTCGGTGATTTGCAAGGTGGTATCGAACAAGCCGAACGACTCTTGGGATACAAAGTCGTGCCGTCGTCTGAACCGCGATAGGCCGTCTGGAAGAAGGTCTACTTGGAAGTCCCCATTTTGAAGCAGGGCGAGTTTTTGATCGCAACCATTCAAGCTGCCCTTTCCGACGCGGATTTGGAGCATCTCCGCATGGCTCTGGTGCAGCGTGTCGTTCGGTTCCGTTCGCGCGCCGTTATCGTCGACGTCACGGCCATGGACGTTCTCGATTCGTTCGCGTCTCGCACGCTTCGCGAAATTGCGTTGATGATTCGCCTGCGTGGCGCGGAAACCGTCATCGTCGGCATCCAGCCTGAAGTTGCTTTTGCCATGGTTCAACTTGGTTTGACGCTGGAAGGCGTCGGCACAGCCCTCGACTTGGAAGAAGGGCTTGCGTATTTGAACCAGAAGTTCAAAAACATCAACTGAAAGTGAGTGGTGTTTTGGCCGAGGAAATTCGGGTGCCCATCAACTCAGATCAAGACATCGTCCTCGCTCGCCACAAGGGCAGAGTGCTGGCCACCGAGATTGGTTTCTCTGCGGTCGATGCCACCCTCATCGCTACCACCATTTCCGAACTCGCGCGTAATATCGTCTCCTACGCAAAAAAAGGGGAGATCACCCTGCAAACTCTCCGTCAATCCCGCCGCAAGGGCATCCTCATTGTCGCGTCCGACAATGGCCCCGGCATTCGCGACATTCGCCTCGCTCTCCGGGACGGTTTCTCCACCTCCGGCAGCTTGGGCCTCGGACTCCCCGGCGTTCGCAGACTCGTCGACGAATTTCAAATTGCCTCGTCCCCCGGCCAAGGCACCGTCGTGAAAGTGACCAAATGGCATCCAGACCTGCAAGAAGAGTAGCGCCCGTCGATTTCGGCATCGCTTCATTCGCACCGGGCGTCGGTGTCGAATCCGGCGATTTGTCTCTTGTTGAATGCACTCCCGACCGCGCGCTCATTGCCGCCATTGACGGCATCGGTCATGGCAAGATCGCCGCGTCCGCTTCTCGCACCGCTGCCGAGATCCTCAAATCTTTTCCGGACGAACCGCTCGTCAGCCTGGTTCACAGGTGTCACGAAGCGCTGCGCTCCAGCCGCGGCGTCGTCTTCAGTCTCGCCGCTATCGACTTCAATGAGCACACGCTCACTTGGCTCGGCGTCGGCAACGTCCAGGGCATCTTGGTTCGCTCCTCCAAATCCACGGAAATCGGCAACAAATCGCTTCTCCTTCGGCCCGGCGTCGTCGGTTCGCTATTGCCACCGCTCCAGTCCGCCACACTTTCGATTTGCCCCGGTGACACTCTTGCCTTTGCCACCGACGGTATTCGCAGCGAATTTTCCGACGATCTGTTCCTTCACGAGACGCCGCAGCGCGCCGCAGACCGCATCCTCGCCAAACATTGCAAAGGCAGCGACGATGCCCTCATTTTCGTCGCTCGTTTCCTGGGACGGCCTCAATGAAATCGGTTACCGCCGCCAAACGCAAACGCGTTCCGACGTTCGCGGAAAACTACGCATCCGCTCTGGGCTCCTACCTCCTCGACGGTGGGGAATCTTCTCTCCGCCGCGGCTACGAACTCGGCCGCGAAGCCATGACGGGTGGCACCAGCCTCGTCGAAGTCGTCCTCGTCCATCAGGAAACCTTCATCCAGGCACTCCACAAAAGAAACGGTCGAACTCGTCTCGACCGCCTCTCGCCTCGGGCCACGGAGTTCCTCGCTGAAGTCCTCTCGCCCTTCGAAATGGCCAATCGCGGTTTCCAGGAAGCCGTATCTGCGCTGCGCCGCATGAACGAACTCCTCGAAGAAGAGATCAAGCGCATCGCCTACGGCGTTCACGATGAAGCCGGCCAACTCCTCGTCGCGGTCCATTTGGCTCTCTCCAGTCTCGAGCGGCAATCCGCGCCACAGCTCAAATCCGATTTCGAAAACGTGAACATGCTCCTCAAGCAGGTCGAAACGCAGTTGCGCGAGTATTCTCACGAGCTGCGTCCCACCATCCTTGACGACCTTGGCCTCGTTCCCGCCATCCATTTTCTCGCCACTTCCGTCTCCGCTCGCTCTGCTGTTCCCATCCGCGTTTCTGCGGATCTCAAAAGCCGCGTCGCGCCCGCCATCGAAATCGCCCTCTATCGTGTCTTGCAGGAAGCGCTCAACAATGTCGTCAAACACGCCCGCGCTTCCGCCGTCGCCGTCGAGCTTTCTTTGCAGGCGGGCCTTCTCTGCTGCAAAGTGCAGGACGATGGCATTGGCTTCAACCCGGCCATCGCGCAAAAGTCCGGCCGCCGCACTGGACTCGGCCTGGTCAGCATGAAGGAACGCATCAACTCGATCGGCGGCACTCTTGACTTTGAATCTTCCTCCGGCCGCGGTACGACTCTCGTCGTCCGCGTCCCCATCAACTCTTCCGAGGTGAAACATGTCCGCTCGCATTCTTCTCGTGGATGATCACGCCCTCGTCCGACAGGGTCTCCGGTCTCTGCTCGAACGGGAAGGCTTTCTCGTCGTTGGTGAAGCTGCCGATGGTCTCGAGGCGCTCGAACTCTGCCGCGCACTGGCTCCGGACATCGTCGTGATGGATATCAGCATGCCCTCGCAGAACGGCCTCAACGCCGCACGCGAAATCCAGAAAACCTGCTCCGATTCCAAGGTCATTCTCCTCACCCAGCACAGCGAAGACATGTACATCGCCGACGCGCTCGAAGCCGGCGTCTCCGGCTATGTCCTCAAATCTCAAGCTTCCAGCGATCTCCTCCATGCCCTCCGCCAGGTCTCCGGCGGCCAGGTTTACATTAGCCCAGGCATCTCCGGAGCCGTACTTTCCGCCTATCGTTCCCGCATCGACAAGAAGAATGACGTTCTCACGCTTCGCGAACGCCAGGTTCTCCAGCTCATCGCCGAAGGCAAGTCCACACGCGATGTCGCGTCGCTCCTCTTCATCAGCGTCAAAACCGCCGAAACGCATCGCTCCCGCCTTATGCAGAAGCTCGATATTCATGAAACCGCAGGGCTTGTCCGTTACGCCATTCGTCGCGGCCTCGTTCAGCCATAGTTTGACCGTCAGGCTTTGCCTGACGACCCCTTCAGGTCTTCGCCCGAGTCAATTTTCATCGCACCACCCGATTCTCAAAAAATCCTGCTTTGCTACTCTCGCCTCGAGCAACAACGGGGCGTTCTCCAGACCGGGTGGCCACCGAACAAGCAAGCCTGCAAATACTCCACCCGGTCCACTGCCCCGGCTCTTACTGAGGACAGAAAACAATGGCAAGAATTAGCTTTCCGCTTCCCCCCGAGGAAGAGCCGATCCATCACAATCAAGTTGCCGCGTCCGTCTCGCGTCGCTCTGCCGCGCTCACCGCCGCTTCCTCTTCGTGGCCCGCCGCCAGCGATTTGTTCAGCGAGGATTTTCTCGCCGAATCTCTCGACGAGCAGGAAGATGAACTCTCGCGCCTCCTCGTCCAGGTCGAGACCTTCTCGCAAGCCGCAGGCAGCGGCCCGGAAGAACTTTTCAAATTTCGCGAACTCCTTCTCCAGGTCGCGCACTCGGTATTCCTTCGCTGGAAGGTCCTCCACCAGCTTCGCACCATGGCGCTCACGGACGAGCTGACCGGTCTCTACAATCGCCGCGGCTTCCTCCTGCTCGCCATGCACAACGTTCGTTTGGCCATACGTAGCTCGCAGCCCTTATTGCTCTTCTTCGCCGATGTCGATGGGCTGAAGGCAATCAACGACCGTTGCGGTCACGTGCAGGGCGACGCCCTCTTGGTTGGTTGCGGCGAAGTCTTAAAAATGACCTTTCGCGAGTCGGACATCATTGCTCGCATCGGCGGCGATGAATTTGCCGTTCTCGCACAGGGCGGCACTGGAGAAGCTCGCGATGCCGTTATGCAACGCCTCAATGACTCCATCGCGTTGATGAATCGCGATGTGCTCGCTCCCTACAAGCTTTCGCTCAGCGTAGGCGCCGCGCGGTTTGACCCACAAAATCCGCTCTCGCTCAGCGAACTTTTGTCCGTTGCCGATCGCGAAATGATGAATCGCAAGCGTGCCCGTTCGGCCCATCATCCGCAATCCTATGGGCGTTCCAACGGCTACACTCACAGTTAGTGATGTTTTGTATTTACGATACTGGCTCGCTTTAGAGTTTCACGGCCGTCAGCCGTAGCCGCCGGTAATCCAGCACCCAATCCCCGCGCTGAAACAACTTCGGCCGGCAAATTCGCTCCACTTCCTTGATCCATTTTGCCGTCGCCTCTTCGCCTATCTTTTCGATGAACGTCTGCCGGAACACACGAATCCAGTTCTCCAGCCCTCGCGTCCCGTCTTCCAATACCGTCGGCCGCTCAAATAACATCGCCGACTGCACTTCCATTCCTTGTTTTTCCAGCAGCGCGGCATATTCGGCGATCCCGGGATAAAACCATGGACTTACTCCCTCCGGTTCCTTCATACCAAGCGCCAGGAACGCCTCGTGAAACGCCTTCACCAGCGTCTGGATGTTTCCTTTGCCGCCAAACTCGGCCACAAATCTTCCGCCGTGCTTTAGCGCCCGTGCAATTCCGCTCGCCACTTTTTCCGCCTCTGGAATCCAGTGCAGCACCGCATTGGAAAACACTCCGTCAAATTCTTCTTCAAATTCCAGCGCTGTCGCGTCCATCACCTCGAATTTCATTGCAGGGAACTTGCTTCTAGCCTGCGCCACCATTTCCGCCGACCGGTCAATTCCCAGCACTTCCGCGCCTCGCGCCGCGATCTCCGCTGTCAGCACTCCCGTGCCGCATCCCAAATCCAGAATTCGCTCGCCCTTCTTCGGCGCCAGCAAATCCACCAGTCCCTTCGCTTTCTCATACACAAACGCATGCTTCTCGTCGTACTTCTTCGCATCCCACTGATTCGTCATCGCCCCAACGCCTCACCCGTTTCGCAAATTCCACTCGCTTCCTTCATTGTAACCAACCTGCGTTGTAGGGGCCGCTTTCCGAAGCGGCCCTCTTCGATCTACCGTGCCACCTCGCCCCTTACGTCCATCGTCCCTGTCCCCATTCCATTTTGCGCCGCGAGAGCAGCTGTAGGGGCCGCTTTCCGAAGCGGCCCTCTTCGATCAACTGTGCCACCTCGCACCTCACGTCCACCTCACTCCCACTTCCACCAAATCCCAAAAATTTCCCTCCACACCTTGTCTCCCAGCTTTACCGCCCCCGCTCCAAAGACCAGTGCGCAAAGCAGCGCCGACGCAAACGTCTCCAGATCGTTCCTCAGCAAATCTTCTGCAAAGATCAGCCCGATAAACCCGCCGGACAGCAATCCGCATACGATCCGCACTCCATATTCGGCGCGCTTCTCGATTTGGGCGACTTCCGCGTCGCTGAGTGACGACATGCCGCGCTTTTCCCTCGCTCGCGGGATCTCGCGGACGAATTCCGCCGCCGATCGCTCTTCGTAGTATCGCAGCGGCGCATTTTCGATGATCGCGTACGCGTCATTGATGAGCTTCGTCATCGTCATCGCTTCCGCCGCCGTCGCCGCAAGGGTCGCGGGCCGGTCTGGATGCCACCGTTTGATCAACTTTCGGTAGCTCGACTTTATCGCCAGCGCGGACGCAGACTCCGGCACATTCAGCACCCGGTACGCTTTCTTCAGCTTCTCAATTGGCAGTTCGTCGCCTGGCATAGTCAGGAAGCGGCTTGTTTTCTGTCAGTTTCATGCAAAACTACGGGTCATTCGAATTACCAGTATATTATCTGTTGACAAGTGATAATACATGTGATAAGCTCTCTCGTGAATCGGCTCTCACAATCCGCTAACTCCTTCGGAATCTGCAGTTACGCAAAATCGTTCCCTAAATCCTTTAGAATCTGCAGTTGCGAAACAAAGGACTTAAAGTCCTTTGGATTCTGCAGTTACAAAAAAACCTATACCTACTCCCCCTCCGTCCGTGCCCTCGCTCTCCCCGCTTTTTGCTCCTTATTGCCCGTTTCCTTTCACATATTTCTCCAGCCACGCCACCATCCGCTTCTGCACGTCCACCCGGTGCTTCGCCTCTTGAAACCCGTGTGGCTCCCGCGGATACAGTACCAGCTCCGCCGGCACGCCATACCGCTTCAGGCCGCGATAAAGTTCTTGGCTTTGCCCGATCGGATCAACCGGATCGTTTTCTCCCTGCAAGATCAGCGTCGGAGTTTTCGCATTTCTCAAAAAGACGAACGGCGAATGATTCAAAAATCCTTCCGGCTTTTCGTACGGCACGCCCCAGAACCATTCGTCGTACGCCGGTCCCATCTCCGTGCCGAATTCCGAAATCAGGTTCGCCATCCCCGCGCCGCTCACCGCTCCCTTGAATGCATCCGTTTGCGTAATCGCCCACTCGCTCATGTATCCGCCGTACGACCAACCCGCAATTCCGAGCCGGTTTCCATCGGCGACTTCGCGAATCACCAATTCACGAACGCCCGACATCACATCCTGAAAATCCTTGCCGCCCCAATCCGCGCGATTCATCTCGATAAATTTCTGCCCGTATCCGATCGACCCTCGAATGTTCGGCATGAACACTGCGAATCCGCGAGCCGCCAGCAGTTGCGACCATGCATCCAGCGAATCTTCCCAGGCACCAGTGGGTCCGCCATGCACGTAGGCAATCAGCGGCAACCTCGTCTTTCCGTTCCAGTCCGCCGGCTTCACCAGCGCTGCTTCAATTTCCAATCCGTCGAACGATTTGTATTTGTAAATCTCCGGTTTCAGCACCGTGTGCTTCGTCCAGCCGTCATTCAAATGTGTCACGCGTTCGGGTGCGTCTTTCCGGTTCCATATCCAAAGCTCCGCCGCCTCCGTCGCCGTGCCGCCGACAAACGCGACAGTTCCGTTCGCGCCAATCGCAAACTGTTGCGGATTCGTCGCGAAGGGCGCCACGTCCGCCCGGCTTCCATCGCTGGTGTAATTCACGAAGTGCGAATGAAATCCATCCAGAGCGTTCACCAGAATCGATCCGTCGGCCTGCCAGTGGTAATCCATGATCGGCCGGTCCAGATTCGCGCCGGAAAGATTTTGCGCGGCCGGTTCGCCCACGCGCAGCAGCATCAAGTCGTGCGGATTCGGCCCGTCTTCCCTACAGCCCCGGAACAACAACGCCGTTCCCGTCGGAGCGATTTGTACGTCGCCGAATCCTCCGCGCGGCGCCAGCAGCTGTTTTGTATCGCCGTCCGCGGCGCTCACCGCGTACAACCGGTCCGTTTCCCGATCCGATTCCGGTTTTTCCGTCGCCACGATCGCAATCGAATTTCCCTTTGGCGACCATTTCAATTCCTTCACTTCCCAACTGGGCTTGGTCAGCGTCCGTTCTTCTTTTTTCACCAGGTCAAAAATCCGCAATCTCGCGTGCCGGTCGTCCTTGTCGACTACTCGCGAATCATCCTTGTCCTTTTCTTTTTTTTCTTCCGCTTCCGATTTGGGATCGGGCGACAAATACGCGATCGCTTTTCCGTCCGGCGCCCATTCAAATGCACTGATGCTGCCTTTGCTCTTCGTCAACGCTTCCGCTTCGCCACCGATCATTCGCATCGCATAGATCTGCGCTTCGTCTCCCCCGCGCGCGGAAAGAAACGCCAGCTGTTTTCCATTCGGCGACCACCTCGGCGAATTCTCCGATTTGTCGGAGAAAGTGAATTGCCGCGCCGTTTTGTTCTTTGTGTCGTACATCCAGATGTGCCGCGTTCGTTTTTGTCCGGTCAGTGGATCGCTTACGACGAAAGCCACATGCATCCCGTCGGGCGAAAACTGCGGGTCCTGAATCGCGCGCAAATTCAAAAAATCTTCGGGCGCAAGCAGGTTGCTTTCGTCCGCTGCCTTTTTTTCCTGGGCGAATGTGGAGCTTCCCGCCGTCGCAAGAATCGCCAATCCAGCTACTGCACGCCAGTGCTTCATCGCAAACTCCTTTGTGGTTTCCCCGCAAGGACTCTAACCATGCCGCGCAACAGCGTCAATCGTGGTTCTTGCCGGTGCTTCAACACACGGTCCAGGCTCAGGGAGTTTGCTCAGCTTCGCGGGCCTCGGCTACAATCGTCGTTCGCTTTTACACCTTTGCACGCAACAAACGGCGCAATGAACGAAATCAGGCTCCACAATACGCTCAGCGGCAAGACCGAGCCCTTCGTCCCGCAAACTCCGGGCGAAGTGAAGATGTATACCTGCGGCCCGACGGTCTACGACTACGCGCACATCGGAAATTTCCGCACGTTCATTTTCCAGGACATCCTGCGCCGTTTTCTGAAATTTCGCGGCTTCAAAATGAATCACGTCATGAATCTTACCGACGTGGACGATCGCATCATTGCCAATGCCGCCGCGGCAAAAGTCGGCATTCGCGAGTACACCGAGAAATACGCGCAAGCCTTTTTCGACGATTGCAAAACGCTCAACGTTCAGGCGCCGGAACACTGGATTCGCGCCACCGATCACATTCCGGAAATGGTGCAGCTCATCGAGCGCTTGCAAAAAAAATCGTTCACTTACGACAGCGAAGGCTCCATCTATTACCGCATCACCAAATTTCCGCAGTACGGCAAACTTTCCAAGATTGATTTAACGGGAATTCAAGCCGGCGCGCGTGTCGACAACGATCGCTACGAAAAAGAGAGTGCCCGAGACTTCGCGTTATGGAAAGCCCCCAAAGCCGGGGAACATTTTTGGGAAACCGAAATCGGCGCGGGCCGCCCTGGATGGCACATCGAGTGCTCCGCCATGGCCATGAAGTATCTCGGCGAAACGCTCGATATTCATACGGGTGGCATCGACCTGGCCTTTCCGCATCATGAAAACGAAATTGCGCAAAGCGAAGGCGCCACCGGTAAAACTTTTTCGCGCTACTGGCTCCACGCCGAGCATCTGCTCGTCGAAGGCGAAAAGATGTCCAAGTCGCTCGGCAATTTCTATACGCTGCGCGATCTCTTCGGTAAAGGCCACAAGCCGTCCTCGTTGCGTTTTGCGCTATGCAGCGTGCCGTATCGCCGCCAGTTGAATTTCACGTTTGACGGCCTGCAACAAGCTGCAAGTTCCGTCGAACGCCTCCGCACCTTTTCGGACCGCCTTAAGCAAAGCAAATTTCCGGAGGGAAGCAATTCCGCTATGGCGGACCGCATCGCGAAAGCCGCGAACGATTTCGACGCCGGCCTTTCCGACGATCTAAACACCGCCGTTGCCCTTGCCGCGATGTACGACTTTGTCCGCGAAGCCAACATCGCCATGGACAAGGGCGAATTCAAACAAGCCGAAGTTGCCGTGGCTCAGGACTTCCTCGCCCAGTTCGACCACGTTTTTGCCGTCATCCAGGACGACGACGCGGCAAAGCTGAAAGCTCTTGGCTTTGGACCTGCCGAAGGCGGGCTTAGCGACTCCGACATCGAGAAAATGATCGCCGAGCGCAATGCCGCCCGCGCCCGCCGCGACTTCGCCACCAGCGATCGCGTCCGCAAAGAACTTGCAGATCGTGGTATAATCTTGGAAGATTCAAAGGACGGAAGCGTCCGTTGGAAACGCAAATGACACAACTCCATCGCCCACGCATCTACGTCTCTCCCGCCGACGTTCGACCCAACCTCTACGGCGTCGATTAATAAACCTCCTGTTTTGGCAGAGCGCTCCGGGGAGTAGTACGCCCGCGCGCCAAAAAATCTGCCCTGCGGCCCCTACACCACAATAACCGCCAGCTAATCAACAACTTGGAGGATTTCATGTTGACCGCAACGGAAACGAAAACGCCCCGGCTCATCACCGCTCTGCCCGGGCCAAAAGCAAAAAATATCGTCGAACGCGACGCAAAGTTCATGTCGCCGTCGTTCACGCGCGATTATCCGCTTGTCGCCAAAAATGGCCGCGGCGCGATGGTGGAAGATGTGGATGGAAATGTGTTCCTCGATTTCGCCGCCGGAATTGCGGTTTGTTCGACGGGGCACTGCCATCCGAAAGTTGTGGACGCAATTCAGAAGCAATCCGCCGAATTGATTCACATGTCGGGCACGGATTTTTATTATGAGAGTTTGCCGTATTTGGCCGAGCGTCTTGGAAAAACGGTTGCGGGAGCGGAAGACAAGAAAGTTTTCTTCTGCAATTCCGGAACGGAAGCGATTGAAGGCGCCGTGAAACTCGCGCGGTATGCGACGAAGCGCGACAAGATGATCGCGTTTTACGGATGCTTTCACGGCCGAACGATGGGTTCGCTTTCGCTGACGGCGTCGAAGTCGACGCAGCGCAAGAATTTTGGCGCGCTGCTGGGCGGCATCGAACATATTCCGTATCCGTATGCGTATCGCTGCGCTCTCGGTCATGGCCCGGAAACCTGCGGCGAGGAGATTCTGGAGTTACTGGAAAACCAGATTTTCAAGCGTCTCTTCGATCCGTCGGAAGTCGCGGGAATTATCATCGAGCCTATTCAGGGCGAAGGCGGTTACGTTCCGGCGCCGAAGTTTTTCCTGCAGGAATTGCAGCGCCTCTGCCGGCAGCACGGCATCATGCTGATTTGCGACGAAGTGCAGTCTGGTATGGGCCGCACGGGAAAAATGTGGGCGCATGACTACGCGGGAATCGAACCGGACATCGTTTGCAGCGCGAAGGGAATTGCGAGCGGCATGCCGTTGGGCGCGATCATTGCGCGTTCGAGCGTGATGAACTGGAAGCCCGGCGCGCACGGCACGACGTTCGGCGGAAATCCGGTGTGTCTTGCGGCGGCGATTGCGACACTCGATTTGCTCGAAGGCGGCTTGATGGCCAACGCGAAGAAGGTGGGCGACTATATCTTTGCGAAAACGGCCGATTGGACGAAGAAGTTCAAGATTGTTGGCGACGTTCGCGGTCGCGGTTTGATGATCGGCATCGAGATCGTGCGCGATCAGCGGACGAAGGAGCGCGCTGCGGATTTGCGCAACGCGATTGTGGACATGGCCTTCCACAAGGGTTTGCTAATTCTCGGCGCGGGCGAAAACACGATACGGCTTTCGCCGCCGCTGGTGATCGATGAAGAACAAGCGGACTTTGCGGTGAACACACTCGAAGAGTGCATACGCGAGGCGGAGAAGAAGGTCTAACACAGAGGCGCAGAGACCACAGAGAAACTCAGAAATGAAATTTTCGAAAGCCCGGAGCAAGCGTTCCGGGCTTTCGGTTGTTTGGGGAAGTATTTTCTTGACGGGAAGCGATCGGAAGGTGACTATAGTCATGTATGACTACGGTCAGAAGTGAGAAATCCCGGCGAGAACGGAAAAAAGAAGAGATACGGAAAAGGATTGTCGAAACCGCGATAAGCCTTTTTGCGCGGCACGGGCTGGCGAACGTCACCGTGGATCACATCGCGGATGTGGCGGACATCGGCAAAGGGACGATCTACAACTATTTCGAAACGAAGGAAGACATTGTAGTTGCGTATATGGCAGGGCTGGAGCCGGCGATTCAGGCGAAAGTAAACAAACTGAGCCGCTACAAGGGAAAATCGCTGACGGACATATTGACGGAGTACGTCCGTTATCAATTTCAGCTGAAAAAGAAGCACCACGAATTTGTCCGCGTGTTTCTGGGACAGATGTTTTCGCGGACGGCGCAGTTCATGCCGTACTTGCTGGAGATGCAGAAAGCCATCGATACGCCGCTCGAACTGATGTTTCGGCAACTGCAGGCCGCCGGGAAATTGCGGAAGGACGCGGAGATTGCGCTGCTGGTGCCGGTGTTCAAGACGATTCATCTGGGATTGACAGGATTGTGGGCAGTGGAGGGCCCGCCTTTCCAAGGTACAGAAATGATTTTGAAGCATGAGATGAAACTGTTTTGCGAGGGACTGGAGGCGAGGCCGAGATGAGGGTCGTGTCTATATTTTTGCAAATATTGCTGGTGTTCGCAGGCATGAAAGCCGGGAAACCTGATATAGGCGGCCCGGCGCAGGCGGCCGGAGGCGGTATCCACCGGCAGTACAAGATGGGCGAGACGATGAAGTACCACATGAAAGCGAAAAATGACGCCTGGGAATATGAGATAGATGGAATCGCCACGGTTGGGAAAAACAAGGAAGGAGCGTGGGAAGAACAATTTGCCTGGTCGAACATGGTTTCCGGCGGACATCCGATGCCACTGCCTCCGGAGAGTGCAAGTTTCCGGCAGGAGCTGTCTCTGGATCCGGCTTATGCAATGAAGCTTCCGGATTTCAGCAAAGTTTCGCCATTGTTGGTTGGGCCGATGGCGGACATGATGACGTTCTATAGCGATTTATGGCTTGCGATTAAGGTCGGAGCATTGTCGAAGGCCGGAGATCATCTTTATGTGCCGGTGGGCGGGCCGAATTCGTGGGCCGATGGGAGCCACGTGATTCTGGGAGAAGATTCGATCGATTTTGATTTCACGCTAGCGGAAGTAGATGCGGCGACGAAGACGGCAAAAGTAGTGGCGAAACACGTTCCGCCGAAAGATCCGAAAGTGAGGCTTCCCGCGGAATGGATGAAAGCGAATGTGGCCGACACGCCCAACAATTGGGTAGAAGTGTCAAAGAACGGCGAGAAGTACGCAGCGGAGGTCGGCAAAGAGACATTTACGGTCGAGCTGAAGGTGAGTCTGGAAGATGGGAAAATCCTGCAGGTAACGATGGAGAATCCAGTTACGGCAATTCACCGAGAGTGCGCGGATGCAGCGCTGACACAGTGCAGCGCGGCCACACCGAGACAGATTATGCGGCGGGTGGAAGTGGAGTTGCAACGCTAGGGAAAAACGGAAGATAGATTTGCCACAGAGCCACAGAGGACACAGAGAAGAACAAAGAAAGAGAAGAACAAAGAGAGAGAAAAAAGAAGAGCAAGAACAAGAATAGGAAAGAAGAGAACGGAAGGAAGAGGACGGAAAGAAGAAGCCCGCGGAGGCGAAGAAAGAATGGCCTTCGCGGGAATTCTGTTTTATAGTGCGGGAACTTGCAGGAGAGTAAATCGGTGCCAGTGTTTTCCGCGCTTGCGTATCAGGTGGTTCGATGGAAGTCACGCAGAGGATTGCGCGATGAAAGCGAAGCTGTGGATTCGGCAAATCACACGCGGAAACAGCGAACGGGAGTTCGCGGCGAGACGTTTGCGTATTGGTATTTGCGGAAGCTGGGCTACGTGTTTGTGGCGAGGAACTACCATCCCGTTGGTGCCAAGGGCGAGATAGATCTGATTGGATACGACGGAGACACGCTGGCGTTTGTAGAAGTGCGCACGCGAACCGTGAGCAACCAGCTGAGCGCGCTGCCAGAATTGAGCGTGACGGGAGCGAAGCAACACGTTGTTGCTCGAACGGCACAGCGATTTCTCGCCGAGCGCCACGTGAAGGACATTCCCGTGCGATTCGACGTAGTGGCGATTGACAACGTTCCCGGCAGCCCTCCGGAAGTACGCCTCCATAAAGATGCCTTCAGTCCGCAGATAAGAACATATTGAGAAGCGATTCTCGTGTCACAGCGATTCTCTCACCTCAACAATTTGACCGGGTTCAATCTTTTCAAGTGCCAGCAGGGCCGGTGCTATCTGAGGGCGCAGATCGTCTATGTCGTTTGATTTAGCGCGAAGAACCAGGATAGAAATGCGGCGTCCTGTCAGGTTTTGCTGGTGACGAATATTCTTGTCTATCGTGATGAGGACGTCGTACAGTCCGTCCGCTGCGTCGAGAAGTTCACCGTTTTCCTTGCTGCCAAAGCCCGCGTCTCGCACGGTTTGGCACGAATGACCCCGCTTCTCAAAATCAAACTTTAGTTTTCGAGGCAGACACTCGTCCAACAACAGCTTCATTTGAGTGTCGAGGTTAGGCTAATCCGGGCTTCTTCAAGCGCAGCGATCGCCTCAGAATGAGTGACGCCCGGAAAGTCTTCCAGAAATTCGGCAATCGTCCGCCCATGCTCGAGGTAGTCGATAAGCGATTTGAAGGGGACTCGCGTTCCGCGGAAAACCGGCTCTCCACTCATGACGGCGGGATTGCTGACGATGATTGCAGAAGACATAAGTGAGGCTCCGCATTGAGTCTAGCGCACTCCCGCTGGTTTTTTACAGGCGGAATGGCAGGGACGTTATAATCGGCGCCGTCCGGAGAGGAAAACATGAATCCAGTATTCAGCGGCGGCAAATTCGGGAAAATGATCGTCTTCGCCTTATTGGCTGTTGTGACAGGTTCGCCAGCCCTCGGGCAGGAGATTGCGGCGCCGAGGCAGGTTTATGACGGAGCGATGACGCCGGACCTGGAAGTGCGGACGTTTGCGCGGAGCGATGAGTTATTTCCGACGCGACTGGTGGAAAAAGGGAATTCGGCAAGGCCGTTGCCGGTGGCGAAGACGGCACTGAAGAATGTGCGATTCGAAGCGGGTGGGAAAAAGTATGACTTGTTCGATTATCTGGCACTGAATCGCGTGGCGGGCCTTTTGATTTTGAAGAACGGCGAAGTCGTGATGGAGGACTACGAGCTTGGGACGAGTCCGGCGACGCACTGGCCGTCGTATTCGATGGCGAAATCTGCGTCGTCGACGCTGATTGGCGCGGCGTTGCAGGATGGATCGATTGCAAGTCTGGATGATCCGGTTACGAAGTATGTTCCCGCGCTGAAAGGCAGCGGGTATGAAGGTGTGAGCGTTCGCAACGTGATTCAGATGGCGTCGGGCGTGAAGTGGGACGAGACGTACACGGATCCGAAGTCAGACCGAAGAAAAATGCTCGAAATTCAATTGAAACAAAAACCGGGGACGATTTTAGCGTTTATGGCCTCGCTGCCGAAGGCGGGAGCGCCGGGAACGATCTGGAACTACAACACGGGAGAGACGTTCGTCGTCGGCGCGGTATTGGAAGGCGCGACGCACAAACCACTTGCGCAATATCTGTCGGAAAAGATCTGGAAGCCGTGGGGAATGGAGTACGACGCGAAGTGGCAACTGGAATCTCCGAACGGAGCAGGCTTTGCGGGCGGAGGATTGTCGGCGACGCTTCGGGATTTCGGAAGAATGGGATTGCTGGTGCTGGCGGACGGGGTGATTGAGGGAAAGCGGCTTGTGCCGCCGGGATGGTTTGAGGAAGCGGGAAGCGGCAAAGAGGTCGGCGGAAAGCATGTGGATTATGGGTATTTGTGGTGGCCGGTGCCAAAGGGCGATCCCGTACACGAAGGCGCGTTCGAAGCGGTTGGAATTTTTGGGCAGCACATGTACATCAATCGGAAAGAGAAACTTGTGGCGGTGGTGCTGAGCGCGCGGCCGAAGCCGACAGGCGCGACGGAAGTGGACGACGACGCGTTTTTTGGCGCGGTGGTGAAGGCGCTGCGCTGATGGCTCTGCGCGAGCGCGTGTGGTTGTGTGGTTAGAACCGCGAGAGAGGGTATAATTCGCCGCACATGCCACTGAATCCTGGGACAAAACTGGGGCCATACGAGATTGTATCTCCGCTTGGCGCGGGCGGGATGGGCGAGGTGTATCGCGCGCGGGATCCGCGGCTGGGCCGTGACGTCGCGGTGAAGGTGTTGCCTGCGGCGATGGCGGAAAATGCGATGGCGCGAGAGCGGTTTGAACGAGAGGCGCGCGCGGTTTCGAAATTGAATCACCCGAATATTTGCACATTGTTTGATGTTGGGGCGGAAGGGTCGACGAATTTTCTGGTGATGGAGCTGCTCGAAGGCGAAACGCTGGAGCAGCGGCTGAAGCGCGGCGCGTTGCCGCTGGACGTTGCGCTCAAACACGCCGAGCAAATTGCGGACGCGCTTGCGAAGGCGCATCGCGCGGGAATCGTGCATCGCGATTTGAAGCCGAGCAACATCTTCCTGACAAAACAAGGCGCGAAAATCCTCGATTTTGGTCTGGCGAAGGACCGGACAAATCTGGAGGCCGCGCCGGACAGCTCGCACAGCGGATCGCCCACGACGGTAATGGGCAAAGACACTGCGGCGGGGACGATTCTTGGAACGTATCCCTACATGTCGCCGGAACAATTGGAAGGGAAACCGGCGGACGCGCGGTCGGACATATTTGCGTTCGGCGCGGTGCTTTATGAAATGCTGACGGGGCAGCGTGCTTTCGCAGGCCAGTCGCAGGCGAGCGTGATTGCGGCGATTCTGGAGCGGGACCCGCGATCAATTCTGGAGTTGATGCCGGTATGCCCGAAAGCATTGGATCGAGTGGTGAAGCGATGCCTTGCGAAAGATCCGGATGAGCGATGGCAAAGCGCGTTCGATTTGAAGATGGAGATACAGCAGATAGCGAGGCAGGGCGCCGAGGAGACCGAAAAGAGTTCTGCGCAGGCAAGCGCCGCAAATCCGTGGCTGGTCCGCGGGCTGGCAGGAGTAGCGGTGCTGCTGGCGGTGGCCGTGATCGCATTGCTGCTGCCGAGGCATTCGCAGAAGCCGCCAGTGTTTGCGTCCATCACACCGCCGCAGGGAACGTATTTCGAAATTGAAGGAGATGAGGGGCTGCCACCGGAGTTGGCCCCGGACGGAAGCGGAGTGATCTTCGGAGCGGGCGGGGCGATCTGGTACCGGTCGCTTCGCGACGGCACAGAACGCGAACTGGCCCGGGGGAAAAACGAGACTTATCCGTTCTGGTCGCCGGACAGCAAGAGTATTGGATTTTTCGGCGACGGCAAGCTGCGGACGATGGAACTCAGCACCGGCGCGACAAAGACTTTGTGCGACGCATCGAATCCGCGGGGCGGATCGTGGGGGAGCAGCGGAATCATTCTGTTCACGCCAACGACGCGCGACATTATTTATCAGATTCCCGCCGCGGGGGGAACGCCGAAACCGGTGACACAACTTGATGTGAATTTGCATTCGACGCACCGCTGGCCATTTTTTCTTCCAGACGGACAACACTTTCTGTACATGGCTGCGAATCACGTGAAACCACTTGCGGAGCAAAACGGAATCTACGTTGCGTCGCTCGACGGGAAAGTGAATCGGCCGCTGCTGTCTACGCCGGCGGGGGCACAATTCGCCTCCGGAAAGATTTTTTACATTCACGATTCAAAATTCATGGCGCAGGCGTTCGATTTGGGGAAGCTGATGGTTACGGGGAATCCAGCGATCATCGCCGAAGGAGTAGTAACGGATATTGGCGTATGGCATGCAACATTCAGCGTTTCGAACACAGACACGTTGCTTTACCAGACGGGAGCGGCATCCGGGAAATCGAGATTGGAGTGGGTAGACCGCACGGGCAAACA
Source organism: Candidatus Acidiferrum sp. (assembly GCA_035295625.1). Classification (GTDB taxonomy): domain Bacteria; phylum Acidobacteriota; class Terriglobia; order Acidiferrales; family UBA7541; genus Acidiferrum. The sequence goes on along the minus strand of DATGIS010000082.1, from coordinate 23,327 downwards.
TCTGAGCTTTGTGAGCGAGACGGACATCTTGTTTGGTCCACGGCTTTCGAAAAGCAGCACACAGCTACTGGCTGCCATGGGCGACCCAGGAGCGGATATCTGGAAGCTGGATTCCACGGGACAAAGGAAAACGCGTCTTACCTTTGATAATTTGTCGGTGTCCGAGGCCGTATGGTCGCCGGACGAGACGCGCTTCGTCTACAGCCTGGGGCAACCCGGAAAGCGCTTTACTCTGAACGTGAAAGCGGCAAGCGGATCTGGTGGGGCCAAAGTATTGGAGGAAACGACAGATATCAATTCGCCGACAGATTGGTCTCCCGACGGCAGGTATGTGCTCTGCGAGCGCTTTGTGAACGGCGGGTCTCAGATTTGGGTGGTGGATATGGAGGGTCAGGAGCCTTCGCATCCTTTCGGTGCGACGACGAACTCGTCGAATGAACTGCAATCGAGCGGACAATTTTCCCCGAACGGAAAATGGTTGGCGCTGGTTTCGTCTGTCACGGGTCCGCAGGTTTACGTGGTGCCGTTCAGAGGGGGTGGAGGGAAGTGGCAAGTGTCGACGGAAGGCGGACGCTGGCCGAGGTGGAGGCGTGACGGCAAGGAGCTCTATTTTGTGAATCAGCGCAACGAAGTGATGGCCGTGCAAATCAAGGAAAAAGGCGAAAGTCTGGAAGTTGGCAAGCCTGAGCGCCTCTTTGCGTATCATCCAGCGTTGCGAATCTTTCGCATCGGCATGATCAATTATGACGTTGCCAGCGACGGAAAGCGGTTCTTGATGGATGTAGCAGCGGATCAGAACACCAGACCGCTAACCCTGGTGACAAATTGGAGCAGTCTGGTTGAAGGGCAATAGCAGGCGGATGTAGAGGTGCGCGGTGCTTCTGCGGAAGAAGTCGCGGTACAATGCGGCAGACAGGATTAGCGCGAACGGGAATTAGCGATAGAGACTCAGGAGGAAGAGTTGCCGGAGTTAAGGAAAGACCCGATTACAGGACGTTGGGTGATTATTTCGACCGACCGCGGCAAGCGGCCGATGGATTTTTTGCGAGATGAAGTGAAGGCGGGCGACCCGAAGAATTGCCCGTTCTGTCCGGGCCATGAAGCGAAGACAGCGCCAGAACTTTTGGTGTACGGACGAAATGGCGGAGCTGCGAACACGCCGGGCTGGTCGATGCGTGTTGTCCCGAACAAGTTTCCCGCGCTGAAGATTGAAGGCGAACTGGACCGCGAAGGCGAAGGCTTGTTCGACAAGATGAACGGCGTGGGCGCGCACGAAGTGATTATCGAAGCGGCGGACCATACCGCGACGCTGGCAACACTGCCGGAGCGAGCGCTGGAAGATGTTTTGTGGGCGTACCGCGACCGCATGCTGGATTTGAAGAATGACAAGCGATTCCGGTACGTGCTGATTTTTAAGAACCATGGCGAGTCAGCGGGCGCGACTGTGGATCATCCGCACTCACAATTGATTGCGTTGCCGATTGTGCCGCGAAGAGTGCGCGAAGAAGTGGACAGCTCCTGGCATTACTACGACGAAAAAGAGCGCTGCATATTTTGCGACATTATCCGGCAGGAGATGGATACGGGCGAGCGGATCGTGGTGGAGAACGATCATTTCATTACGATGACGCCGTACGCGTCGCGTTTCCCGTTCGAGATGTGGCTGCTGCCGAAAGTGCACGGCTCGTCGTACGAGAACAACCAGAGTTCGATGTACGCCAGCCTTTCGCGCATGCTGAAAGACGTGCTGATGCGGATGGATGCCGCGTTGGACCTGCCCGCGTTTAATTTTATGATTCACACGTCGCCGATCGGGGAAGAGATCAACGATCACTATCACTGGCACGTGGAAATTATTCCGAAGCTGACGAAGGTGGCAGGATTCGAATGGGGCACCGGTTTTTATATCAACCCGACGCCGCCGGAGGAAGCGGCGCGGTTTCTGCGTGAGGCGAAAATTGCCACGGCTGCCAAGAAGTGAGAAAACGCGGCTTCCGCCCGGCTGACAGCCCACGTTAATTTGGCTATAATTTCTGTAGGATGGCGCGGTACCCAAGTGGTAAGGGAGAGGTCTGCAAAACCTTTATGCGTGAGTTCGATTCTCACCCGCGCCTCCAGAAAATCTTCTTCGTTCCTGCCTGAATTGCAATTCCTGAAGGGCCTACCCCTCGGTAGAAATATTGTTTTCGCGTGCGCCAAGTGAGTGGATACGTGTCGGCACGATGGACCGCGTGTTCCGAATTGAATTCCCTTCACAAAAATGTTCCCATGCGGGAATGGTCGCGGGAAAAGCGTTTCTCGCAAAAGTGATAAGTCCTTTCTTTTCATAAATCTAATTCAAAGCTTTGCTGCGGAAATGGTGCCGGAGTTGCGTGAAGCTCCGCCGAGGGATTTGTGTCCACGGCTGCGCCCAGAAGGAATCGTTTTTGCGCTCGCACCATTTGGGCGATGGCGTGCGTGTGGTTGCTGATCGCGGGGAACGCGAAGCCACTCGGAGCCGCGCAAGATTCCATTGCCAGTGAATACGCCTGGAAAGCGAATTTTCTCGCCAAGACGGCCAATTTCATCGAGTGGCCAAGCGATTCTCCCTTGCAGACCGCAAATGCATTTCGCTGGTGCGTCTACGGAACTTTTTCGTTCGGGACGTCGCTGGCGGAGATGACGCGGGATGTCGCAGTGAATGGGAAGCGTTCCGAGGTGAAATGGATTCACAAAGACGCGGAACTCTCGGGTTGCCAAATCATTTTCATAAGCCGCTCCGAACAGGCGCACTACGCGAAGGTGTTGGATGCGGCCAAGCCGGGGCGTGGACTGACAGTCGGGGAGACGCAAGATTTTCTGGACGCAGGGGGCATGGTGACTCTGCTGACGGACGGAAAAACGCCGGCGTTCGAAGTGAATCTGGAAGCGGCGACCGCGTCGAAATTGAAACTTAGTTCGCGCCTGCTGGCATTGGCGCGGCGAGTGATCAATCACACGGTTGCGGCGAAGGGCTGACGTGCAAGACCAAATCAAATCGCGAGAGCTCTCCCTCCGGCAGCGGATTCTACTGCTGACGATGGTCACGACTGCGATTGGCCTCGCGCTCGGCAGCGCCGGATATCTGGTTTACGACAATCGAACCGCGCGCGAGCAAAAGTTGCAACAGTTGGAGTTGGCAGCGGATCTGATCGGAACGAATTCGGCGGCGTCATTAGCGTTTGACGACGCGGAGAGCGCCAACAAGTATCTTGCCGCTCTGCGCACTCGATCGGGGTTCCGAGGCGGGGTGCTGTACACGGCGTCGGGGGCGATACTAGCCACGTACGATGCACCGGACGGCTTGCTGTTTCTTCCGCCGAGTCACGTAACCGATGGCGCGGCGTGGGAGCCGGATCGGCTGAAGCTGACCTCGCCGGTGCTGCTGGACGGCAAGCGCATCGGGACCCTCTACTTGGAATCGGATCTCGCCGACCTTCACGAAAGATCAAAACGAATCGAGTTGCTGACCGCGCAGGTAGCGGTCGGCATGTTGCTGGTGGTGTATCTCATTACGACCTTGTTGGTGCGCTCGATTACGCGGCCGATCGAAAGACTCGCCGGGCTGACACGGACGATCGCGATCGCCAAGGAATATGGCGTGCGAGCTCCGCTTGATGGTGCGTTGGAGTTGAAGCATCTGGCATTCGACTTCAATCAGATGCTTCAGGAAATTCAAAAGCGTGAACAGGCCCTCGTGGAGGCGAATGACACGCTGGAATTGCGAGTCGCGGCGAGAACGCATGAACTGGAACAAGAAATCGCAGAGAAGAGACGAGCTGAACGTTCGTTGCGAGACAGCGAGGAATTGTTCCGTACGGTGAGTGAGGCCGCGCCTGTCGGCATCTATCGAAGCGACTTGATGGGAAACGCGAGTTACATGAACGAGGCCTTGCGCGAAATTTTTGGCCTCACTCGCGATGAGGCGACAGGGCAGGGATGGGTTGGCCGGATTCATCCGGAAGATCGTGACAGCTTCCTGCTAAATCGCAACGAGGCTATGAAGGCCGGAATAGACTTTGCAGCAAGTTACCGAATTCTGCGTCCGGACGGTTCGCTTCGCTGGGCGGAAAGTAAGGCTCAACCACTACGGACGGATGAGGGAAAGCTGCTGGGATATGTGGGCGTGGTGCAAGACGTCACGCAACGTCATCTGGCGGAAGAGCGGCTGCGAGAGAAGTCGACCTATCTGACGACGCTTCTAGACGTTTGTCCAATCGGCATCGTTGCGGAAAATGAGAACGGCAAGATCGAACTGAGCAATCCCGCATTTCAGGAACTGTTCGGATACTCTGCGCAGGAACTGCTAGGGCAATCCATCGATGACCTGCTTTCGCCGGGCGAACTTCACGAACAAGCGCATACCCTAACGCAGCAGGTGTTAAGCGGAACGATTGTTCACCAATCCGTCGTGCGAAGGCACAAGAGCGGAATGCCGGTCGAAGTCGATGCCTACGGTGTTCCGTTTGTATCTGACGGCGTCCTGCGCGGTCAGTTCGTGTTGTATCAGGACATCAGCGAGCGGGTCAGAGCGCAACGGGCCCTTCGCCAAAGTGAGGAGATGTTCCGTACGTTGACGGCTGCTGCGCCGGTTGGAATTTTCCGGACGGACAACGAGGGCGCGGCGCTCTACCTCAACGAAAAATGGCAGACGATGACTGGTTTGAGCTCCGAAGAGGCGGCAGGGTTTGGTTGGACAAAGGCGATGCATCCGGACGATCTCGAATGGGTAGTCGCTCGATGGAAAGACACAGTCGCGCGTCGAGATGAATTTCGCGAGGGCTACAGGTACCGGGACAGAGAAGGCGGGACCGTTTGGGTCGAGGCAATTGCGCGCCCTGTATTGGGGACTGACAACAAGGCTGCTGGGTACGTCGGGATTATCCAAGACGTCAGCGAGCGTGTGAAGCGAGAAGCCGAGATCAAGAGAAGCGAAGAACGGTTCAGGACGCTAAGCGCTGTCGCACCGGTAGGAATCGTCCTCATGGAGGAAGACGGAAAATTCAACTACGTGAACGAGCAATATCTTCGCATGACGGGGTTAACACACGAAGAGGCGATGGCGAACGCCTGGCGGCGAGCAATTCACCCGGAGGACATCGAAAAGCTGGAGCAGATTCGCAACGAATCTCTCGCTCACAAGTTGGATTACACGATGGACTACCGGTATCTGCGGAAAGACGGGACGGTGGTCTGGGCCCACTCCGTCGCACGAGGATTTCGGCAGAAAGTCGGTGGCAGGCGGGGCTATGTTGTGGTGATTCAAGACGTGACGGAACGCCATCTTTCCGAAGAAAGATTGCGGCGCGCAAAGGAAGCCGCGGAGGCGGCAAACAAAGCCAAGAGCGAATTCCTGGCCAATATGAGCCATGAAATCCGCACGCCGATGAACGGAATTCTGGGAATGACAGAGCTCGCTTTGGAGACAGAGCTACATCCCGAACAGCGTGAGTATTTGGGAATGGTGAAGTCTTCCGCGGAAGCTCTGCTCGGCATCATCAACGACATTCTGGATTTCTCGAAGATCGAAGCAGGAAAGATGGAACTCGAAGAGACGACATTCTCTCTCGAGGATTGCATCGAGGAAGCGCTTGGGCCGCTCAGTTTGCGCGCAATGAAGAAAGGACTGGACCTCACCTGGACCACGGAAGGGAAAATTCCGGGATTGCTCAAGGGAGATCCGACGCGGTTACGCCAGGTCCTCATCAATCTGGCAGGAAATGCCATCAAATTCACGAAGCAGGGAGAGGTAAACGTCCGCGCGACGCGTCTGCCGGCGGAAGGACACAAAGCTTCGATCCGATTTGACGTGTCCGACACTGGAATCGGCGTCCCTCCCGAAAAACACCAACAAATCTTCGACGCGTTCTCGCAGGCTGACACTTCCACGACGCGTGAATTCGGCGGCACAGGCCTCGGCCTTTCCATTTCCGCCCGTTTGGTGCGGCTCATGGGTGGCCGTATCGAGCTGGAAAGCACTCCCGGAGTGGGCAGTAAATTCTCTTTCACTGCCGCATTCGAAGTTGCGAGCGAGGAGCCTAAGCCGTTGCGGCAAGCCGCCGATTTGAGAGAGAAACCTGTTCTGGTGGTGGATGACAACGAGGCCAATAGGCATCTCCTCGAAAAGCTTTTGACGGGTTGGGGCATGAAACCAGTGCTATCCCCTGGTGGAGCCGAGGGGATCGACGAGTATCGCAGGAGCGTCGAGCGGCATGAGACGTATCCGTTGGTCTTGCTGGACGTAAACATGCCTTGGATCGACGGGTATGAAGTCGCGGCAAAGTTACGCGAGCTGGCGCCCAGCAACGAGACAGCAATTGTCATCTTGTCATCGAGCCTCGCCGCGCCGCCCCACGTTGCGCAAGAGCAGATCCAGATTGCGCGAAAGCTCAGCAAACCAATTCGGAGGAACGAGCTGCACGACGCAATCGCCTCCGTCCTGCAACACGGGCCTGAATCCAAAAATGAAGTGCATCCCGGCCCTGCTCCCCGACCTTCGCTAAATCTACTCCTGGTAGAAGACAACACCGTCAACCAGAAGCTTGCGCTGCGGCTGCTCGAAAAGATGGGGCACCGCACGCAGCTTGCCGTCAACGGGAAAGAAGCCGTCGACATGGCCGCGAATGGAAGCTTCGACCTCATCCTTATGGATTTGCAAATGCCAGTGATGGGTGGTTTGGAAGCGACACAAAGAATCCGCGAACAGGAACTGGCGGTTGGCAAACACACGCCAATTCTTGCAATGACGGCCCATGCGATGAAGGGTGACGAAGAAAAATGCCTGGAAGCAGGCATGGACGGTTATGTTTCGAAACCGATTCGCGTGGAACTGTTGAAAAGCGAAATCGCGAGGTTGACGCAGAAAGGTGAAGGTGGTGGGCCAGTGAACGAAAAAGAGAATCCGAGTACGGCCGTCGGCGGGGCAGGGACAGTGAATCTGTCCGAACTGCTGGCTCGGGTGGAAAACGACTGGGACTTATTGCGCGAACTCGCGGGAATTTTCCTCGAAGATTTTCCGCGCTACACCGCAAATCTCCGTCAGGCGGTCAGCGACGGGAACATCGCGCAAGTAGCGGAATTCGCTCATTCGCTGAAAGGGATGCTCTCCAATTTCGCGGTTGGCTCAGCGGCGAAAGCCGCAAGCGAGCTCGAACTTCTCGCGCGGCAGGAAAAGCGCGAAGAACTCGCCGGCGGATTCGCGAAATTCGAGAACGCAACGCAAGGTCTCGTGGCGGAAATAGAAGGGTTGCTCACGGGGGCGGACAAATGAAATTACGCATTCTAATCGCCGATGACGATTCGCTTTCCCGCCGCATGCTGAAAAGCACCCTCGAGCGCGCGGGCTACGACGTGATCGCCGTCGAAGACGGCTCGGCCGCGGCCGAAGCGCTCTGCGAACCGAACGGCCCGCGACTCGCGCTCTTGGACTGGATGATGCCTGGCATGGACGGTCCGGGTGTCGTCAGAATGGTGCGCGTCCGCAGAGGCCAGCAGTATGTCCACATGATTCTGCTTACCTCGCGCCAGGCCAAGGAAGATGTCATCGCGGGCCTCGATGCCGGCGCGGACGACTACCTGACGAAGCCGTTCAATCCACAGGAACTGAAAGCGCGGCTGCGCACCGGCGAACGCATTCTTCATTTGGAAGACACTCTCGTGGAAGCGCGTGAAGAGATGCGCTATCGCGCGACGCACGACGTCCTGACCGGCCTCTGGAATCGCGGCGTCATTCTGGAACTCCTGCAGCGCGAGCTTCAGCGCGGCAGGCGCGATTCGCAGTCGGGCGGCGTCACCATCCTTATGGGCGACATCGACCACTTCAAACATGTAAACGATACGTTTGGCCACGCCGCGGGCGACGCGGCGCTCCGCATGGTCGCCAAGCTTTTGCTCGATTCTGTAAGAAACTACGACGCGGTGGCACGCTACGGCGGCGAAGAATTCCTGGTCGTGCTCCCGGGTTGTGATGCGAAAGTCGGCGCGGACAGAGCCGAGCATGTTCGTCACTTGATTGAGTCGAGCCCAGTCCCCGCGGGAGAAGCGCGGATTCCGTTGACGATCAGTCTCGGCATGGCCAATAGCGGAGACTGGCCTGCCCTCGAAGCCGAAGCTTTTATTCGCAAAGCGGACGAAGCGCTCTACCGCGCAAAAGCCGGTGGACGAAACCGCGTCGTCATTGCGCGGCCGGAAGGCTTCAGCGAAACGCGGAGCACGCTTCTTAGCTTGGCGTGAACAGCGGCATTGGCCGCTTACGGCTTCGGCCTGCTCTGCTCCATCATTTGCCGCATCGCTGCATTCGAACCCGGCGCGCGTTTCTCCCGCCACGCTTCAAATCGCTTGCAGACATTTTCCAGATTGCCAAACACCGTCGGATTCTTGAACGCCGTCCGCCACGTCGGCACCACGCTTCGAATGCGGTCCCACACCACCCAGATTTCGCCGTTGCTCTCAAAAAAAAGTTCGTCGTTGATCAGCCCGCGATTCACGATGCTCGCCACCATTTCCCAATAGCTGATTACCATGCGGATGTTCGTGTACTCCTCGGTGCCTGCCGGATATTTCTGCGTCAGCTCATCCACACTCGCCGGATGGAAATGGTCCACGAACCAGTTGCGCGCCTGGCGTAGCCTCGGTTCGCGGCGCATATCGTACAAGCGCAGCATCAAGTTCACTTCTTCATAAGTGATGTTGGTCATGGGCTGGCTCCTTGCGTCAGTGGGCGCTTCCGGGGACGGAATGGGCGGCATCGGCGGCACTTTCGGGCGCTCCTGCCAATTCGATGCGCTGGATGCTCGCCAGGGGTATGCCTCGACGCTGCATCTCCAGGTGAATCCGGCGGCGCAGTTCGCGTGCCACCTCATCCTGGCGTGTCGGCGCCGTGCGTGCTTGCACCCGCACCAGCGTTGCCGTGCGGTCGAGCGATTGCACGCCCAGAATGCGGGGCCCATCTACGAGCGCCTGCGACCACGCGGGATCGGCGCGCAGCTCGGCGCACGCCGCTTCAAGCCCCGCCAGCGGCTTATCAAGCGCAAGTTCCGGAGCGAGCGCAATATCAATGAACGTCTGCGACCAATCGCGGCTGAGATTCGCCACCGTTCGAATGTCGCCGTTGGCAATCGTCACAAGCGCCCCGCGCGCATCGCGAATCACGGTTCGGCGCAGCGTCAGGTGCTCAACTCGTCCGGTCGAGTCGCCGAATTGAATCGTGTCGCCCACCACGTATTGATCTTCCAGCACGATGTAGAAACCGGTGATGAGGTCGCGCACCAAATTTTGCGCGCCGAATCCGACTGCCACGCTCGCAAGGCCGGCCAGTGTCAACGCCGGCGTCGGGTTGATGCCGAAGAGGTCCAATGCCGTAATCAGCGCCACGACCCACACTACTTTGCTCAGCGCGCTGTAAAGTACTCCTGCAAGTGTCCGCGTCTGCTGTTCGCGCACTTGCGCCGCGCGCGATTGATTGCTCGCTTCCTTGATAATCAGTTTCGTCAGGATTTTCAGGAAACGGTTCACCAGCAGCGCGAGCAGAATGATCCCGAGAAGATGGAGCGCCGTGGAAAGTGTGATGCCAGACAGGAAGTCGACGACTCTGGACATAGGCAATTTGCAGGGGGAGTATAGCATTGAGGAATCGAATGCGCTCGCTCGATTGGGCATTTACCCGGGAGACCAAAATGATGAATTCGCGAAGGCATGCGTTGAAGCTGGCAGCGGGAGCCGCCGGCGCCGCAACGATTGGTTCGTGGATCGCCGCCGGCCAGGCCCCGCCGAAGCGGAGTCCATCGACCGCCAGCGGCGATGAGCAGCCCGATCCGAACCTCGATCCGAAGCGCGCGAAGACCATCCTCGAACAAAACAAAAAAGACATGAAAAAGGATGTCGAGAAATTGTTCCAGCTCGCCACCGAATTGAAAGACGAAGCGGACAAATCCGACGCCATGACCGTGTTGTCCCTGCCCCTGCTTCGCAAAACCGAAGAGATTGAAAAGCTCGCGCGGCAGATTCGCGATAAAGCCAAGGGATAAATGCGGTTTTTTTCGGCCAGGTTTTCGCAGCAGAACACTGCAAATCACGCTAGAATAGAACTCTTGCTGCAAAAGTTCGCAGCACGCCGGCGCGCCCGTAGCTCAGCTGGATAGAGCGTGTGCCTCCGAAGCACAAGGTCGGGCGTTCGAATCGCCCCGGGCGCGCCATAAATTTCTTTGCGCAATTCACGGATTCAATTTGCGAGCGCGAAGCGTGCGCTCCCCGCGCGCGTACGTTGCAACGATCTGCCCATTGCCAATCAGTTTGTATTTGTACGTCGTCAGCCCTTCCATCCCCATCGGGCCGCGCGCGTGCAGTTTGCTGTTGCTGATTCCGACTTCCGAGCCGAGGCCGTAACGGTAGCCGTCGGCAAAGCGCGTCGAAACATTGTGGTAGACGCCCGCGGCATCCACTTCGGTCAAAAATCGTTCCGCTGCCGCGGCATCTTCCGTCACGATCGATTCCGTATGCAGGCTCCCGTATTCGGCGATGTGGTCGAGCGCCGCGTCCAGAGATTCGACGACGCGAATCGCTAGAATCAGGTCCGAATATTCCGTCGACCAATCCGCTTCTGTCGCCGGTTTTACATCCACGCCGCTCAGCGTCGCCCGCGTCCGCTCGCATCCGCGAAGCTCAACCCCCGCCTTCTTCAGTTGTTCCGCTATGCGCGGCAAAAACTTTTCCGCAACGTCCTTGTGCACCAGAAGCGTTTCAACCGAGTTGCAAGCCGCGGGATACTGCGTCTTCGAATCAATCGTAATCGCCTCCGCTTTCTCCAAATTCGCAGCGCGGTCTACGTACACGTGGCAAATGCCTTCCCCGTGTCCCAGCACCGGCACTTTGCTGTTTTCAAAAATATATTCGACCAACTCCCGCCCGCCGCGCGGCACGATCAAATCCACCTCGCGCTTCAATTGCAGCAGCTCCATCGCATCCGCGCGCGATTGCAGCAAAGTCACCGCCGCCGCGGGAATTTCTGGAAATTCGCGCAGCGTTTCATGCCACAATTCCACCAGCACTTCATTTGTACGAGCCGCTTCGGCGCCGCCTTTCAGCAGCACCGCATTTCCAGACTTGAACGCCAACGCCGCAACTTGAGGCACAACGTCGGGCCGCGATTCAAAAATCACGGCTATCACTCCCAGCGGGCAACTCTCCTTATAAAGGATGAGTCCATCATCAAGTTCCGTCGTCGCCAGCCGCTTCCCGATCGGATCTTCCTGCCGCGCAACTTCTTCGAGCCGCGCCGCCATTTCCTGAATCGTCTTTTCCGTCACGCGCAATCGAGCGAACGCCGCCTGCGTGAGTTTTCCCAGGCGAACCAATTCTTCCGCCGCGCGGCAATCCTCCGCATTCGCCTGCAAAATGCGTCCGGCGTTTTCCTTTGTGCGACTTGCAACCGCCAGCAGCACGCGATTGCGCGCGTCGTTCGAAAATTGCGCCAGCTTCCTCGCCGCAGCTCGCGCCGCGCGAGCCTGTTCGCGCACCGAAAGCTTCGCCGCGCTGGCCGGAGCGTTGCTCATTGCGCCGCCTCGAGCAATACGATGTTATCGCGCGTAAAGACCACCAGATTCTTGTTCTCCGCCGATGCGTTTTTCTCAGCGCCATTCTGCGCGAAAGCATCCGCGCTCGCGCAGTTCGCAATGCCGCGCGCGAATTCCCGCCCATTCACATCCACGATGCTGACGACATCCATCGCGCCAAATTGTTTTTCCACGCGCACCACGCCGCTGCTGAGCAGACTCGCCTTTTTCGCTGTAATCGCGCGATGCGCTCCGCCGTCCACAACGACGCGCCCTGAAACTCCGGCGGCAAATGCCAGCCAACGCCGTTTCCCCTTCATGCGCGGGCCCGGAGCGAATACAGTCCCCTGAGTTTCACCGGAAAAAATCTTGCGCAACGTCATCGCGTCGTTTCCGTCCGCGATCACCGCGGTCCCGCCGCAATTCATCGCAATTTCTGCGGCTTCGAGTTTTGTCGTCATGCCCCCGCGCCCGCCAACGGACGGCCCTGCCGCAAGTGCGCGAAGTTCCGCCGTAATTTGCGGAACGAAGTGCAGTGTTTCAGTCGCGCCCGATTTCGTCCGCAGAAGGCCCGGCACATTCGTCAGCAGAACCAACGCATCGGCTTCGAGCCCGCTCATCGCCAGCGCCGCCAGCCGGTCGTTGTCGCTGAACGCCGCCCGTCTGCCTTGTCCTTTTTCTTCAAGTTCCGCCGTCGAAACGGTGTCATTTTCGTTCACGACCGGCACCACGCCGAAGCCAATCAGTTTTTCCATCGTGCGCCGCAAATTCGAATATCGCCGCCAGTTGCTGAAGTCCTCTTCGGTCAACAAAACCTGTGCGACTTTCAAGGCGTGTTCGTCGAACAAACGCTTGTACGCTGCCATCAGCAGGCCTTGCCCCGCTGCGGCGCAGGCTTGTTTCACCGCCATATCCTTCAATCGCGCCGGGTGCAGACCGAGCACCCATCGGCCCAAGCCGACCGCGCCGGATGTTACGAGCACCACCTGCCGTCCTTCTTTCAGCAGCTCTGCAATGCCCCGCACGATCGGAAGCACGCGTTTTTCGCAAAGTTCGCCTGTTGGCTCCGTCACCGTGCTCGTACCCAGCTTGATCACGATGCGTCGCGCGTCGCGAAGTCCCTTGCGGCATTCTTTTTCGTCGTGGTGGTTTGCGGCCATAAAGTTTTCTCCGGCGGACGGCCCGGATTTAAACTCGCAATGAAATAGGTTACGCCAAAATTGCCCCGCCACCTAAGCCGTGGATGTGCGTACAGCCGCAAAGCCGGCTGGAGCAACCAAACGTGCATTCCATGAAACGAACCGCAAGAAAATTGCGGCCCCGGCCCCAAGCGGGCGTATCGTAAAAGAAGGAGCAGGCTCCGGAACTCTCGCTATGAAGAAGCTGAAATTTCTCGTTTCGCTGACGAACAACGACAACGACTATCAAATTGAACAAGCCAGCGCGGCGGAAGAAGCCGCGCGCAAGCTTGGCGTTGCCGTGCAGCTGATTTACGCCGGCAACGACGCGATTACCCAAAGCACGCAGTTGCTCCAGGCGATTCAAGCGGCTCCACAGGAACGCCCCGACGCAATACTTTTCGAGCCTGTTGGTTCCACCGCTTTGCCGCAAGTCGCGCGCGCCGCGGTGCAGTCTGGAATCGGATGGGCCGTCCTCAACCGCGAAGCCACGTATGTCTCCGAATTGCGCGGGCTAAAAAAAGCGCCAGTTTTTACGATCAGCGCCGATCACACCGAAATCGGGCGAATTCAGGGCCGCCAGTTTGCCGCGCTGCTGTCGAAGGGCGGCTCGGTCCTTTATATTCAGGGGCCGTCGGAAAATTCCGCCGCGAAAGACCGCACCGTGGGAATGACGGAAGTAAAGCCCGCGAACATTCAAGTCACGACTTTAAAGGGCCAGTGGACGGAAGAAAGCGCGCAGAAGGCGGTGCGTTCCTGGCTCAAACTCACGACTTCGCAAAAGGCCGTTATCGATTTAATCGGCGCGCAGGACGACTCGATGGCCATCGGCGCGCGCAAAGCGTTTCAGGAAGTTGCGAACGATTCAGACCGCGATCGCTGGCTGAAGCTTCCATTCACCGGCTGCGATGGCCTGCCGAAAACCGGACAAGCGTGGGTCCGCAGCGGATTGCTCACGGCGACGGTCTATTCGCCGCCGAATACGGGCACCGCCATCGAGATGTTGTTGCAAACAATCCAGCAGGGGAAAGACTTGCCGGAAAAAGCTCTGGTCGCTCCTTCTTCCATTCCCGCGTTGGCGGAACTCAAGCCGAAGCTCTCCTGATTTTTTTCTTTCCCGCTAAACGGAAATTGCACGCCCGTTGCTATATCGGTTTTCTACTGGCATTTCGGCGCTTGTGCGCCGCGTCACACGGCGTATAATGCCGCGGGTCGGTCTGCGCTCTATTTCTGCACCGCCTCGGGAGTTCCGAATGGCCAAGGTTTCCGATTCCGAATCGATGAAGCGCCGCGACTTCCTGGCAAAAACCGGCAGCGGTTTGCTTGCAGCGGTGGCTGTGCCGGCGGGCGCGGCACTTGCATCTCCGAAGAGCGAGACCCCGGCGGAGTCCGCTGTGTTCCCACCGCCGCCATCCCGCACACCGAGCGTTGGCGCGAAGAAAAAGATTCCTATCGGCGTCTTCGATCCCGTTTACGACGAATATTCGCTCGACGCGATGCTCGAAAAAGTGAGCGCGCTCGGGCTCGAAGCGATGGAAATTGGGACTGGCGGCTATCCCGATAACAAGCACTGCCCGCTCGACGATTTGATTGCGGATAAGAGCAAGGCAAAAGCATGGCTCAAGAAATTCGAAGACAAGAATATTCGCGTGGCGACGTTGAGCTGCCATGGAAATCCGGTCCATCCGAACGCAGCCCACGCCGCGAAAGATGCCGACACATTCCGCAAGACCGTGCAGCTTGCGGAAATGCTCGAAGTAAAAGTAATTGTCGGATTTTCCGGCTGCCCGGGCGGAACGCCGCAGGACACGCAGCCGAACTGGATTACCTACCGCTGGCCTCCGGAATTCAACGAAATGCTGCAATGGCAGTGGAAAGAAAAGGTCGTGCCGTACTGGAAGGAAGCGGCGAAATTTGCGCGGTCGCACGGCATCAAGCGGCTCGCGTTTGAAATGCACCCAAACTTTGTCGTATACAATCCGCGCACGCTGATGAAATTGCGGGAAGCCGTCGGCGAAGAAATCGGCGCGAACTGCGACTTGAGCCATCTTTTCTGGCAGGGTTGCGATCCGGTGGAAGTGATTCATTTCCTGGGCAAAGAGGGCGCGATTTTCCATGCGCATATGAAAGACACCGTCCTGTTCCCGGAAAATCTTGCGAAGTATGGCGTGCTCAATTTCGCGTTCGATAAAGACGATCTCGTAAACGCTTCCGACACTTTCCGCGCCGTTGGGTACGGCCACAGCGCCTCGTTGTGGAAGTCCGTGCTGCAAGCGTATATGGACATCGGATATGAAGGCATCCTCAGCATCGAAAACGAGGATCCCATTCTTTCCGGTGAAGTGGGCGTCGAGCGCGCCGCGTACGTCCTGAAAAATATCCGCAAGGAACTGATCGGCGAATAACAATTCATGCCTGGAGGATCCATGCAACGAAGAGAGCTGTTCCGGCTGCTTGGAGCGGGCGCGGTGTTGCCCGCGATACCGCCGGATTTGTTTGCGATGCTGCGCAACGTGCAGCCCGGGGAAGGATATTCGCTTCGGTCTCTGGACGCGCATCAGAACGCGACGCTCGTCGCGATGATCGATCTGATTCTTCCCGAGACGGACACGCCGGGCGCGAAGGGAGCGCGCGTGAATGAGTTCATCGACCTGATTTTGACGGAGTGGGCAACGCCGGAAGAGAAGAAGAATTTTCTCGACGGTGTTGCGGACATCGACAAAAAGAGCAACGAACTTTACGCGAAGAATTTTGTCGACGCCACCGCGGCCCAACAAGATGCGTTGCTTCGCTCGATTGACGACGTCGCCATGGCAAACCGGCAGCGGCCCGTGCGCCACGGCAATACCGTGCCGGAACCCGACGCGCACAT
The DNA here is from genome assembly GCA_035295625.1 of Candidatus Acidiferrum sp. Taxonomy (GTDB): domain Bacteria; phylum Acidobacteriota; class Terriglobia; order Acidiferrales; family UBA7541; genus Acidiferrum. Next base: position 7,710 of record DATGIS010000082.1, on the reverse strand, counting down.
GAAAGGCCCGTTCTGGGTGGTTTTCAAAAACATCACACTTTTCGGCTACTACACGTCGCAGGTGGCGTTTGAAAAAGAATTGAAGCTGCAGATTATTCCCGGCGCGCAGCATGGCTGTTCGCCGGCGGACGCGATTAAGTCGTAGTTCCAGGGGAGAATCATGGCGACGAATACCTACGATGCGTTGATTGTCGGATCGGGAATTACGGGCGGCTGGGCGGCGAAGGAACTCACGGAAAAAGGTCTGAACGTGCTCGTGCTCGAAGCGGGCCGCACGATCGTTCCGGAGAAAGACTACGTGGAGCACGTTCCCGCCTGGGAGCTGAAATTCCGCGGATGGGACGAGCGCCCGCAGCGGCAGGAAACGCAGCCGGTGCAGCGCGAGGTTCATTATGCATGCGACGAGTGGTCGCACAAATTTTTCGTAAACGATAAGGAAAATCCGTACACAAATGCCGCCGGCACAAAGTTCAGCTGGATTCGCGGACGGCAGGTCGGCGGAAAATCGATCACCTGGGGCCGCCAGAGTTACCGCTGGAGCGATCTGGATTTTGAAGCCAACGTGAAGGAAGGAATTGCAATTGATTGGCCGATTCGCTACGCCGATATCGCGCCGTGGTACGACTACGTCGAAGAGTTCGCGGGAATCAGCGGCCAGGCCGAAGGGTTGCCGCAATTGCCGGATGGAAAATTTCTGCCGCCGATGGAACTGACTTGCGTTGAGCAGGATGTTCGCGACGCGCTTGCAAAACATTTTGACGACCGCATTCTCACGATCGGCCGCTCCGCCGTTTTGACTCGCGTGCACAAGGGCCGCGCCGCCTGCCACTACTGTGGTATCTGCCACCGCGGATGCATCACGCAATCATATTTCAGCAGCTTGAATTCGACGCTGCCTGCGGCGCAAAAAACTGGCAAGTTGACGATTCGTCCGTACAGCGTGGTGCACAGCGTGATCTACGACGCGGCAAAGAAGCGCGCGACGGGTGTGCGCGTGATCGATGCGCAGACAAAAGAAACCACGGAATTCAAGGGGCGAATTATTTTTCTTTGCGCTTCGACGCTGGAGTCGACGCGCCTGATGCTGAATTCCGCGACTTCGGAATTTCCGAATGGTCTGGGAAACAGCAGTGGCGAACTCGGCCACAATTTGATGGACCATCACATGGGCAGCGGCGCCGGCGGCGTGATGCCGGGGCATGACGACAAGATTCCGTTTGGGAATCGTCCAAACGGGATCTATGTTCCGCGCTTCCGCAACGTGAATGAAAAAACGAAGCAAAAAGAATTTGTGCGCGGCTACGGCTATCAAGGCGGCGGCGCGCGCGACGGTTGGGGCCGAGGCGGATTCATGAGCGGCTTCGGCGCGGATTTCAAAAACATGCTGAAGAAGCCCGGGCCCTGGCGCATGACGCTGGCGGGATTCGGCGAATGTCTGCCGTACCACTCGAATTACGTCGAGGTGAACAAGGACAAGCTCGACGCATGGGGAATTCCGACGCTGAACATCAATTGCAAGTGGAACGACAATGAAAAAGCGATGTCCCGCGATATCGCCACGCAGGCCGCGGAGGTTTTGGCGGCGTCCGGAGCAAAAGAGATCGGCGTTTTCTCCGATATGACCTCGCCGGGTCTCGGCATCCACGAAATGGGGACGGCGCGCATGGGCCGCGATCCGAAAACGTCGGTGCTCAACGCGCACAATCAGGTGCACGATGTGCCGAACGTCTTCATGACGGATGGCGCGTGCATGACTTCCGCGGCGTGCGTGAATCCTTCGCTGACGTACATGGCGCTGACGGCGCGTGCGTGCGATTATGCCGTGTCGCAACTGAAGAAGAACGAACTCTAAAACATTTCTGCCGGGGGACCATTCATGGCGCAAGTAAACCGCTCGCCGAAGACGTACGACGTTTGCATTATCGGTTCCGGCGCAGGCGGCGGCATGGCCGCGAAAATATTGACCGAAGGCGGGCTCGACGTGGTGTTGCTCGAAGCCGGGCCGCAAGTGCATCCGGAAAAAGACTACAAGATGCTGATGTGGCCGTACGATTTGCCGCATCGCGGCGTCGGTGTCGGCGGAAAACAGGCGGCGGACTTCGGCGAATTTCTTGCGCCGAACGGTGCGTGGCAGATCGAGGGCGAGCCGTATGTTTCGGCGCCGGGCAACGACTTTCAGTGGTTCCGTTCGCGCATTGTGGGCGGAAGAACGAATCACTGGGGCAGAATCGCGTTGCGATTTGCGCCCGTGGATTTTAGATCGAAGACGCGCGATGGGCTTGGCGACGACTGGCCGATTTCGTACGATGACATTGCGCCGTATTACGACAAAGTGGAATCTTACATCGGCGTTTTTGGCACGCAGGAAAATGTGGACAGCGCGCCGAACGGAGTTTTTCTGCCGCCGCCAAAGCCGCGTTGTCACGAGCGGCTGGTCAAACAAGCGTGCGACAAGCTGAACATCGCGTGCATTCCCTCGCGGCTGGCGATTTTAACGAAAGCGCACAACGGACGCGCGGCTTGCCATTATTGCGGGCAGTGCGGACGGGGCTGCACGACGGCGTCGAATTTCAGTTCGAGCCAGGTTTTGCTGCCGCCGGCGATGAAGACGGGAAAGTTGACGCTGATCACGGGAGCGATGGCGCGGGAAATTCTTGTCGGCAAAACGGGGAAGGCGGAAGCAGTTTCGTATGTCGACAAAGCGACGAAGAGCGAGAAGCGAGTCAACGCGAAAGCGGTTGTGGTTGCGGCGAGCGCGTGCGAATCGGCGCGACTGTTGCTGAATTCCAAGTCGGCGCTGTTTCCGAACGGGATTGCGAACAGTTCGGGCACGGTCGGAAAATATTTGATGGATTCGGTCGGGAGCGACGGCTGGGGCGAAATTCCGGCGCTGGCGAAAATGCCTCCGCACAATCACGACGGCACCGGCGGAATGCATTTCTACATGCCGTGGTGGAAATACAACCGGAAGAATGATTTTCCGCGCGGGTATCACATCGAAATCGGCGGCGGGCGGGAATTGCCCGGAGCGGGAATGTTTTACGATTTGTGTGAACAAGAAGAAGGGTACGGCGCGAGTTTGAAGAAGCGCGCGCGGGAAGTTTACGGAACGACGGTGGGATTCGCGGGGCGAGGAGAGATGATTCCGAATCCCGATTCGTATTGCGAAATCGATCCGCAGGCAGTGGATAAATGGGGAATTCCGGTGCTGCGATTCCACTTCAAGTGGTCGGAATACGAAATTCGACAAGCCAAGGACATGCAGGAGACGTTCAAGTCGATTATCGAAACGATGGGCGGAACGTATAAAACGCGGACTCCGATCGACGGGCCGAATGCGTTTGGCATCGAGGCTGGCGGAAAGATTATTCACGAAGTGGGAACGGCGCGAATGGGCGCCGATCCGAAATCGAGCGTGCTGAATGGATACTGTCAGGCGCATGACGTGAAAAACCTGTTTGTGACGGATGGCGCGCCGCTGGTTACGAATCCGGACAAAAATCCGACGCTGACGATCATGGCGCTTTCGTGGCGCGCGTCGGAATATCTGCTCGACGAAGCGAAGAAAGGGAATCTCTGATGAGCGGACAGGGAGTAACACGAAGGGATATTTTGCGGACGCTTGCGGCGGGAGTCGTGGGCGGATCCGTACTGCGCGTGATTCCAGCGAAAGCGGCGGAGTTCGCGCATCAGATGGTGCATAAGGAAAAAGCCGCTTCGACCGCGGGAAAGTACGCGCCGAAGTTTTTCGACGCGCATCAATACGAAATGCTGAATTCGCTTTGCGAGACCATTATTCCGAAGGATGAAAAATCGGGCGGCGCGATTGAAGCGGGCGCGCCGGAGTTTATCGATTTGCTGACGAGCGAAAATGAGGAGTTTCAAGTGAAACTCGGCGGCGGATTGTTGTGGCTCGATTTGCGGTGCGAAGACCAGTACGGAAAGACATATCTGGAATGCACGGCGGAGCAGCGAAAAGAGATTCTGGATTTGATTGCGTACCGCAAGAATGCGAAGGCCGACGCGTCGTTGAGCCAGGGTGTGGCGTTTTTCGCGTTCCTGCGGGACTTTACGTGCGACGGATTTTACACGAGCAAGATCGGGATTGAAGATTTGCAGTACATTGGAAACGTGGCGCGGGCGGAATGGCCCGGTTGCCCGGATTTGCCTAGCTGAACCCATCGCCTGCCACAGAGTGCGGCGATTTCCCCACTGGTCTCTCGAAGTCGTTTGGGATAACGAACAAATTGGGTACACCCCGGGTGTTTTTGCAAAGAGTGCGGAAGCTATTGATAAATAAAGAGATGAGTTGCCGCGAACGGCAAAAGAGCGAGGGAAAGAGCAAAAGAGTGAAGGCGGATTGGCGGAGGTGCGCCCCTCCCGGGCAGTCCGGATGGTTATCAAAACAAGAGGGTTAGCGGACGGGGAAAACGGATCGTTGTGAAAACAAAGAGGATAGGAAAACGGGGCTAGACGCGGAGGGACGGGTTGGAGCGACGTAAACACAAAGTATGGTAGCACAAGATGTTGGCAAAGTCAATAAGATAATTCTACGGTTAATTCGAATGGAGTGCCGAGATTTGGTCAGGCGGAAGAAGAGGCAAACCAACACCCGCCCGCACGAGTGCGGCAGCGATCGGCGATGAAAGAATCCGAAGTGTGTCTTGGCCAACCGATCCGCGCAGGAAAGTACTCATCACTGAAGGGGCGAGCTACGGGGCGTTTGGTGGAAAAGAAATGTGAGCTGGTTATTTGTCTTCGGGCCAGAGGGTCGGGGAGGATTTGGCGCGTTGGATGGCGGAGGCCTGGAGGATGCCCTTGGCGTCGTAGGAGCCGTGGATGAGGATGGTGCGACCGACGACGAGGACGCCGGTGCGTTGGGATTCGGAGGCGGCCTTGGTGTTCACCTTGACCATTTTTTTGTCGCGAGTCTCGATGGTGAGCGCGGAGCCTTCGATGGAGCGGATGGTTCCGTAAAGGGCGTGTTGAGTTTCCGTTTTGGCGGATTCGGCGGCCTGCTGATTTTGAGCGAGAGTGCACGGAGCGGCGGCGAAGATGCCCGAGGCGGCGAACATCAGAATGGTGTGAGTGAACAGCGGCGCGAATGATTTTTTCATGGTGAGTTCTCCCTTCACTGCAAACCAAAAATAGAAAGTTGTTTGTAGCTGGCGACAAAAACTTTTCCGTTGGCGACGACAGGGACGATGTTGGAATTGCCGCCGGTGTTTGGCCAGGTGCCAGCGACGCCGCTGAAGAGCTGCGTCAGATTGGAGCCGGAGGGCTTTCCGTCGAACGCGTAGAGCGAAACGTTGGCGGGACTATTGTTGATGGGGCGAGAGACGGCCCAGATGATGATGTGATCGTCGCCATCGGAGGAGACGGAAGTGAAGAAGCCGGGGTCCTGGCCGGTGGTGAGGGCGGGTGAAGAGGCTTCTTTCGTAATGGACAAAGGCGTCGTCGAGGTATCCAGCTTCCAAAGATTGACGGTGTCACCGCCGCTGCTGACGATGCGCGGGCCATCGTGAGAGAAGTAAGACGGGCCACACCAACAGCCACCAATGTCGACTTTGCCGACGACTTTGTCCGGGCCGCCGGAAGTGTATCCGCCAAGATTGTCGCGATTGAGGATGAAGAGGCTGCCTTCTTTGCCGGCGGCTGCGGCGAGACGCGGCGTTGCGCCGGATTGTTCGGGGAGCAAAAGCGCGCCGCCGGAGCCATAGTCATTGTCGGTATTTTCGAGGCTAGCCTGATCGGCCGGCGTAAAGATGCTTTGAACGGTGGCGAGATCGCCGGAGAGTTTGACGACGCTTTCCTGAATGTTGGTGACACCGTCGTAGGTCGTGCCGCTGTAGTCGGAATTTCCGGTGACGAAGAAGAGACTGCCGGAATGGTCGGCGGCTACGCCGTAGCCGGACATCCAGATGGAGGAGAGGAAGAAATTGTTGGGCGAGGAAGGTTGCGTGTCGTTGAGTTGATTGGCGGGGAGTGGAATGAGCGATCCCGCTTTCCAACCGAGGAGCCAGCCGCGCGAAAGGTTGGCGGAGAAATCGCAGAAGCTGCCGAAGCCTGCGTAGACGTTTCCGTTGACAAGGAGGAGGGCGGGGCGCTGGCGCTGGTAGCGGGCGTCAAAGTTGAATGTGGTGTGATTGGAGAGTTGATGAGACGCGGTGACGAGAACGGGAGGAATTTTGTCGGTGAGGTTGCCGAGGTCGAGCGCGTGGAGACGATAGGCGGGATTGCCGGCTTCGAGCGTGTAGACGATGACGTACATGGTTTTCGATTCGTGGTCGATTACGGGAGTGCCATTGATGCCGACATTGGGGCCGTTGTTGCCACAACCGAGCGGAGTGGGAACGGGCGGGCCGAAATTGGGACTCAGAAGGACGGCGCCAGTTTTCGCGTCGATGGCGTAGATGGTGTTGCCCTCGGTGGCGACATAGACGACTTCGTGTTCACCGATGGATGAGCCGGCGGTGATTTTGATTTCGGGAACGACGAGTGGCTGGGTGTCGACCTGGTCGTCGAGCGAAACGGGATGGAGCAGTTTGAATTTCGGGCTTTGGACATTTTGCGGTTTGAGATGTTCTTCGTGATGGTTCCAGCCGGTGCGGAGATTGTCGTAGTGATAGGTGGTGACCGCGATTCGCTGGTTTTCACAACCGGAAAAGAGCAATAAGGCCGCGACAGCAGAAAAACAGAATGAAAGACGCGCAGACATGGGGGCATCCTCGTACGCTGAATTTTGAGGAGAGCTACCGGTGGGAGAGAGTTGCTGGGGGAAGATTCCGCCGATGTAGCGGAAATGTCAAGAAGCAATTTTGTTACGGGCGAAGATTGGCGTGGCGGGCCCGCAAGTTATTTTGCGGCGTGGAGGTGATGCGCAGGGGCTTGCGTGAGTTGAGGTTCGCGAGTACGCGGGGACGCGGAAGTCTGGAGCGACTGGAGAAGCTTTGCGGTGACCGCGGCGATTTCATCGATGGCCGATTCGAAGGCGGCTTCGTTGGACTTGGACGGCTTATGAAAACCGGAGACTTTGCGGACGAACTGGCGGGATGCGGCGCGGATATCGTCCGGAGTGACTGGCGGTTCGAAATTGAAGAGCGGTTTGATGCTGCGGCACATGAGGCACCTTGGTTGAGCGAGTTCGCGAAGAGAAAGAATAACAACAAGTGAGGCGGGGTCCAAAGGATTCGAGCGACCGGCGGCAGTATTAAGAAGGAAGGACTTGCGGGAACGTGCAGGACTGCAATAGGCTATTGCCATCGTGCTTTAGGGGGTCGGGGAACGCTTTCTCTCGCCGAGACATCCGCGAATTAACTGCGGGTCCACGAGAACGACACAAGGGGATGGGGCAACGCCAGGGGTTTCCTGAGATGGCAGCAGGAAGGCGGTTTGTGCAGCGTGTGTGCAGAGGAATTGAGTGCCTGTCACAACGAATTTATGGAGGAATGAAGATGCGTAAGTGGATCGCAGTCCTGGCGGTCGTGGCGTGTATGAGTGCGCCGCTATTTGCTCAGCAGAAGGACGAACAGAAAGACGCGGCAAAGAACGATTCGACGAATGAAACAGCGGCGCCGGTTGCGAAGGTTTCGAGCGCGCCGAGCGGCATTGCCCGGAGTCCATGGGCTCTGCCGGCACAGCCCCGATTGACGCCATTTCCGGCGGGTGCTGCGGCGAAGGACGATGTGGCGCCGGGACATTTGCTGCCGC
>DATGIS010000081.1:0-6844 GCA_035295625.1 Candidatus Acidiferrum sp. | reverse complement strand
GGCGCACCAACTCCGCGGCTTTGTATGCCGCAACTCCGCCGGTGACGCCGAGCGTGATGCGCATGAGGAGCTTTCGCGGCGAACTACTTCCGTCGCTTATTGCCGTCCTTATCCACTTCGGTGCTTGTGCCCGGCTCGAATTCGTATTCGATCAAGCCGTAGTCGATCTCTTCGCAGGCCACGCGCGTATACTTCAACGCGCGCGGATTCTCGACGAGAGCCGGCGCTCCCGCCATCAACTGTCGAGCGCGGCGTGCTGCGAGCACGACATACGCGAACTGGCTTTCCGGAGCTTTTGTCTGCACAGTCATCTCAGTCCTTACCTCCAAATGACGCCAGAAGATTTTCCACTAGCGCGCGACGCCGGAAACTCGAACACCGCAGCGCCGTCACAATCGCTTCCACTTCGCGCCCCGCGCGATCCACATCTTCATTCACAACGCAGTAATCGTAATACTTGCCGAACGCTTCAATCTCTGCGCGCGCCTTTGCCAGGCGCCGAGCAATCTCTTCGTCCGAATCCTGGCCCCTGCTTCGCAACCGGCGCTCTAATTCTGCACGGGATGGAGGCAAAATGAAAATCGCCACGGACTCCGGCAGCTTCTCTTTCACCTGAGCGGCGCCCTGCACGTCAATCTCAAGCACCAAATCGAGGCCTTTTACGCGGGACTCTTCGAGCCACTTCTTCGGCGTGCCGTAGGAATGTTTCCCGAAGACCCGCGCATACTCTAAAAACTCGCCACGTGAAGCCATGGCCTCGAATTCGGATTCGGTGACGAAATCATAGCACTTCCCGGTGGACTCAGTCCCGCGGCGCGGCCTGGTAGTACACGACCGCGAAGCCATCGTCCCCGGCATCTGCAAAACCCGCTGGACCAAAGTCGATTTGCCTGAGCCCGACGGCCCGGAAACGATCAACACCATCGGCTTCGCTGCGGTTTCCGAGCTCATTCGATGTTCTGTACCTGCTCGCGCAATTTTTCAATCTCCGCTTTGATTTCGAGGCCCAATCCGGTGATCGCCAGTGCTTCGCTTTCCACGCCGGGCGTCTTGGAAAGCATTGTGTTCGCTTCGCGGTGCATTTCCTGCAGGAGGAAGTCGAGCTTTTTTCCAAGTTCGCCCGCGCCATCGAGCAGCTTTCCGAATTGCTGCAAGTGGCTGCGCAAGCGTTCCAACTCTTCACTGATGTCGCTGCGCTCCGCCAGAATCGCAGCTTCCTGCGCGATGCGGGCTGGATCAATCGTGGTGCTGCCGAGCAAGTCCTTCAGACGCGCTTCAAGCCGATGCGCGAAAGCAGGTCGAAGAGAAGCAACAAGGCCGCGGACCTGTTCCGCAAGTTCGCCAAGACGCGCGAGCCGGCCACGCAAATCTTCCACCAGATGCAAGCCTTCCGCTCGGCGCATCTCATCCAATTTTCCGAGAGCCTCAAGCAAGCAGCCGTCCAGCATCTTTCCGAGCTGTTCCTGCTCCTCTTCCGATTCCGGCACCGCAGGTGCCAAACCACCGATGACTCCCGGAAGCCTCAGGAGCGCCACGACGTCAAGCTCTGCCGTGACCGATGTCTGCAGCCGTAACTCGTCCGCCGCCTTCAAGTACGACTGCACCAGTTCCCGATTCACATGAATCGGTGTTGACGCGCCCGGTTCCACGCCGACGTGCACATCCACGTGTCCGCGATGAATCCGGTCGCGCACAACCTGCCGCAGCCGCAATTCGTACAACTCAAATCCTTCCGGCAAGCGCAGCTTCAAATCCAGAAAGCGGTGATTCACGCTCTTGACGCTGACGCGAATCGCCCACCCATTGATTTCGCCCCGGGCCTGCGCGTAGCCCGTCATCGACAAACATTCCGGCTTCCTTGCCGTCGCTGTGCTTCGATTGCTCATCTTGGTTCCCCCGTTGGCGGCCGGTCGGCCGGCGCGGACGGTGTGGGGGCTAGCACCTCGTCGTCCGCGAACTGCAAATCGTGTAGCCGGGCGTAAGTGCCGCCGCGCGCCAGTAGTTCCGCGTGCGTTCCGCTCTCGCGGATCTGCCCGTCCTCGAGGACAAGAATTTTATCCGCACGGCGGATGGTTGCCAAGCGGTGGGCGATGACGAAGGTTGTGCGGCCAACCATTAGGTTCGCCAATGCCTTCTGCACGAATAGTTCCGATTCCGTGTCGAGCTCCGATGTCGCTTCGTCGAGGATCAAGATGGGAGAATCCTTAAGAATCGCGCGAGCGATGGCAATTCTTTGCCGTTGGCCTCCACTCAGCCTTGTACCTCGCTCGCCGATGATTGTCTCGTAGCCGGACGGAAGCTCCAGAATGAAATCGTGTGCCAGCGCGGCCTGGGCGGCTTCGATGACGCGCTCCTTCGAAACTCCCGCCAGCCCGTAACAAATGTTGTTCCAAACTGTGTCGTGAAACAGGATGTTTTCCTGCGTCACAATCGCGATCTGGGAACGCAACGAGCGAAGACGCACATCACGGATATCCGTTCCGTCAATCAGAATCCGGCCGGAGGTGACGTCATGAAAGCGCGGCAACAAATTCACGAGGGTCGTTTTTCCGGCGCCGCTGCTTCCTACGAGCGCAATCACTTCGCCTTTCTTGGCAGTCAGGGAGATATCGCGCAAGACCGGGTTGGAATCGTAGGAAAACGCGACTTCTTTAAATTCGATCGAGCCGGCAAAAGACCCGAGGTTCTTTGCCTCAGCGAGATCGTGCTCCTCTGCCGCCTGGTCCATATAGGCAAAGACCTGCACTGTCGCGCCTTGTGCTTGCTGAAACTGTTGATAGACTGCGCCGATGCGCTTGATGGGCTCGTACGCCTTGAACAGCGCATAGACAAACATGATGAACAATTCTTTTGTCATCACGTTCAGTCGAATTCGGTCTCGCGCGTAAAGCAGAAGCAAGGAAATCACGATCGGCACGAGCATGTCCATGAGAGGCGAGGTGCCTACCTGTGCTCGCGTCCAACGCATCGTTTCGCGCAGCAGTCGCCGGGAGGCTGCCTGGAACTTCGCAACCTCGAAGTCTTCCATACCAAAGGCTTTGACAATCCGATTCCCACCAACTGTCTCCTGCAGGATCTGGGTTAATTCACCGAGCCGATTTTGACTGCTTTCCACCGAACGTCGAATTTTCTTTCCAAGTTTGGCGATGGGCCAAACAATCATTGGTAAAAACACAACACAACCTAGAGTCATCCGCCAATCGATACCAATAAGCACAAAGATAAAGACCGGAAACAGGAACGACTGCCGAAAAAGCTCCGCCAAATACTCAGAAATAGCCAGGCGAGCTCGCTCCACGTCGTTGATAACCGCAGAAAAAATCCTGCCCGATGAATTCTGCTGGAAGAAACCGATTGGTTGTCGAATGATTTTAGCGTACACCGCATTGCGCAGATCGGTAATCGCCCTGTTACCGATATATTGGATCAACGAAACGCCAATGAACTCACTGGCGGATTTGATCGCGTACAGAATCAAAAGAGAGATCGCTACGACTGTCCACACATTGTGAATCTTCGCCGGAAAGAAATGGTTTACGTAGATGGCCCGATTTAGCGCGGGGAGTTCCAGCTTCACATCGGAGTCCGCGCTTCCCGGACTGAGTACACGGCCAAAGATCGGAACAATCATTAACGTGACGGCCAACTCGCCGAGCGCCATGAGGCCAAGGGCGAATATGCCGATTGCCATACCAGCCCAGTACGGCCGCACATAGCCGAGAAGCCGCTTCAATTGTGGTGAAAAAAATGAGGCCACGCCCCAGAATCCCCCGGACTGAGCACTAGTTACGCTATGCGTCCGCGATGCAGTGTGTCAAGTTTGCGCGGGTGAACAAACTACGCGAGGCACTACTTTTCGATGTCGCGATGCGTGACCTTCGTCGAATAGCCGTGTTTCTTCAGTGTCTTCTGCAAAGATTCGGCCAGCATCACGGAGCGATGCTTTCCGCCCGTGCAACCAAAAGAAATCGTCAAGTAGCTTTTGCCTTCCTGAATGTAGTGCGGAATCAAATACGTCAGCAGCGCTTCAATCTTCTTCAAAAACTGTCCGCTCTGCGGATACGAAAGAATAAATCGCCGCACCTTCGGATCTTTGCCGGTGTACGGCCGTAGCCGCGGCACAAAATGTGGATTCGGCAGGAAGCGAACGTCAAACACCAGGTCGCTGTCGCTCGGAAGCCCATACTTGTACCCAAAACTAACCAGCGAAACCAGCAGCGGCCGCCGGTCCGCCGTCTTGAATCGCTCCGTAATAAAATGCCGCAACTCATGTACGTTGAACTGCGTCGTGTCAATCGTCACGTCCGCCAGTTTTCGAATCGGCTCCATCAAGTCTCGTTCATGCCGCAAACTTTCGCGAACCGAAAGCGCTTTGCCGAGCGGATGCGGCCGCCGCGTCTCGCTGTAGCGCCGAATCAGCGCGTCGTCGCCCGCGTCGATAAACACAAGCGTAATCGGATGATCCTTGCGCAAAAGTTTCAGCAGCGCCGGCAATTTTTCCAGTTGCGTTCCTTCTCGCGCATCGACGAGCAACGCCGCTCGGGAAAAATCCCCCTCGCCGGCGGCGTGCAACTCCGCAAAAATCGGAATCAGTTCGACGGGGAGATTGTCCACGCAATAAAAACCCATGTCTTCAAACGCGTGGAGAACGGTGCTTTTACCGGAGCCGGAGAGTCCGGTCAGAATGACCAACTGGCGTGATTCGCGTGTGGAGCGCGTCTTCACGGCCGGGGGCTGCTCAACTCTTCACCCGCCGCTGATGCGTGCTGGGAATACGCATATCTTCGCGATATTTTGCCACGGTGCGCCGCGTGACGCGAATGCCGGCGTCCTCAAGCTTCTTCGCAATCTGGTCATCCGTCAGCGGCTTGGTAGCGTCTTCTTCATCGATCATTTTCTTGACGAGGCGTTTCAGCGTCAGCAGAGACATTCCGCCGCCCTCGGGGCCATTTACGGCTTCGCTGAAGAACGATCGCAACTCCAAAACGCCCTGCGACGTGTGCGCGTATTTGCTGGCAACCGCCCGGCTCACCGTCGAAGGATGCACGCCAACCTCTTCCGCCACTTCCTTGATCATCATCGGCTTCAATGCATCGGGCCCGTGATCGAGAAATTCGCCCTGCCGCGCGATAATGCTCTGGCAAACGCGAAGAATCGTGTGCTTGCGCTGTTCAATGTTTTTCAAAAGTTGAATTGCCGCGGTGAACCGTTCTTTCACATAGTTCCGAACGTCGCGGTCCGCCGCATCGCGCGCGAGTAAACGCCGGTAAGTCGGACTGAGGCGCAACTGCGGCATGTCGTCTTCGTTCAGAAAAACCTGCCAAAGGCCATCAACTTTGCGGAAGTAGACATCCGGCTCGACAAGCCTCGGTTCCGTTTTGTTGTAGCGAAGACCGGGACGCGGATCGAGTTTTTTGATGACGTCCAACGCGCGCTTGACCACTTCAATCGGCCGGTTCAACGCCCGCGCAACTTCTTTCAACTGATTCGCCTGCACCTGCTTCAAATGTTCGGAAACAATCTGTTGCGCCAGCGTATTCTGCGGATCAAATGCCTTCAATTGCAGCAGCAAACATTCGCGCAAATCCCGCGCGCCGACGCCGATCGGGTCAAAATCCTGCACGACGGCCACCGCATCATCCAGATCGTCCTGCGAATATTTGCCGCTCAGGCTCAACTCTTCGACTGACGCCGTCAAATAGCCGTTTTCGTCCAAATTGCCGATGATGCTTTCCGCCAGTTCCCTCACTGGGTCTGAGCAAATCGTCATACTGAGCTGCCAGGTTAAGTGCTCGGTCAGTCCTGCAGGTGACGACAGAAACTTTTCAAATGACGGTCGCTCGCTGACTTCCCGCTCTTGCGACTGTCCGCCGTCGCCGCCGGTATCGAGGTATTGATTAAAAAAAGTTCCCACGTCGAATTCGTCAAAGGGATTCGACTCCGGCTTTTCCGGAACCTTCTCGGTCTCATTGCGTATGAAATTTTCGTCGCTGTAATTATCTGTCGCGGTGGGTTCTTCACTCTGCTCTTCCAGGACAGGGTTTTCAATCATCTCCTGATTGATCATTTCCCGCAGTTCCAGCCGGTTCAGCGCGAGCACGCTGACCATCTGCACCAGGCCGGGCGTCAGAATCTGCTTCTGCGCCACTTTCAGATTGAGTTTTAGTCCCTGCCAGGCCATGGTCGTTTTTAGAACTTTCTATTGGCGCCGCTAATTCAAGCGGAAGTGATCGCCCAGGTACACGCGTCGCACTTCCGGATCATTGCTTAACTCCTCAGGCCGACCCTTCCGAAAGATTTTTCCACCTCTCAGAATGTACGCGCGGTCGGTTACGGTCAAGGTCTCTCGAACGTTGTGGTCCGTGATGAGAACCCCGATGCCGGACTTTGCAAGGTCTCGAATGATCTCCTGCAGGTCTTTCACGGTCAGCGGATCGATGCCGGAAAACGGCTCGTCCAGCAGCACAAAGGAAGGCTGCAGCGTCAGCGAACGCGCGATCTCCAGCCGGCGGCGTTCTCCGCCCGAAAGCATGTATGCCTTGCTGGTTCTCACGGTTTCGAGTCCCATCTGCACGAGCAATTCTTCCAGGCGATCGCGCTGCTGCTCTGGAGTGAGAGGGAGGGTTTCCAGGACGGCCAGGAGATTTTCTTCGCTGGTCAGTTGACGAAATACCGAGGGCTCCTGCGGGAGGTAGCTGATCCCGCTCCGAGCCCTGAGGTACATCGGCAGGTCGGTTATTTCGTCGCCGTTGAGAAGGACTTTGCCGGAATCTGGCCGGGCAAGCCCCACAATAATATAAAAAGTAGTGGTCTTTCCGGCTCCGTTGGGTCCCAAGAGCCCAAC
>DATGIS010000080.1:0-25051 GCA_035295625.1 Candidatus Acidiferrum sp. | reverse complement strand
GCGACGCCTTCGCCGGACTCTTCTCAAAAATGTTGAATCCGCAAGCAAACATTGGCGTCCTAAGCAGGCAGACCGAATTGGTTCGCCTGCGCGCTCGCGCGGCCTTTGCGATCGCCGTTCGCGCGGCCGACGATGCGCCGCGCGACGATTCCGCAACTCAACTGATTCAAGGCCTGTATGCGGCACATCTCGCTCTGCTCCTTCTGTGGAGCCAGGATCGCTCCCCGGAATCCAAAAGCACACACGCCGCCCTGAATCTTTTCACAAAGTTGCTTTCGCAGATTCGCCGCGCGCGCTGGCTCCCCGGCTCTGGCGGTCTCCTCGACAGCATCGGCGAAATTTGCGGACCGCTCGTCGATCCTCCCGCGGATCTCGCGCACACGAGAAAAGCGACAGAGATCCTTCGCCTTGTCTTCCGTCATCGCCGCCTGTTGCCGAACGTGGAAAAATGCAAAGCCGCGGGCAAAGATGGCGTTTGCGATCTTTGCCTCGAACCACATCTGCCGCTCGTTCGCCGCTTCCTTGGAGCAAATATTCCCGTTCATTTCGTGCTCCCGGCCTTTCCCGCCAAGTCGCCGAATCCGGAAAAAGTCCTCGGCCGCTTTCCGGATATGGCGGAAGAGCTCAGCCTCCGCTTCCTCAACAATCTCTGCGCACAAGTCAGTTCCATCTATCCGCCCGGCGCGCGGATAACGATCTGCTCGGACGGTTTGGTCTTCAGCGACCTCGTCACGGTCGCCGATTCAGACGTGATCGACTATGGCCGGCGCATCTCCCAATTCATCGCGCAACTTAACCTTCAGAACCTGGACACGTTTCATTTGCAAGATCTCTACGACGGGGTCGCGGGCCCCAATCAAATGCGCGAATCGCTCTGCATGCACTACGCCGAAACCCGCGACGCCATCCGCACGCGCCTTCATTCGAACGAAAATCAGCAAGCGCTCTTCAACGGCATTCAGCGCTTTCTCTTTGAAGATCGCGTTGCCATCGAAAAAGACAAAAGCCGTTCCCGCATTCGCAACGAGTGCAAAGACCGCACCTACGAACTGATTCGCCGCAGCGACGCCTGGGGCCGCCTCGTCGCCGATTGCTTTCCGGCCTCGCTTCGCTTTTCCATTCACCCGCAGCCGGCCCACTCGGAAAAAATCGGCATTTTGCTCGGTGAATCGCGCGACGTTTGGCTCACGCCCTGGCACGCCGTCGCATTGAAAGAAAAGGACCGCTTCGTCTTCGTCAAACGCCGCGAAGCGCTCGACCTCGGCGCCTCCGTCGTCGAAAAAAACAGCCAGCCGTACTATATGGAGCTTTCGCGATGATCGATCCGCGCGAAAACGTGGCCCTGGCCCGCGATCGTTACCTCGCAGCTTCCGGTTTTACTACGGCTTCTTACGCGGACCCGCATTTCGTCGTCGGCATCGGTTTCATCAAAATGCGTTTCCCCAATCCCGGCCTGTTGCCGTACCACGACCTCCATCACGTCGCCACCGGCTACGATTCCTCGCTTCTCGGCGAAGCGGAAATCAGCGTCTTCGAGCTTCGCAACGGCGCCGGCACACCTCTGATTTTTTTTCTCTGCTGCGGCTCGATTCTCGTAGGCTTGTGCTTGTCGCCACGCCGCATGTGGCGCGCCTGGAAAGCCGCTCGCGGCGCCCATTCTTTGTACGGCACGAAGATTCCTTACGAAACGCTGCTCGCCATGGATGTCGCCGCGCTTCGCAAGACGATGGCTTTGGAGTCTCAATGAACACTCAGCTTTGGCAATCGCAGGCGCTTTCGCCTTTCGGCGTTGAAGTTACCGCGGTGGCAACTTCTTCGAGCATCGAACAAATCGGCGTCTCACAATTGAAAACCTGGATTTCGCGCCATCGCTACATCCTCCTTCGCGGATTTGCGCCGCTCTCCACCGATGCGTTGATGCAACTCGCTCGTTCTCTCGGCGAGCCCCTCGAATGGGAATTTGGCGCGGTCAACGAACTCGTCGCCAAATCCGACGCGAAAAATTACATCTACACCACCGCCGCCGTGCCCTTTCATTGGGATGGCGCATTCGTCGGCAAAATCCCGCATTACATCCTCTTTTCTTGCGAAGTCGCTCCACCTGCCGGCAGTGGCGGCGAAACTATTTTTTGCGATGGCTCGCAGCTCCTTCAGTCCGCCACGCCCGAGCAGCGCGCCCTTTGGAAATCCACTTCGATCACCTACTCCACCGAAAAAGTCGTTCATTACGGCGGCTCGTTCACCTCTCCCATGGTTGTCAATCATCCCACCAGCGCAGAAGAAGTCCTTCGCTTCGCCGAACCCGTCCGCGATCTGAACCCCGTTTCGCTGGATATTCCAAACCTCGCTCCCCCACAACGCGATTCGCTCATCGCGGAAATATCCATCCTCCTCCGCGATCCGCGTTTCTGTGCCGCCCACTCCTGGCGCGCCGGCGATGTTCTTATCGCCGATAATTTCGCTCTGCTGCATGGGCGCAACGCGTTCCTGCACGCGGCGCTTCGCCACATTCGCCGCGTCAACATACTCTGATGCGCAAACTTCTCCATTTCTTCCGCGATCTCCTTCTCATTCGCCGCGTTGAATTTCGTATCGCCGAAATTCCCATCGTCGCCATGCCCGCGCTTCTCATCAACACCGCGCTCGCCCCTTTCAAAACGCAAACTTTCTGGGAAGGCGTCCTTATTTTCTTTTTTCTCTTTGCCTTCGGCGACATGGTCAACTGCCTCGCCGACCGCGACCTCGACGCCAAATACAAGCCGCACCTTTCCCGCGCTGTCTACAATCTTGGCGTCCCCTTCGTCACATTTCAGGTAGTTCTTTGGGCCATTCTCGCCCTCGCGCTGGCCGCGCACGTTTCCTGGGTTCTCCATCGCTGGCAACTTTTCGCGCTCACCGCCGTCGGCCTCGCTCTCGGCGCCGCCTATTCCGTCGAGCCCTTTCGCCTCAAAGGCCGCGGCCTCTCCCAACTCGCATGCCTCTGGCTCATCATTTTCGTCGGCCCAATGTTTATGATCGCCATGCTCTTCGGCACTTGGCCCACGCTCGAACTCATTGCCTTCGCTTCCGCTTACGGCGCAGTCCAAATGGGAATCATTCTCGTCAACACCGCCGAAGATTACCCTGAAGATCGCGAAGCCGGCGTTCACACCGTCATCGTCACGCTCGGTCTCGCGCGCGGCATCCGGCTCGCTTTCGTTCTCGCCGCGTCCGGCGCGTTCATTGTGTTACTCACGCTCGCCGTCCTCTTTCGATTCCGGGGAATTCCGCCCGCGCGGTATCTCGCATTACTTCCCGTCCTCGCCGCTTGCATCTGGCTGACCACTGCGATTCAGCGCTTGTCCCGCAAAGTTTCATCAGTCCCGCTCGAGGAGGGCATCGTCCTGGTCAAAACCGCCGCCAGGAGCGTCCCTGCCTGGGTCACCGTCGTCGCCTGGACTTCTTTCATCGCTGTCGCCGTCTTGTTCCTCACCTCTTCAAAACTTCTCTAATGCGCATTCGTCCAGAGCGGCCCACAACGCCACACTTTGTTATTCAAAGTACTTGACACTGCACAGCGCCCGCGCTATTCTTCCTCAGCATCATCCGGAGCCTTTCATGACTTCTTCTCCTTCCACTCCCCACACCCCCAACTTCCGCGAGCTCCTCTCTTCCTCTGCCCGCTTCTGGGAGCCCCGCCGCATCCTCTACAACCTCATTCTGCTCGCCGTTTGTCTCGTCTGGCTCGTCGCCTCCTGGCCTCACTTTCGTCCCGCTCTTCATCTCGACACTCTTGTTCCCATGACCGTCCTCGCTCTTTTCGCCAATCTTTGTTACTCCGCCGCCTATCTCGTGGATGTCCCTCTCTTGACCTCCGCCGCACGCGCAACCTGGCTCTCGCGCCGCTGGATTCTCTGGCTCGTCGGCACGCTCTTCGCCATTCTTCTCGCCAACTATTGGATCGCCGACGAGATTTACCCCGACGTTCACTGACCCATCGCGTCTTGTCATCTTCCGCGCGCACGCGCTATCGTGCCTACGGGAGAAGTCACATGCGCATCCGCCCTTTCCTGCAGTCCGTCTTCGCTCTCGTCGTTATCGCTGCACTATCTAGCCCCTCGCTTCACGCGCAACTAAAATCCGCCGCACCCTCCGCGGCCAAGCCCAAAATCCGCACCGTCACCGCTTTCCTCAATCTCGATCGCTCGCAATATCGGCAGCAAATCGCCGATGCGCTCCAAATGCTTCGCCGCGCTAAAACCATCTTCGAATCTCGCGGTTACGAAGTCGAAACCATCCGCATTGCCACGCAACCCTTCCCCGAATACACCAAGGGCCTCACGCCGCAACAAGCCATCGCTTTTTTTAAGGATCTCGACGCGCTCGCCGAAAAGGAAAAATTTGCTCCCGGCATCGGTCCCGCCATGCTCAACGCCGACGACCCGGACTCGCAGGCCGATCTTCTCGCCGACATTCTCGCCAACACCAAACACGTTCGCGGCAGCATCGTCATCGCCGGAGACGACGGCGTCCGCTGGCGCGCCATCGGCGCCGCTGCCCGCGCCATCAAAAAACTCGAAGACTCGACCGAACACAGCCAGGGCAACTTCAATCTCGGTGCCATCGCCGACGTTCCGCCGCTCTCGCCCTTTTTCACCGCCGCTTACGTCAACGGCTTCGGCCATCAATTCGCCATCGGCCTCGAATCCGCCAACGTCGTCACCGAAGCTTTTCGTGGCGCTACGGACATTGACGCCGCGCGCCAGAAGCTCACCAACATGCTCACCGTCGAAGCGAGTGAAATCGAACGCCACGCCAATCGCATCGACATGGAAACCGGCTGGGCCTACGTCGGCATCGACCTCTCGCCCGCCCCGCTGAAAGACGTCTCCATCGGCGCCGCCATCGAAAATCTCATCGCGCAGCCCTTCGGCTCCGCCGGAACTCTCACCGCCGCGGCCACCATCACGGCCGCCGTCAAAGCCGTTCCCGTCAAGCAAACCGGTTACAACGGCCTCATGCTTCCCATTCTCGAAGATTCTCGCCTCGCCGAACGCTGGAGCCAGGGCCGCGTCTCTCTCGAAGGTTTGCTCTCTTACTCAGCCGTCTGCGGCACCGGCCTTGACACTATTCCGCTTCCCGGCGACATCTCTACCGATCAACTCACTCTCATCCTCGCCGACGTCGCCACTCTCGCCGTCAAATGGCACAAGCCTCTCTCCGCTCGCCTCTTGCCCGTCAAAGGCAAAATCGCCGGAGACACTACCGAGTTCAACGAGCCCTTCCTCGTCAACGCCGTCATCCAGCCGTTCCAGCCGGCAAACGGTCAACCGTGAGTGACAGATAAGCGCCAGTTAATTTTTTGGATGTGTAATCAGCACCTGGTTCACTGCATGGGTGATTCAGTATTGAGGCTGGCCAAACCGCGCTAGTCAATGACTTCCGGAGGTGAATATTGTGTTTGCTCTGCGAGCCGAGGCGAGCCCGCCCCGTGACTATAGACAGCCCTGCTCGTTACTCGGCCGAATTGAAGACTACGCGTACCGAATAGAGGTCGCTACCATCAGCTCCGCCGATAAGCAGAACAACATAGCCCTTCTCGAGGCGCACGGAGGCCGAGCGAGCGTTAAAGATGTCGGCATACGCGGACCGCGGTACCCAAACCATTTGCCCGCCAACCTTGATAGTCAATTCCTGTATAAATGATGCTTCACGGTAGCCGGAAAGAGCGACCGGAAATCCTGGATCTGTATTTCTCGCCTTGTACGTGTGGAACTGAATCTGAATTTCCCTTTTCGCCAGAGTCGCACTGAGTGCCGTATCTCCCGACTGAGTGATACTTACCTCCGGCTCCGCGGCGGAAGCCGGAAGCGCTTGCGAGATACGCAGCAAGAACACCATCGATAGAACTGACATTAGTTTTTTCAATGGTCCCCCTTGCTCGATGAACCGAGTCCAAACGTTCCGACTCCCGAAGCAACTCGGCGACACCACCGAATTCAACGCCCCCTTCCTCGTCAACACCGTCATCCAGCCCTTCGAACCAGGGCCGCGCTAGTTAACTTTCTTGGATAAGGAACCCGTGCCAGATGGACTACTCAATCGTTTAGTCTCGATCCGGGCGAGCTGATACTCGGCACCGGTCCAGCGGAACGTCAATTCGTCATACGCAGAAATACAGCAGTGCGCGTCTCCGGGAAGATAATGCGACGAGCGCACCGCAAACTGATGGTCTTCGGGCGAAAACTTCTGATAGGTTTCAGCCCCGCCAAAATGCGTGTTGTAGTCAATCTGCTGCTGGATGCTGAGCGCGCTATCGCGCAATTTCCACACTTGGGCAATTCCCGAGCTGTCAGAGCTTCCGCCGACTCCGTAATATTCAAGGATTACGAGTAGAAATTCTGATTTTGGATCGCTCGACGGCAAAAAGTAGGAATTTACAAAGCGAAGCGAGTTTAACGCTAAATCGTCGTGCGATTCCCAGTAACCCGCTTTCAATTTTCCGCAAATAAGATGTCTTTTACCTTCAAACGAATGAATCACAAAATTCTTTACGTCCACCCCGGCTAAAGATTGATATCGACCTCGATACACAAACCCTGGC
This sequence comes from Candidatus Acidiferrum sp., assembly GCA_035295625.1. Classification (GTDB taxonomy): domain Bacteria; phylum Acidobacteriota; class Terriglobia; order Acidiferrales; family UBA7541; genus Acidiferrum. The sequence goes on along the minus strand of DATGIS010000080.1, from coordinate 18,468 downwards.
CTCGATATTTCGTAGTACCCCTTTTCGCCATAGGGCAGCGGCGAAACGATTTCGATTTTCGATGCCCCTTGCTCATCCCCCGCTAAAATCGGCACCAGCAACAAGCTCGCCGCTAAAGTGATGAATCTCACGCTAAATCCTTGCCGCTATTATTTTGTGTCCGCAAACGCGACGTACGCGCCCAATCCAATCATTCCCACGCCCGACGCAACTCGTTGCCCGCGCCGGAATTTCGCGCTCGACTTAAGCTTCCGCTCCAGCGGCGCCGCCAAATACACAACCACCAAATCCGCCGTCGTATTCATCGCCACGGAAATCACGCCCAGCAACATAAACTGCCAGAACACGTGCCCGCGCTCCGGCGCAATAAATTGCGGAATGAACGAGAGAAAAAACAACGCCGTTTTCGGATTCAGCGCTTCCGTAAAAATTCCCTGGCGGAACGCTCCGCCGCGTGGCGCTTCCGTCTTCTCCGGCATCGCCTCGTTCCGCGAACGGATCATTCGAATCCCAAGAAAAACCAGATACGCCGCGCCCGCATACTTCACCGTGTGAAACGCCACCGCCGACGCCGCCAATATCGCGGAAATTCCCAGCGCAGCCGCCATCACGTGAAATAATCCGCCCACAAACGTTCCGAGCGACGATTCCACTCCTTCGCGCCGCCCTCCCGCCAGCGTCCGCGCTAGCACATAAAAAATTCCCGCTCCCGGCGTAATTGCCAGCACGAATGCCGCCGCAAAAAACAAAAAGAACTTGTGCGCGTCCATCATCCTCACAGTGTATTCACCATAAGCCCATCCAATCAATCTCAAACCGCCCTCTGACGCGCCTCGCCCGCCCCCCTCTTTTCATTATTTCTTCATTGCCTCATCATGACGCCTGCTCCCCGGTCGCTATGCTCTCGTTTCAAGCCATGCCCCACCTCGCTCGGTCTCAGCGGACTGGCTAAGGAGAAAACGCATCATGCTTTTCAGACCCGACCCCACGTTTTACGCTTCTCCCAAACTCGCCATGCAGGCGCCTGCGGAAAAGCTCGCCTATGTCGCCGCGCTTGGTCCCCATGCCAACGGCCATTCTCGCCCCGACGAAATGACCGTCGTCGACCTCGATCCCTCTTCAAAATCTTATTCCCAAATCGTCGGTCGCGTGCCCATGCCGAACATCGGCGATGAACTCCACCACTTCGGCTGGAACGCCTGCAGTTCCGCGCTCTGCCCTTACGCGCCGCATCCTCACGTCGAGCGCCGCTATCTCGTCGTCCCCGGCCTTCGCTCGTCTCGTATCCACATCCTCGACATCAAGCCCGATCCGCGCCAACCGCAAATCGTCAAAATCATTGAGCCGGAAGAAGTCGCTGCGCGCTCTGGTTATTCCCGCGTTCACACCGTCCACTGCGGCCCCGACGGCATTTATGTCAACGCCATCGGCTCCGTTACCGGCGACGGCCCGGGCGGCATTTTCATCCTCGACCACAATTCGTTCGACGTTCTCGGCCGCTGGGAAGTCGACCGCGGCCCGCAATATCTTGCCTACGATTTCTGGTGGCACCTCGGGCATGACACCATGCTCACCAGCGAATGGGGCACGCCCAACATGGTCGAAGCCGGCCTCAATCCCGAACTTCTCCTCGGCGCAAAGTATGGCCACCAGATGCACGTCTGGGATCTCCGCAAACGCAAGCATCAGCAAACCATCGATTTCGGCGCCGAACATCAGCTTGCCCTCGAACTCCGGCCTGCCCACGATCCAACCCAGTCCTACGGCTTCGTCGGCATCGTCGTCTCTCTCAAAGATCTCACCTCCTCTATCTGGCTCTGGCGCAAGGAAAATGGAAAATTCACCGTCAAAAAAGTTATTGAGATTCCGCCGGAACCCGCCGACCCCGCGAACCTTCCGCCGATGCTTAAAGACTTCAAAGCTGTTCCGCCGCTCCTCACCGACATCGATCTTTCCCTCGATGATCGCTTCCTCTATGCCGCGTGCTGGGGCACCGGCGAACTTCGACAATATGACGTCTCCGATCCGGCAAATCCGAAACTCGTCGGCTCCGTTCACATGGGCGGCATCGTTCGCCGCACTCCGCATCCCAAAAATCCAAAACTCTCCTTGAACGGCGCTCCGCAAATGGTCGAAATCAGCCGCGACGGCAAGCGCGTCTATTTCACAAACTCTCTCTATCGCAGTTGGGACGATCAGTTTTATCCCGACGGCATTAAGAGCTGGATGGCCAAAGTCGACATCAATCCGCAGGGCGGCATGAAGCTCGATCCAAACTTTTTCGTCAACTACGGCGATCTCCGCGCACACCAGGTTCGCCTCGAAGGCGGCGACTCCTCTTCGGATTCCTTCTGCTACCCGTGAGGGAACTGCACATGACCCACATCTTCACGCTCGGTATGAATGAGAAATGGTTCTGGCTAAGCCTTTTTCTACTCGGCGCGTATCACGGCATCAATCCTGCTATGGGTTGGCTTTTCGCTGTCGCGCTCGGCCTTCAGGAAAAAAGCGGGCGCGCTGTCTATCGCTCGCTGCTTCCGCTCGCGATCGGCCATCTCATTTCCGTCTGTGCCGTCGTTGCGATCGTCCGTCTGTTTCTGGTCGGCGTGTCGCCGCAGATCTTGCGCATCGTCGGCGCCGCCACATTGATTAGCTTCGGCCTCTATCGGCTACTTCGTTCGCGCCATCCCCGCTGGGTCGGCATGCAAGTCACCGCGCGCGATCTCAGCGTCTGGTCTTTTCTCATGGCCTCCGCCCACGGCGCCGGCTTGATGCTCGTGCCTTTTATCCTTGCCGCTCCGCACTCCTTCGATTCCGCCATGCCGATGCACCACTTGGCCCATCAGATGACTATGCTCTCCGCCATGCCCGTTTCGATCGGAGCTTCGTCCACGCAAGCCTGGCTCGTTGTCGGCCTCCACACGCTGGGCTATTTGCTCGCCACGCTCGCGCTTGCTCTTCTCGTCTACTACAAACTTGGCATCGCCATCCTCCATCGCGGCTGGCTCAACCTGGATTTGCTCTGGACTGTCGCACTGATCGCAGCCGGCGCTCTTACTCTTGTGCTTTAACGGAAATCTTGCCCGGAGAAAAATGGAAGGCGCTTCGCCCGCGGCGAATCGCGCACTTCGCCCTGAAATAAAAATGCAGTAAGATTCCCGCTAGAAATCAGGTTATTCACGTGAAGCAGCGCGTAGGAGCTGTTCTGGCCGACCGGGCAAGGCGCACCTTTGTGGGCCGTGCCGAGGAAATGGCTTTGCTTTCTGACTTCGTCAAGAAACCCGGCCCCGCGATTCTTTTTCTTCACGGCATCAGCGGTATCGGCAAGTCCCGTCTCCTCTCCGAATTCGCCCACCGCGCCACATCTCAGGGCAACGCTGTCATTCTTCTCGATTGCCGCGCCATCGAACCCACCGAACAGGGCTTCCTTCATGCGCTCGCCACCGCACTCGGCCGCGACGTTCGCTCCGTCGAAGAAGCCGTTAAGCGCCTCGCAACTGTCGGCGCCCGCGTCGTTCTCTCCTTCGATCATTACGAAGTCTTTCGCTTGCTCGATTCCTGGCTCCGGCAAGTTTTTATTCCGCGCCTTCCGAGCGCCGTTCGCGTCGTATTCAGCGACCGTGAACGTCCCGTCCCCGCCTGGTTTACCGTTCCCGGCCTTCACGGACTCTTTCAAGTCCTCGAACTCAACTCGCTTCCCGAGTCTGACGCCATCGACCTTCTCGGACGTCACGACATTCCCGAGCCGCGCGCCTCGCGTCTCAATCGCTTCGCGTGCGGTCATCCTCTTGCGCTCACCCTCGCCGCTTCCGCCCTCGCGCAAAAGCAGGACCCCGTCCTCGAGGATTTCGCAATTCAGCGTGTCGTTCACGAACTCACCCAGTTGTATCTCGCCGACATCACGGACCCCGTCACACAGCGCGCGCTGGAAGCCGCGTCCGTCGTCCGGCGCGCCACCGTTTCTCTCCTCCGCGCCATGATTCCCGACGCACCCGCGAAAGACGTCTTCGATCGTCTTCTCGCGCTCCCCTTCGTCCACATCGAACTCGACGGCATTCACGTCCACGATTCCGTGAAGCAGGTGATCGCTGCGGCACTCAAAGCCACCGACCCCGCCAAATATCGCCAGTATCAACGCGCTGCGTGGTCTCAACTCCGCGCTGAACTCACCGCCGCTTCCACCACCGATCTCTGGCGCTATACCGCGGACATGCTCTTTCTGCTTGAAAACCCCTACATCCGCGAAGCTTTTTTCCCGACCGCCACCCAGCTCTTTACCGTCGAACCCGCCGCGCCGCAGGATGGCGAAGCGATTCGCGCCATCACGGAATCTCACGAAAAACGCGGCGCCGCAAAAGTTCTTCGCGATTGGTGGAATTCTTCGCCGGCAACATTTTCCGTCGCACGTGACGCCACCGGAAAGCTCGTCGGCTACTACTGTCTCTTCGATCCCCAAAATATCTCTTCCATTTCGGATACCGAAGACCCCGTCGTGCGCGCTTGGCTCGCTCATCTGAAGGAACATCCTCTGCCCGAAGGCCAGTCCGCACTTTTTCTTCGCCGATGGCTCAGCAGCGAAACGGGCGAAGATCCTTCCGCCGTGCAAGCCGCTTGCTGGCTCGACATCAAACGCACTTACGTCGCGCTGCGCCCGCGCCTTCGCCGCGTCTATCTCACCGTTCGTGATCTCTCCAAATATGCGCGCGTCGCGCAAATGTTGGGTTTTCGAGTTTTTGAAAATCTTTCCGTTTCCATCGGCAACCAGACCTATTGCACCGCCATGCTCGATTTCGGTCCCGGTTCCGTCGACGGTTGGCTCGCCTCCCTTGTCGGCGCGGAACTCGGCGTTCCTCAACAGGATTTGCTCGACGTCGACGCAAAAGAACTCGTCGTTGCCGGCCGCCGCGTCCCTCTCACCAAACTTGAATTTTCCGTGATGCTCTATTTGCGCGAACGCGAAGGCAAAGCCGTCGACCGCTCTTCCCTCATCGAAGATGTCTGGGGCTATAAATACGATGTCGGCAGCAACGTCGTCGACGCCGTCGTCAAAAGCCTCCGCAAAAAACTCGCTGAATCTTCCCGCGTCATCGAAACCGTCCCCGGCTTCGGCTACCGCTTCCGCCGCGAAGCCTGAGTTCGCATCCGCTATTCGTTTTAAAGCACCTACTCTCGACCTTGCGGCTACTTCTGGACTACGATGTTGCCCGTTGCCTTCCTTTATTTTTCGCGGAGCAAAACATGGAATCTCAGCTAAGCCTGGAGTTTCTGCGTGTCGTCGAAAACGCAGCCATTGCCGCCGCTCGCACCATGGGTTTCGGCGACCGCCACAAAGCCGATGAAGTCGCCGTCGAAGCCATGCGCAAAACGATGGACTCGCTTCAAATGGACGGAACCATTGTCATCGGCGAAGGCGAACGCGACGAAGCGCCCATGCTTTACATCGGCGAAAAAGTCGGACTCGCAACGCACGCTCCCAACGCTAATTTTCCCGCCGTTGATATCGCCGTCGATCCTCTCGAAGGCACCAATCTCTGCGCCACGGGCGCGGCAAACTCCATAGCCGTTCTTGCCGCCAGCGAACGCGGCGGTCTTCTTCACGCGCCGGATCTTTACATGGAAAAAATCGTTGTCGGCCCCTCGTGCAAAGGCGCAGTCGATCTCGACGCTCCCGTTTCCGACAATCTCAAATCCATCGCCAAACGTCTCGACCGCGACGTCGAAGATCTCGTCATCATCGTCCTCGACCGCCCCCGTCACGAAAAACTCATCGCCGAAATCCGCAAAGCCGGCGCGCGCATTCGCCTCATCGGGGACGGCGATCTTTCCGCTGGGATCTCCGCCGCCGTCGTCGGCACGGGCGTCCATGCCGTCATGGGTACCGGCGGCGCTCCCGAAGGCGTGCTCACCGCCGCGGCTTTGCGGTGTCTAAATGGACAGATTCTCGGCCGCCTGGTCGTCGCCAAGCCGCAGGACGCGGAGCGTCTCGAAAAAATGGGCGTCAAAGATCCCAAGCGAATCTACGACACGACGGATCTCGCGCCGGGAAAGAAAATGATTTTCGCGTGCACCGGAGTCACCGACGGAAATCTTCTGCGCGGCGTCCGATTTTTCGGCGAGGGCGTTCGGCTGCAGTCCATGATTCTGACGCTCGACGATCGACAGGTTCGTTTTATCGACACCGTTCATTTGGAAAAGCGGCCCGACGTAAAAGTTCGTTTTAACTGAAATGCAATTGCATCAATTACAGGAGCTCGCATGAAGATTCGCACTCTCGCCGTGGCGCTGCTCGCCGCAGCATCGCTGAGTTGTTCTTTGCCGTCGTTCGCGCAAGAAAAAACTCAGGAAAAGCCCGCCGCTTCCGCGCCTGCCGCAATTCCTGCGGCGAATCCCAAAGACGTGGAAAGTATTGACGCGATACTCGCCGCGCTCTACAACGTGATTTCCGGTCCCGCCGGAGAGCGCGATTGGAATCGTTTCCGTTCTTTGTTTCTTCCCGAAGCGCGCATGGGCGCTGCTCGCAAAAAACCGGATGGGACATTCTCCGCTGCAACTTTTACTGCGGATGGCTACGTCGAACGCGCGGGAAATTATTTCAAGGAGCACGCATTTTTCGAGAGCGAACTTTCGCGCAAGACGGAACAGTTCGGACAGGAAGCGCACGTGTTCAGCACGTATGAATCGCGGAATGCAAAAGACGAGAAACCGTTTGCGCGCGGCATCAACAGCCTGCAACTTTTCAATGACGGGAAGCGGTGGTACGTCGTAAGTATTTTCTGGGATGAAGAGCGTCCGGAAAATCCGCTGCCGCAAAAATATCTGGCGAAGTAAAAAATTTCGCGCGCAAACTTAATTTTGCGATTTGGTGATCGCAAGGAACACGCGATCATCGATAGCGACAGAGCGCGTGAACAGCGTTGCGGAATGATTGTCCGCGATTCCCACGCCGGCGCCGTTGCTGCTGATCGCAGGTCCGGCCGGTTTTCCACCCACAACATTTGCGTCGCCGGGCTGCGTTGAAATGCGCGTGGTCTTTGGCGCGCAGCCGGCTGGTACGCCGATGCAGGTGTCACGCACGAACACCTGGCGGATTCCGGTGTTCATCTGCGGAGCGCTCGACTTGCTCGTTGCAGATGTCGTCGTCTTGGCGCTCGTCACAGAAAGAAACGCGACGAATCGGCCCGATGAACTGATGGAGGGCAACAGATTATCCGTCGCGCTCAAGAGTCCATTTGGATCGACCGAAATCAATTCTGTTTTCGGAGTGCAGCCCGAGGCGGCGCCATGGCAAGTGTCGCGCAAGAAAATCTGTTTTCCGCTCGGCGACTCGCCAACCAGATTTGTGGCCGCGGAACTGAAGGCCACGTAACGGCCGTCCGAAGTAATGGAAGGCGAATGGCTGTCCGCATTTCCTTCCGTTCCATCGGCGGCTGCGGAGAGCACTGTTGTCTGAGGCTTGCAGTCGCTCGCCGCGCCTTCGCACGTATCGCGGAGGAAAATCTGCATCGGTGAATTCTGTTGTCCGGCCGGAATTCCGGCAAACGCGACGAATCTGCCGTCGAGGCTTACCGCGGGAGTTTCTTCGGCAACCGTGGTGGCCGCTTGCGCGGCGATTGCCGGCGCCGGACAGAAATTCGCATTCGTCGAAATCGTGAACGTCTGCCCCTTCGGGCTTGTTCCGCCGCCGCCGCTAGGCGAATAAGCGTGCGTAGTTTCATCCACTGCCGGAGGATTAAACACGGTCACGGTCGCGCAACTTTCTGTGGTCAGCAAACTCTTGGGCACCGCGGCCGTGATTTGTGTGGCCGATGTAACCGTCGTGGTGAGAGAGGTTTGCGTTGCGCCGTTGTTCCAGTTCACGACCGAGACTTGCGGCGGGTCGGAGGGATCAACCTTCGCGATATTGATGTAATTCGTGCCGGTTACCGTGAGTGACAGGTCACCGCTGCCCGGTGAGGCGATCGCGGGAGCGATCAAAGAAATTGTCGGTATCGGATTGGGCGCGACCGTCACGAGGAACGCGAGAGTGTTGGAAAGACCGTTGTCCTGTTTGCTGGTCGAGGGATTGACCGTATTGACGAAGTGGCGGCCGGGAGTTGCTGTCAGCGCCGCAGGCACAACCGCGGTCACACTGGTAACGTTGTTATTTGCGTCGAGCGTGACCGTGGTGGCGAGATTTTTCTGGTCCCATTGCACGACTGTCTTCGCGACAAAGCCTGCGCCAATCACCGTCAGTGTCAAGTCGGCGCCGCCAGCCGGGATATTTGCCGGCGAGAGAGAGGTCAGCGACGCTCCGGTATTCTGCTGAAAGGTGTTGCCGTAATCGTTGCAGCCGGCGGTGACGCAAAGCGCCACCAGCGCGACAGCCAAAGCCGTCCCAAACCGCTTCATGAACCGTCCCTCTCTTGAACCGCGCGCACAGCGGGGAGCTGCGACGCCATTCCTAACCGTAAGTTCCGCTCGTTTGTCGAAGTGAGATGCGGGCAAAGCGTCTCGCGTTGACCCGGCCCTTGCCCCCGTCGAGCCCCGAAATCCGGAGGCCGCATTGACCCCGAATTTCGACCGGCCCATCCCGGCCACGCCGGGACCCGCGCATCCTCGTTTGGCGAACGGGATAATCATTTCATTCCTGAGAAAAAGAAGCAACGGGTGGGGATAAGAAGCCATGAGGCAGAGAAGGAAGAGGGCAAGAGGGTAAGGAAGCAATGCGGAATTCCCGAAATGGAAATTGTTAGGGTACACCCCGGGTGTTTTTGCAAAGAGTGCGCAAGCGATTGAGAAGAAAAGAGATGAGTTGCGCACCGCGGCAAAAGAGTGAGGGAAAAGAGCAAGAGAGCGAAGATGGTGGGCGATGGAGATGCCACACCCTGGGCAGTTTGTATGAATATCAAAACAGGGGAGTTGCGCGAGGAGGCATTTGGAAGAGGAACAAACGAAAGGGCTTAGGATCGCGCGATCATGCGGGGAAAATTCGAAATGGAAGCTGTAACACACAGATAGTATAACATGAATTTACCAAATGTCAATGTCTATTTCTATTGACTATGAGAGCCGATCGGACCGTTGGGTCCTCGGAATAAAAACGAAGAGCAAGCCAAGGGCGAAGGAAACAATAAAGACCAAGAGGCGCGCACCGTCGAGCGAGTTCCAAGTACCTTTACTATCAAAAATATGCTGGAAGAGCGGTCCAATTTTCGCCAGCACGTAGCCGGAGAGAAAAGTCCCGATCGCCCTACCGTAGGCTTGAAATTGCTTCTCCTGTTGCGGGCCTCTTGGCGACAGGTAGATGCCCAGAACCCAGCCGAGGCAGCCACCGCCGGGCACGAGCAATAAATTGAAATAACGTGCTGGATATTCTGCCTGGAGCGAATAGGACACGTAGATTACGAAGATGAGTACTACAAATCCCAAGAGATAGGCAGCGAGGACTAAGCCGAGCTTTTCGTCCACTCGATCTTGTTCGGCTTGCGCAGCGAGGTCGTCGCGTTTGGGCTGTTCAGAAGTTTCATCCGTGGAGGCCATAGTGAGCGGTTTATACGCCAACTCTGCAGAATCAGCAATGGGAGCGGCCTGTTAACCTTGCGGTCGGGTCAAACGTATTGGAGGTGGAGGAAGAGACATGGACCCGATGTATCAAGGCTACTTGAAAGACTGGTTCCTGATGCTCACGACGTGGACCTTTGTGGGTGCGCTCGTGTACATCGTGGCGACTGCGCTGCGGCGCAGGCAGCGGCACCAGATGCAGCAGCATGTGCTGGACAAGTTCGCCAGCGCCAAGGACTTTGCCGACTTTTTACAGACGCCTGCGGGACAGAAATATGTGATGAGCTTTGCCGATACAGCGACGAGCGCGCACAGCTCCATCTTGAATTCGGTGCGCATAGGCATAGTGCTGGTCTTTGCGGGTGTGGGAGTGATGTTCCTGAACGCGGCCGGGTGGCGGATCGGATTTGTGATTTGCGGCGTGGGCGCCGGATTCCTGGTTTCAGCGGGAATCGCCTACCAACTTTCGAAAAAGCTGCAAACGAACGGCGGAGAGTGAGCACTTGGTTGCGGACTGGACGATACGCATCCTGACCATGGCTGAATCGCGCACCAGCGAGGCTCAAAGGCGGGCGGAGCTTGAAGCCTTTTACGAGGGCACGGCGAAGAAGCTGCACGGCTACCTGTGCAAGCTGAGCCGAGACCCGGCCACGGCGGACGAAGTCCTGCAGGAAGCGTACATTCGCCTGATAGACGGGCGCGTGATCGAGGCTACCGCCATGGAAGAACCGGCGCGGAGAGCCTATCTTTACCGCACGGCAACGAATCTGCTGCGGCATCGCTGGCGCCGGCAAAAAGTCGAACGCGACTACTGGGAGCGCGAGAATTTCTCCGAGTCGACTTCGCAAAACACGGGCCTGACGCTGGACGTGACCGCCGTGTTTGAAAAACTCAGCCCGGTGGACCGCGCCGCGCTGTGGCTCGCGCACGTGGAGCAGTTGAGCCACCGCGAAATGGCGGAAGTCCTGGGAGTGAAGGAACAAAGCATCAAGGTGATGCTTTTTCGTGCGCGGAGCCGGGCACGGGAGATCTTCGAACTGGCAGGATTTGGCGCGCAGGAATTGGGTGAGGCGGGTTCAGGCAAGAAAGATTTGGGTGGAACAAATGATGAATGACCATCAGCTTGACGCGATTCTGAAAGGAATGGCGGAGCAAGGCGAACCACGGCTGCCGAGTGCGGGACAAATCTGGTTTCGCGCACTGATTCTGAGAAAGATGCGGCGACGGGAACGCATTGAGCGTCCACTGGTGGTGATGCGCGCAACCGCGGTGGCGATTTGCCTTGTGGGGGCACTGGCACTTGCGGGAGAAATGGGCGGCCTGGCGGGCCGGTCCTACGCGCTGCCGCTGCTGGCGTTGACTGCGGGTGTGCTGATTGCGGCGTTTTTACTGGCGATTTGGCCTGCGGCGAAATCGAAGGTTAGCGGGAAAGCATGAGTTTGCGGTGGCTGATGGAACTGTACGAATGGCCGATTGTACGTTTGGACAGTTAACACCACCTGTCCTTGATAGAGCGGGCGTACCATTTGCGCGCGCGGACCCGGAGGCGACGATGGCATCGTGCGGCGCCTGGCCATCTTCGTTGTTTCGCTAGCATGCCTGGGAACGATTCTGGGGCGTGCGGGGTATGCCGATTCCGTGCAACCGCTGCGGCAGACGGATCTGCACCGCCTCTACCTTGAGGTCAATCATGCGTCGTTTGCCGGCCAGCTTCCGGATGTGCCGGTTCGCTGGGGCGACCTGAGCAAAGATGATGCCTACGGCGTGACGCACTTCGACAAAGATGTTCCGTTTGGGATGGAGATCGACCGGCAGAGCGTGCACACGGAGAGTTTTGCGCGCGACGTGATTCGCCATGAGAGTTGCCATATCGCGACGATTCGCGAAGCGAAGAGGAAGCATGAAGATCAGCATGGCGCGACGTTTGCAGCGTGTATGGCGCGCGTGCAGGGTAACGACACGGGCGATTGAGATTTTCTCCGCGCTAGTTCCGCTGAACAATACAGAGCAAACCAAGAGGGCGGACTGAAGTCCCGCCCCTACACATACAAACAGAGAGTGCAGAAACTCGTCCTGTAGGTGTGAATCCGATTGGGGCGGATAGCATTGCCGCGATTGCAGCCGTAAGAGCACAGGCTGAAGCCTATGCCACAAGAGGGCGGACTGAAGTCCCGCCCCCTACACATACAAACAGAGAGTGCAGAAACTCGTCCTGTAGGTGTGAGTCCGATTGGGGCTGATAGCTTTGCCGCGATTGCAGCCGTAAGAGCACAGGCTGAAGCCTATGCCACAAGAGGGGCGGACTGAAGTCCCGCCCCTACACAAGCATACAGAGAGTGCAGAAACTCGTCCCGTAGGTGTGAATCCGATTGGGGCGGATAGCTTGCCGCGATCGCCGCCGTAAGAGCACAGGCTGAAGCCTATGCCACACGAGGGCCGCTTCGGACCTTTCGAGCAAAGCCGAGAGACAACCTAGCGAGGTAAACTCGCCTCTACGAGAGCGACGTGGAGGAGAGAGCGATGAACAAGTGTGAAGAGATTGCCGTGGCGTACCGACAGGCGACGGTGGCGGGAGCGTGGTACGGACCGAGCCTCGCGGAATTATTGGCGCGAATTACGCCCGGGCAAGCGGTGACGAAGCCTGCGGGAGGAACACATTCCATTGCGGAGCTGCTGCAGCACTTGCTGCTGTGGAATGAGCGAATCCGCAAGACGAATGAATCGTGCCCGATGCCGAAGTGGGAAGCGGAGAAAGAATGGGGCGAGGCGGCGATTCCGTGGGGCGAGCTTGTGGAGCGGTGGAACAAGAGCCGGGATTTGCTGGAGGAACGGATGCGGAATTTTCCGGTGGAGGATTTAGGGAAGCAGACGCCAGGGCGGACCTATCCCTATGAATTCCTATTGAATGGAATTGTGCAGCACACGATCTGGCATAGCGGACAGATTGCGATGGTGCATAGCATGGTGAAGGGAAAATAAAGAAAGAGGGATTGCCACAGAGTCACAGAGGGCACAGAGAAAAGGAAAGAAAATCGAGAGAGAGAAAACAGGGAAAAATCGGGAACGATATGACGGCGTAAAGCTGCCTCGACAAGAAAGAGGAAAAGGGCGATGGGTTTGGTATTCTCGCGGGACGATGCGTGAGGGCGAGAACGGGCAGGCGGACGACGCGGTGAAGGCAAGCGGAGGGCCGCTTCAGAAAGCGGCACCTACGACGGCAAGCACAACGGGAACGCAAGACGGGCAACTGGAGCGCGGGCTGGGACTGAAAGAGGCCGTCGCGCTGAACATGATTGAGATTGTGGGGATTGGCCCGTTTGTGGTGAGTTCGCTGGTGATCAAGGCGATGGGCGGGCCGCAAGCGATCCTGGCCTGGCTTGCGGGCGCGGTGATTGCGACGCTGGACGCGTTCGTCTGGAGCGAACTGGGCGCGGCGATGCCGAAGGCGGGAGGAACGTACGTATTTTTGCGGGAGGCGTACGGGCCGCAGAAATTGGGACGGCTGATGTCGTTCCTGTTCGTGTGGCAGACGTTTATACAAGCGCCGCTCTCGGTGGCGTCGGCTTCGATTGGCTTCGCGCGGTACGCGAGCTTTTTACATCCACTGACAAAATGGGAAGGCAAAGCGATTTCGGGCGGGCTGGTGGTGTTGCTGATTGTGCTGCTCTACAGGCGGATTACGACGATTGGAAAAATTTCGGTGCTGCTGTGGGCGGGCGTTGTGGGAACGATGCTGTGGATGATCTGGGGCGGCCTGACGCATTTCGACAGGAAAATTGCGTTTGATTTTCCGGCAGGGGCGTTTTCGTTTTCGTCGCTGTGGTTTGCGGGGCTGGGCGCGGCGATGGTGAATACGGTTTACAGCTACTGGGGCTACTACAACATTTGCCATTTGGGCGGCGAGATCAAACAGCCGGAGAAAAACATCCCGCGCGGGATTTTTCTTTCGGTGCTGGGAATTGCCGCACTTTATTTGCTGATGCAAGCGAGCATTCTGGGCGTGGTGCCGTGGCGCGAGGCGGCGGATTCGAAATTTCTGGCGAGTCTGTTTGTGGAGCGATTGTACGGGCACGGCGCGGCGCAGGTGGTGACGTGCATGGTGCTGTGGATTGCGCTGGCAAGCGTGTTTTCCGTGCTGCTCGGATATTCACGGGTGCCCTACTCGGCGGCGCTGGACGGGAATTTCTTGTCGGTATTCGCGAAAGTGCATCCGACAAAACATTTTCCGCACGTGTCGCTGCTGGTGCTGGGAGCGCTGGCGCTGATTTTGAGCGTGACACTGGATTTGCAGACGAGCATCGCGGGAATTCTGGCGGTGCGATTGATTGTGCAGTTTATCGGGCAAGCGGTTGGCGTGATGATGTTGCGGAAGCGATGGGGGCCGGAGAAATTTCCGTTCAAGATGTGGCTCTATCCCGTGCCGGCAGTGTTGACGATGTTTGGGTGGGCGTGGCTTTTTTGGCAAACGGGGCCGGCGCGGAAATGGGGATTGCTGGAGATTGCGCTGGGAGTGGTGGCGTATTTGATTTGGTCGAAAGAGAAGAGGCAGTGGCCCTTCGGGGACAGCGCTCAGGGTAAACCGTTTGAGAAAACAAGTTCCCAGTCATCAGTCATCAGTTCTCGGTAAGAGCGAGGAACACGACAACACCTTGGGGTGGCTGCGCGAGGTGAGAAGGGCTGCTTGCGAAGTAACGCGAGTGGGATGCAGAGCGTCAGATGAAGGGGCGCGGAGATGGCACTGAAGCGCGGGAGAGTTATGCGGAAGATTGTGGCGATGGCGGCGGTGGTATTGAGTTTGGCGAGTGCGCGGAGTTATGGGCAGTTTCCTGCGGCGCCGGGGACTGGACCGGGGCTTGCGGAAACGATTGAAGCGATTGACAGTGCGCGAGTGACGACGCGGATTTTGTATGTGACGGCGCATCCGGATGATGAACGAGCGGATGTGCTGACGTATCTGGCACGCGGACTACATGCGGATGTGGCACTGCTGTCGTTGACGCGCGGCGAGGGTGGGCAAAATGCGCTGGGGCCGGAGCAGGCGCCGCAACTGGGGCTGATTCGGACGCAAGAGTTGCTGGCGGCGACGCGTGGTTATGGCGTGAAACTTTATTTCACGCGGGCGAAGGATTTCGGATTTTCGAAGACGCCCGAGGAGACGGAAAAGATCTGGGGCGATCAGGTTTTGGAAGATATGGTGCGAGTGATTCGCACGTTCCGTCCAAACATTGTGATCAACAATTGGGGTGGAGTGCATGGCGGACATGGACATCATCAAGCTGCCGGATTGTTGACGCCGATTGCGGTGCAGCGGGCGGCTGATGCGAATGCATATCCCGAGCATTTAAAAGAAGGGTTACCGGCGTGGGGCAGCGCGAACAACGAGGTTGTTATTCTCGATTTGGATCGAAGTGACAAACCGACGGGGTATGTATTGCCGCTGGACGAAGTTTCCCCGCTTTGGGGAAAGTCTTGGCGCGAAATCGGACTAGATGCGTTTGGGAATCATCGAACGCAGGGTATTGCTGCGTTTTTGGGATCACCGTTTTTCCGGCGGCCGCTTGCACTGAAACGGGAGGATGGTAAGGATCTCGATCCGGCCTCCTTGGCAAGGCCTCTGGCTGCCCTTACTTCGAATCATGGGCTGGTTGCGTGTGCGGGTAGCAAAGAATACCTGCAGTCTTTGGCATCAAAATTTGACGCCAAATTAGATGAGGCAAAGCAGGCAGCGCTTGGGTTGAGTTGGGCAAAAGCCGCTAAAGCAATTGCGCAGGCGGCAGAGCTTTTGGATCCGCCGTTAGCAAGAAACTCGGTTCCACCTGGTTGTAACGTGGGCGATTTGAGGGAGCTTGTTTGGGTTGAAGAACGAATCGACCATGCGCTCGAGTTTGCGGCAAGGGTCCAAATTACCTCGAACGTGAACAGGCAGTTTGTCGCTGTCGGTGAAACTGCCGAGGTTTCGAGTGCGCGGCGTTGCCGCACCGCCGAACTGTGCGTGTTCGATAGCAACGGCTTGGTGTTGCCTGATGGCACGACTCAGCAAGATAAGAATGGCGGAATCGATAACGAATTGCATACGCTTCGAGCGACACGCCTTGCCAGCGACCGGACTTCCATCGGCGTACCCGTGGGATCCCCAGCATTTGCTGTGAATCAAACTCTGAGCGTGGGAGATCATCGATTCAGCATGGAGTCGCCGGTCCTTTTCGTGGCCGCAAATACTACTCACGCCGAACAGGTCCCTCCTCAAGTCGTGCCGGCGTATACGCTGGCGGTGGAGCCGAAGCAGGAGATTGAGAAGCTGACGGCGAAGCATGAGTCGTTCGATGTGTTTTTGCGCGTGCATTCGTATTCGCAGAAGGCGGCGACGGTGAGTGTGGGGCTGGATGTGCCGGCGGGATGGAAAAGCAGCGGCGCGGTGGATGTGAGCTTCACGGGCGAGGGCGACCGGTACGCGAAACTTACGGTGACTCCGCCGACGAAGATGGAAGCGGGGCGCTACACAATTACGGCGTACGCGAAGCGGGGCGAAGAGAAATTCACGACGTCGATTGAGCCGCTGGTTTCGATGCCGACGCTGACGTGGGAAGAGCCGGCGCAGACGGTGGTGCATGCGTTCGATATAAAGGTGCCGGAGAATTTGCGCGTTGGGTACATCAGCGCGGAGAGCGAGCCGGTGCCGGACGCGCTGAAGATGCTGGGCATCCACGTGGAGATGCTGGATGCAAATGCGCTGAATTTTGGCGACCTGTCGAAATACGACGCGATCGTGGTGGGCGTGCGCGCGTATGAATTGCGCGGCGAATTGCCGGGCGCGAATCAGCGGCTGCTCGACTATGCGCAGAATGGCGGAACGCTGGTGGTGCAATATCAGCGCGACTTTGCCTGGGACGGAAAAAACTACGCGCCGTATCCGGCGAAGATTGCGAACAAGGCGGGCGAGCCGCTGCCGCGAATTACCGATGAAACTTCGCCAGTGAAATTTTTGAAGCCGGACGATGCGCTGCTGAACACGCCGAACAAAATCACGCAGGACGATTTCAAGGGTTGGGTGCAGGAGCGCGGGCTTTATTTCTGGAGCGAATACGATTCGCGCTACACGCCGCTGCTGGCGATGAACGATCCGGGCGAAAAAGATCTGGATGGCGCGCTGCTTTATACGAAGCTAGGCAAAGGAACGTACATCTACACGGGGATTGCGTTCTTCCGGCAATTGCCGGAAGGCGTGCCGGGCGCCTATCGCCTCTTTGTGAACCTGCTGGCAGCTTCCCGCCGGAAATAGTAGCTAGTTGCCGTTTGGCTCGACCGGCACAGGCAAGAGTGCCTGTGCTACTTTGAGAACCTGGTCGTCGCGTCGCGCTCGCGCTGACGTACACTGCTTGAAGAAGAAATGTTTCTCGTTTGCGGTTTGCCGTTCGCCGAAAGCGAAATGCAGTTCGCGCGCGCGCGTGAGTTTGGGTGCTCGGACTTTAGGTTGAGGTGCTTCGGCGAACTTCATGGTTCGCCTCAGGATGACAAGTTGCGGGAATGGATGGGCAAGTTCGAGGGGGAATTTATGGCTGGAGTTACGACACACGGTTCACGGCGAATTTGCAACGTGATGCGCGCGCTGGGCGCGACACTTGCGGCGCTTTGTATGCTGCTGGCGCTGGCCGCTGCGCCGGGCGCTCATGCTCAAAACGACAAGAAGAAGAAAAAGAACGAGCCGCCGAAAGTGGACAACAACAGCGCGAATCCGGTTGTGCCGCTGACGGACGAACAGCAGATCGACTACATGCTGAGCGAATATTTAGGCGCGTGGCAACTGGGCGATACCGAGCGGATGCACAAAGTTTATTCGGACGACGTTTCTGTGGTGAGCGGCGCATGGGCGGCACCGGTGCTGGGCTGGACGAATTATCTGGCGCTTTATCAGCAACAGCGGTCGCACATGCAGCAGGTGCGGCTGGACAGAATGAATTCGTACATCCGAGTGAACGGAACGACGGCGTGGGCTTGTTACCAATGGGAATTCGAAGCGACCGTGGACGGCACGCCAACCGGCGCGCGAGGGCAGACGACGCTGATACTCATCAAGAAGGACACGCACTGGCTGATCGCGCACGACCACACTTCCGTCGTGCAGACGATCAAACAACCGGCGGGCGCTCCAGCGAACACACCCGTTCCTGCAACAGGAACTGCGAGCAAACCGCCGTCGCAGTAAGCGAGTTGCGCGAAACGACGGGAAGCGATCAGAAGTTCTGCTTCAAGCCGTGATAGACCCAGATAGCCGCCGCTGACAACAAAAGTATCCCGGCGAGAATTCCGGTCATGGTAATTGGCCGGGATAGCGTATTGATGCGCGCCACAAGCAACTGCTGTTCCTGAGCCAGGTGTTTTTCGGCCGTTCCAAGGAAGATCTGATCGTCTTCGTGGCTTTCCAGCAGACTGCGCCAGATGAGGAGACCGAGGAAAGCGGCCGTCAAAGCTCCGCCGGCGATCAGAAGATACAAGATGGGCCCCTGAATAGATTCCATAATGACCTCCGACTGGAACCGATCCGCGGTGCCAGCTTTCTGGAAGAGAAGCCCAGGAAGCGGGCAAGGGGTAATACGGTATTCTGGGCCGGAGTATAGCACCGAGAATAAGAAAAGCTAGTGTCAAGCATCACCAAAACGAATAGTACGGGGAAGAGCGGAGGGGGCCGTGGCAGGAGCAGAAATTAACAAAATTGCGGTAATTACGGGGGCGGCGCAGGGAATTGGGCGTCGGACTGGAGTTGGGAGGTCTGTCTGCGTTGACAAAGGCGGCGAGGGGCGGAGAAGATAGAGAAGCCTCGTTGTACAGCCTCAGAGCTTTCGCGAGCAAACAGCAGTGCGGATGTGGCGGAACTGGCAGACGCGCAGGTCTCAGAAGCCTGTGGGGTAACACCCGTGGAGGTTCGAGTCC
>DATGIS010000079.1:0-5588 GCA_035295625.1 Candidatus Acidiferrum sp. | reverse complement strand
TGCCGTCAAGGGCAAGCGCTTGCTGCTCGTGGATAAAGCCGACGCCTCACAAACGTATTTCGAAATCGGAAACGTGGGCGTCAGCGCGACCGATCCGGATCGCGTCGCAATCCGCGTCGTAAATACGGCATTCGGTGGTACGTTTGCTTCGATCCTCAACACCGCGCTGCGCATCGACTCTGGCTACACCTACGGCGCGCAATCTTTCTTTCAGCCACAAAAAGTAGCCGGCCCGTTTGCCATTGCTAGCTTTACGAAGAACGAAACTACCGTTCCCGCAATCGATCTCGCCTTGAAAGTGCTCGACGACCTGCACAAGAACGGTCTTACCGCCGCGCAACTCGACACAGCGAAAAAATACATGAAGGGACAATTCCCGCCGCGAATCGAAACCTCCGGCCAACTGGCTTCGCGAATCGCGACGAGCGAGTTTTACGGTCTCGACGACAACGAAATCAACCAGCTTGAAGCCCGTATCGACGCCGTGACTCTCGAATCCGCCAGGCAAATGATCGAAAAGCATTTTCCCAAGGAAAACATGGTGTTTGTTTTGATCGGCAAAGCCGCAGAAATCCGTCCGGCTGTAAAGAAATACGCCGATCAGATGGATGAGCGGAAGATTTCGGATCCCGGTTTTTGGCCGCCGGCCAAGTAATCAGAATATTTCGGTCGCCCTGGGAAAATTTCCATTTCTGGAGGAATCATGCGCGCTCGCGTAGCTCTCTTACTGTCGCTGCTGTTTCTGGCCACTGCAACCCTTGCGTTGGCGGATGATGCTCCGCTGCTCGCAACCTGGCCGACTGTCAACAAGACAGATATCACGTTTTCGTACGGCGGCTATCTGTGGACCGTTCCACGCAGCGGCGGCGAAGCGCGCCAACTCACTACAGGTGGGCACGAAACGACGCCGTTCTATTCGCCCGACGGCAAGTGGATTGCTTTTACCGGCCAGTACGACGGCAACGCAGATGTCTACGTGATTCCGGCCGGAGGAGGCGAACCGCGTCGCCTGACCTGGCATCCGGCACCCGACGCAGTCGTCGGCTGGTCGCCGGATGGCAAGAAAGTCTTGTTCACGTCGGCACGCGAGGCGTGCGCCGATTTCGAACGGCTCTACACCGTTCCAGTTGGCGGCGGTGTCCCCGAAGTTTTGCCGATGTGGCGCGGCGAAGCCGCCTCTTTTTCGCCGGACGGCGCACGCATCGCTTATGTTCCAAACCTTAGGTGGCAGGAAGCTTGGAAGCGCTATCGCGGCGGCCAAACAACGCCGATTTACGTCGTCGGACTGAAAAATCTTGCTTTGGAAAAATTGCCTCGCGAAAACTCGAACGATGACCAGCCGGTCTGGATCGGCGACACGATCTATTTCCTCTCCGATCGCAACGGCCCGGTGACTCTCTTCGCCTACGATACAAAAACCAAGCAAGTGAAGCAGGTGGTCGAGAACAAAGGTTTTGACCTGAAGAGCGTGAGCGGCGGCCCGGACGCTCTCGTCTACGAACAGTTCGGCGGCATCTATCTATTCGATCCAAAGTCCGGCAAGAGTACTCACGTCGACATCAAAATAGCCGGCGATCTGCCTGCCACCCGGCCGCATTGGGTCAAAGTCGCCGACAAAATTCAGAACGCAAGCATTTCTCCGAGCGGTGCGCGTGCCGTTTTTGAAGCGCGTGGCGAAATCCTGAGCATTCCGGCGGAAAAAGGTGATATTCGCAACCTGACGCGGACTACCGCTGTGGTCGAGCGCGACCCTGCGTGGTCTCCCGATGGGAAATGGATCGCTTTCTTCTCCGACGAGTCGGGCGAATATGCGCTGCACCTCGTCGAACAATCCGGTCTCGGCGAAGTGAAGAAAATCAATCTCGGCAATCCGCCGTCGTTCTTCTATTCGCCGACGTGGTCGCCGGACAGCAAGAAAATTGCCTTCACGGACAAGCGCCTCAACGTTTGGTACGTCGACATCGACAAAGGAACGCCCGTCAAAGTCGTCACGGACATTTACGACGCGTGGGGCGTCGCGTTTACGCCTTCCTGGTCGCCCGACAGCAAATGGATTACGTTCTCAAAGTTTCTGCCGAATCACCAGCGCGCCGTTTTTGTCTACTCGCTCGAAACGGCAAAGAGCACTCAGCTTACGGATGGCCTGAGCGACGCGCGTTTCCCTGTTTTCGACAAGGGAGGCAAATATCTTTTCTTCGCGGCCAGCACGGACGTCGCGCTTTCCGGCACGTGGTTGGATCTGTCCGGTTTTCAACGTCCCGTCACACGCAGTGTTTACGCCATCGTACTGAAGAAGGGCGACCCGAATCCCATGGAGCCGCAAAGCGACGATGAAAAAATCGCGAAAGCCGACGAAAAGTCCAAAGACGGCGACAAGGACAAGAGCAAAGACAAAGAGAAGGCCAAGGACGCTGATAAAAAAGACGAAAAGAAAGACGACAAGAAGGATGAGAAAAAAGAAGAAGCCGTTACCGTCACCATTGACTTCGACGGAATTGGCCAGCGCATCGTTTCTCTTCCAATCAAGGCCGCGAATTATGCTTCGCTGGATACTGGCAAAGCCGGCACGCTTTTCGTGACGGAAACGCCGATCATTCAGCCTCTCGATGGCCCGCCGTTCCCGCAACTCACAATGAGCAAGTTTGACCTCACCACGCGAAAGCTGGAGCCGTTCCTAAGCGGCATCAGCGGCTACGCCATTTCCGCGAACGGTGAAAAAATTCTTTATCGCATGGGACCTGCGTCCTGGTTTATCGCGGCTACTGCAGCCGTTCCAAAACCCGGCGATGGTGCGCTCAAACTTGACGATATGCAGGTTTATTCTGATCCACGTGCTGAGTGGGCACAGATGTATCACGAAGTCTGGCGCATTGAGCGCGACTTCCTCTACGACCCGCATTTCCACGGGCTCGACATTGCGGCTGCCGAAAAGAAATATGCGCCGTACGTGAAAGCCGCGGGCGGCCGCAGCGACCTGAACCACCTCTTCATCGAAATGCTCGGAGACGTCACCATCGGGCACATGTTCATCTTCGGCGGCGACATTCCCAAAGCGCCCGAAGTGAAAGTCGGCCTTCTCGGTGCAGACTACAAAATCGAAAATGGGCGTTTCCGTTTCGCTCGAATCTTCAACGGCGAAAACTGGAATCCCGATCTTCGCGCTCCGCTTACGCAGCCCGGCGTCGACGTTAAGACCGGCGACTATCTCATCCAAGTAAATGGAAACGACGTGAACGCCACTACCGAAGTCTTTCGCTACTTTGAAAACACGGCGGGGAAGCAGATCCGCATCAAAGTTTCAGCGAGCGCCGATGGAAAAGACGCCCGCGACGTCACGGTCGTTCCAGTCGACGATGAATTTCCTCTGCGCAATCGCGCCTGGGAAGAAGACAATCGCCGCAAGGTTGACGAGCTGAGCGGCGGCAAACTCGCGTACGTTCATGTGCCGGACACCGCCAACGGCGGCTTCATCAATTTCAATCGCTTCTACTTCGCGCAAACGGACAAGCAGGGAGCCATCATCGATGAACGTTACAACCACGGCGGAGCCATCGCCGATTACATCATCGACCTGCTCGGCCGCCCGCTGCGCAATTGCGCCATCACGCGCGAGGGCGAAAAGTGGTGCTCGCCTTTGCAGCAAATTTACGGCCCGAAGACGATGGTCATCAACGAAATGTCCGGCTCCGGCGGCGATGCCTTGCCGTGGATGTTCCGGCAGGACAAGCTCGGCCCTCTTGTCGGGACACGCACGTGGGGCGGCCTTGTCGGCATCAGCAACTATCCACCATTGATGGACGGCGGCGGAGTCACAGCACCGCGCGCCGCAATCTACGGCCTGCACGGCGAATGGGAAGTGGAGAATCACGGCATTGCGCCGGACATCGAAGTCGAAAACGACCCCGCATCCGTTGCCGCGGGCCACGATGCGCAGCTTGAAAAAGCCGTGCAGGTGACGCTCGAGGCGCTAAAGAAGAATCCCGTCGTGATTCCAGACCATCCGCCGTATCCGACTTACCAGCGGAAAATGTAACGCTTGCTTGCGAGCGCGCCATCGCACGATGAATCTTGTCAGCTCGATGTGTTAGCGTGATTGCTGCACGCTATGCCCGAACTTCCTGAAGTTGAAACCGTTGCGCGCGGCCTCCAGATGACTGTTGCTGGCAGGAAAATCATTTCGGTCACGCTCGGTAAAACGGATTTCATCGACAACCCCGCCGAACTGGAACAACAGCTTCCCGGCCAGCACATCTCGCGCATCGAGCGCTTCGGGAAGTTCATGCTGGTGCGGTTGAGCAGGGAAGCAGACGGCAGCAACAGTGCCACTTCGGGAGACTCTCTCCTTGTGCACCTCGGCATGACCGGCCATCTGTCCCCCCACGCCGCCGCGGAGCCTTTTCCCAAGCACACGCACGTCCGTTTCCTGCTCGATGATGGCCGGGAATTGCGCTATACAGACGCTCGCCGTTTCGGTCGCATTGCCTATCTTGCGGCCGAGCATTTGCTGAAAGAACTTGGGCGCTTCGGCGCGGACCCGCTCGAAATCGGTGAAGCAGAATTTGAAACTCTTTTGCGCTCGCATAACTCCAGGATCAAAGCACTGTTGCTCGACCAAACGGCCTTGCGTGGTGTCGGAAATATTTATGCCGACGAAAGTCTGTGGCGTTCGCGCATCCATCCAATGCGCATCGCGTCGAATCTATCCGTGAAAGAAGCGCGCACCCTGCGCAAGAATCTGCAAGCCGTTTTACGTGAAGCCATCGCGCTACGTGGTTCCTCTATCATCGATTTTCTTGACGCCGATGGCGAGCCGGGAGAATATCAGCGCCGCCATCGGGCGTACGGTCGCGAACGGAAACCCTGCTATCGCTGCAAAACGGGGATTCGCCGCGCGATTGTCGCGGGCCGCAGCAGTTATTTTTGTCCGAAGTGCCAGCCCGCGCCACGATCGGCCCGCAAGCGCTCGAAACGGCGTAAGACTGTAACGCACCGTCGCAAGCGTACGTCTTAAGCGCAGGGCAAAGTTCGGGTCGGTTCGTTCGGCAAGTTTAGAATTCAATTTCCGAAGATACGCAAAAAGAGGCAGGGAATGAACGCAAAACGAGTGGGCGTGTTGTGTGCGGTCTTGTTGTTCGGGCTTGGGTCGAAGGGATTGATTTCATCTTACGCGGACGATGTATCACCCTTCGCGGCTGCTGACGCTAAAATCCTCGCCGAAATCTCCGACCACAGCGAAGCCGCGCAAAATCTCGAATACATTTCGGACAACATCGGCCCCCGCCTCACAGGTTCTCCGCAGCTCAAGACGGCGAACGATTGGACTGCCGAAAAATTTAAGCAATACGGCCTGACCAACGTTCATCTCGAATCCTGGAAAATCGGGCATGCCTGGACGCGCGGCTCGGCCAAGGCTCGCATCGTCGCTCCCACAGAACATCCGTTGACGATTGCCTCAGCGGGGTGGGCTCCCGGTACGAACGGCCCGGTTCGCGGTCCCGTCGTTTATTTCGATGCGCAAAAGAAGGAAGACTTCGAAAAATTTCGCGGCAAGCTCAAAGGTGCGATCCTCATTTTGACCAAGCCCGAAC
>DATGIS010000078.1:0-14504 GCA_035295625.1 Candidatus Acidiferrum sp. | reverse complement strand
AACAAATTCTTTGAGCTTGCCGAGGAAGCGGATGAAGCACGGCGCGAGCTGTAGAAAACTGTAAGAAATCGCAGGCCTGCGCAGCAATGCTCGGGCCTGCGATGTTTCATTGGAGTTTTACCGAGTCGTCTGAAACGTTTTCGCCCAACGCGATACGGTTTCCATGTGCGAGCGGTCTTTATCGATTTGAGCTTTGCGTGCGAGCAGCATCATGCGGAGCTGGTCGAGTAGGGATTTCAAATCTGTCGCTTGTTCGACATAGGCGTCGAGATCGCGGGCGATTTCCGGATGCTCGATGCGCAGTTCACGAGCATTGGACATGATGGGATCCATTTCGCCGATCACGGCGGAGAGCGCGCGAACCATTTCCACGCCGAAGCCGCGTTCGCCTTTGAGCGCGAGACGCGAATCGGCGATGAGCGGACGAAGCGTTTCGTTGACGCGGCCGATTTTGGATTGGATGGATTCCATTATTTGGGCAACTGCGTTTCCGCCTGCTGCCACGCCTGGCGCATGGAACTGTACATTTCGATGAGTTTTTGCAGCGTGTCGCGATTGGCCTCGACGTTGACACTTAAAATCATGCCGCGGGTGACTTCATAAAAGCTGTTGAAGCGCTTTGCCGCGTCGGCGCCGCGTTCGAAATCGAGAACCGATTGAAGATGCGCGATTACGACGAGAGCGTGATTCAGTTCAGAGACGCGCGTTTCCACGTTGCCGCGATTGATGGCGTCGAGAGCACGGCGGAAATCGCGAAGTATTGTGTCGTACAAAGAAAGGACAAGGCCGATCGGCGAAGCGCCTTGTGCCGCGTTCTGTTGATACGCGGAAAGATAGCCAGGAGTCGACATTATGCGCTCGCCAACTGCTGGCTCAATTGTTGTTGCAAGAGCGGCAGTTCCTGCAAGGTGGCGTTCACCTGCGAATAGACCAGGACCAGATTTGCCTGTTTGATTGCGAGATTGGCTTGCAGATCGGAAATTTGCGAGCCGAGGTCCTGCGAGGTTTGCGCGAGACCCTTTGCGTCGAGGCCGAGCGTGCCCGATGCGGGGTCGGCGAGATTCGTGAGGACGGAGTCCAGATTGTTTGCGAAGCCGTTTGTGGAAGACTGCAGAAAATTCTGAACGTCAGAGAAGTGGCCAGAAAGATTTGTCGCGAGAGTGCCTTGATTGACGCTGAGCGTGCCGTCGTTATTCAAGCTGATGCCAAGACTCTCGAGGTTGCTGATGCTGTTGTTGCCGGTGTTGGAGAAGGCCACGGCGGAGAGCAGCGCGGATTGCGCTTCGCGAAGGGAACCGTCCGCCTCAAGCGGACCGCCGCCGGATCCGTCGGCGGCGACAGCGAACTGCGCGTTGATGTCCTTGATGGCGGTGTCGTGTCCTATGCGGATTTCATCACGCTGCTTTTCGCGTTTTTCGTCGTCCTCTACGCCTCTTCCCAGGTGGACAAAAGAAAAGTCGGCAAACTCGCCCTGGCAATCCAAGTCGCGTTTCAGCAGATGGGCGTTTTCGAAACGTCCAACACGCAAATTCCGCTCAGCGATTCCGAGGCGGTCCCATTTTCGCAAGTACAGGTCGTCGAAAATTCCGAACGCACGTCGGACATGGAGCGCTTCGTCCAGCCGATGAAGGGCATTCTTTCGCCCACGTCGAATGCGCCAATGAAGAACATTCAGGAAGAACTGGAGAAGGCGCTCTCTCCGGAGATCAAAAACAAGATCGTGGAAGTGCGCGCGAAGCGCGAAGGCTTGGTCGTGAGCTTGCGGGAAGTCGGCTTTTTCGAAAGTGGAAACGCCACTATGCGTGCGTCTTCAAAGGGCGCTATCGACAGATTGGCCGCCGTCCTCGGCAGCCGCACAGAGTTTCTCCGCATTGAAGGCCATACCGACAATGTGCCGATCCACAACATTCGATTCGCTTCCAATTGGGAGCTTTCGAGCGGGCGCGCAACGGAACTCATCAAGTTGTTCGTGGAGAACTATCGATTTGATCCTGCGCGGCTCTCCGCCGCCGGCTACGCCGAATTTCATCCTGTCGCTTCGAATGACACGCCGGAAGGGCGTGCGCGCAACCGCAGGGTGGACGTTGTGATCTTGAATCCGGTGCGAACTCAGCCGGAACCTTAGAAAGGAGAATCCGCCCCGAAATTTTCCGGGTGATGGATTCGCAACAATATGTCGACCATCGTTGACTCTGCTCGAACGCGACGTGACAATGGCTCTACCCCTTCCGATAATCCACGCAGTTTGTGTGCGCACATGAAAATTCTTGTGGCGGAAGATGACGTGCCTCTGGCGGAGTTTCTCCAGCAGAGGCTTCAGCAGGAACAGTTTGCGGTCCAGATGGCGGCAACGAGTGGCGAAGCGCAGAAACTCGCCGTCGAACAGCCCGTCGACCTCGTTTTGCTCGATTTGAATCTGCAAGGGGCCATGGGTCTCGACGTTTTGCGCGCCATCCGCTCCCGCAAGCCCGACCTCCCCGTCATGCTCCTCACCAGTACGGGCGTTCTCGAAGAAAAAATTCGCGGCCTCGATGCCGGTGCTGACGACTACGTTTCGAAGCCGTTTGCCTTCGCAGAGTTGGCTGCGCGCATCCGCGCCGTTCTTCGCCGCGGCGGCCGCCCTGGCCAATCCATTCTCCAGGTGGAAGACTTGCGGCTGGATCGCTTGACGCACACCGTGCAACGCGGCGGCCGCGCGATTGATCTGAGTCCCAAAGAATTTGCGCTCCTCGAATTCCTCATGATGCACCGAGGCCAGCCGGTTTCCCGAACGGCGATCGTCGAGCAGGTTTGGAAACTCAATTTCGACACGATGACGAATGTCGTCGACGTCTACATCAACTATCTTCGGCGCAAGATTGATTCCGGTTACGACCGCGCCTTGATTCGAACGGTTCGCGGTGTTGGCTACCAAATTAACGTCGAACCCGCTCCTGCGCGCGCCGAACTCACAGCCGCTCACTGAAGCCCCTTAAAAAAAAGAAAACGGCGTTCCGGGTCTTCTCGGAACGCCGCTCTTGTCTCTGGAGGAAAAAGTTCGGTTAACGGGGTTTCTGCGTGTTTCCGCTCGGCATCAGCGCGGAGCTTCCCACGCCTTCGCTCGCGGAACGCGCACCTGAATCGATCGTCAGAATGCCTTCCGTCGCGGACGCCGCCACGACAGAGCCGTTACGCCGTGCCTGCAAAACGGGGAAATATCCTTCCGCGACCGGGTCGCTGACGCGCTGCCAGGACTTTCCCGAGTCAAAAGACGCGATCAAGCCATGCTTTTGGAGTGCAGCAACCATCGCGTTGCCGGAGCCCGCTAGATCCTGGAACTGCAAATCGCGCACGTCCTGGCGATTCCAGTTGCGGCCTGCGTCGTGCGAAAGATACAGGCCCATGTTGGTGGTAATGAAAAGATTCGCATCGTCCACGCGGTGAAGGTGCAAGTTGCCGGCCGAAGCGAAGTTCAGCTCTTTCGCATCCCAGTGTTTTCCGGAGTCGGACGAGTAGAGCAGATTCTTCTGAGAGATGGCCCAGATCTGCGAACCATCGAGCGAAGCCTGCAAAGACTGCACTGGCTGCTTCGCGAAAGGATCGCTGCTGGCGGAGCGCCACGTTGCGCCCTTGTCGAGTGAGAGGAGCACGCCACCGGTCGTCGCCGCAAACCAGGCGTTGTCCGTGAAAAGAACGTCGTTCACCTGGAACCCAAGCGGTTGCGTTTTCGCAAGCGGACGCTTGGTCACTGCCGCGCCCTTTTTGCCTTTTGCTGCAGGCGCCGAAGCGGCAGTTGCGGCTCCCTCGGCGACATACAGCCCGGACTTCACCCATTTATTCGTCGTTTCGTCATACTTCATCAAGCCGCCCGCCGATAGCGAAGCGAGCCAGCCCGTCGGCGCCGCGTAAACGTGGCGCAAATCGGTGCGCTTCAATCCACCGCCCAGCGTGGTCCAGGTTGTGCCGCCGTCTTTCGTGGCGATAAACGCGTTCGTGTCGAAGGTCAAGACCACCAGCGCGCGCTCCGGACGATTCTGATCCATCGCAACGTCCAGAATGTGCTGGTGATGGAATCCGTTGTTCGCGGAAGTAAACGTAGCGCCTGCGTCTTCGGAAATCTGCACGCCCTGCCGTTCCGTGCCGATAATCACGCGATTCGGATTCTTCGGATCGATCAGGATGGCGTTCACCACCCATTCGAGCGGAGTCAGCCGCTTCCAGTTGTCGGCGCCTTCGTTCGTCGTCTTCCAGAGTCCGCTCGTCGTTCCGGCGTAGAGCACATCCGGATGTTGCGGATCCTGCCGAATCAGCTGCGTGCGGCGGTAAACGAACGGAATTCCCGCGTACCGCTTCCACGTTTCGCCAAAGTTCACGCTGTGATAGATGCCGGAGCACGCAGTCGCGTGCACGTTCGAGGGATTCGCCGGATCCACAATCACGGTCATGACGTCGGAATCGTCAATCATGCCCGCTTTGATCGAAGTCCAGTTCTTGCCGCCGTCCACCGTCTTCCAGGGCAGGTGATACGTTCCCGCGTAGATGACGTTTTCGTCCTTCGGGTCAAATGCCACCGAGTCGAAATTCTTCAGATCGTCGTGATTCGCCGGAGAAATCCGTTCCCAGGAATTGCCGTCATCCTGCGAGCGATAGACGCCTGTCAATGAGCCGGCAACGAAAATCTTGGGGTTCGTGGGAGATTGCGCGAGTGCGCGAACGGTTTCCTTTTGAAGCCCGATAATGTGCCAGCTGCGGCCCGCGTCGTCGCTGCGGTATACGCCTCCGCCACCGGAATACAGCGTCCACGTGCTGGCATAAAGACGGTTCGAATTGCGCGGATCCACCAGGATGTGCGTAATCACGTCATCCTGGCCGGTGCCGATTCGGCTCAAAAGCTGCCAACGCTGCCCCTCATCATTCGAAGAAAACACGTGCCCATCGGACGTGCCCAGGTAAAGTTTCTTGGAATCCTTCGGGTCGGCTTCCAGGGAAATGACCGTTCCGCCTGGAGGGCCCACTTGCCGCCAGGTCTGCGCAGGCGCGGCAACTGCCGCCGCCAGCCCCAATGCCAACGCCCCAATCCACTTGCCCTTCATAAGCATGCGATTCTCCCAGAGCGCAGGTGCGCCCACAAGACAGGAGTTTAGGGGAGCCGGGGCAGGGGGTCGCCTGTCCTAAAGGACAGAAGAGGGGCAAGCAGTTATAGTACTAGTACACGCCCTGCTGGCATCCCGGAATGCATCATAATAAGGGGCAACTTCTTTCCCATTCCGGTGTTTCATCCTATGGGAGCCGAGAGTATGCTCCCGGAGACCGGTGAATTTGAGCACGGATCGGTCGCAGAACAGGGGATACGTTATGAAGACCAAACTTAGCAGGATGAGCGGCGCGGCTTTGTCGCTTACGCTTCTCGGTCTTCTCAGTTTCAGCGCACAGGCGGTTCGAGCAGACGAAGGCGACCCTCCGTCGCGCGTCGCTCGGATTAGCTCTACGGAAGGTGCAGTCTCGTTTCAGCCCGGTGGGCAGGGAGACTGGGGCACCGCGCAACGCAATGGTACGGTAACGATTGGCGACAAGCTTTGGGCCGATAAAGACGCCCGAGCTGAATTGCAGGCCGGACAGGCCTCGGTCCACATCGCCAGCATGACCGCGCTTTCGTTTTTGAATCTCGACGACAATACGATCCAGATGCGCGTGGCGGAAGGCTCCATCAATTTCCGCGTGCGCGAATTGCGCGAAGGCGAAGTCTACGAAGTCGACACGCCGAATTTGGCGTTTACGGTTCGCGAAGCCGGCGCGTTTCGCATCGACGTTTCGGAAGATGGCGAATCCACTCGCGTGACCGCGATTCGCGGCTCCGGCGAAGTTTCCGCCGGCGGCCAGACCTATCCAATCAAACCCGGCGAACGCGGCGAATTCAACGGCTCTCAGGACGTTCGTTACAGCATTTCTCCCGCCCCAGGCCCGGATGACTTTGATCGCTGGGCTCAGGGCCGCGACGAAAAAGAAGAAAATTCCGTTTCCGCCAAATACGTTTCGCGCGACACCGTTGGCTACAGCGACCTCGACGACAACGGCACGTGGGACGAAGTTCCCGAATATGGCCACGTCTGGTATCCGACCGTGGTAGACCCAGGTTGGGCGCCATACAGTTCCGGCTATTGGAGCTGGGTCGGGCCGTGGGGCTGGACTTGGGTTGACTATTCGCCTTGGGGCTACGCGCCGTTCCACTATGGCCGTTGGTCTTACATTGGCAATCGCTGGGGCTGGTGCCCGGGATCTTATTACGCGCGTCCGTATTGGGGGCCGGCATTCGTTGGCTTCTATGGCGGTGGCGGATGGGGTGCTGGCTTCGGCTTTGGCTTCGGTGGCGGCGTTGGCTGGTTCCCGCTTGGCTTTGGGGAGCCCTTCCGTCCGTGGTACCACCACAGCTACGGCTATGCGCGCAACATCAACATTTACAACACGCGCATCAATAACGTTAACGTGATCAACTCGCGAAACAATTTCAACTACGCATATGCGCACAATGCGCGTGCGGTCACAGTGACTTCCCACAATAACTTTGTGAATGGTGGAGCTGTGAATCGCGGCGCGTTCCATGTGACGGAGTCTTCGTTGCGCGGCGCACAACTCGCATCCAACAATCGCGTGGAAGGTTCGCCGACGCGGCAGAGTTTCTTCGGCGCTAATCACGCGAACGGTCGCGTTGCGACGCCTTCAGCGGCGATCCAGAACCGCGCCGTAGTCGCGCGCAATACTCCGGCAGCGGCTGCTTCACACATGCCGACTCGCAGTTTCAGCGCAGGCACAATGCGGCCTGCTACCGAGCGCCCCGGCGCTTCGAACGGCGCAATGCAGAACTCCGGCAACCGCCCGCAATCGACGACGCCCATGAGTTCGGGCCGCTTCAATAATTCACCGCTGAATGGCGGAACGATGTCCGCGCGGCAACGGGAACTTTCCCAGGACAAACCGACCTCGAACATGCGTACAAACGCAGAAGCCAACGCGAATCGCGGCAGCATCAACAACTCGCCTCGCGGCGGCAATGCGCCCGCCAATTCGCGGAATTGGGAAGCGCAAGGCACCTCCTCGGATCGTGGCCGCGCGCCTTCCGGCTTCGGCAATAATTCCAACTCGAACCGCCCAACAAACACCGGCAACGTTGGAGCGGCGCCACGCGGCACGAGCATGACGCACAGCGACCGTCCGCCCTGGGCTGGTTCCGGCAACATCGGCTCAGCCAATGGTGGCAACGTAAATCGTGGCGGCAACAGCCCGAGTCAGCGCACTTACGAACCGCCGCAACGCAATAATTCTGCACGGCCTCCGGCGGACTATCGCTCCAACTCCGGAAACGGCAACCAGAACCGTAGCTACTCGCAACCTCAGCCGCGCTCGTACAATCCGCCAGCGCCCCGCTCGTATTCACAACCGCAGCCCAGGTCGTACAATCCCCCGGCGCAGCGCTCGTATTCGCAACCGCGTGCGAACTATCCAGCGCCCAGCCGCGGCAGTTACGGTGGAGGAAATTCCGCTCCGCGCGGTGGCTCTTACTCTGCTCCTAGCCACAGTTCCGGCGGAGGCGGCGGTTCGAACCACGGTGGCGGCGGCAGCGCGCCACATGGTGGTGGCGGAGGCGGCGGTTCGCACGCGCGCCACTAAGCAGTTGAACTTCCGCGGTTGACTCCGCGCACAGCATCGCCAGCCCACGTCCGAGATCCTCGAACGTGGGCGTTTGTTTGACGCCGGTCCGCCAGCAACTCTTTTTCGCCCAGCGTGTTCAATCCAATGACGTTAGACCCGGGTCATTTCATTCTGGAAACTGGCATTAGGCCCGGCGGCCCGAACATTAACAGCGGTGTTAAGTTGAAGGGAAAGAGAAAGCTTCGCGAAGATTTCCGCTCGCCGTCTAATTACGTTCGCGAGCTTCAGGAGAGACGTTCATGTTACCTGGACTTAAGAAGTTCCTGGGAGTTTTGGCAATCGCTCTGGTTGTCGCTTTGGCCGCTCCACAATTTGCCGCTGCGCAGCGTGACCGCGATGACGATGATCCGCCGTCGCGTGCTGCTCGGCTCAGTTATACCGGCGGGGCCGTCTCATTCGAGCCTGCCGGCACGGACGATTGGGTCACCATCGCTGCGAATCGCCCTTTGACCAATGGCGACAAACTTTGGACCGACCGCGACGGCCGCGCCGAATTGCGTTTCGGTTCCACCGCGGTGCGTCTCGGTGGAGAAACCGGCTTTTCATTTTTGAATCTCGATGACCGCACTGCGCAAATCCGTCTGACCGAAGGCACCATCAACATTCGCGTGAAGCGTCTCGACGATGACGAAACCTTGGAAGTGGACACTCCGAATCTTGCCTTCACTGTCCTGCGCCCGGGAAGTTACCGCGTGACCGTGAATGAAGCGGGCGATACTACTTTTATTAAAGTTCGCGGCGGCGATGGCGAAGTCACAGGTGGAGGCTCGGCCTACACTGTCCACGCCGAACAATCGGCAACGTTCACCGGCACAGATGAACTGAGCGCGGACATTCAGTCATATTACGACGACGATGATTTCGATCACTGGTGCAGCGATCGCGACCGCCGTTGGGATCGCTCGACTTCCGCTCGCTACGTCTCCGACGATGTCGTCGGCTATGAAGATCTCGACGACTACGGGGGTTGGCGGCCGGTGCCCGAATACGGCACCGTTTGGTTTCCGCACACAACCGTTGTTGGTTGGGCTCCGTATCGCTACGGCCATTGGGCTTACGTCGCGCCGTGGGGATGGACTTGGGTAGATGATGCGCCTTGGGGCTTTGCTCCGTTTCACTATGGCCGCTGGGTTGTCGTCGGCGGCGTGTGGGGTTGGGTGCCATGCCCGCCGCGTCCCGCGATTGTGACTGTCGGCTATGTTCGTCCGGTCTATGCTCCCGCGCTCGTTGCTTGGGTTGGCGGCGCGCATTGGGGAGTTGGAATTGCCGTCGGCGGACCGCCAGCCGTTGGCGTGGCGTGGTTCCCGCTTGGACCACGTGACGTCTATTGCCCGTCGTATCACGTCAGCCCGACGTACGTGCAGAACGTGAACGTTTCGAATACGACGATTATCAATCGCACGCAAGTCACGAACGTCTACAACAACGTTTACGTGAACAAGACTGTGAACGTCACAAACGTCACCTATCAAAACCAGAACATCAACAACGCTGTGACCGCGACTTCCCAGGCGAACTTCACTTCTGCGCAACCCGTTGGCCGCAACATGATTCACGTGGATGCAAAAGAAGTTACTGCCGCCCCGGTCGCCCCGACGGGACCCGCAGTTGTACCGCAACAGCGCAGCGTGCTCGGTGCCGGTACTGCTGCAGCGGTGAAGCCGCCGGCGGCATTGGCCAGCCGGCCCGTCGTGGCAAAGAACACGCCGCCGCCTCCTCCCGCACCGTTTGCGAAGCAGCAAGCGGCCATTCAGGCGAATGGCGGCCGACCCATCAGTGTTTCGCAGGCGCGCCAGATTCAGCCCGAAGTTGCGCGCCCGAACATCCACATCGCGCCGCCCGCGAAGCCTATGACTCCGCAGAACACAAACGTCAACGCGAACCGGCCGAACGTGGCGACGCCACAGAATCAGCCCAATCCAGCGGTACAACCGAATCGTCCGCCGCAGCCGGCTGCCAATTCGAATCGTCCGCCGGCCGTTACCAATGACAACATGAAAACCGGTGGCGGCAATCCGCCGAATCCAAAAACCTATGGCGATCGTCCGCCGACAGCGCGGCCCGCAGCAACGCCGCCGGTCAATCCGCAGCTCGATCAGAAACACCAGCAAGAGCTGGACGCTCTGCGCCAGAAGCAGGACCAGGAACGGCAGAAGGTCGAACAGCAACAAGTGCAGCAGCAACAAAAAATTCAACAGCAGCAAAAAGATGAGCGCGCGCAGCAGCAGGCGCAGGAACGCCAGCAGAAACAGCTGCAGCAGCTCGAACAAAAACATGACCAGGAGCAGCAGAAGCTCCAGCAGCGCCAGCAGAAGGAAGAACAGAAGGCGCGGCCGGAGAATAAGCCGCCGAAAGAACCGAAGAACCAGAACGACAAACCACCACATCGATAATTCGATTGCTGGTGTCAGATAACAATGGGGGCGTTCCGGTTAAATCGGAACGCCCTTTTTTTCTTTGCTTTGTCACATTGAAATGCGCGGCTCACACACGTCCGCGCCCGGTGTGTTATCTTGAAAAAATACTTATGGCCGCAACGCCCATCCCCTCACTGGAATTTCGCCGCGCGCTCGGACACTTTGCCACGGGCGTAACTGTGGTCACGGTAGAACGCGAGGCGGGCCACGTGCACGGCATGACCGCGAATTCGTTCACTTCGGTTTCGCTCGATCCGCCGCTCATTTCCGTTTGCGTGGATGAGAAGGCGCGCATTCTACCGATGCTGAAAGAGAAGCGGCGATTCGGAGTGAATGTGCTGAAGCGCGATCAGCAGGGAATCTCCGAATATTTTGCGAAACCGGAACAGCCGCACGCCGCGATGGAGCGGCTCGGGATTTCTTTTCACTGGAACGAAGAGAAGATTCCTCTGCTCGAAAACGTTTTGTGCCAGTTGTCGTGCCGGTTTTCCGCGGCGCATGTCGCCGGCGACCACACAATTGTCATCGGGGAAGTGCACTCGGTGAAATTCTTTGAAGGCGAGCCGCTGCTTTTTTACCGCGGTCAGTATCACGCCATTTCGCCGAAAACCTGACGAACTTCGTTTCCCGTTAGTGCAAGCCTCCAATCGGATCGCGCTTCACACCGTACTGTGCGCCCCATTTGTCGGTCATCTCGTTGCGAATTTCCCAAAGCTCCGGAAAAAATTTGTGGCGCATGCCGTCTTCGAGTATTTCCACGGGACGCCCTTTCAGCGATTTCGATCCAAAACCGATCGTGCGGTGAATCAACTGCATGTGCTCGAAGCGGAATTTCTGGAATAGTTCATCGAATTCCGCGAGCGCTTCCGCCACAACGTACGCAGGGCCATGGTCGTATTTCGTGTCGTAAACCTGCTCAACGGTCAGGCCATGCTTTTTCAGATACTTTTCCTCGAACGAATTCCAGATCGGCTGATACATTTTGAGCAGGACGCGGAAGCCCGGCGATTCCTGTCCACTGCCGTTGCCAAGCCGCTTGCGAATGTCCTGATACTCTTTCGGCGACATCGTTTCGAGCAGAGCGATCTGCTGAATCATCATTTTTTGCGCGGTGTGCACGCGCCGAAAAAGCGTCAGCACGCGATTGGTGTTTTCCTGCTGCAGGTAGTCGTCAATGTCCAGCAGCGTGTAGGCGATCAACTTCATCCAGAGTTCTTCCACCTGGTGCACGATCTGGAATTGCATTTCATCGCGATTGCAAAGTTCGGCGAAGTCCGACTGGCACGAAAGCAGCGACTTCGTGTTCAGATATTTCTCGTAGTCGAGCGTGCCATCCCCATTCATCATTGCGTAGAACTGCTCACGATTCACGGTCTTCCTCCCGGAATTGGCGCGTAAAGGTCTTGCAGCGTTGGCGGTTACAGGGTAGCGCATGTGGAACGGGGAATCGAACCAGTGTGAGGGCCGCCGGAAGAAGGATTGGGGTACACCCCGGGTGTTCTGGTAATCGCCCCTCCCACCCGGATGGTTCGGGGTAAAAGTGCGGAAGCCATTGAAAAGGAACAAGATGGGTTGCCGCGCACGGCACCCCTCGCAGAAATCGCAGGGGTCAAGAAAGAGTGAACGTGAGAATGTTCGAGTGGGGGGCCCCCCCTCCCCCTGATTTGCGTAAGTATTCATTCCAGAGGAGTTAGGCGGAGGGTAGGGGGTGGGTACTGGGCCTATGCGCAAGTTGGTTGTCGTTGCGTTGCAACGGCGAGGGATCGAGATGGCGACGGCGGGCACGGGGCTCGTCCTTCTTCCATATCAGATCTCGACATCGGGTCTCGATATCAGTCCCCGACATCAGCCTCAACAGCAGGCGCGTTCGCGGAGATTTGCGAGCGCTGAGTTTGGGAATAGCGTATGAGAAATGGGTAAGGAAAAACGACTGGTCGGAGTGATGGATTTCGTACGGCTGTACTTTTTGTGATTTTCGTTCGAACGACAACGAGAAAAATGCGTGCTAGAAAATTCGGCGGGACGGACGGAAAAGAAAAGTCAGATTCAAGACCCAGGTTCCCCACACCGGAATCCGGGCACCCGGCAAACGGGCAGAAGCGCCCTTCGAGGCTTAGGGTCAACAAAGGGTAGGCCACTCCGAGTTGCTTACTCATTCATTTCTCGGTGGCGCGGATCGAGTGTGCCACCCGCGAAAGGGCACCCCTTCAGCTGAGATTCTTAAGCATTGCAAGGGTTCGATCGGCATTTTTTCTGACAGTCGGATCTGGAGTTCTCTCACGGGTATCTTTGACATACTCCATAGCGGCATGAATATTGATTGACGGGCCGGCCGCGTTATCTTTCAAAATTCTCCACGTTGAAGTGTGCGCGCTGGCAACTGGTTCAGTGTCTTGTGGCTTGGACGCGTTACTTTTTTTGACTTCAACGAGATCGTAATCTGCAGCAATTCCTTTCTTGACCAGTCCGCCACCTGGCCCTGTTTTCGGGGCGGGAGTGAATCGCATCGTCTCATCCAACGTGCCGTAGTACTCATGGAAGAAAGCGGAAATTTTCGAGGTTTTCATGTCAGCCGGAAATTCTTCCAAATCAAATTTGTCTGAAACAACAAAAATAACTTTTGGCGTCGAGAATGATTTTGGTTCCGCAAAGAAAATAGCCATGGCGTTTGAACCGTTAGCCGTTAAGCGTCCGCCGTTCAATTCCATCTTAAGAAACTCCTGCATAAAATCCCTCCGTGGGTCGCTATCCGGCAGAGTTACTTGATTTGTGCTGCCCAGAATCAGGCCAATTGTTGCGACTAAGTACATCGTTGATTTCATTGAATCGATCCTCCAGACTTGGCGCAAATCACATATCATCTATTTCACTGAGGGTTAAATTTTATCGGTAGCGGCTTCGGGGAACCGCCCGAGGGAATCAT
Organism: Candidatus Acidiferrum sp.; assembly: GCA_035295625.1. Lineage (GTDB taxonomy): Bacteria > Acidobacteriota > Terriglobia > Acidiferrales > UBA7541 > Acidiferrum. Next base: position 1,478 of record DATGIS010000078.1, on the reverse strand, counting down.
GTATATCGGCAAGCTGTTTGGTGGCTTTGATTGGAGACGTGTGTCACCGGGATTCTGGGTAAAGTGCAATCCGAGATTGTAGGCGAACACGCTTCGCCTCAACTGGTTTGCCAGCAATTGAGCGATTGCTGGCACCGGCAGAGAAAAGTCTGACAGGGTTGTTCCGGGTGGCGCAAGAAGAGTCTTTAAGCTACCCGGGCGTCCTCCAGATGTTGCAGGGCGCCTTGGATGATAGTTCGCAAAGCGCAGTCAGATGCCCTTGGAACTGCTCGAACTGCAAGCGATACATCATCGTCGTCGCATCAGGGCGAGTTGCTTTCACCTTGACCACCCAATGGAAATCCGCGTATAAACCGCTCGAATCGTCCTCTTCAAATGGCGGTTCGACGGAAACGAGTTCCATCTTTCCGAGAAATTTCGCCAGCCGGTCCAGCGGCAGATGCTTAACGAACTCTGCTTTGTCATCCGGCCCGTACTTTGCGCCAGCGCGCTTCAGCGCTGCCCGCGCAGCTCTGCTCGTCAAGTATTTCTCATTCGCGATAGCTCTCTCATAAGCTTTCCGCGCGGCGGGGTCCGACGTGCTATCGCCCTGAGCACCGAAAGACTCTAGCTGCCCTGCCTCATTAAAACGAAACGAAGCTTGGAGGAACTGATACCCCCAAGGTGCCGGCGGAGTGCAATCGCTACCAATAAAGCCACCCGATGATGCCTGATATGCCTGGGTCGAACCTGGCGGACAGGGGCGCACGAAGTTTGCGGGTGGAGTGGAACCCTTCGGCTCCGCTCCAACGTAAAGACGCACTCCATATTTGAATGGATCTTCAAGATCAAGAGGAGAATCGTAGACGAATCCCCCCTCGACGGTCATGACAAATTGCTTGTCGCTAAGCTCTGGGAACAGCGCCCTTAGAAAAGTTCGCGAAATGACTAAGTTGCTCACTCTCGGTTGCGTCGTCTTCTGCGCCGAAACCGGCAAACAAAATAACAATGCGAGCTTCGGCCAGACAAAATAGGCATTTTTTCTCATAGTGCCTCCTCACTTGCTACAGCCGGAGCTAATGCACAGCGACTGGCGGGTGGCCCGGACTCTGCTTCCGGAGATTCTTTCCTGGACATAACCATGAGAGGATACCACTTTCGCAAGACTGGAAAAGGTAGAGTTGTGCGGAGGGTGCCCCGTCCTCGGAGTGTGAGGGCGGGTCTTGCTTTGGGTTGGGCTTTAGATTGGGATTGGCGAGTGGAGTTGTTGGATGCCAGACGGATTGAAGCGGTACTACGGAAAAGGCGATTTACATTTTGTGACGTTCAGCTGTTACCGGAAGTTGCCGCTTCTCGGGGCGAGGCACTCGAGGGATTTGTTCGTGCAGGAGTTGGCGAGAGTTCGGGCGGAGTGCGAGTTTCGATTGATCGGATATGTGGTGATGCCGAACCATGTGCATCTGTTGATGAGCGAGCCAAAGAAAGGGACACCGTCGACG
>DATGIS010000077.1:0-3172 GCA_035295625.1 Candidatus Acidiferrum sp. | reverse complement strand
GCGCAGCTCTCCGTCCGATTCGAGTTCTAACAAACTCGATCGGTTCACAACCGATTCATCAAAAGAGGGACGCTCCGGCGTCCCTCTTTTTGTTTCGCGATTTCTCAACGAACCGACTATGTCCGCCTAGCTCCCACGCTTTTCCGCCTGGAGCGGCCGGCCGATCAATCATGCATTTCCGCCACGACGCAGATGGAGCGCCGGAGGCGCGGCACAATTTAGCCCAGCCTGCAAAGGCTGGGTATACTTGCACGAGAAGAGATCCAGCGCCGTCAGGTGCGGCACTCCTTTGAAAAAGATGCCTTCAGGAAAACTCTCAGCCCTTCGCGGCGTCCTCTTCGATTGGGACGGCACGCTTCTCAATTCTCACGCCGCCGATACCGCCGCTTATCTCGCCATGTTCCGCGCCATGGACATTCCGTGGGGCCTCCCAGAACTCGAAAAGCACTATTCACCCAATTGGTATCGCGTCTATCGCGCCGCAAAACTGCCCAAACACAAATGGCCCGCCGCCGATCAGATCTGGCGAGCGCAGTACGCCAATCACAATCCGAAACTCATCGCCGGAGCTCGCCGCGTTCTTGCCCGCCTCGGCGATCGTCATGACCTCGGCCTCGTCACCAGCGGCGATCGCGACCGCGTCCATCGCCAGTTGAAGGAATTCGATCTGTGGCACACCTTCTCCGCGCGTATCTGCGGCGGTGACACAAAAGAGCGCAAGCCTCATCCCGCACCGCTAAAACTCGCCCTCCGCCGCATGCGCCTCAACCCGGCAGACACCGTCTATGTCGGCGACGCGCCAGAAGACCTCCAAATGGCCCGTAGCGCCGGTGTACGCGCTGCAATCGCCGTTCTTGGCCCTTTCCCCACAGAAAAGCGCCTTCGCGCCGCAAAACCCGACGCCCTCCTCGAATCCATCGAAGAGCTTCCCGCCGCCCTCAAGTTTTTTCTTTGAATCGTGCGTGCAACTATTGCGGCTTGCTTATCGCCTCGGGTGGTTTCGCCGTCGGCATTGTCAGCGGCTTGAACTCCGTCCACTTGATCACCACACGCAGCGGCACATCGCCATTCTCAAAATGCAGCCGGTCGTCCGACCGCGCGTAATTCGGAAACCAGTATTTCCCGTCCACATTTTCGCGGTACGTTTCGAAATTCGAAAACGGCAATTCTGGCGAATGGAAATCGCCAAGGTCCGTCACAAATTTCCCGTAGCTTTTCACAATCTCCAGATATTTCGTATCCACCCACACCACGCCTTCAAAAAGCGCGTTCGCCCGCTCCAGGTATTTCGGTTTCACCTGAAATAGATAGCAATCGACTTCATCCACAAGTTCGCGCCCCACAAACGTGATGTTGTATTTGTCCACCTGCGATGCCGCCAGCGGATACGCCGGAACCTTCGAAATCGCGTTCACGTCTTCGGGCGAAAGCTTCACGGTCTTCAGCGTGGACGGCGCATCCGGCGTCACTCGCTCGTACACTTTTCCATCGCTCGCCACGATCGGAATCGTGGTCACCGAAAATTCGCCCATCGGATTCCCGTCCGCGCCATACTCCGTCAGCTTGATCGTCTTCTTGTAACCGAATCGCCCTCGCGTCCTCGCGTACTCCTCTTCCTTCTCCGCAAACTGTTTGATAATCAGCGGCTGTGGCGTGGTCGGCGGCGCTTCCGCCGTCGGCGTGTCGGAAGTCACCCGTTTCACGTTGTGTTCCGGCGGAGGCGGCGACTGCGGTCCTTGCTTCTCCTGCCCAATCGCGAGCTGTGCCCAAATCCCAAAGCCCAGCGCCCCGCAAATTCCCGCCATCCTCATAGACACAAACATCTTGCTCAACTCGTTCACTCTCTTCACCTTAATTCAGATGCCGCCGCCCCTCGAAACGCGGCCTCTCGTTCTCAGTCTATCGCATCGAACCAATTCCGCCCGTATCGCCACCTCAATCGATCGATTCAATAATTGTTTGTACAGGAGTATAGGTTGGGATCACTACCCGCAAGCTCGATTTGATCTTCAGAGATAAATCGTCCAGCGTTCAGGTCATTGCATCCGGCGCGATAGTTACGATGAGGTGATCGAGCCGAATTGATTGAGCATTTTGGCTAGAGAGGGCCCACTTCTACGATTTGACCAAGCTGGAGGGAGAAAAGTGCCTCGCCGCAGGCGGGCATAAGTGGCAAGAGGTCCTTCATGCGATTCGACTTGGCGCGAAGAATCACGATCGAAACACTGCGACCAGTCATGTTCTGCTGATATTTGATGTTTCGATCGCCGGTCAGCAGGACGTCCCACCGGCCCTCCGCGAGGGCGAGGAGTTCGCCGTTCTTTTTGGATCCAAAACCGGCTTGACGCACCGTTTGGCACTCATGGCCCATTTCGGTGAGGACTCCGCGCAGTTCACTCGGCAGGCACTCATCCACCAGTATTTTCATTTTGCAAAGCGCGCAAGCATCAGCGACTTTGCTTCTTCCAGCGCAGCGATAGCTTGCTCACGAGTGACGCCCGGGAACTGTATCAGGAATTCGTCTAGCGTCTCGCCACCCTCCAGATAGTCCAAAAGATTTTGAAAAGGGACTCGGGTACCGCGAAAGACAGGTTCGCCGCTGAGAATTTCGGGGTCTTGGATGATGACACTTTCCGAGCTGTTAGCCATTGCAACCCTCCCGCCGCATTCTAATTATCGCACTCCTCCGCAAGATGCGCCCTGAAATCCGCGAATGCGATGGTAGCCGAAATTCGGGGACGGACGAAATTCGGGGACGGACGGTACGTTCCCTTGGATTGGGCGAAGCTTCTGGCTGGCGTGATTCGAATCAAGTAAACTTGACAAGTCAGGTATAATGGATATGCATTCAGGCGACGACAGGATCGCCGCCTTTGTTCTTTGACAACCCAACCGGCCCTCCTTTGCGTTCCATTTCGGGAATTCGCGAGTGCTACCACCCCCTACCCTCCGCCTAACCCCTTTCTTTCTCATACTTACGCGAAATAGGGGCAGGGGGGTGGGGGCATGAATCTGCACCAACCTCCTCTTGCGGATTCTGACGCTCTTTTGCCGTTTCCTTCACTCTTTTGCCGTGCGCGGCAACTCATCTCTCCTGTTTTCAGTCGCTTGCGTACTCTTTCCAAAAACACCCGGGGTGTACCCCTTCTCTGGTCTCTGGTCTCTGGTCTCT
>DATGIS010000076.1:0-83311 GCA_035295625.1 Candidatus Acidiferrum sp. | reverse complement strand
GCGCCGTTCTCTTCCCAGACAAACGTCTCTTTCTCCGCGGAAAACCAATACGCCAGCGCCTCTTCTTTGCTCATCTCGCGCGGCAGTGTGTAGGTCTCCCCCACGCGTATCATCGGCTCCAGAATCGCCCAGATGGCATCGCGGTCATTGTTCGTGGCGCGGCGGATAGACACGCGAGCGCCGCTACTTCAATCCAACCAATTTCTCAAACCCCGCTTCATCCAGTATTTCCACTCCCAACTCCTTCGCCTTGTCATACTTCGATCCTGGATCGCTTCCCACCACCACATAATCCGTCTTCTTGCTCACCGACCCAACTATCTTCCCCCCATGCTGCTTCACAATTTCTCCTGCCTCTTCCCGCGACCGATTCGCCAATCCTCCCGTAAACACAAACGATTTCCCGCCCAGCTTGTTGCTCTTCACTTTTGTCTTTTCCGCGGTCGGCCGCAGCCCTGCCGCCTCTAATTTCTTGATCAGCTTCTTGTTCGCTGGCTCCGAAAAAAAATCCACAATGCTCGCTGCCACTTTAGGCCCAACCTCATTCACCTCTTCCAGCTTCTCCTGGCTCGCTGCAGCAAGCTCGTCCAACGAAGAAAAATGTTCCGCCAACAATTGCCCCGTACGCTCCCCCACAAACTGCATCCCCAGCGCATAAATCAGTCGCGACAACGTATTCTTCTTGCTCGCCTCAATCTCATCCAAAAGATTTTGCGCAGATTTCTCCGCCATCCGTTCGAGTTCCGCGACTTCCTCCAACTTCAATTTGTAAAGATCCGCGACGTCCTTCACCAGCCCTTTGTCAACCAGTTGATCCACAATTTTGTCGCCCAACCCATCAATATCCATCGCATGCCGCCCCGCAAAATGCAGCAACGATTCCTTGCGTTTCGCCGGGCACGCAGAATTCACGCACCGATACGCCACTTCCCCTTCCACTTTGTGAATCTTGCTCCCGCATTCCGGGCACTCCTTCGGCATACGGAACGCCTTACGGTTCTTCCCTTCTTTCACCACTTTCAGAACGTGCGGAATCACTTCGCCCGCGCGCTCAATCAGCACCGTATCGCCGATGTGCAGCCCCAACCGCTCAATCTCGTCCATATTGTGGAGTGTGGATCGGCTGACAGTGACGCCTCCCACTTGCACCGGCTCCAGCACCGCTACCGGCGTCAACGTTCCCGTTCGCCCCACCTGCACGATGATGTCGTTCACCACCGTTTGTTCCTGCCGCGCTGGATACTTGTAAGCAATCGCCCACCGCGGCGATTTCGAAGTAAATCCAAGCTCATTCTGCACGCCAATCGAGTTCACCTTAACCACAACGCCATCAATTTCATATGGCAACTTCTCTCTCTTCGCATCCCACGACTCGCAATACTTCACCACCGCCTCAATCCCATCGCACAACTTCCAATCGTCCGACGCGCGGAACCTCAATTGCTTCAGTGCTTCCAGGGAGTCCGAATGCCTGGGGAACGCCGCTTTATCTCCGACCAGCAAGTAGTACGCAAAGAAATCCAGCTTTCGTTGCGCTGTGATGCTCGGGTCCAGCACGCGCACCGATCCCGCCGCCGAATTGCGTGCGTTCACAAAAATCTTTCCGCCAATCTGCTCCTGCTGCCGGTTCATCGCTTCGAACGCCTTGCGCGTCATAATCACTTCGCCGCGCACCTCGAAATCGCCCTTCAACTTCGCTTTTTTCAAAACGCTCTCTTCAATCCGCAGCGGAATCGACCGAATCGTCTTGATATTCGACGTCACATCTTCGCCCGTCGTTCCATCTCCGCGCGTAACACCTCGCACCAGCGCACCATCTTCATACAGCAGCGAAATGCTCAGCCCATCAAACTTGTGCTCCGCGATGTACTCAATCTCTTCCCGCCCGCTTCCTTCGCGCACCCGCCGGTCAAAATCCCGCAACGCATCAAACGAAAATGCATTGTCGAGGCTCAGCATCTGCCGCGCGTGCCGCACCTGGGTAAACCCTTCGCGCGGCTGCGCTCCCACGCGCACCGTCGGCGAATCCGCCGTCACCAACTCCGGATGCTCGGCCTCGATCTCCTTCAGCCGCACCAGCAGCTTGTCGTACGCCGCATCCGAAATTTCCGGATCATCCAGTACGTGATACCGGTATTCGTGATATCTCAGCTTTTCGCGAAGATCTTCCGCTTCGCGCTTCAACGAAGCGGGCGCTGCCTTGGCCATGGAAATCCTCTCCGTTTGCCGGGGCGATCCAAGCTCCTCGCCGTGTTAATACACGGTAAAAAGATCGAATCGCCCGCCATCCCTCTGCAGAACTTCTGCGTGAATTCGCTGCTTATTATATAGAATGAAGATTCGATTCAGTGCGCCGGAAACGGCTGGGGAACAAAGCTCGATGGAAGCTACCGCGCAACTTCGAAACGCGCTCTTGATTCACAACCCAAACGCCGGCGGTGGCGGCAACGCCCGCCGCAAGGGGCTCGACGAAGCTCGCCGCATTTTAGCTACAGGAGGCATCGAAGCTGACCTCGCCGAAACCACTGGTCCGGGTGACGCCACCGAAATCGCGATCCGCGCCGGCCGGGAAGGCCGCCAGCTGGTCATCGCCTGCGGCGGCGACGGCACACTCAACGAAGTCGTCAACGGCCTCGCGGGTCAGCAAAACGGCCATCGCGTTCCGCTCGCGCTTCTACCCGGCGGCACCGCCAATATTCTCGCGAAAGAGCTAACGCTTCCATGGGACATCCCGCGCGCCGCAGAGCGCCTCGTCCGAGGCACCGTCCGGGAAATCGCACTCGGCCTCGCCACTCCCGTAAACGAGCCCGAAAAAGCGCGCTACTTTCTCAGTGTCGCCGGCGCCGGCCCCGACGGCCGCATCACTTACGCCGTGGACCTCGAACTCAAGGCAAAAATGGGAATCTTTGCCTACTGGTGGCAAGGCGCCCGTGAAGTTCTCAATTACAAGTTCCCGCGTTTCAACGTCAAAACGATCGATCAAACCATCGAAGCGTCGCTCGTCATCGTCGGCCGCACCAAACACTACGGCGGTCCCTTCAAAATCACTACCGAAGCCGATCTCTACGAAGACCAGTTTGAACTCGCCGTACTCACCACGCAAAGCGGCCTGCGCTATCTCAGCTATCTCCCGACACTCTGGTTTGGCAATCTGCGCAACACCGAGGGCGTTCACTTCGTCAAAGCCGATACGCTTCTCTGCGAGCCGACCGACGGCGAACCGGTCTACGCACAAGTCGACGGTGAACCGCTCTCTCGTTTGCCCGTCGAATTCAAAATCGTTCCTCGCGCCTTAAAACTCCTCGTCCCCGAAGACTTACCCGATCAAACCTGACGTCAACTTTCTTTGTTGCTTAGGCTTCAGCCTACTCCTCTTTTCTCCTGCTCTTTTCTGTACTCCTTCTCTGTGTACAGTGTGCTCTTCTCTCTGTGCACTCTGTGTTGAATCCTTTTCTTCGCATCTTACCGCACCGACTTGTGAGATATTTCTATTCGAATCCTTGGACAAACTATCGTGGACCCGCTCACACACGGCCTCGCCTCCTTCGCCCTCAAGCGTGCCTTCTTTCCCAAAATCCCGCGCCCGGTGCTGACTTCAATGCTCCTCGCCGGGATAGCCGCGGATCTCGACTGGTTGAGCAGTTTCATAGGCCCCGCAGCATATCTGAAATGGAACAACGGTCCGCTCCATTCCATCGTCGCGGCTGTCATCGTAGGATTTTTTATAAGCGTCGTAATTCGCGCCTACGCCAAGAGTCGCGGCATGATTCTGAACGGTATCGTGTGGTGGTTCGCGCCAATCTGCGCTGCGCTGTTGCACGTCGGAATGGATTCGTTGCTATCGTCAGGCATACAGCTCTTCTGGCCGATATCGCCCAAACTCATCGCGCTCGATTGGGCCCCTACTTTTGATTTCTGGGTGCTTGGCCTTTTCGCCGCCGGACTGCTGCTTCCTGAACTTTTCCGTCTCGTCACAGATGAAATCGGCGCAAAATCCAAGAAACCGCGTGGCCAGGCTGGCGCCATTGTCGCCTTCACTCTCGTCGCCGCTTACGCTGTCGCTCGCGGCATGCTCCACGCTGACGCTGCGCTCGTCATCATGCAGCGCTCCTACGCTGGAGAATCGCCCCGCCGCGGAGCCGCGTTTCCCGATTCCACTTCTCTCTTCACGTGGCATGCCGTCATCGAAACCGAATCGGCCCTGCATCTCGTCAACGTTCCAACCGGCCCGCTCGGTAGCTTCGATCCTGAAAACGCGACCCATATTCATAAGCCGGATCCGTCGCCACTTCTCGAAACGGCGCAGAAAACAGAAGCCGCCCGGCAATTTCTCGCCAACGCGCGCTTCCCCAAAGCGACTGTCCAAAAAGAAACGGAAGGTTTTTCGGTGGAAATACGCGATTTAAGGTTCGACGCGACCGGCCAGAATTCCCACGTCGTCGAAGCGGAAATTAACCTGGATCAGAATTCGCGAGTTACGTTTGCCCAGCTCAACTGGCAAAACCAACCCAGACCACACTAAGCCGAAGCTCACCCCTCAGGGGTGAGGATTTTTTAAATACGGAACGCGCCATTCTCTCGCCGACTGGCTACTTCTGCTCAGACTCCAACTCTTCTTCCCGCAAAATCAGCCTCGACGCTCCATAACTTGCCGCCACAAACAGCACCAACGCCACAACAATACCAAGTCTGTGATGGCCGATAAACGGAATCGCCTCTTTTCCATATCGCACGGCCAAATAACCGATGCCGAAATATCGTATGCAACGCGCCACCGCAATCGCCGTTGTAAAACTCAGCAAAGGAACCTCAAACACTCCTGCCGCGAACACGAAAACTTTGAATGGCGTTGGCGGGGGCAAAAGCGCCGCGATCAGCATCCCGCCGAATCCGTTCCGCTCCACCCAAAGCCGAATTGTCGTCGCTTTTGCCCCGGCTTTGCGATGAAAGAATGCCTCTCCGCCCTTTCGCGCCAGAAAATACAGCACCACGCATCCGGCCACGGACCCAAAAGCAGCGAGAAACGCATACAGCGCCATCCGCGCAGGATTCTGAATCGAAAGATCGATCAACAATAAATCGTTGATGATCGGAAACGTGAGCACCGAAGAATCAAGAAAGGAAATCAGCAGCAACCCCGGCCCGCCAAGGGCCGTTGCAAACGCAATGATCTTCCCTTTCCACGTATTCAGCCAACCAAACAATCGTCCTCCTTTTGGAGCGCCGCAGCTTCCGCCGTTTTATCAGGCTGCGCTTCAAAACACCGTCTGCACCGCCTCCTCAATCACGTCATATACCCGATGCAGTTCCTCTGCCGAAATCACATACGGCGGCAACACGTACACCACATTCCCCAGTGGCCTCAGCAGCACGCCTCGCTCCAAAAAGAACCCGTACAACTTCGGCCGCATCGCCGACAAATACCCCGCATCCTCCGCCTCTAACTCAATTGCGCCGATCGTCCCAATCTGCCGCGTCTCTCCGACCGCGTTGTACCTGCTAAATCGCGCCAGCCGTTCCTGATGAATCTTCGCAATTCCCGCAATCCGCTCAAACACTGGCTCATCTTCAAAAATCTGCAAACTTGCATTCGCCGCCGCGCACGCCAGCGCATTCCCCGTATAAGAATGTCCGTGATAAAACGTGTGCATCCTGTTCTCGCTTCGAAACGCCTCTTCCACGCGGTCCGTGCAAATCGTTACACCCATCGGCAAAAATCCGCCCGTAATTCCCTTCGATAGGCAAATCAAATCCGGCACCACACCCGCCAAATCGCACGCAAACATCTTTCCCGTTCGCCCAAATCCTGTCAGCACTTCGTCGGCAATCAGCAGCACATCATGTTTCCTGCAAAGCTCCCGTGCCGTCCGCAAATACTCCGCCGGATAAACGATCATCCCGCCGGCCGCCTGCAACAGCGGCTCAAGGATAAGACAAGCTATCGATTCGGATTTCTCTTCCAACAGCCTCGCCAATTGCGTAACGCAATATTCCAAATACTCTTCCTGCGTCGTCCCCGCAGGTCTTCGATACAAATACGGCGACGGCACCCGGTGCACGGCGTATCGCATTGACCGGAATGGATCCGTAAACGGCGAATCGTCGCTCACAGACATCGCACCCGCCGTGTCCCCGTGATACCCATGCTCCAACGCAACGATCTCGTTTTTCTGCGGCCGGCCCAAATTGCTGAAGTATTGCACCGCCAGCTTCAGGGCAACTTCCACCGCCGTCGACCCGTCATCCGAGAAAAAAAGATGCGCCAGTTCCCTAGCGAGCCACTTCCGCAAACCCTCCGCCAATCTTTCCGCAGGTTCATGGGTAAATCCCGCCAGGATCACGTGCTCCATCTTCCGCGCCTGCTCCGCGATCGCCGCTGCAATCTTCGGATTCGAATGCCCGTGCAAGTTCACCCACCACGACGACACCGCATCCAGAATTTTTCGCCCGTCGCGCGTGTGCAGCCACACCCCTTCCGCCCGTTCCGCAAATATCGGTTCCGGATCGAGCGCTGAATTTGTAAATGGATGCCAGATTCGAATCGGGGAGCCCATCGAGAACTACTGCGCGAACGCCGCACGGTCAAAATGATTCATGAACACCTGAATCAACGCCGTCCGGTGCAAATTTGGCAGACGGGGAACTTCTCCAATCACTCTCACATGCCCAAACCGCTCAATCGTTTCGCGATTCTCGCGGTTCTGGTCGCCTATCATTACAACGCCGTGCACCGGCAACTCCGCTGCATGCAGCGCCGCCAGCGTCAGCAACGTGTGATTGATCGTTCCCAGTGTACTTCGCGCCGCCAGAATCACCGGCAGCTTCAACTTCACGGCCATATCCAAAATAAATTGCTTCTGATTGATCGGCACCAGTACGCCGCCCGCGCCTTCCACCACCAGCCAATCATTCGTCAAATGCGTCGGCAGAGTAATCCGCGCGAGATCAATTTCCACGCCCGCCCATCGTGCCGCCAAATCTGGCGCCACTGGCGGCACAAATTTGTAAACCTCGTCCAACGTCCGGTCCGAACCGATTCCCGCCAGTCGCATCACGGTCATCCGGTCCGAACCTTCCAGCGTGCCGGTCTGGATCGGCTTCCAATACACTGCGTCCAGCGCCGCACACAGCAGCGCAGACAGCACCGTCTTTCCGACGCTCGTGTCCGTCCCTGTAACGAAAAAGTGATGCCTCATCCGCGTCCCGCCGCCTCGGGTACCAAATTTCGCGTCCGCCATTCATATAAGCAACTCGCCAGCCGGTCAAGCTCATCGCGTCCAATCAAACTCGTCAACGAAAGACGTAACCGCGCTTTTCCCGCCGCAACGGTCGGCGGACGAATCGCGCGCACCGCAAATCTTTCGCCCCGTAAAAACTCCGCCGCGCTCAGCGCTTCCTCGTTCGAACCTACAATCACCGGCACAATCTGCGATTCCGTCTCTGCACAATCCCATCCGCGTTCCCGCAGCGTTCTTACAAATCGTTTCGAGTCTGAGAGCAACGCCCCTCTCTCAAAATCCATCTTGCGCGCCAATCCAAGCGCCGCGCGGATCTGCCCCGCCATATACGGCGGCATCGCCGTCGAAAAAATAAACGTCCGCGCGTGATTGATCAAATATTCCCGCAACACCCGGCTCCCACACACAAACGCTCCCGCGCTCGCCAGTGCTTTCCCGCACGTGTGCAGAACTGCCAAAACATTCCTCGCAAGTCCCGCACTCGCGACAATCCCCCGTCCACCAGGCCCATGCACCGCCGTCGCATGCGCCTCATCCACAATCACGCTCGCGCTGTACCGTTCCGCCAACGCCACTATCGCCGCGATGTCTGCAATGTCCCCATCCATGCTGAAAACGGATTCCGTCACAACGATCTTTCTGCACCGCTCATCCGAGTGCGCCCTCAGCGCATCTTCCAGTGCATTCAAGTCCCGATGCGCATAAATCTCTTTCCGCGCACCCGACAATCGAATTCCGTCAATAATGCTCGCGTGATTCAGCGCATCCGAAAAAATCAAATCGTTCTTGCCGACTAGCGCCGCCAGCAATCCTAGATTTGCCGCGTACCCGCTGCCGAAATAAAGCGCCGCTTCCGTTCCCGCAAATTCCGCAAATTCCGTTTCAACTTCATCCCAAATCCTGAAATGCCCGGACAACAACCGCGACCCCGTCCCGCCAACGTACTCCGCTTCTTGCACCGCGTTCGCAACCAACGCGCGCAGCTCCAAGCTCTGCGCCAATCCCAAATAATCGTTCGAACACAAATTCACTCCCGCGGGCCGCAGCAGGCTTCTCCGCTGGCTCGCCCGCTCCAACGACGCAAGCTCCGCATCCAACTCATTCAAAATGGATTTGTGCAACTCAGACGGCATGCGATTCCAGCGGCTGCATTCCCAATTTTTCCAGCAGTTGCTGATCCTCGTCCGGCCCCGGATTCGGTGTCGTCAGCAATTTTTCTCCGACAAAAATCGAATTTGCGCCCGCCAAAAAGCACAGCGTCACTGCTTCCGGCGAAAGCTGTTTTCTCCCCGCTGCCAGTCGCACGCGGGATGCAGGCATCAAAATCCGCGCCGTCGCAATCGCCCTTACCATTTCCATCGGATCAAGCGTTGGCACATGCGCCAGCGGCGTTCCTTCCACGCGCACCAGCATATTAATCGGCACGCTCTCCGGATGCGGCTGCAAACTCGCCAGCTGCTGCAACAATCCAATCCGGTCGCCTTCGCGTTCCCCCATTCCCAAAATTCCGCCGCAGCAAACCGTAATTCCCGCTTTTCGCACCGCCGCCAGCGTCTTCAAACGGTCCTCATACACGCGCGTCGTAATGATCGATCCATAAAATTCCGGCGACGTATCCAAATTGTGGTTGTACGCCGAAAGCCCCGCTTCCTTCAGTTGCGCCGCCTGCTCTTCCTTCAGCATCCCCAGCGTGCAGCACACTTCCATTCCCAATGCCGAAACTCCCCGCACCATCTCCAGAACTCTTTCGAATTCCCGACCTTCCGGCGCCTGCCGCCACGCCGCTCCCATACAAAACCGCGTCACCCCGCGCGCCGCAGCTTCCCGCGCCACTCCAACCACGTGCTCTGGGTCGAGCAATCCCTGGCGTTCCAAATCCGCGTCATAGTGCGCGCTCTGCGGGCAATACGCACAGTCCTCCGGGCATCCCCCGGTTTTGATCGAAATCAGTTGGCAGGTTTGTACGCGATCCGGCTGATGAAATTGCCGGTGAACTGTCTGGGCCTGGAACACCAGTTCCGGCACCGGCGTCCGGTAAATCGCCTCGACTTCAGCCCGGCGCCAGTCATAGCGCAATTTCGGCGGGTCAACTTCCGCACTCGGCTCTGCAGCAAACGGTTTGGTACTCATGGACCCCCGAACCATCCCCAATTCCCCCCAATTCACTGCCCTGCATGTTACCAGAGGTTCCTTCGCTACACAGCCACTCTTGGTCAAGCGCCTCCGGCTGATGGCTCCACCGTCCGTTTGGCCGCTTTCTCTCCGAGCGATTTCTGCATCGAGCATTTTCGTGGCGGCTTCCACACTTCCACCCTGTTTGAAAATTTCTCGTCGAAATGTTATAAATTCACGTTTTGTTGCGGCCCTGTTTTGGCTTATACAAGGCTTTCCAGCCAAGCCAAAGCGAGGTTCCGGGCAGGGGTCTCGGAAACGCTGCAGGACATATTCGAGTCCCGTCACAAACAGGGAGCCACGTAGCAACCGGCAGGGTCTCCCGCGCCGCAATTCAAATGGCGTATTTCCGCATATAGCCGGTAACGAGTGTGCAAGCACGCCTGCGCCTACCACGGGCCTGTGTGCCCAAATCGCCCCCAGGCGGCTGATGGCTCGCTTGAATTTTTGGGTTCGTGACACAATAGGGCAAAATTTTAAACCTGCCCTCGCGAACAAAGTAAGGTCGAAAGGAATCGGAGGATCGTTTATGCAAACCTGGCTGAGCAATGCCTGGTCATTCGGATGTAGCGCCTCGAAAAGGGCTTTCGCGGCCGCGGGCGCACTGTTGGTGACTTGCGCCGCTGCGCTGGCGGAGACTCACGATGTCGGCGGCGAAGCAAATCTTAAGCTGCCCGATCTCTCGAAGGTATCTTTCCTCGGCATCGACGGCCACAAGCTCCTTCTCTTCGGCTTGCTCGTTTGCGTCTTCGGCCTGCTCTTCGGCCTCGCCATCTATCGCCGCCTCAAAAATCTCCCCGTTCACCGCACCATGAAGGAAATCTCCGAGCTCATCTACGAAACCTGCAAAACCTATCTCGTCACGCAGGGCAAGTTCCTCATGCTGCTCTGGGTTTTCATCGCCGTCGTCATCGTTCTTTACTTCGGCTGGCTCTCTCCCGTCCCCGGCAAATCCGTTGCGCTCACATTACCCATTATTCTTTTCTTCAGCTTGGTCGGCATCGCCGGCAGCTACGGCGTCGCGTGGTTCGGCATTCGCGTCAACACCTTCGCTAACTCCCGCACCGCTTTTGCGAGCCTCCGCGGCAAGCCCTATCCGATTTACCACACGCCGCTCGAAGCAGGTATGAGCATCGGCATGATGCTCATCAGTGTCGAGCTCCTGATGATGCTCCTCATTCTTCTTTTCATCCCGGGCGACTACGCCGGCCCGTGCTTCATCGGCTTCGCTATCGGCGAATCCCTCGGCGCCGCAGCCCTTCGAATCGCGGGCGGCATCTTCACCAAAATCGCCGACATCGGCTCCGACCTCATGAAAATCGTCTTCAAAATTAAGGAAGACGACGCGCGCAACCCCGGCGTTATCGCAGACTGCACCGGCGACAACGCAGGCGATTCCGTCGGCCCCAGCGCCGATGGATTCGAAACCTACGGCGTCACCGGCGTCGCGCTCATCACTTTCATCCTCCTCGCCGTTCATGACACGACCGTCCAAGTCCAACTGCTCGTCTGGATCTTCATCATGCGCATCGTCATGCTCATCGCCAGCGCCGCCGCTTACTTCATCAACGGCATCATCGCCAAAGCAAAATACGGTAACGCCGACGAAATGAACTACGAAGCCCCGCTCACCAGCCTCGTCTGGATCACGTCCTTCGTTTCCATTTCTCTGACCTACCTCATTTCCTATCTCATCATTCCGTCGCTCGGTCCGAACAACGACGGCACGCAATGGTGGAAGCTCGCCAGCATCATCTCCTGCGGCACGCTCGCTGGCGCCATCATTCCCGAACTCGTCAAAGTCTTCACGTCCACCGAGTCGCGCCACACAAAAGAAGTCGTCGTCTCCGCAGAACAAGGCGGAGCCTCGCTCGGCATTTTGTCCGGCTTCGTCGCCGGAAATTTCTCCGCCTATTACCTCGGCCTCGCCATGGTCACCCTCATGGGTATCGGCTACCTCATCACCAACCTAGGCCTTGCCCACTTGATGATTGCTCCCGCCGTCTTCGCCTTCGGACTCGTCGCTTTCGGCTTCCTCGGTATGGGTCCCGTAACCATCGCCGTGGACTCCTACGGCCCTGTGACCGACAACGCGCAATCCGTCTACGAACTCTCGCTCATTGAAAGCGTTCCGAACATCAAGGAAGAACTCAAGAAGGACTTCAACATCGATGCGAACTTCCATCGCGCCAAGGAAATGCTCGAGGCCAACGACGGCGCGGGCAACACCTTCAAAGCCACCGCCAAGCCCGTGCTCATCGGCACCGCAGTCGTCGGCGCCACCACCATGATCTTCTCCATCATCATGGCGCTCACCAACGGCCTCGCTTCCAACGTGGAAAAACTCTCTCTTCTCCACGCGCCTTTCGTTCTCGGCCTCATCACCGGCGGCGCCATGATTTACTGGTTCACTGGCGCTTCCACGCAAGCCGTCACCACCGGCGCCTACCGCGCCGTCGAATTCATCAAAGCCAACATCAAGCTCGAAGGCGTCGAAAAAGCCAGCGTCGCCGACAGCAAAAAAGTCGTCGAAATCTGCACCAAGTACGCGCAAAAAGGCATGCTCAATATTTTCATCGCCGTCTTTTTCGCCACGCTTGCCTTTGCGTTCGTCGAACCCTTCTTCTTCATCGGCTATCTTTTCTCCATCGCCATCTTCGGCCTCTATCAAGCCATCTTCATGGCCAACGCCGGCGGCGCATGGGACAACGCCAAGAAAATCGTCGAAGTAGAAATGAAGCAAAAAGGCACGCCGCTCCACGACGCCACTGTCGTCGGCGACACCGTCGGCGATCCTTTCAAAGACACCTCTTCCGTCGCCCTCAACCCGGTCATCAAATTCACTACGCTCTTCGGCCTTCTCGCCGTTGAGCTGGCCGTCCAACTGACCGCCTCACAAGGCGACGCGCTGACGCACATCCTCGCCGCCGTCTTCTTCCTCGTCTCGATCACCTTCGTCTACCGTTCCTTCTACTCCATGCGCATCGGTACCGACGTCAAACACTAGCTTTCCTCGGTCGCTCTCAACAAAAGGCGCTCCCATTGGAGCGCCTTTTGTTGTTAAGCCCATCAACCTTCCTATGGACATTCCAAAGGAGAGCTGTTATCTTTCCTTTGCAACGTCCATAGGAGCGCCCGCATGTCCGACCCTAAAAAATCCGAAGTCCTGCAAGGCACTCTTGACCTGATGATTCTCAAAACCCTTCATGCGCTCGGTCCGCAACACGGCTTCGGCATTGCCCGCCGCATCGAACAAATCAGCCGCGACGTCCTCCAGTTGAACGAAGGTACCGTGTACACATCCTTGACGCGTCTTCTGCAGCAAAAATGGATCGCCGCAGAGTGGGGGACCTCCGACAACAACCGCAAAGCCAAGTTTTACTCGATCACCGCGAGCGGCGAAAAGCAGCTGACACTCGAAACTGAAAATTGGCAGCGCATTTCCGACGTCGTAGGCCGCGTCCTCCGCTTGAAGGAAGAAAAGTAGCCATGCCCTACACGTGGAAGTCGCAGCTGCGCGCGTTTGCAGACAGGCTCGCGGGACTCTTCCGATCTTCCAAACACGATGACTTCGACGAGGAAGTGCAATCGCACTTTCAGATGCTGGTCGATCATTTCGTGGCGCAAGGAATGTCCCTGCAGGACGCTGCGGCCGCAGCGCGGCGTCAGTTTGGAAATACCACCCTCTTGCGCGAAAACCGGAAAGAGTTGCGCTCGCTCGTCTCAATCGAGGATTTCGCGCGCGACTTTCGCTACGCATTGCGCAGCCTTGGACGCAGTCGCGCCTTCGCCGCAGTCGCCATCGCCACGCTGGCCTTGGGCATCGGCGCCTCCACTGCCATCTTCAGCGTAATCGACAACGTCCTCCTTGAGCCTTTTCCCTACAAAGACGCCAAACGCATGGTCTTTCCGCGAATCCACGATGTCTCTCGCGGCGAAGAAGGCGACCGCCAGGGATACACATCCAACGAATTTCTCGAATTTGCCGCCCAGAACCAGGTCTTTGATGGCCTCACCGGCGCACTCGAAGACCTCGTCCTCTACAAACACGGAGACGGCGTTGATCTGCTTTACGGAGCCGACGTCACTCCCGGCACTTTCGAATTCTTCGGTATGCCGGCTCTCCACGGCCGTGTCCTGCAATCGGCCGATTACGAACCCGGTGCGCCGCCTGTTTTCGTCTTGCGCTACAAAACTTGGATCGAGCGCTTCAATGGCGACAAAGGTCTTTTGAACAAAACGTTTCTCTTCAATGGAACCGCCCGGACCCTCGTCGGCATTATGCCGCCACGCTTCGGTTGGTATGATGCGGATGTATTTATTCCCCAAAAACCCGTTGCCTCAGCGGCGACAGTAGGCCTGCCGGTCCAGTGGTTCCTGTTGGGTCGCTTGCGGCCGGGCATCTCGAAAACGCAAGCCGCCGCCGACCTCACCGTCATCGCCAACCACCTCGCAAATATTAGCCCTCGCGATTACCCCGCCCATTTCCAGATGTCGCTCAATCCGTTGGGCGACACCGTCGTCGGGCATTTCGAATCCACTCTGTACACGATCCTCGCCGCCGTCGCCTTGTTGCTCCTCATCGGCTGCGCCAACGTCGCCAACCTCATGCTCGCTCGCGCCACATCTCGCGAACAGGAGTTCGCATTGCGCGCCGCATTGGGAGCCGGCAGCGCGCGACTCGTGCGTTTGCTTCTCGTCGAAAGTCTCGTCCTGGCGATTGGTGGAGCGGCTCTTGGCCTATTCGTTGCGTGGGGCGGATTGAAATTGATTGTCGCGGCCATGCCGCAAAATTTCATCCCCGCGGAATCCGTCATTGAGCTGAATGCACCCGTGCTGATTTTCTCGCTCATCGTCGCCATCTTGACCGCAATGCTCTTCGGTCTCGCCCCCGCGTTGCAAGCCGCGCGCCGCGATCTCAATCATCCAATTCGAGAAAGTGGCAAGGGCTTGGTCGGTGGGCGTCGCTCCGGCCGCATGCGCGACACCTTCGTCGTCATCGAAGTCGCTGTATCGCTCACTCTTCTTATCGGCGCCGGCCTCCTGATGCGAAGCTTCGTCGCTCTCCGCGAAGTGCGCTTGGGCATCCAGGCGGACCACGTCTTCCAAACTCAGTTGGTGTTGCCCGATGGTCGCTACAAAACTTCTGCGCAAGTCAGTGGATTTTTCGAGCCGCTCCTCACACGCGTCAAGGCGCTCCCTGGTGTCGTGGATGCGGCGGAATCAAGCTCCCTTCCGCCCGACGGTGCCGTCGACTCCACCATGGAAATTTCCGGCAAGGCTCGCGACGGCGAATGGCACACTCTCCTCCAACAAGTCAGTGAGGGATATTTTCGCGTGCTCGCCATTCCGCTTCAACAGGGTCGCACCTTCACCCAAGCAGAAGTCTCCGCGGCGAGAAAAGTCGCTGTCGTAAACGAAAAATTTGTCTCTACGTACTTTCGCGGCGCGGATCCCGTCGGCCAGCGAGTCAAGCTTTCTGTTCTGGAGACTTTCGGAGATCCAGTGCGCGATCCCTGGTTCGATATCATCGGCGTCGTCCCAGACATCGCCAATCAGGGTCTCCAAGGCATGGTGTCGCCGGAAGTTTGGGTGCCGTACACCGTCACGGGTTCCGGAGCGCAAGCACTTCTGGTTCGCACACAGCAAACTCCGATGTCCCTCATGAACGAAGTGCGTCGCGCCGTCTCCGCGACCGATCCCGATGTTCCTCTCGCGTTTCCCATCGCTCTCGAGGAGCGCATCGGCCAGCGCCTCTACGCAGGACCTCGCTTCGCCTTTGTCCTGATGGCCATTTTCGGATGCCTCGGCCTCATTCTCGTCACCATCGGCGTCTACAGCGTTCTTGCTTACGCCACAACTCGCAAGACACACGAAATCGGCATCCGCATGGCCTTGGGCGCTGATCGCGCCAATGTTCTTCGCTTGGTCGTCAAAACGGGCTTGCGCCTCGTAACAGCGGGAATCGCTATCGGCTTGCTCGCAAGCCTGCTACTCGGCCGGGTCGTTCAATCGGAATTATCGCGCGGCGTGAAACCCTACGATCCCACTACTCTCGCTGTTACCACCATCTTGCTCATCGCCACCGGCGCTCTCGCCTGCTGGATCCCTGCCCGACGCGCGACCCGAGTCGACCCTATGGTCGCCCTCCGCTACGAATAACTCGGCGGCTTCTTCTGAACTGCACGTCTTGCCTTCAACCCTCACCTAATCCCACTCGCAATACAACACCTGTCATTCCGACCGAAGTAGCCCAGTATTTTCTCGCGTGCGATTTTTGCACGCTGGGCTACGAAGCGGAGGAATCTCTCCGCCATCTCTCGACAGGCGTGAACCTCATTTTGGGCGGCCCCAAAACTGAAGATGCGTTTCCGCCAGCAGCCCGCTGATCGCCTCGCGGTCTACTTTATCCGGCAGCGGCGAAGTCACCTCCGCGGCCAGCGCCTCCGATTCCAGCTGCGCGCCCATCTCCCGAATCTCCGTGAGCGAATACTTGCCTTTCCGTATTTCAATCAATTCATCACGGTTCGGCCGCGGCAGCGTAATGCGCCCATGTTCCATCAACTCCTTCGCTTCTCCATACAAGCGAATCACATGCATCGCGTATTTTGTGTCGTATCCATGCTTCTCTTCGAGCTCCGCCCGATGAATATTCTTTTGTCCCTTCTGTCCGAGCAATCTTTTCATCTGGTCGTCCGCGAATCCCAGGAACGGCTTCACATGCCCTTTCGCCAGAAAAATCTCAGGCTGTGCAGTAAATCGGTTCCACGCCTCGGTCGTGAAAGCAAGCGGTGCGAACAAAAAATGCAGCGCAGAGGGATTTCCTTTGGCCGCAAGCCCGGCCCACTTCATAAGCGTGTACAGACAAACATCCACGTCCTGCGGCCCATTCCCTCCCGGCCCGCCGCCCGTCGTGAATACAAAGTGCTCCTCTCGATCCAGCCCAAGCGTCTTCGCCGCCGGCGCAATGTAGAGCCCATACCAGTCCGTATCATCAGTCGCACCCAATTTTGCGCCGTGCGCCTGCGACCCTCCGATACATGCCATAATCAAATTTTCTTGAAAGGCAAATCCGTACTGCGCGAAATCAGGCTTCAAGTCTCATCTCCCATGGACAAGCCACAATCTCCGCTGCCTAACCTCCGTAATTCGCCACAACCCTCACCACTTTTCCGGCACTCGACACTTCCATGAACTCCGCCGTTCGCGTTCCCTTTTGATTCTTGTAATAGAACACCACGCTCCTCAACCCCCAGAGCACGTCCTCCAATTGAAAATTCAGCTCCGGGTAAGCGTCCAGCCCTCTTTGAAAGTACGCTCGCAGATTTTCTTTTCCGATCACTTTGCCCTCAGGAATCCCCAAAAGCTGCGCAGCCACCGGCGAAGTCAATTCCACTGCATCGTCATAGTGCGTCAGGATCGCTTCCAGATCGTGCGCGTTCCACGCGGCAACCCAGTGTTCGGCCAGGCTCTGAGCTTCTTCCCTTGTCATTTGGCAGCTAGCCCTTCTGCTCCGACGTCGCTCTCGTGACCATCGCAAGAGCCGCCAGATAAAACGGCTTCAAGTATTCGATCGCCGCCTCCGGGCTCTTTGACGCACGATCACCTAGAATTCCCTGTAAATGACCGTCTTTCAAAAAAATGGTCTGCACCAGAATCGCTGCTCCTGCTTGATCGCCTGCTTGCATAAGTCATTTCTCCCTCTTTCGCCCTCTCTGCAGTCTACCATCGAGCATCCTGCCACATTTCACCACGCTTTCCGGTGAGCTCGCAGTGCGCGGCATACTTACACCGCCGAAAGGCGTATAGTTGCAACAGAGGCTAGACTTATGAGCGTTAAAGTAGAAATTCACGAAACCGACGGTGTGTCCGTCGTCTCGTTGAATGGCCGGATCGTTCTTGGAGAAGAGAGCAGTGTGCTGCGCGAAGCGGTCAAAAATCTCATGGACGCGGGCAAAAAGAAAGTCGTCCTCGATATGTCGAACGTCACCTACATCGACAGCGCCGGCCTCGGCATCCTCGTCTCGTCTTACGTCAGTGCAAAGACGCAGGGAGCCTTAATCCGGCTCTGCGCCCTCGGCCACAAATTCCGCGAAGTCCTGCAGCTAACCAGATTGTTGACGATTTTCGAAGTTTACGACACGCAGGCCGATGCCATCGCCAGCTTTCGCCAGAGCGGTTCCTCAACTGCGGTAGCCGGATGACCGTCATGGACCCGCACGAAATTGCAGCCGAAGCGCAAAAGAAACGCCAACAATGGAAAGCCAAAAGGGATCGCTTGTTCGAACAATATCTGAAAAATCCCTCCAACACTTCCTTGGCGCTCGAAATCAAGGCGATCGACGATCTGGTCGCCCAATCCATCGAAGGTACCAAGACGAAACCGCCCACCCGCTCGTAACCCTCTTCCGTAAATCTTAAATTCTCGCCTGTGCCAGGCAATATCGTTTGCTCCCGCTTAAATCGCGGGAAAATGAATGTTCAACTTGTAGCAAACGAACAGCACCAGAATCGCGCCCAGCGTCGATAAAATCAGGCCCGCAGGATGATATCGTTCGTTGGTCGGCCGCGAAAACATGTGCGCAACGCCGCCGCCGAGGATCGACCCGATCACGCCCAGTACCACCGTCCAGAACATGGTGATGTGTTCATGCATCACCGATTTCGCGATGACTCCAGAGATCAGTCCAATAAACAAATACCAGAGCAGGTGAAACATTCGTTTTCTCCATCTTTACCGTCAGACCGTCTTCGAATAATTCCAATCCCGGACTTTGCAGCCTAAAGACTGTCAACAGTTGGAACTGTTCTCTTTTGCACAGTTCGCGCAATTTCATCCCTCCGGTGATTTGCAGTGATTGGCTTTCCCTCTTTCATGTGTCCGCAAAAAATAGAACAACTACGTTCAATACCGTACAGCCTCAAAGCTTCGAAGCTTCCATACTCACGCAAGCGTCGCAAGGCGACTCCAACTCTGCAACCGTTGCATCCGCCAATTGCGTTCGCCCGAACCACTCAGCAATTCGGTTTGTAGATACGAAGATTAGTCGCCCTGATTGACTTCTCGCAGCCAAAGCCTCATCAGGCAGAAAGAACTACCATGCGTTTGATTTTGTCCGTTCGTGCGTTTTTGTTCGCGCTCGTATTGTTGGCCATCTCCGCGGCATCCTCCGCCCAGATCGGCATCTCTGTCTCAGTCCGATTCGCCCCACCTGAACTCCCCGTCTACGAGCAGCCAATCTGCCCCGACGACGGCTACATTTGGACCCCGGGCTATTGGGCTTACGGCGACGATGACTATTATTGGGTTCCTGGAACCTGGGTCATGGCTCCCGAAATCGGCTATCTGTGGACCCCCGGCTACTGGAGTGGCGATGGCGATGATTATCTTTTCCACGAAGGCTACTGGGGACCGCAAGTCGGTTTCTACGGCGGCATCAATTACGGCTATGGCTATTTCGGCCGCGGCTACGAAGGCGGTCGCTGGGACAACGGCCATTTTGCTTACAATCAATCGGTCAGCCACATAGATCGTGATCGCAATCGCAACGTTTACGACGCCAGAGTGGACGACAATAACCGCGGCAATCGCGTCAGCTTCAATGGGGGCAACGGCGGCGTCCAGGTGCGCGCCTCAAGCCAGGAAGAAACTGCCGGACGCGAGCGCCACATCGCTCCCGTCGCCGAGCAGTCTCAGCATGTACAGTCTGCCCGCTCCAACCCCGAGCTGCGCTCCTCCACCAATCATGGCAAACCTCCCATCGCTGCCACATCCAAGCCCGGCGCATTCAGGGAAAATGGCGTTGTGGCCGCCACGGAAGGTGGCGCGGTTCACGCCCCGTCCACTTCGTCGCACAACAACATTCGTCCCGCTTCCGAAACTCCCCGCCCTGCGGCGGAATCCAATCAATCCGCTCCGGAATCCGCTCGTCCAGCCGCCGAGTCCAATCGTCCGAACCCAACCATTCACGCACGAGACTTGCCTCCGGTCGAACATGTCGCCGCTCCGAACTCTGGCAACGCACGACAGGACCAGAAATACCAGCAGCAACAACAAAAACTCGAAACGCAGCAATCCAGCGAACGCCAGAAGCTCCAGGCCAGACAAGATCAGGACCATCAGCGCCTTCCGCAAAAGCCGGCCAACGAACCGAAGCAGCAACCCCTCGAGCAGCGCCATCAACAGCAGACCGAACAACTGGCGCAACGACACACCCAGCAGCAACAACAAATGCAGCAACGCCAGCAGCCGGCTCCGCGCCCGGCCCCGTCTAAGCCGGCTGAAAAGGAAAAGCCCGCGTCATAGACCCATCGAATGCGCAAGACGCATCTAGGCTCTTGGCAACTCGCGTTACCGGACAAGCGCTTCTGTAATGTCGCTTGTCCGGTAACGCATTTTCCGGGACTTGGGAAGCCGGATTCCTCAACGCCTACATCGCAAGGACGAGCTGGCATCCGTTCAGTCGAAAAGCGTAAGGTTGGTACCGCGGCGGGCAACACTCGCTCAAAGGAATTCCATGGCAGACGAAAAACAAGAGAGACTCGAAGCACGCGCCAGAATCGATATCAGGAAGCTCTACGAAAAAGGCCAAATCACAATGAAGGATCACGCATCGGCTGTTCCATATTTGAGGGGAGTTTGGTTCGACCATCTCTCGGACGTCGAGATCGAAGATTTCATCTGCAGGGAAATTAAAAAGTTGGAGCCTTCAACAATCCAGCCCGTCGAATAAGTCTACTCCCGGGAAACAATTGACTCGTACATTTGTTTCCCGGCGAGCAGGTCTTTCTCGATCCCCGTCTTCTTTGTTGCTCAATCTCTCAGTCAAGCCGCCGCTACTTCGCTGGCATGCTGTCGAATTTCCCCGAGCCTTCTTCGTAAAACACGGCGCCTTCCGTCTTGTCGCCGCCGCTCCAATGTTTGTGGCCGCCCGGAACGAACAGAAACTCCCCCGGTCCCACACGCTTTTCGCCGCCCTCATCCTTATACAAATACGCGCCTTTCACGACCACGATCGACACATCGTTCGTGTGTGTATGCATCCCCGCATCGAACCCGGGCTCGAACTTCGTAAATGTGCCGTGTGCGCCCTTTTCCATGTCGCCCCAGATCGCTTGCATCGACGTGCCGCCCGCCGGTGACGGTTTATAGGTTCCTTGCGCCGACGACACGTAGATGACCTGTTTGCCTTTCTGAGCCTGCGCAACACCTACTATGGCTGCGACGATGGTGAAAGCCGCAACTGCCGACGCGATCGCTGTCTTTTTCATTCTTGTTCTCCTTGTAGTTCTAGGTGACGATTTCGTTTTATCTTCCCGCGTTGGCGTGATCGCCTGAACGCGTCTCCAGCCCGGCTTCTCCGGTCTGCTTCGAGTTCGCTTCGCCAACCCAGATCACGTTGCAGCGCAACGGTCGCAGCGGATCGTCCTCAAAAATCAGTTCAACCAACTGCCCGCGCTTAACCCTGCAGTTTTCTCGCAGTCGGAAGCCTTCTCTTGAGCAATCAAGCACCAGGCACGGGAATCTTTTTGGACTTCGATCCGGACTGACCACCAGGCTGGCGCGTCTCCTCGACAATACTCGCTTGGAACGGCGGGCCTTGAATACGTAAGAGCCGGACTCCCCAGACGCTCTCAATTTTTGGACTGCCCCACGCGTGACAAGCCGCTGAATCTTCAGCTGCACAGCCGGAACTAACTTGTCATTTCTGCCCGCGTGACCCTGCTAAAAAAAATACCCGCGATGACCGTCCTCGGAGGCTTTCCAAACACGGTCATCGCGAGCCATTCGATAACGCTTTTCTTTCACCCGTAATCTATACGTCCGCCTCTGCCCCGTCTGTCCAAAATTGGACATGTGGAAAACTCGAACTACGACAGACCGTATCCCGCACTCTTTCACCATTTGTTTTCAAAACGGCCCTTGCTTCCTTGGCGCGAAGAGCATCCCGCCCCAAAAGCCGCTTGACACAATTACCAAATTTAGTACTCTAATGAATAGGCCAACGTGTAGCCACGAACGGCGGGAGACCTCTCCCGCCGTTTTTCTTTCTCAAACTTTCCACTCCCCACATAAACCAGGTCGTGCCAACCAGGCAGCAAATCGTGGACTCCATTGCTGCGCTCGCCCGAAAACTGGGCCGTGCGCCAACGCTATTTGAGTTCATCACCAGCTTGGGAATTTCCAGGCATTCCGTCCTGCGTTTCTTTCCCAAATGGAACGACGCCGTCCGCGCTGCAAAACTCCGCACAACTCCGCTGTTCGTCGAGTTCAAAACTGAAGAACTCCTCAAAGACTGGGGTGAAACCGTCCGTACCCAGCAACGCGTGCCCTCCCGTCGCGCCTATTTGCTCGCAGGCAAATATGAACCGCGTACCCTCGAAAAGCGGTTCGGCAGCTGGACCTCAATGCCCCGGGCGTTCCGTAAATTCGCAAAAGGCAAACGGAAATGGGCAGACGTCGTTTCTCTCTTGAATCAAGAGCCGGTTTCTAAGCAAGTACGCCCTTCGCCCGCGAAACTCGGATACACGCGCTCAAAAAATCGCTGCGTCTACGGTAACCCTCTCGACTTCCCCAACTTCCGTCATGAACCGATCAACGAACAAGGCGTTGTCCTGCTCTTCGGAATGTTGGCGGCGGATTTAGGCTTTATCGTCGAATCAGTCCAGAACGGTTTCCCCGACTGTGAAGCGAAACGCCGGATCGGCCCTTCGCGCTGGCAGCGCGTCTCAATCGAATTTGAATTCGAGAGCCGCAACTTCCGCGACCACCATCATCCCGCCACCGGCTGCGACCTTATCGTCTGCTGGCGCCACAACTGGCCCGACTGCCCCTCCCACCTCCAAGTCGTCGAACTTTCCACCTTGATCCAATCCGCCGCCCGCATCACCGGCTAGCCGATACGCTCCCGATGTCGACGTCAGCGGCTACCTGCCCCGTCCCCTGTGACCTTCTCCTTCTCTTGCCCTTGCTTCCTGTCTTCTCTGTGTCCTCTGTGCTCTTCCCTCTGAGACCTCTGTGTTAAATCTTTCTCTTTCTCTTTCTTTCTTCTCTAGGTTGCGTCAAATGATGTACCGCCTGATCCCTTCCCTCAGAACTGCAACGTTGAAATTAATGAGGCGCCCAAGCCGGCGACCAGACAGACGCAGGTAGGTCAGGATCACAGCCTCATGGACAGGCGCAATCGCTTCGATCGATTTTAGCTCTACGATGACGCGTGACTCCACGAGCACGTCAATCCGATATCCGCATTCCAGTTTGACGTCCTTATAGACGATCGGTATGGGTTTCTGTCTTTCGACGTTGAGTCTGCGCAAACTAAATTCTCGGACGAGGCATTCTTCGTAGGCGGATTCAAGCAAGCCGGGACCAAGAAGACGATGCACTTCAATAGCCGCGCCGATGATTTCATGCGTGATTTCATTGTCTGTCATAGTACTTGCACTATAACAGGAATCACATTTCCTGCTTTCGTCCGTCTAACTGTTTCTCTCTGCGCCCTTCTTCTCTGTGTCCTCTGTGTTAAATCTTCTCTTTCTCTTTCTCTTTCTTACTTCTTTCTTCTCTGTGTCCTCTGTGCTGCTTCCCTCTGTGACCTCTGTGTTAAGTCTTCCTCTTCTTCTTGCCGTGCGGTTCACGCCCGTATCAGTCCCACAAATTTCCTCGGACTATTCTCAAACCCCGGAAACACCGGCGCCAAATCCCGTCCTTCGTTCAATTGGTGATCCGCCAGCCCAGACCATTTTCCATACACCCGCCCACCCTTCACGTCGCCACCTAACTCACCTCAGAGTCGTAGAACTCTGCGCTCTTCCCTCTGTGCCCGCCTGTCTTAAACACACTGCAATCAAGCGCCGATTGTTAAGCCAGGTTGTCAAGAAGTTGGCGCAGTTTCTCGGCAATCGCTCTGGGCGTAAAAGGCTTTTGAACGAAGTCGTTGCCCTCCTGTCGGAGTCCGTGATTCACAAATCCACTAGCAGGCGCAGTCAATTGCAAGACCTTCAGACCAGTTCGCAACGTCCGCAAATTTGTCGTCAACGTCAGCCCGGTAGTACCGGGCAAGTCGATGTCAATGAGAGCCAGCGCGATATCTTTGTGCCGATGAGCAATCTGCTCCGCACATTCTGCGTCCTCGGCCTCCAGGACCGTGTAACCGAGATTTCGCAGAGTCTCGGACAAAGATGCTCTTAAAGAAGCCTGGTCCTCCACCAGCAAAATGGTTTCGCTTCCCCGTATTTTCTCTAGGAATGCGTAATCCTCGTGTCGCCGCGCAGACTTGGCCAAGGCGGGCAGGTACACGGATAACACGGAACCTTGGCCGGGCTCGCTCTCGACCCAAACATGTCCACACGCATGCTTCACAATGGATTGAACCGTAGCCAGACCCAGGCCCATTCCTTTGTCTGGCGGTTTGGTCGTGAAGAATGGCTCAAAAATCCGCTGCAGTGTGGCCAGGTCCATTCCAATACCTGTGTCGCTGACAGAAAACTGCACGTAGCGGCCGGGTTTCACCGAAAACTGGCGATTTAACAAATGGTCTTCAGCGATATCGACATTTTTCGACTCCACCAGGATCTGGCCTCCGTGAGGCATAGCGTCACGCGCATTCACGCAAAGATTAACGAGCACTTGTTCCATTTGGCCGCGATCGGCGTTAACATGCGACAAACCGGATTCTAGGCGGGTTTGCAATTCGATACCGCTTCCCATCAGGAATTCAATCATGTTGACATGTTCCCGAATCACTTGATTGAGGTCGAGCGGTATCGGTCGGGCTATCTGCTTGCGGCTGAAGGCCAGAAGTTGACTGGTCAGATTGGCGGCCCGGAAGCCCGCATCGAGGATTTGCTGGACGCGTTGCCCGGCTGACGTTCCGACTTCGGGATGGTCCAGGAGTAGCTGGCTGTTACTCACTATGACGGTCAGAATGTTGTTCAGGTCGTGCACGATGCCGCCAGCATATCTTCCGATCAGCTCCATCTTCTGGATGTGGCGAAGACGTTGTGCGGCTTTTTGGCGTTCGGATTCGGCGGCCGAGGCCCATCGGGCCTCATAGGAGCAATTGTTGCTAAACTTTTGCTGCATAGAGTCAACCTCCGAACTCTCGTCATGCCGGCACCTGCCGGGGAGGCCCGAAAAAACCCGATGACGAAACTTAATATCGTGTTCGTAGGCATGCTGGGAATGTTCCTAACAGTTTGCTGGAAGACGTAACGGGCTACGGATTGATTCCAGGGGACTTAGTCGCGTTCGAGCGCACGTTTCTGTGTAGCCTAACGCGAAAGTAAAGCGGAAGTGAAAAGTGAACCCACCGCGTGATTCAGCGGAAGATTTGCAGGGGCTAAGCTCTGAACAGATTAGTCTGATTCGGGAGCATCTGCAGGACGTCCTGTCGAGCCCTGAATTCGCCACCAGCAAACGCGCCCAGGAATTCCTGCGAATCCTTATAGAACACGCTCTCGCTGACCGGACAGAATCGCTCAAGGAACGAATGATCGGCGCCGAAATGTTTGGGCGCCCTGTTGACTACGACACCGCGAACGACGCTGTCGTTCGTGTGAAAGCAACGGAGGTCCGGCGTAGGCTAGCGCAGTTCTATGGGTCGATCGACGAGCCGGCGGTACGCATCGAGCTCCCCGTCGGTTCTTACGTTCCGAGGTTTGTCTGGTCCACCGCGCATAAATTATCCGCCGAACGCGAACCGCTGGGCGCTGCGAAGCATGAATCGCAGGGTGCCGAGCCGGAACGCAAGGGCTCAGGGCGAACTTCACTCGGCAAGTGGATGGCGTTCGTCGCGGTGGTAGCGTTTTTGATCGGAGCTGTGTTTGTCGGAGTCAAAGAGTGGAAGAAGCCTCTCGCGGTAGAGCCAATTCGATCCATTGCTATCCTGCCGCTTATCAACCTCTCCGGCGATCCCAATCAGGAGTATTTCGCGGATGGGATGACGGAGGAATTAATCGCGGAACTAGGCAAGGTGCCGGAGCTTCGGGTCATTTCGCGAACATCGGTCATGTCCTATAAAGCCTCCAAAAAGAAGCTGCCGGAGATCGCTGAGGAACTCCGCGTGGACGGCATCGTCGAGGGCTCTATCGTTCGCGAAGGCAGTCGTGTGCGGATCACCGCACAACTAATCGATTCGCGGTTCGATGAACATGTTTGGTCTCATTCCTATGAACGTGAAATGACGGGAGTCCTCGAGCTGCAGAGCGATGTGGCCCGGGCGATTGCCGATGAGATTCGCATTAAACTGACGCCGCAACAGCAGGCTCGCCTCAATCGTGCCAGGCGGACCAAGCCCGAGGCGGTCGAAGCGTATATGCAAGGCACGCAGCAAATGAACTCCGGAAACGCGCGTCGTGCGATCGAATATTTCCGCCAGGCGATCGACAAGGACCCAGACTACGCGGCGGCACACGCGGCATTATCCAGTGCATACGGCTGGATAGGCGAATCAGGTGGGATGTCGTATGCGCAAGCATTTTCGGAGCAGAAGGCTGAGGCGCTTAAGGCCATTGAACTCGATGATTCGCGGCCCGAACCACATTTGGAGTTGGGCATCGCCGCGATGAACCAGGACTGGGACTGGGCCACGCAAAAAAAAGAATTTCAACGCGCTCTGGAACTGAATATGAACTCGGCCGCGGTTCACTGGGCCTACGCGGGCTACCTCAGTCGTATGGGACTGGTGAACGATGCCTTGGACGAGGCGAATCTGGCTTTGAAAACCGATCCGGCCTCCAGCCACGCCTATATGAACATGAGTTTCATTTATTACTTCGCGCGCCAATACGACCAGGCACTGGCGCAGATCGACCGAGCGAACGCGCTGCGGCCGGATCCGGATGAAACTCTGTTTCCTCTAAGCATCATCTACGTGGAAAAAGGCCAATTCGACAAAGCGATTCAGGAATTTCAGAAGTCGGGCAACTCGCCCCACGGACTGGGACATTTGGGCAATGCCTACGCCCGTGCCGGGCGCAAAGCGGAAGCGCGCTCTATTCTTCCGAAGCTGAAAGACCATGTAGCGAGGACTGGCATCGGCCGATACGAAATTGCACTCGTTTACGCGGGGTTGAAGGAAAATGACCAGGCCTTTGAATGGCTCGAACGCGCGTATCAGGTGAGAGACAAAGGCCTGACATATTTGATGGTCGATCCCTGTCTCGATCCATTGCGCTCCGATCCACGATTCCCCGAACTCCTCAAACGCGTCGGCCTTCCCGCTGCCTGACTGGCATTCGGATTCCTGCAAGACGTCGGACTCTCTTCGCGGTGCCGATCTCCTGCTCGGCGAAGGCGCGGTTACTCCATTCGTTAGGTTCGCACTAATCCGACAAATCTTTTTTGGCTGTTATCAAAACCCGGAAACACCGGCCCCAAATCTGGCACACCTACGTGCTTCGTCAAAATCTCTCCCAGCACCGAGCGAAAATCCGTCGTCAGCGCCAAATCCCGTCCTTCGTTCAACTGGTGATCCGCCAGCCCGGGCCATTTTCCATACACACGCCCGCCCTTCACATCTCCCCCCATCACGAACATGCAATTCGCATGGCCGTGATCCGTCCCGCGATTTCCGTTTTCTTTCGCCGTGCGACCGAATTCGCTCATCGTCACGAAAACAATATTCTCCATCCGGTCGCCCATGTCCTGATGAAACGCCGCCAGCCCTTGTCCCAAATCTTTCAATAAATTCGAGAGCTGCCCTTGCGCGTTCCCCTGATTCACGTGCGTGTCCCATCCGCCGCAATCCACAAATAAAACTTCCACGCCAATGTTCGCCTTAATCAGTTGCCCAACCTGCTGCAAGCTTTGTCCTAGTCGGTTGTTCGGATAGTTCGCGTCATTCTCCGGCTGATACTTCGTCGGGTCCGCCTTCCGCAACATATCAATCGCCTCAAACGTTTCCGTGCCTGTTCCGCGCAGTGCCTGGTCCACCGTCTGCGCGTACATCGCCTCGAATCCGCCTTCGGCAATTTTCCCCGCGCCCGGATTTTGCGCGA
This sequence comes from Candidatus Acidiferrum sp., assembly GCA_035295625.1. Taxonomy (GTDB): domain Bacteria; phylum Acidobacteriota; class Terriglobia; order Acidiferrales; family UBA7541; genus Acidiferrum. The sequence goes on along the minus strand of DATGIS010000076.1, from coordinate 55,901 downwards.
TCATCTTGAACTGCTTCACGTCTGGTAACGCAATCGCCGGTGAACTTCCCCGCAGCATCCGCGGCAAATTTGGCCCCATCGCCACCGCGCGAAACGGTGACGCCTGCTCTTCCGGAATCGTCTCCATCGCGCGATTCAGCCAGCCGTCCTCCGTCGCCTTCAATCCCGGCGTTCCGGACTCCATAAAATCCTGAGCATCAAAATGCGATCGCGTCGGATCCGGCGATCCCGCCGCATGCACAATCGCCAATTGGTTCTTGTGAAAAAGCGGCTCCAGCGGAGCCAGGCTCGGATGCAATCCAAAAAATCCATCCAGGTCCACCGCCGCATCCGTCGCACCGCTCCGCGGCTGCGGAATCGCAATCGACGGCCGCATCCGGTAATAATTTTGTTCGCCGAACGGCACCACAATATTCAATCCGTCCGCCGCGCCGCGCTGAAACAAAACAATGAGCTGCTTCTTTCCGCCCGTTGGAGTCGCCGCCGCCGCGCGCTGCAAAAACGCCGGCATCGCGCTCAATCCCACCATCGCCACGCCACCCTGCTTCAAAAAATACCGCCGCGAAAACTTTAAATTGCGAATCCCTTCACAACATTCGTAGCTCATCTCAACCTCATTCTTGAAAAAGTGCCAATCTCGTTCTTGCCGTTCCTTCCGCTCTTCTCTGTCCTCTGTGTCTCTGGGTTAATTCTTCTCTTGTCTTCGCTTTCGCTCTTCTCTGTGGACTCTGTGCTCTTCTCTCTGTGCCCTCTGTGTTAATTCTTCTCTTCAACTCACCGCCTCTGAAACTCCGGCGCGCCCAGCACCAATCCCGCCACCACTCCCATATCCACTCGCTTCACCGGATCATCCAACCGCGCCTGCACAATCTGCGGATCTTCCAGCTGCTTCTCCAAAGTCTCCACAGTTCCTCGCGCCGCTTCTCCGCCAAGGAACAAATCCACCGCGCGATTCAGTGCCACTTTCGGATCCGTCGCAGTGTCCCCACCCAAAAGTGTCGGCGCATCCGAATGCGACCCGCGCACTCTGTTCCCCGCCAGCGCCAGCGAATAATTCAATCGGTTAAGTAACGCACCAGTATTCACCCACGCGTCCGCCTTATCTGAATATCCAGTCGGAGGCTGACATTGATAAAGTGGCTCGCCAATTCTTCCCGTCCACTGCACCAGCGGCATCGGCGTATCAACGTCGGTTCCAAGCGCGCGGGCGGCGGAAATGACGAGTTCATAGGGAGTTTTTATTTTTGCGCGAAACGCTTCGCGCGACCAGAATTCCGGCGAATAGATCATCGTGCGCATCACGGCGCGAATATCGCCGTCGTTTGATTGAAATGTTTGCGCCATTCTTGCAATCAAAGATTGCGGCGGAGTATCCGACACAAATCGCCGCGCCAGCTTCGTCGAAATAAATTTCGCCGTGCTCGGATGTTTTGTCAGCAAATCAATTACTTCTTTGCCGTCGCTCATTCCGCCGTTGTGAATCTTTTTTCCGAGCACAATTTTCGTGTCCGGATCGTGCAGCCGCTCATCAAATTTGAATTCCGGATTTTCGCGCGGCTTTTCGATCGTCCATCCCGTAAAACAGCGCGCCACTTCCGTCACATCTTTTTGCGTGTAACCGCCGTCAACTCCCAGCGTGTGCAGTTCCATCAATTCGCGGCCGTAATTTTCATTCAGTCCACGTTCCTGTTTTTTCTGTCCCTGCTGCTGCCGAGGAGGCATCGGCGGCCTGCCAAATCCTCCGCGCCGTGCCTGCCGCGCCGCACGTTCCGCCGCTGCGCGCTGCGCCGCCCGCGGGTCCGCGCTCAAAAAATTGTCCAGATAAAAAAGCATTGCAGGACTTTTCGCCGTCGCTTCCACCAGGTCCTTGAATTTTCCCAGGGTGTGCGGCTGAATCACATCGCGCTCGTACGAAGTCAGATACCACTTCACTTCGCCCTTTTGCGCGAACACGTTGAAATGATTGAACCAGAAATCGTCCATCACCTGCTGCAGTTGCCGCTCGCTGTAGATCGCGCGCGTCACTTTCGCCATCGCCAGTTCTTCCACCACGCGCTGCGGCTTCTTGCTGTCGTCCGCAAGCGCGCGCGGCACGGCGTTCGGATCGACGCTCAATTTGTTTCCGGTTCCGCGCGTCACCGGATTTGCCGTCGCGGGATCGTCTTTCATCGACCCGCTGTTGTTCTCGCCGGCCGGCGCGGCATCCGCGCTGACATTTCTCGCGGTGTTCGCGTTTTGTCCTTTGCCGGCGCGCATGTCGTTCGCGACGACCGCTGCGGCGAGGTCCGATCGGCTCGGAGGCTCCGCCCTTTGCGCTTGCGCCGCTTTGGCCGCCTGCTTTTCCGCCTGCTTCGGTTGCGGATATTCGGCCATCAGGCTCGCCGTTGACATGCGCAGCGTCGGATAAGTTTCCAGCCGCGCTTCGACGGCCTTATCCTCAATACTGTTCGGATTCAGTTGCTGGTCGATCCACTTCGCCAGGCCCATCTGCTTGATGCGGTCGACGTCGCCGGGACGCGGCCCGTACGCGAGACGATTCAGCGCATGCTGAATCGCTTCGTCCGCGCTCAATTCCGTAATCGGCAGATTCTTGAGCGCAGGGTCTTGTTTGTCTTTTTTGGGAGACGCGTTCGCGGCAAGCGCGGAAGGCAAATCGATTCCAAACGTGCACAAAAATATCGCGGCGAGAATCGCGGCAAATAACGATCGCCACGACTTCGCAATTTCCGGGACAGGCAGTTTTGTCGCGGGATTCGGTTGGTTTCGCACCAGGAGTCCGCTCCTTCCCTGCCACCGCGCAGGGAAACACTCTCTCCTGAGCCTAACCCCAATTCCGGAAACAAGTTGCGCGCTTAAACGCCCTTTGTACCCTTCGCGCCACCCTTCATTTTATGGAAAGCACTTACTTTCGCGACGTTACCAGACGAACAGCTCACATGGGAAATCGAAGAGCGGACCCACGCTTTCAAAAACCGAAAGCGTAGGCCACTCCGAGTTGCCTACTCATTCATTTGTCGTGATTCCGATCGAGTGTCCCACCCGCCTCTAGCGAGGAAAACGTCCCGTCTGTCCCCGATTTCCCCCCCCGATTTCCCCCCGAAAGAGCAGTGCAACGTGAAAATAGTTGTCATGGGCGGGAACGAAAAAGAAGCGTACGACGGAGTCTTTATTAGCCGCCAGAGTCAAAGTGTGACGTCGATTTGCAATCTGGCTGAAAGTCCACGGTGCGCTAGCGAGTATCAGGAGAACCAAAGTAAAGATTCGAGCTGCCAGGTGTCCCGGGTTCCGGTGTTGGGAACCTGGGTCTTGGGTTGCTTTTGGGGTCGTCTCGGCGTTCATCCCGCGTACGCGATCTCCGTTGTCTTACGCACGAAACTTGGTTCGGACTCGAGCGGCGACGTTTCTCTTACATCATTCGGTTACTTCAAAATCGGCCATGCGGTTTTGCGCTTGCTTGCCCGCGGCGTCGGCTGCCATGAGGACGAGCCGGTATTGGCCGGGCTTGAGGTCGTTTACTTTCACGAGCAGGCCCACGGGAATCACCGGGCTTCCCTTTTGAATGAAGTCTTCCGCGGCGATTCCGCCGGTGCTGACCACTTGTTCGTTGGTGGCGCGATTCAGAATGTTGTAGCCGAAAACAACCTTCGGGGGATTCTCGCCCTGAAGCGACGGCTCATAAATTTCGGAATACATCACAACGCGGTCGGTCTTCTTGAATTGATTCGTGGCGACGGGCTTGATTTCCATGCCTTTCACGACAAGCGGCGTCTGATCTTCCAGCAAGGCGGCGTCGAGATCGGTGCTTCTGGCGATTTCCTCGACGCGCTGAATCGCATTGGAGATCAGAACAGATCCGAGACTGAGATGTTTGCCGTCGTAGTCTTCGATTTTCAGCGGCCATTCAGATTTGGCGTACGCATCGCCGCCGGAATTCAGCACGACGGTCATCTTGTAGGTGCCCGGCACGGCATCAAACTGATTGCTGTAGTGATAGGGGCGTTTCGTGAATTCTTTCCACTCGTCTTTTTCCAAATCCAGTTTCAGCTGGTCGCTGAATTTTGCGCCGACGGATCCATCGGACTTGTACGCAATTCCCAGCACGCTCAAGTTCGCGTGATATTTTCCCTTGTCTTTATCGAAGTGAAAACTCTCGCTGGGAATTTCCATGGCGAGATTCACGCGCGCGATGTTCGCAGCGGAATAAAAATAAGGAGATTGAAACTTTGAAGCGACGCCGGCCGAAGTGGCATCGTGCGCGCGAGATTCGAGTTGCTTCTCCATCGTCGTGCCTTCGAGCATATTCACCGGACGCGAATTGCAGTATCCGGTGCGCGCACGCACGGTCGTACCGCCGCGATTCACTTTTACTTTGAGCACATGGCAACTTCCTTCCGGCGTGTCCGGAGGAACGTAGCCGAGCAAATAAAATTCATTCATCTCGCTGGCAATTTTTTGCAAGCCGCCCAAAAGATCGTTGGTGTTGAAAATGGTGAATCCGCCGGTTCCTTCCGCGAGCGCGGCAAGAACCTGCTGATTCGGTACGCCAGAAGGCGGCAATTGAGGAACGATGGAACGCGGCTGACTCAACGGATTATTCGGATTATTAAAACCATTCGGCCTGGTTCCACCGCCTCCGGTTGTCCCCGTCCCGCCACCACCGCCGCGCGTGCCGCCGCCAGTGCCACCCGTGCCTCCGGTTCCTCCCGTGCCGCCGCGCCCTCCACCACCGGTTCCGCCCGTGCCGCCAGTTCCTCCGGTGCCACCACGGCCGCCACCGCCCGTACCGCCGCCTCCGGTACCCCCTCCGCCGCCGGTTCCACCGCCTCCGCCGCCGGGACGCTGGGGATCAGCGAAGGAAGCGAGGACGAGGCGCGGCGTTCGAATTGAATTCGGAGAAGGGTGTGAGACGACCGCGCGCAAATTCGGCTTGTTCGAACGATCGAGCGAGCGGCGCTGATCGCGGAGAGCGCCGGCAATTAAGCCGCGCGCGTCGAGAGCGTAGATTGCGACGTTGGCTTTGGTGCATGCGTCCAATGTTGCGGTTAATTCCGACTGGATTTCGGGAGAAAGCGGAAAGCCGGCGGAAATCAGAACGACCATTTTTCTGCCGGGAATGGACTTCAAATTTTTTGCGAGAGAACGCAGGGCGAGCAGCATCGTCCGCGCGCCATAGTCGGCTTCCGCAGCGGAAATAAACGAACCGCCGGGAACATCGGAAACCGCGCCGGTGTTTCCGGAATCGGTATTCGAAGCGACCGATGTCGACTTAATTCCCGACGCGGCTTTTTTCAGCAAGTCCGTACTCGCGGTGAAATTTTGCACGATGCGGAGCGCGCCGCCGAATTCGACAACGGCCATCAAATTATTGGGGCCGGCGTTCGCGTCGATAAATTTCGTGGCAGCGCTGCGAGCGGACATCTGGTCGGGCATTTCCATGGAGGAGTTGTCGAAAAAGAGAACGAGATAGTGTTTCTGATTGCTGTTCGGGCCGGGCGTTTGTGAAGTGCCGGAAGTAAAACTCGAGACGGGCTGCTCTTTGTTGTCTTCGAAGACCTTGAAATCGGCCTGAGTCAAATCGCGGATGTAATTCCCTTTTTTGTCGGTGACGACCGCGTCGACGAGGACGAGTTTCGATTCATTCTTGATGACGACGTCCGATTTGATTATGTCGCCGCCGGGTTGAGCGGGAGGAGCGGGTTGTTGCTGGGCGGCAGCACTCGCAGCGAAAACGAATACCGACAAACAAGCGGCGCAAAGGAAGAGCGTGCATTTTCCGATTTTTTCCTGAAACAGTTTCCTGGACATTAGTTCCTCCATCACCGCAACCGTCTCAAACTCAATATGGAATTACGACCGCGCCATTTTTCGCGGCCATCAATTCGCCTTCTTTGTCGCGCACGACAAGCCGGACAAGATAGGAGCCGGGCTTTACATCGAAGCTCGATTTCACGTTGATGCCGGTGCGCCCGAGGCGATCGAGCGTTCCATCGAGCAAGCGCATTTCGATAATTTTTTCGCCGCCCGTAACAAAATTGCCGTTTTCATCAAAGATGGCGGTTGCGAGAGTGAGGTCGTCGCGATTGCGGCCTTCCGCTTTGCGGAAGCGGAGAGATTTGAGGTCGACGTGGGCGACTACGGAAAGTTTGACATCTTCAGCGGCCGGCTTGAAAAACTGGGTCTGGAGGTCGACGCCGAGGTCCTTGATTTCGTCCTGAGAAAAGATGGCTTCCTGAATTTCCTGTTTGGCAGTTTCGACGGGATCCTGGACTTTGCGGGGAGCAAAATAGCCGCGGCGCGCCTGGACATTGAATTTCTGTTTACCGGCGAGTGAAACCTTCAGCGTGTGGAAACTGCCGTTGAGCTTGAGATTTTGCGGGGCGAAACCGAGCAAATAAGAAACCGGGGGAGCGGCAATGGCCTGGCGGAGCCCTTCGTCGAGATCGTTGCGATTGTGAAAGTAGGTGCCGCCGGTGCCCGCGGCGAAATCATCGAGCACTTGCGATTGCGCGAATTGCGCCGAGGTCCGGTACAAGGTCTTTGGCCCCTGAATGCTGGAGGAAGCGCGGGAAGGAGGATTTGAAATGTCTCCCATGACGTCGGGAGTATAAAGTCCGCGGGCGTCGACGGTGTCGATGGCGATGCTGCTTTTGTTGGCGCGGTCGATGATGTCGTATTCCTCGGTGAAAAGCTGGGAGAGGATAAATCCGGGAGAGACGAAAACCATGACGCGTTGACCGGGCATTCCGGCGAGGCGGCGCATGGCGTCTTCGATGTGACGATAGACAAAGTCGGATTCGGCGTCGCCCCGGCTGACCGCCTGCTGGGCCGCGGCCGAAGCCATGGATGCCGCCTGGGCGGCTTTGGTTCGATCGCCATTGAAGGCGCAATCAATGGTTTCCTGCGTCGCGACGGCGAGCGCCTGAGTGTCGTTCTTGTTCTGAATCAAGTCGGCCTGGTAGTAGCTGATATCCGGACATTGTCCGGGTTCGCCTTCGCCACCAAACAATGGGCGCGGCAAGATTCCGTTGAGAGCCTGCTTCAGAGCGGCATGGTCACTCGTAAAATCCTGGGTTCGTTGGCCAGAGGTGGTGAAGAAAGCGACGCGATCGGTTGGCGCAAGCGAATCGAAGAGACGTGTGGTGGCGTCACGAACGGTTACAGCGTCAGACATATTGAGATGGACGTCGTCATAGACGACTCCCACGAAACGCTGCGGAATCGCGGGCTTGAGTTCGCCGGGCATGGAGATGGGCTCGCCATTGGGATTGGCGGCGGTTGTGACGGGCATGATGCGAGCAGAAGGGGTGTCGATGTTGAAGAAGGAGATGACTTGCGGCTTGCGGTCGTCTGAGAGGAGAAAATCCTCGCGGTGAAGATTGTCGATGACCTTGCCCTGGGCATCGCGGACAACGACGCGAACGAGAACGAGGTTGACGCGGACCTTAAAGGTGGCGGGAGTGTCGCGCATTTCGACTTCGGCTTTTTTGGTTTCCTGGTCGGGAGGAGGGGGAGCGGGAGTGGTTGCGGCTGGAGGAGATGGCGTGGGCTGAGATTCCTGTGCGCAAAGAACGGATGCGCCCGCCAAGAAAAGCGAACCGGATGCGCTGAGACAAACGAATCGTTTGAAAAACGTGAAATGCAGGACGCGCCTACCTTTTTTCGTCGACTGTGGCTATCGGACTACCGCCGTCAATCCGCACGGGAACACGTCCAGGGTGGATGGCCGTTGTAGGGTGAATATACGCCCTCGTTACCAGGGATTCAACCGTCGTTTGTGGTGCGGCGGGAGTCCTGGAGTTCGGCATTCCATGCGGCGCCGAGGAAGACGACGACGGCGGAGAGCTGCATCCAGACGAGGAGACCGATGACGGCGGCGAGTCCGCCGTAGACGACGGAATAGGGGACTTTTCGGACGTAATAACCGAAGAGGACGTCGACACCCCACCACAAGAGTGTGGCGACGACGGCGCCAGGGATGACGTTGCGAAGGCTGTGCTCTTGCGGGCGAGCGAAGCGATAGATGAACGTCAAAGCGACGAGGGAAAGAAGGATGGCGGCGAGGGGAAAGAAGAAAGGCCAGAAGCCGTGAAACGGATGCGTTTCGCCGAGTTCGCGGGAGACCCACAAGCGGATGGGGCGACCGAATACACCGAGGACAGAAGCGACGAGCAACGGAGCGATAGTGGCAAGAAGGAGAACCAAACCGCGCCACTGGCGGTGGAGGAAGCCCGGCTTTACCTTGTCGCCGTAGATACTGTGGACGCCTTCCATGATGAGCTTCATGACCTGGGAGCCGGCCAAGAGGGTGCCAGCCCAACCGACGAAGGCCCACTTCCAGGCCTGCGGCGCGCGCTTGATGAGAAATTCGGAGACGATCTGGCGGCTGCCGGGCGGGAGGTAGCGCGTGAAATCGGTGATCATGTCGAGCATGTTAGTGCGGCTGCCGAGCGGGCTGGTGGCAATAGCGACGACGAGAAGCAATGTGGGGAAGAATGCGACGAAAAGATTGAAGGCGATGGCCTGAGAAATCATGCTGCAGCGAGGAAAAACGCGGCTGAACATTCTTATGGCGCGCTTGAGCAATCGGAGCAGCCAATTCATCGCACGGCATTATACCCGCAGTGAGGCGGAACGAGTGGCTGGCTTGCTCGCATGGAGGGTGCATCGTAGACTCGAAGTATGGTTGTAGAGAGACCGAAATCAGGCTGGGAATGAGCCGATGGCAACTCGATCGACGGGCGCCACATTCGATGTAAAGCGGTCGGTGCTGAATGCGTTTTTGATCAACGAACGGGTGAACCAGCTATTGCTGAAGAATCTGGAGCCAGCGGCGTGGCAGGCAGCGCCGCCGACGGGAAAGGGCCGCACGATTGCAGCGATGGCGGCGCATTTGCATAATGTGCGATTGATGTGGCTTGCGGCGGCGGACAAGAGCGCGAAGCTGCCGGCGAAACTGGATGGAGAAAAAGTTTCGGTGGAGCAAGTGAGCGAAGCGCTGACGAAAAGCGCCGCGGCGATCAGCAAGCTGCTGGAAAAAGGGCTGGAAGATCCGGCGGGACGTGTGCCGAACTTCAAGCCGGATGTGGTGGCGTTCGTGGGCTATTTGATTGCGCATGACGCGCATCACCGCGGACAGATGGCGATGCTGGCGCGACAGGTGGGGCATCCGGTGCAGAGCAAAGTTGCGTTTGGATTGTGGGAATGGGGAACGATCGCGAAAGAGGGCGGAATCAGCTGAGGGTGGATCTCATTAACATGAAATTTTTCGGCTTGGAGAAAATGTTGGCGCTAGTGCTGGCGGGGGTTTGCGCGTTGATTTCTATTTCTATGGACGCGCCGAGAGCGAACGGAGCCGCGCAATCAACGCTGAAGGCGCCGAAAGAGAAGAATGTGTGGAAGTCGGTGCCGTTCGCGATCGTGCGGTTTAACGACGATGCGCCGAAATCGTGGAATCTTTATTATTCGTCGAAGCGCGGCGTGCTTTTGCTGCGGCTATGGAAGAGGTATTTGCTGATCGACCGGAACAACCAGCAGGTGCTCGACGTGGACCCTGGAAAAGTGACTGTGAAGGGCGACGATGAGGTGGATTTTTCGCTGGAAGAAAATCCGGGGGAGCCGACGGACATCACGGACTGGCGCGAGAGGGACGTGGGAGCGCTGCGGCGGCTGCGATTCCGCTTCGGGGAAAAAGGCAGTTATATGGATGTTCAGACGCCGCTGAAGGCGAACGGAACGCCACTTTACTGAACCGGAGGACGGGACGGTTCTTTGCGATAGACACCGTAGACCCAGGGAATACCGGCAACGCCAGGTTCGATTGCCACTTCCATCGAATCGCCGACGTGGAAGCGATCGTAGTCGTTCTCTTCAACGGGGAGGCGTTCCCATTTTCTGCCGGGCCGCCAGGAGTTCACGACAAGACGGCGGCTGCCCTTAACGATTCCCTTCATATAAAAAGTGTCCCGAACGGTGGCGGGAATGTATTCGATCTTTTTAGGATTATCGAATTTTCCGTTTACGACAAGGACGGCGGTGAGAATCCAGGGAAGGGGCAGCAAGCCGGTGAAGATTCGTTTGAGGACTTCGATTTCGGCGTGACGGCGCGCCAAGCGGTCGAGAAGAACGGCGAGTAGAAGGACGATAAAAAAGAGCACGCCGAAGAAGACGAGCATCAGGTCCAAATCGAGCGGCGGAAAAACGCCGCTGACGTAGGGAAAGCACAAGGAAGCAGCAAGAAAAATCAGAGTGCGATGGATGAGCTTGCGGCGAAAGACGAGTTCAGCGGCGGCTGTGGTGAGGCCGCAGGAAGCACACTGGTCGGCGTCGCGCTCGGCGCCGCAATCGAGGCAATGGTTCATCTCAGAAAGCATACAACGAGGTCAGGGCTGATTTCCGGGGAGCGTTCCTGCAAGCGAGTTGAGGAGTTCCTGGTAGCGCTGCTGATGGGGCTCTTCGGCGAGCGCGATAGAAACGCCCATGCCGCGGCCGGGTTCGACACGTTTGACAGAACAATTGACGCGGACAGGCTTGTCCAGCGCCAACTGGGCCGAAAAACTGGCACCGACCCAAAGGGGATCGGGCGATTCGATAAAAATGCCGTTGGAGCTGATGTCGCGCGTACGGGCGCGAAGAACCGTGGAACCCCATTCGATCTCGAGGTCGGCGTGATAACGAAAACGAGGCGCCCAACGCCTCTCGAACCTGCGGATTGACTGATCCCCACTGCCCATAATGCTGGCCAAGCCCCCTCATCGGGTTCCCAAGCCACGGCGCACGGGCGATCACGCCGCTCACGAGCAACAATACTCCTCTTTGCGCCATTGTTATACGACGCCGATGAAGTTTGTTTTGTTCCCTGTATTGCTGAGTAGGCCAACGGATAGTACTACTCGGGCTATTGGTCGGGGACTTCTAGGGCGGTGGGTGAAGCTGGGCTCGGCAGATTATTCGAGGGGTCGATTTTTGCCCCTGCTCAGGCGGCGTTCGATTTCCGCGAGGAGATAGCGGCGAATGTTTTCGGCGACGATGCCGGGCGCGCTGAGTTCGCGAAGGTCCGAGACGGTGAGTTCCGGAAGAACGGAAAGAATGGTGGCGAGCGTGGCGGAGGGCTGGCGAACGAGGGCGAGGCGCACGTTGTAAGTTTGCGACCACTTTTTGTGCTGGGAGATGGCTTCGACGACGCGGGGCGCGAGCTTGGGACGCGAGAGCGCCTTGAGGACGTGGGATTCGCTGAGATTTGCGTTGTCGAGGACGACGGAGAGGACTGGCGCGTGGCCTTCGGCGAGGAGAGCGCCGGCGACACGGCCGGGGCCGCGGCGAGCGAGCGTGATTTTCTGGCCGAGAGGAAGTTGCGGGAGGCGGGCGATGAGTTGTTCTTCGGCGTTGCGTTTGAGTTCGGCGAGAGCGCCGGGAGCGAGAGTGAGTTGGACGAGATCCATGAGATAGAGATCGCGAAGGAGGCGAAGGCTGACGAGGCGCGAAGTGTGGGGATGGAGGACAAGCGCTTTTTTTATGGCGTAATTTTTCAGGAGCTGTTTGCGCGTGGCAATTTCTTCAACAAGAGCGGCAGGAAGATCTTTTCGCGCGAGGAGGATGAGGGCCTGCTCTTCGTTGAGGGCGGGATTTTGGGCGAGATCTTTGAGGGCGTCAGGGGAACCGTCGCGGACTTTCGCGGAGAATTCTTCCTGCCGCGCGTGGCGGGCGGCATCGTGAGTTGCGTCGGTCATAGGCCGAGGGCTCGCTTCGCGGCGATTTCGACGAGAGGCGTTTGCAAATGTTGAATTTTCGCACGTGGCGCGATGTCGTGGAGAGCCTGATTTAGTTGCGCGTCGAAATATTTTGACCGGCCCATCATGCCGCCGGTCTTGCCGAGTGTAAATATTTCGTCGCCCAAGTGTAGTTGCTGTTTTACTTCGGCGACGAAGCTTGCGAGATTTTGGGCGGCTTCGTTCAATAATTTTTGGGCAAGTTCGTCGCCTTCGTCGGCGGCGATGGCGACGAGCGGAAAGATGCGCGGGTAAACGGCGTCGGCTTCGGCGCCTTCGAGCGAGGCAAGAAGCTGGAGAGAGGTTGTGGGAAAAAGTTGAACGATTCTTTCGCGCAGCGATTCCCCGTCGAGGGTGAGAGCCGCGAGATGCTTCACGACGTTCTTGCCGATGGCGAAGGCGCTGCCTTCGTCGCTTTGTTTCGGGCCGTGGCCGCCGGAACGGATGGGGGGGCGGTTTGCAACGTGGCCGATCGCGGCTGAGCCGGTTCCAGCAACGAGCACCATGGCGGGCGGCGGGCCGGCGGACGCGAGAGCCAAATCCAAGTCGGTGCAGAGTTCGAAGCGCGCGGTGCCGAAAAATTCGCGCAAGTGGGCGATCATCGCTCGCGCGCGTTCGGCGAGAGCGACGCCGGCGAGGCCCGCGCAGACGTCGGTAACATGAGCCATTTGGATTTCGGCGTTTGCTAGCGCGGCGATTGCGGCATCGCGGACGGATTGCGCGGCGGCTTCGATTCCGATGCGCGAGGGATTCGATGCGCCAGCGCGGCCACGGCCGAGAACTTTCCCACTTTCGAGCAAGAGGAGACAATCGGTTTTTGTTCCGCCGCCGTCGAAGCCCATTCCGATGCGCATTTGGAAAGAATAATCGAAGTTGTCAGCGCGCGCGTTGCGTTCTTGACGCTGTGTCGCGCGACCTTTATCCTCGTCACTCTTCATGCACATTCATACGCTGGACCTTGCGATCGTGGTGCTGTACCTGCTGGCAGTGACGGCGCTGGGGATTTATTTTCGGCGAGGGCAGCAGGACGTTCGCGATTATTTTTTGGGCGGCCGGAGCGCGCCATGGTGGGCGATTTCGTTTTCGATTGTGGCGACAGAGACATCGACGCTAACGATCATCGGGACGCCGGCAATTGCGTTTGGCGGAAATCTGACGTTTCTGCAATTGGTGTTCGGTTATTTGATTGGGCGAGTTTTGATTGTGCTGCTGCTGTTGCCGGGATACTTTCGCGGAGAATTTTTCACGGCGTATGCGCTTATTGAAAAACGGTTCGGCGCGCGAATGCGAGCGCTGGCGGCTTCGACGTTTTTGATTACGCGAGCGATTGCGGAAGGCGTTCGGGTGGCGGCGATTGCGCTCGTGGTGAGCGTGGTGCTGGGAACGTCGGAGCGACTGGCCGTTTTTCTGGTGATTGCGCTGACGATTGTCTATACGTTCGAAGGCGGGATGAAGGCGGTGATCTGGACGGACGTTGCGCAGTTTCTTCTGTATCTGGGCGGGAGCGCGATTACGTTTTTCTTTTTGCTGCACCGGATTCCGGGCGGATGGACGGAAGTTGCGCAAGTGGCCGCGGCCTCGGGACATAAACTGCAAGTGTTCGATTTCTCGTGGAACCTTGCGGCCAAGTATACGTTCTGGTCGGGACTTATCGGCGGAGCGTTTCTTACGATGGCGAGCCATGGGACCGATCAGACGATCGTGCAGCGATTGCTGGCAGCAAGAAATGAGCGGGACAGCCGCGCGGCGCTGGTGATGAGCGGCTTCATCGTACTTTTTCAATTCACGCTATTCCTGCTTGTAGGAGTTTTACTTTTTGTTTTTTCGCAACACACGCCGCTGCTTGCCGCAGGGCAGCGCGCGGATGCAATTTTGCCGGCGTTCCTCGTTCGCGAAATGCCGACGGGACTTGCGGGGCTTTTGCTAGCGTCGATTCTCGCGGTGGCGATGTCGAACGCGAGTGGATCGCTGAATTCGCTTGCAGCGAGCACGGTCCTCGATTTTTCGACTTTGAGCGGCCGTCAAACCGATCCAAAGAAGTTCCTGAGGCTTTCGCGACGGATTACTCTCGTATGGGGCGCGGTGTTGATTGGTTTTGGACTCGTCTCGTGGGGGCCATTGCTTGAAGCCGGACTCACCGTCATCTCGTTCCCGTTCGGCAGCTTGCTTGGCCTTTTCCTGATCGGCACCTTCGATCGCAAAGCAACGGGCACCGGCGCGACGATCGGTATGTTTGCCGGCCTCGCCGCTGTCCTTTCCGTCTGGCGATTCACTGCTATCGCATATCCGTGGTATTTCTTCATTGGCACTACTGTTACATTCTTGGTCGGCAGCGTGGCCAGCAGACTGCGCGCGATGAAAGCAGCGGCGCGGGAGACCTCCGCATGAGCGAATCGGGCGGCGAAAAAAGGCTGGAGCTGGTTCGCGAGCTTGGTCCGTGGGCTTCCGCGGCGATTGTGATCGGCACGATGATCGGCACCGGCATTTTTTTGAAGCCGGCGCAGATGGCGCGCGAAGGGCAAAGCGTCGCGGTGGTTTTTGCGGCGTGGATCGTCGGCGCGATTCTTTCGATTTTTGGCGCGCTATCGTACGCGGAATTGGGCGCGGCGATTCCGGAAGCCGGCGGCGAGTACGCCTATCTGCGGCGCGGGTTTGGGCCGACGTGGGGATTTCTTTTCGGCTGGATGCACTCGATTGTGGGACGGCCGGCTTCGGCGGCCTCGATTGCGGCGGGCGGCGTGCGATTCCTCGCGTTCTTGTTGCCGAGTATCGCTACCCCGATTTTCACGATTCACTTTCCGGGATTCGTACACTGGGTTAAACCGTACGATTTTGTTTTTACGTGGGCGCAACCGCTTGCCGTTGTTTGGCTCATCGTCATGACGGCCGTCAACTACGTTGGCGTGAAATTCGGCGGCGCAGTGCAAGTGCTTCTCACGTTCATCAAGATATTTTCCGTGTTACTCGTAATTGGCGTCGCGTTTCTTGCGCCGAGCGCGGCACATGGCGCCGATCCGTACTGGCCAGCCGCAGTGAACGGCGGATTGCTTACGGCGTTTCTCGCAGCTTTGGCCGCGGCGCTTTGGGCGTATGACGGGTGGGAAGACTTGAATCTTGTCGGCTCGGAAGTGAAAGACCCGCAGAAAAATTTCCCGCTGGCGCTGGTCGGCGGAGTCAGCCTGGTCGCCGTAATTTATTTGCTGTTCAGCGCGGCATGCCTCCGAGTGCTTCCATTTTCGCAGGCGGCGGCATCGGCGCACATCGCGTCGGATGCCGTGGAACACGTTTCCGGACGCGGCGCGGCGATTTGGGTGACTCTGGCGATGGTCATTTCCGCGATTGGTTCACTCAACTCTTCGATTCTGAGCGGCGCGCGCGTTCCCTACGCAATGGCGCGCGACAAAGTTTTCTTTCAAGTCGCGGATGGAATTCACCCCAAGTTTTTCACGCCGGGTCGCGCCCTGATTTTTCAAGGCGTGCTGACAAGCTTGATGGCGCTTACGGGCACATTCGAAGAGTTGACGAGCCTCTTCATTTTTGCCACCTGGATCTTTTACGGCTTGGCGGTGCTTTCTCTTTTCCGGCTGCGCAAAACCGAACCTGAAATGCCGCGTCCCTATCGCTGCCCGGGTTATCCGGCGATTCCGGGTGTATTCGTGGTCGGCGCGCTGGCGCTCACCGTCAGCGTGCTCTTTCAAAATCCCGGCCGCTCTTCTATCGGATTGCTCCTCATCCTCGCCGGACTTCCCTTCTACCGTTACTGGAATCGAAAACTGATCCGATCCAACTAGTCAACGCTGCGCGTCTGACGTGGCCCGTTCATTAGTGCCGGAGTACTTCGAAGCGGGCGATCGAATAGCCAAGAGCCGCGCCGATAAAAACGTCCGAGGGGAAATGCGCGCGCGTGGAAACGCGCGAGAAGCTGATGAGCGACGCGGCGCCGTATGCCACGAACGGAACCCAACGATGATGGCCATAGCGCCGCGCTACGACCGTGGCGACAGAAAAAGCGCTTACCGCGTGCCCCGAGGGAAAACTGCTGCTGAAAGCGGATTTGGGCGTGTTGAAAAATGTGTCGTTGAAGGACGCACCGGCCGCCACATCCATTGGCCGTGTCCGCCGCGTAATTCCCTTCAGTACCAGGTCAAGTATCGCTCCGTCCGCGTACGCTTCTCCGGCCAGGAGTCCTGTCTTGCTCGCGTACGTATCGTGCCGCGCGCCGCCCACCAATAAAAACGCGACGGGCACAATTCCGATCTCGGCGCTGGTGATTGGCCCGTCGAACGCGTCGTTGAAATCGTCCCAATTCCCGGCGTGCGTGCGGAAATATGGCATCGCATGCGGATCGGCTGCAATCAGACCCGCCGTTCCTCCGGCGATCGCGAGGGTAGGAATCAAGTAATGCCCCTTCGCGAGTTGCAGCGGAAAGAGCCAGATATCTTTTTGATCGCGAACAATTCTTTTGGGAAGTGTCTTCCAGGAAACGTCGAGGTCGTCTTGAGCGGCTTTCGCAACCGGCGCGTCCGGCAATTGCACTGGGCGCTCTTGCCCGGCACTTGCAGTCGCGCACAGCGCCAGCGCCCAACCCAAATAAAGCGGGCGCACCATCCCAACCCGAGTCATGCTTCGCACGAATACTCTCCGATCGGCTGGGACCGCACCTCTATCTTCTCCTATTCGAGCAATCTCTGCACGGTTCTCAACTTCACGCTGCCTTGCGGTGCGTGTCGAAGCGGAGCTTCCGGCCGCGCTACAATACTCTCTCCAGAATGGCCGAGACTCACAAACATCCGCGCGGGCTCATGCTCATCGCGGCGTTCAAGCTGATCAAGGGGCTTGCGCTGCTGGCGGTTGGTATCGCGGTTCATCTGCTCGCCAACAGAGACTTGCTCCTGGAGGCCGAGCATTGGGTCGATCTGTTCCGCGTCGATCCGCACAACCACTTCCTGCATTTGCTGCTCGAAAAGCTGACGAACGTGGACGCCCACAAACTGCGCGTGCTGAGTGTGGGAACGTTTATCTATTCGGGTCTCTTTCTCACGGAAGCCGTAGGACTATTTCTGCGGAAACGCTGGGCGGAATTCCTGACCGTAATTTCCACGGCCGGCCTGATTCCGCTGGAAGTCTACGAGCTCGTTCACAAGTCGACGCTGATGAGAGGCCTGCTGCTCGTTATAAACATCGCCGTCGTGGCCTATCTAATTTTTGAAATCCACCGCCTGACTAAGGCGAAACACGCCGCATCCCGTTAGAGGTTCAGTTGGAAAAGGTAGGGATTGCGGCGGCGGTGAGTCTCTGCTCACCATGTGGCGCGGCAGCCGTCTGTCATCCGTGCTAGAGTTTTTTCTCTGGAGGGAATACCCATGCGAAAGCTTTTAGGTGTAAGCGGTGCGGTGATTTTGTGTTTGATCGTGGCGGCGATTGTGGTTCGGGCGCAGCAGGACAAATCCAAGCGGCCGAGCCCGCCGGCGACGGCGAAGTGCGAACTGGCGGGAGGAAAGTCCATCACGATTGACTATTCGAGTCCGCGGAAGAAGGGCCGCGCGATTTTCGGCGACCTGGTTCCCTACGGCGAAGTTTGGCGCGCCGGCGCGAATGAAGCGACGACCTTTGTGACGACGGCGGACTTGATGGTCGGCGGCACGCACGTTCCGGCGGGAAGCTACACGATCTTCACGGTTCCCAACAAAGACAAGTGGACGCTCGTGATCAGCAAGAAGACCGGCGAATGGGGCACGGCATATCCCGGGGAAAAAGAAGACTTGGCACGGATCGATATGAAGGTTGCAAGCGGGCCGGCGATGGAAAATTTCACGATTTCGCTGGACAAGGGCGCGAAGGGTTGCACGCTGAAGATGGCGTGGGACACGACGGTCGCGTCGGTGGATGTTTCGAGCATGTAAGAAGAGCGTTTGAACGTTCAAACGTTTTGAACGTTCGAAGGTTTTGATTCGAGACGCGCCATGCCGCGGTCCACAAGGAATACGGCAAGAATGACGAGGGCCGCGGCGATGGCGACGTTGATCGTGACTTTTTCCGCAGCGAGCCACCAACCGAGAAAAACCGCGACGATGGGATTGATGTAGGTATGTGTGGCGACGAATGTCGGCGAGTAATGCTCCAGCAGCCAGTTGTAGGCGGTGAAGGCGATCACCGAGCCAAAGACAACTAGATACGCGAGCGCGAGCCAGGAACACTGCGTGACTTGAGCGAAAGAAAATCCGCGCGCTTCGCCGACGACCGCGCCGGTCGTGAGCAGCAGGACGGAACCGGAAAGCAGCGACAACGCGGAGAGCAGCAAGGGATTACCGGAGAGATGCGACCGCCGCGAATAGATAATTCCGACGGACCAGGAAATTGCTCCGATTAAGACGGCGACTGCGCCGAGCAACATCCCGGAACCGGCAGCCAACGCGCCGTGGCCAAACAAGATTGCGACACCCGCGAGGCCGAGTACGACTCCGGCGGCGAGCGGGAAATTCATCCGCCACTTTTTTTCCACCGCGGAAGCCATCAGGAAAACCCAAATCGGTTCGGACGCGATGATGAGCGACGCGAAACCGGACGGCACGCGCGTCTCGGCCCAATGCAAGGTTCCGTGGCCGATGAGGAAAAAGAAAATTCCGATAACGATGCTCGCGCGAATCTGTTTCGCGGTGGGACGCAGGCCTTTTGCGAGTGCCCAAATCAGCAAAATGGTTCCGGCCGTCAGATGGCGAAGGCCGGCAGTGAAAAGAGGCGGAATCGTTTCCACGGCGTAGCGGATGGCGAGATACGTCGAGCCCCAGATAAGGTAGATGCTGAGAAACGCAAAAAAAGTAAGCGCGGGCGATTTGGCCGCGACGAGATTCTTAGCGGAAGAAGGGTCGGAAGCGCGCGCTGGAGCGGCAGCGGAGCCGGTTGCCATACGTTATTTTAGCAAACTCGCAAAACGTTACGAGAGCCAAAATGGAGCGCGGCGGCGAGCTGACGTTACGCCGACCGTCAGCCCCGCTTCGAGCGAATGAGCGACAGAAATTCGTCGCGGGTTTGCTGGTTGTGGCGGAATGCGCCCAGCATCGCGCTGGTGACGGCCTGGCCGTGCTGCTTTTCGACGCCGCGCATCTGCATGCAAAGGTGGCGCGCTTCGATGATGACGCCGACGCCCTGCGGCGCGATCTTTTCCTCAATGGCCTGCGCGATCTGGCTCGTCATGCGCTCCTGAATTTGCAGCCGTCGCGCGAACATATTTACAAGACGCGCGACTTTACTGAGCCCGAGAACTTTTTTCGTGGGCAGATACGCGACGTGCGCTTTCCCGAAAAACGGAAGCACATGGTGCTCGCAAAGACTGAAAAACTCGATGTCCTTGACGATGACCATTTCGTCGTAGCAAACGCTGAAAGTGGCGCCATTCAGAACGTTGTCGAGGTTTTGCGCGTAACCGCTGGTAAGAAACTTCAGGGCTTTTTCAAAACGCTCCGGCGTTTTGCGCAAGCCTTCGCGATTCGGATCTTCGCCGACCAGCTTGATGATTTCGCGCATGTGGCACGCGATCGTCTTTGCGTCGATCGGCTTTTCTTCGTTCAGGATGATTTCTTCTGTCGGCTTCGTCACGTTCGTGTCCCTTGTTTAGTTCCCTGCATATTCAAAGCTGTTGTTTGCGGTTTCTTCGACTCGGACAGCTTCAAGCTTCGCATGCGGGAAGGATTTCAGGCGCTGGAAAATTTCAATGCATAGAATCTCTGTCGTCGGCACCGCTTTTTGGAACGCGGGCACTTCTTCATTGAGCGAGCGGTGGTCGAAGGGCTCGAGGACGTGTTCGTTCACGAAAGAGTCGAGGTCCGCGAGATTGGAAATCATTCCCGTGGCGGGATCGATTTTTCCGGACAGGCGCACTTCTACCGTGTAGTTATGGCCGTGGCCGTGCGGATTGTTGCACTTGCCGTAGACGCGGCAATTTTCTTCGTCGCTCAATTCCGGAGAATGCAGGCGATGCGACGCGGAAAAATGGTAGCGGCGGCCCAGTTCGACGTGGAGCGAATTGCTGCTCATGCGCGCGCTCCCGCGCCGTTGCGATAGCAGTCGGCGAAAAGATCGGAATTTTCGTAAAGCCGCACGCGGTGCAATTTTCCCTGCGTGATTTTCGGGTCGAGCAAATTCCAGATGACGCGCGCGATGTTTTCGCACGTGGGAATCTGTCCCTGGAGCTCGGGAACCTCAAGATTCAAGTGGCGGTGATCCATGCGCTGCATGATTTCGCGTTCGAGAATTTCTTTCAAATCCTTCAGGTCGAGAACCATGCCCGTCACGGGGTCGGGCTCGCCGCCGACAGTGACTTCGAGCCTGTAGTTATGCCCGTGGCCATGCGGGTTGTTGCATTTGCCGAAAATGCGTTTGTTCTCGGCGGGCGAGAGCGTCGGATTGTGATAAACGTGCGACGCGGAAAATTCGATTTTTCGAGTCAGATAGACCATGGCGATCGAAACCCGTTTATCCTTTTGCAGATGGATTCGGCAGGCCGACGGCGTATTCCCTGCCCTTCCACGCGACCTTGCCCCGGGCATAGCTGCGCCAGGAGGCGATCATGACGCCCGCATACAAAAACACCGCGGGTAAATAATAAATGATGAATTTAAAGGGGAATTGGTTACGCGTTAATTCGAAGCCGTAGGCGAGCTGCCGAAAAAGCAGCAAAAGCAAGCCTATGACCATGGCCAGCGGGAATTTCAGGCCGACGAGCAGAACAAGAAAGGTCATCCACGGAAAAGCGGCCTCGAATTCGTAAAAAACGGCGTTCGAATTTCCGCCCATCAGTTGATAAAGATTTTTGCGCCAGCCGCCCCACATTTGGCGGAACGAACGGTACATGCGGACGGAAACAAAACCGGCCCCGGAGCCGAACCAGATGCCCCAACTGTCCTGTTTGACCCGGCGCGCGAGTGCGACGTCTTCAAGAACTTCGCCTGCGACCGACGCATGGCCGCCGATGGCGTCGTAGGTCGAGCGCTGGATGATCAGGAATTGGCCGTTGGCGGCAGCGGCGGGAGAATTCGGATTGTTGACATCGGCGTACGAAAATTTGCGCGCGAGGCGGCAGTAGACGAAGGGGATAAGCGCTTTTTCATACCAGGTCTTGAGCGTTTGCGCGGGAGAAAAAGAAACGAGCGCAGCGGTGTTTTCTTGCGCGAGCGCGAAAGCTTTGGCGATGGCGCCGGAAGCGAGAACGGCGTCGGCGTCGGTGAAGAGGAGCCACTTCCCTTTTGCGTTTTGCGCGCCGAGCCAGACGGCGTTGTTTTTGCCGACCCAGCCGGCAGGCAAATCGGAAGTCTCCAGCAATCGCAAATTGGGAATTTCTTGCGCCAAGGCGCGAACGATTTCCGCGGTGCGGTCGGTGGATTGGTCGTTGACCACCAGAATTTCCAAAACTTCGGGCTGCGCGGCGACGGATCGAACGCAATCGGCGATGACCGCCTCTTCGTTGCGGGCGGGAATGATGGCGCTCGTGCTTGGTTCGGATGGCATGGAAGATGGTTGTGTGCGCTCTCGGTGCGCTAAATCACATCTGATTTTTCAGGATAGTGTCAGAATGAGGGCGTCTAGGCTAGTATAACACTCACATGAAATTTATGGATAAAGCGAAGATTTGGGGACCTTTCTGGCTGGGCGTACTGGTTTTGGTGGCGTTTGCCTTGCCCCAATACCGGCAGGGCGAAGCGTCCATGGCGGGCAAGACGCCGGAAGACTTCACGCTGCAGATGAGCGGCAAGCCGATCAAACTGTCCGACTACAAAGGAAAAGTGGTGGTGCTGAATTTTTGGGCAAGCTGGTGCCCGCCATGCGTGGCGGAGACGCCGTTTCTCAATAAATTGCAGCAGCATATTGCGCCGAAGGGCGGATTGGTGCTCGGCGTGAACGTGGATGAAGATCCCGATGCGTATCAGAAATTCCTGGTGGAGCATGGCGTGATTTTTCCCACGTGGCGGGATCCTTCCGTGCAAGGGACCGTTTCGAAAATTGCGAAGGATTATGGGACGACGGTGTATCCCGAAACGTACGTGATCGACCAGCACGGAAAGATCGCGCGGAAAATTATCGGCGAACAACGATGGGATTCACCGGAAATGTTTGCGTATTTCGATGCACTGCTGGCGGAGAAGTGACCTCCGCGGCGCCGCAAAATCAATCCTGAGAGAGTCCATGACAAAAAGAAATGGTTTTAGAAAGTGGGCAACGATTCTGTTGGCGCTGGGAACTGGGGTGTGTTCGGGAACGGCCAACGGACAGACTGTGGAAGAGGGAAAATTCCGGCTGCATAAATTTGAGCAGGCGATCGGGTGGGAGAGCTATCAAATAACGAAAGACGGAAACGGTTTTGCGGTGAAAGCGGATTTTAAGTTCAACGATCGCGGGACGGATGTGCCCCTCGCGG
Source organism: Candidatus Acidiferrum sp. (assembly GCA_035295625.1). Taxonomy (GTDB): domain Bacteria; phylum Acidobacteriota; class Terriglobia; order Acidiferrales; family UBA7541; genus Acidiferrum. The sequence continues at coordinate 33,725 of DATGIS010000076.1, read as the reverse complement.
CGAGTCTGAAAGCAAAAAACGATTGGACACCGATTTCGTTCGCGATTAAGGGAAAGAACTCGCGGATGAGCGATCTGGAACGCGCGGTGGAAGTGAACGGCGAACAGATTCGCGTGCGCGACCGCGAGGAATGGAAGGAAGGCGAGACGCCGCAACAGTTTTTTACGATCGCGGGATACGCTCCCGTGACGATGCAAATGCTGCTGGTCCGGTATTGGTCGGCGCACGGATTTGCGAAAGAGCTGGCGGTCTTTCCGGAAGGCCGGAATTTGTGGATTGAACCGCGCGGGCAGGACAAGATTTCGTTCGGTGGAAAAACAGAAACGCTGCAGCGATTTCTGGTCGAGGGATTGATCTGGGGACGCGAATGGCTGTGGTTCAACATGAAGCAGGAACTGATCGCGGCGGTGACGACGGACGCGGAGTTCGATCATTTTGAAGCGATTCGCGATGGATACGAAGACGGCTTGAAAACGTTTGTTGCCCTCGCCGGCAAAGACGGCATGGGCGCGCTCGCGCAAATTTCCGCGACGATTCCCGGGAGCCGCGCGACGAATATCGCGCTGGTTGGCGGAACTCTCGTGGACGGAACGGGGAAAGCGGCCGTGCCGGATTCCGTCGTGCTGGTGAAGGACGGCCGCATCGTGAAAGCCGGAACGCGAAACGATGTCGAGATTCCGAAAAATTTTCAATTAATTGACGCGCGAGGCAAAACGATTCTTCCCGGCCTTTGGGATATGCACGCGCACTTCGAACAGGTGGAATGGGGACCGATTTATTTGGCTGCCGGCGTGACCACGGTGCGCGATTGCGGGAATGAGCTGGAATTTATTACTACAGTTCGCGATTCGATTGCCGAGGGGCATGGATTAGGTCCGCGCATTTTGGCGGCCGGATTCATCGACGGAACGGGACCAACCGCAATTGGCGTCATTCGTGCCGACACGCCGGAACAGGCGCGCGAATGGGTCGACAAATATCACCAGATGGGCTTCCAGCAGGTGAAGATTTATAGCTCCGTGAAATTGCCGCAGATTGCGGCGGCGGCAACCGAAGCGCACAAGCTGGGAATGACGGCGACAGGGCACATTCCCGAAGGCGTCACGACGCGCGAAGCGATTGAGGCGGGACAGGATCAGATCAGCCACATTCCGTACATTCTGCAAATGATGGCGCCGCCCTTTCCGCCGGGAACAAAGCGTGCTGCGCGATTGAAAACGCTCAGCGAAATTGATCTGGATTCCGACGCGGCAAAAAAGGAAATTGCGTTTTTGAAGGAGCATCACACGGTCGTGGACCCGACGCTGGTGATTTATGAGATGGGCACGGCGAGCACGGAAAAGCCGTTCAGCACGTTTGAGCCGGGAGTCGCAAAAGTGGCGCCGGAATTGGCGCAGGCGCTCTTCGATGTAGGTCCGCCCAATGAAAATTCCGAGATGGTGCAAAAGATGTTTGACAAGTATGTTGCGCTCGTTGGGAAGCTGCACGTGGCAGGAGTGCCGGTCGTCGTGGGCACGGATCAGACGGTTCCCGGGCACAGTGTGCATCGGGAAATTGAGTTGTACACGATGGCCGGCTTTACGCCTCTCGAAGCGATTCAGGCGGCGACGATTGTTCCGGCTCGCGCGATGGGAATGGAGAAAGAACTCGGCACAATCGAAGCGGGAAAGCGCGCCGATTTGATTTTGGTCAAGGGAAATCCTCTCGAAAATATCCACGACATTCGCAATGTGGAGTTTGTGATGTCCAGCGGAAAAATGTTCAAGACGGCGGAATTGTGGCAGAGCGTAGGCTTTTTGCCGTAGGGAGAGGCACGATGAAACTATCGCGAGAAAATATTGGCCGGCAGCTGGCGCTGGTCGCCTTGCCATTCTTTTTCTGTCTTCCCGCGGCTGCAGAACAGAATGTCCGGCCGCCGTTGCACACGGATGGTCATCGCATCGTCGATGCGCACAATCGCACCGTAAAACTGGCTTCGGTGAATTGGTATGGATTCGACCAAGAGGAATTTGTCGCCGGAGGACTCGACCATCAACCGCTAAAAGAAATTGTCAACAAAATTGCGGAGATGGGGTTCAATTCGGTGCGACTTCCCTGGGCGAACGAAACGTTCGAGAAAAATCCGGTTGTGGCGGACTATGCGGTAAAGGCGAATCCGCAATTCCGGGGCAAGCACGCGATGGACGTGATGGATGCGGTGATTGCCGCCCTGGCCAAGGCACATTTGATGGTGATCCTCGACAATCACATGAGCCGCGCGGATTGGTGCTGCAGCGAAAAAGACGGCAACGGATTGTGGGCGAACGCGGAGTATTCCGAAGAGCGATGGCTTGCGGACTGGAAATCGATCGTTCAGCGATACAGGAATCAGCCGTACGTCGTTGGCGCGGATTTGCGCAACGAATTGCGCAGCGGCGCCCAATGGGGCGGAACGGACCCGGCGTTGGATTGGCATGCGGCAGCGGAGCGCGGCGGCAACGCCGTTCTTGAGGCAAATCCTAAACTGTTGATCATGGTGGAAGGCCCGCAATACTCGACGGACTTTCGAGGCGCGGCCGAAAAGCCGGTCGTTTTGAAAATTCCGGGCAGACTTGTTTACTCGCCACACGCATACGCTTCGCAGGCGGTGAAATTCCAGAGCTATGAAGAAATGAAACAGGCGCTGGATGCACGCGCTGGATTTCTGTTGGCGCAAGAGCCGGGAGTTCCCTTGTGGGTCGGCGAATTCGGAACTTGCCAGACGCTGACGAATTGCGGCCCAGACGGAACGCCGAATGGACAATGGTTTATCTGGTTCGTGCAATATCTGAAGGAGAAGAACCTAAGCTGGTGCTATTGGCCGCTCAACGGCAATCAATCGAGCGGCGAAAGCCGGAAGTACGACACGGTGGAAACATACGGGCTGCTCAGCGCGGATTACAAAACGATTGCCGCGCCGGAAATTTTGCGGCTGTTGCGAACGATAGAAAACTGACCGAAAAAAAAGGGCCGTCCTGGTAGACGGCCCCGATAACAAAACACTAACCAAGGACAAGATGGCGACGTCAAGTCACCTCTCGCAGGACTAAGCCTGCGGTTTGGGAGTTGGCGCGGGAGCTTGCGGCGCCGGCGGTTGTGGCGCAGGCGAAGCAGCTGGTTGGGCAGCAGGCTGTGCGGCCGGCTGTTGCGCGGCGGGCGCGTCTTTCGGCGCGTCCTTGGGAGCGGCTTCCGCCTTTGGCTTCGGTTGAATCGAGACGAGCTCGACTTCAAAGACCAGCGTGGAGTTGGGGCCGATGTCCGGACCAGCCTGGCGCGGTCCATACGCAAGTTCTGAAGGAACGTAGAGCTGCCACTTGGAGCCGACGGGCATCAGCTGAAGAGCTTCCGTCCAGCCCTTGATGACTCCGCCGACGGGAATTTCCGTTGCGCCGCCGTGCTTGGCTGAATTGTCAAACTCGGTTCCGTTGAGGAGCGTGCCGCGGTAATTGCACAGGACCGTGTCTTCGGCAGTTGGCTTGGGGCCGGTGCCCGCGGTGATGACTTTGTATTGCAGGCCGCTGGGCAACGCAACAACACCGGGCTTGGTTTTGTTTGCGGCGAGGAAGGTCTGGCCTTCCTTTTGATTGGCGGCGCTGATTGCGGCCATCTGCGCGTCCTGCTTCTTTTTCATGGCTCCGGAAAATGCGACGAGGGCAGCCTGCGCCTGCTCATCGGTGAGGAGAAGCTTGCCGCCTGCAAAGCCGTCCTTGATTCCCTTGGCGATGATGGCGGGGTCGAGATCCACGCCTTCCTTCTTCATACTCTTGCCAATATTTGCGCCGATGGCGTAGCTGGCCTTTTCGCGATCGGTCTTCAGGGCCAGAGCGGAGGCCGCGCCGGGTTTGGCTGCAGCGGTACCTGGCTTGGCGGCAGCCGTGCCCGTCTGCGGTTTAGCTGGGGCGGCTCCGGAAGAAGGCTGCGGCTTGGCGGCAGGAGTTTGCGTCGAGCCGGAAGTGGCGGAAGTTTGCGCGAACGCGGATGAGGCGAGAAGCGCGCTGGAAGTAAGGAGAATCAGCGATAAAGTTTGTGATTTTTTCATTCCCCGATTGTCTCATTGACCGGAAGCAGTGGCAAAGGGGGAGAATGTCCAATTTTCGTGACCCGTTTTTACTGAACGGCGCGCCGTTTTTGGCCAGTAATGCCTACGCGAAGCGGCGCAGTGGGTTAGCTGTCAGAGAAAAAGAAATGGGCGTAGCATCAATTTCAGGTAAAGAAAAAGTGAAGACCAGCATCTTTGAGATTTTCAAGGTGGGGATAGGACCGTCTAGCTCGCACACAATGGGTCCGATGCGCGCGGCGGCGGATTTTGCTCATGCGCTGGAGGCGCGTGGCAACCTGGCGCGTGTGACTCGAGTGCAGGCGGAGTTGTATGGATCGCTGGCGCTGACTGGACATGGGCACGGAACGGATCGGGCGATTCTGCTGGGACTCGGCGGCGAGCTGCCGGACTTGATTGAGCCGGCAACCATCGAGCCGAAACTCGCGGAGATTCGCGCGGCGAAGAAATTGAAATTGGCCGGCGCAAACGAAATTGCGTTCAACGAAGCGACGGATTTGTTGTGGCACAAGGACAAGACGCTGGCGGCGCACTCGAACGGAATGCGCTTCACGGCGTTTGATGCGAGCGGCGCGATGGTGGCGACGCAGGTCTATTTTTCGATTGGCGGCGGATTTATTTTGCGCGAGGGAGAGAGCGCCGGAGCAAAAGTTGCGAAGCCAGTTCCCTTTTCGTTTTCGAGCGCGGATGAATTGTTGCGGATCGGCGAGGAGCGCAAACTGGCGATCTGGGAGATTGCGCTGGAGAATGAAAAAGCCTGGCACACGGACGCGGAGATTCGCGGGCACGTGGCGCGGATATGGAATGTGATGCAGGAGTGCGTGAAGCGCGGCCTCGTGACCGAAGGAATTTTGCCGGGCGGACTGAATGTAAAACGGCGCGCGCCGCGGTCCGCAAAGAAATTGGCGGTGGAAAATGGCGAGGATGCCCTGGCGCCCATGGATTGGGTGAATACCTTTGCGATGGCGGTGAATGAAGAAAATGCCGCGGGCGGGAGAGTGGTGACGGCGCCGACGAATGGAGCGGCGGGAATTATTCCAGCCGTGGCGCACTACTACATGCGATTTGTACCAGACGCAACGGAAGAAAGATTGTTTCGATATTTTTTGACGGCGAGCGTGATTGGCGCGCTGTACAAAGAGAATGCCTCGATTTCCGGCGCGGAAGTGGGATGCCAGGGAGAAGTTGGCGTGGCGTGCTCGATGGCGGCGGGCGGGCTGGTGGCGGCGATGGGCGGAGGAAATCAACAGGTGGAGTATGCCGCGGAGATCGGGATGGAGCACAATTTGGGAATGACGTGCGACCCGATTGGCGGGTTGGTGCAGATTCCGTGCATAGAGCGAAACGCGATCGGCGCAGTGAAGGCGATCAATGCTTGCCGGATTGCTTTGCGTGAAGGCGGAGAACATAAAGTTTCGCTCGATCAGGTGATTAAGACGATGTATGAGACGGGGATGGATATGCAGTCGCGGTACAAAGAAACTTCGTTGGGCGGATTGGCTTTGAATGTGATTGAGTGCTGAACGGCAGTCGTCAGTCATCAGTTCTCAGTCATCAGTTTCGGAAAAGAATTTGAGGCGTTGGGAGCGAACGATGCAGCTGCTTGGTGTCGCAACGAAGTGCTGGCTGAATTTGGGACTCACAGGATTGCTGGGAGTCGCTGCGGCGCAGAGTGTGGTGTCGCCGGAGGTGCCGGAGAATTTGAAAGCGCCGGCGGGGGAGGCGGTTGTGCTGCGCGCGCATGCAGAAGGGGTTCAGATCTACTCGTGTGCGGCAGGCGCCGACGGCAAGTATAGCTGGACGCTGAAAGCGCCCAAGGCGCAGCTTTTCGATGAAAAAGGCAAATTGATCGGCGAACATTTTGCAGGCCCAACCTGGAAGCTGACCGACGGAAGCGAAGTAACAGGAAAAGCCGCAGCGAAGCACGACGCACCTCAATCGGATGCAATTCCCTGGCTGCTGATCACCGTTACCGGACACAAAGGCAGCGGAGCTCTGGAAAAAATCACAACAATTCAGCGAGTGCAGACGGAAGGCGGAGTCGTGGACGCAGCGATTGCTTGCGACTCATCCAAGAACGGAACCGAGACGGAACGGCCGTATTCGGCGGACTATTATTTTTATGCGCCGCGGCCTTGAGCCGAGTAGTTCGTTCGTGACAAGTTCAGTTCGCGCCTGGCGAAGAGGGCACGATATATCGTGCCCGTGCGGGGAAATTTCCGTCCAAGAGTTGCGTCACTCGTAGCGTAGGGCTTCGACGGGGTCGAGTTTGGCGGCTTGCATGGCGGGAAGCCAGCCGCTGACGACACCGACAACGATCAGGATCATCGAAGACAAGAACATAGTCATGACAGAAAGATTGAGGTGAATGTCCACTTTGCCGGATTCGTCTTCGTAAGCGGGGCCGAGGAACGGCAGCGTGCCGATGGCCGTGGTGAGGCCCCAGGATAGAAACATGCCGATGGCGCCCGCGGCAAGAGTCATGACGAGCGCTTCCAGCAAGAATTGCCAGCGAATGTGTTTTTTGCGCGCGCCTAGCGCACGGCGAAGGCCGATTTCGCGGACGCGCTCCTCGACGGAGACAAGCATGATGTTCATGACGCCGACGCCGCCGATGCCGAGTGTCATGGCGCCGATCAAGAAAAGAAGCGCCTCGATGCCGATGCCAATGCCTTCCATGATGGGCTTGAATTCTTCGCGGCCGAACATAGTGATGGCCCGTTTGTCGTTGGGAGAAAAATGCTGGCGATTGGCGACGGCGGTGCGGAATTGCACCATGGCGGGCGCTTCAAAAACAGGAGCGATGGGTTCCCAGACCATGACGCTGGAATATTTTGTGTCCCAAAGATCGTTGGCGGAGGTATAGGGAATGAAGGCGGATTCGTCGTCGCAGTTGAAATAACAACTGTCAGAGAATTTCATGTCCATCGAACCGATGACGGTAAAGGGAATGCCTTTGATGCGGACGGTTTCACCGAGCGCGGGTTCGCCGCTGAAGAGTTTTTTGCGGAGACGGGCGCCGAGAAATATAACGCGGCGGCGTTCGGCGATATCTTCGGGCGAGATCCAACGGCCGTCGCTCGGGACTTCGTTGCGCATTTCACCGTATTCGGGAAAAACGCCGCGAACGGCGGAATCGGAAAGACGCTCGCCGTAGGAAACACCCTGGAAGCGAACGGTTTCGCGCGTAACACGCTTGATGAGCGGGGACTGCGCCTTGATCCACTCTGCGTCTTCTGCCTCGAAGCGGACAGGTTTACCGGCGCGTTCGCCGCCCGCTTGTTCGCTGGTCGTGCCGGGCCAAGCGATAACGGCGCCTTTGCCGAAAACTTCAAAGGTGTACATGAGGACGCTGCGGAAGCCGGCGCCGTAGCTGAGGAGTAGAGTGACCGCGACGATTCCCCAAGAGATTCCTGACATCGTCAAAAAGCTGCGCACTGGATTGCGGCCGAGAGCGGTCCAGGCCTGCTTGAAGATTTCAGTTAGCATGGTGTGCAGCTTTCCGTTGAGTTATAAGTTGTAGGTTGTAAGTTGTAAGTAGAAACAAAAAGAAGGAAATGGGTGACGGACATTTTTGCAGCGAAATTGCGCAATGGAGGTTGCTGGCGATGCAAGATTTTCGGAAGTTGGACGTTTAGAGAAAAGGACATGCGCTCGCATTGAGTATTTACAGGAGTACGACGCCATTTCCGGCCGATGAAAGATTCGGGTTGACCAGCCAAATGCGAAGAGCGGCTTTTTCCGTACCCGCAAATATTGCGGAAGGCTGTGGCAGATCCGGAAATGCGGAGTTGAAACAATTTCTTCACATGGCACTCGGATCGGCCAGTGAGTTGGATTACTTTTGCTTGCTCGCGCGAGACCTGGGACTTCTCGTTCCGAAACAGTACGAGGTGATGGAGGCAAGAGTTCGCGAAGTCAAACTGATGCTTGCTGGACTCATCTCGAAAGTCGGACCCGGAATTCGGCCACAGGCGAACAAAACACTCAACACGGCTATAGACAAGGGCAGACCAAGGCAGGCGCAGGTTTAACTTAGAACTTAGAACTGATAACTGCATGCTAGCCACCTGCCTCGAAGCGGAGGGCTTCGATGGGATCGACGGACGCGGCGCGGTTGGCCGGGTAAAGTGCGGAAAGAATCGAGATAAGGCCGAGGAGGAAAATGGAGCCGGCGGCGATTTTCCAGCTGGTGAGCATGCCGGTGAAGAATGGCGGCATGGGAGCGAGATTCACGAGAGCGCAGAAACCGTACGAAATGATGAGGCCGACGCCACCACTGATTGCGACGACGAAAATGGTTTCGAGGAAAAACTGGCGAAGGATGGACTGGCGAGTGGCGCCGAGAGCCATGCGGACTCCGATTTCGCGAGTGCGTTCGCGCACACTGACGAGCATGACGTTCATTACGCTGAGGCCACCGAGAAAGAGAGTGGCGACGCCGACGCAGCCCATAAAGATTTCCATGCCGACGATGATCATGCGATTGGCTTGGGCATTCTTGACGGTGTCCCAAATGCTGGCGGCTTCTTCGTCACGCGGATCGAAACTGTGCAAACGGCCGAGCGTGCGGCGGACCTGACGGACACAGTCTTTGTGCGTTTCGAGATTCCATGGTGCGACAAGAAGACGATCGACAGAGTGCTCGATGGCGGGAGGCTTGTTGGGAAAATCGCGACGCATGGCGTTGAAGGGAATGAAAATTTTGCGCGTGTCGAAGCCGTCGTAGCTGGAGTTTTGATCCTTGGGCTTCATCGTTCCGATGACAGTGTACGGAATGCCATTCATCCAGACAGTTTGGCCGAGCGCTCCCCTGTCGGCGAAAAGTTGCTTTTTGACGTCGCTGCCGAGGAAGGCGACGTTGCGGCCTTCTTCATTGTCCTGGTCGTTGTAAAAGCGGCCTTCGAGTGTGGCGACGCTGCGAATTTCCTGGAAAGGCGGGAGAGCGCCAACAATCGGAATTGTTCCGCTGTTGAAAAGACTGCGAACCTGAGCGTCATTGCCGAGTTCGGGCATGACGTATTTGCAGGCCGGAGATTCTTTCGCGACTTGCAGGTAGTCGTCTTCGAGCCAGCGAATGAGACGGCCAGAGCGCGTGCCACCGGCTTGCATGCTGGTGCGGCCAGCAAAAACAATCATGACGTCCTTGCCGAAGGTTTCCTGATTTTTCTGGATGCCATCGCCGAGGCCTTCGCCCGCCGCCACCATGATGGTAATGGAGATGATGCCCCAGGCGATGCCGAACATGGTGAGGAGCGTGCGGCGTTTTTGCGCCCAGAGGGTCACCAGCGTGTCGAGAAGAAGGTCGCGAAAGGACACAGTCGTTTCCTCGCTTACTGCAGGACGACTTTTTGCTTTTCGGTCAAGCCGGAAACGATTTCCGTTTTTACGCCGTTGGAGATTCCCAATTTCACACTGACTTTCTTTTTGCCGTTGGGACCTTTGGGATCGGGAATTTCAACCTGCGCGTTGCGGTCTTTGTCATAAATCATGGCGGCTTCCGGTGCCATGATGACGCTCTTCTTTTCTTCCAGAAGAATTTCGGCGTTGGCGCTCATGTTGGCTTTGAGTTCGCCGCCGGGATTGGAGATGGAGACGCGAACCTCGAAAGTTGTAACGTTGTCTTTTTCCTTGCCGAGCGGAGAGATCTTGGTGACCTTGCCGGTAAATTTTTTGTCTTTGAAAGATTCGACGACGATGCGAGCGGCCTGGTTCAAATAAACTTTGCCGATATCGGACTCGTCGACTTTACCCTGCACATAGACTTCGCTGACATCGCCGAGCGTCATGATAGGCGTGGCTTGCGAACCGAGGATGAGGATGGAGCTGACGGCATCGCCAACGTTGACGTCGCGAGAAAGAACGAGACCGTCGATAGGGCTGACGATGGTGGAGTTGCGCAAATCTTCGGCGGCGTTATCGGCGGCAGCTTTGGCTTGCGAAACTTGCGCGTTGGCCTTGGCGATTTCCGCCTTGGAGACGACGAGGTTGTGGAGCGCACTGTTTTGTTTATTGAGGGCGAGCTGATAATTTTTTTCGGCGTCTTCGACGAGGCTCTTGGACATGACGCCGTCTTTGAACATCTGGCGCGCGCGCTCCATGTTGAGCTTCAAGAACGGGACGTCCGGACCTTCGGCGTCGACTTTGTTGCGTTCGAGAGCGGCCTTGGCGGAATCGCTGGCGGCGACTGCGGCCTGCAGATTCGCTTCGGCGGCACGAAGAGCGGCTTCGAGCTGAACTTTGTCGAGCTCGGCGAGAATCTGACCGGCTTTCACGCGGTCTCCGTAGTCGACATAAATCTTTTTCACGATGCCGCTGGCCTTGGATTTGATTTCGGCTTTGGAGAGCGGCTGGATCTTTCCGGTGGCAACGACGACGCGGGCGAGGTCGCCCTTTTCGACGTCGGCGAGCTTGGAGGGGTCAATTTCGTGATTGGGAGTCAGAGCGGCCTTGACGCCGTAGCCTCCGCCCAAGAGGATGACGAGAGCGATGCTGCCCCAAATGATGCGGCGACGACGTTTCTTGCCGTTTTTTCCGTTTGTTAGAGCGCTGCCATTGCTTGCCATATTCGAGCCCCCCGCCTGCTGTTTGCCGGCACCTATCGGACAGTACGACCACCAAGTACGAAATGTTCCGTGGTACAGGGAGATAGACGAAAGAGGGGCGAATCGGTCTGGTCTGGGAAATAATTCACACCCGGTGGCAGTGATCGGGTGAACCAATCTGGGGAGGGGGGCCCCTCCCCCCTTTTTTCGTAAGTATTCATTCTAAAAGAGTTAGGGGCCGACCACCCCCTGTGAATACTGAAAATAAAGGAGTTACGCCGCGCTTGCAGATTGAGGTTGATTCTAAAGGGGATAGCGGCGAGAGCTGGAGGAAACGGAAGTCGGAATTTTGCCTGAACGTTATATTAGCACATCTATCAATAGAGTCAAGGCGTTTTTCGGGTAAAGAAGATCGAGAAAAGCGCGAAGTTGGCCATTTGGGGGTTCAAGAGGCGGGGCGAGGGAAGGTTTGCCAGGTTTGACCGGGCAAGCGGTTTCGGGAGACCATCGTGCGTTTGGCCGGGGGGATAAGGATGGACTTGGGACTGAAGGGCCGAGTGGCGATTGTGGCAGCGGCGAGCACGGGGCTGGGACGCGCGGTGGCGCGAGAGCTATCGAAAGAGGGCGCGAGGGTGGCGATTTGCGCGAGGACGGCGCAAACGCTGGAAGAAACGGCGCACGAGATTGCGCACGAAACCGGTGGAGAGATTTTTCATCAGGCAGTTGATGTGCGAAATGAAGCGGAAGTCGGACATTTTGTATCGGCCGCGGAGACGCGGTTCGGGAAGGTGGATATTTGCGTTACCAATTCAGGTGGGCCGCCGTCTAAACTGTTCGCCGAGACGCGGACCGAAGAGTGGCGGGACGCGGTAGACCTATTGCTGATGAGCACTGTACATTTCGCGCGAGAGACTCTGCCAAGAATGCAGAAGAATGGGTGGGGGCGATTCATTACCATCACTTCGACGACCGTGAAACAGCCGGTTGACGGGCTGCTACTTTCGAATTCAATCCGGTCGGCGGTGAACGGAATGGCGAAGACGCTGGCAAGTGAGTACGCGAAGTACGGCATTACAGTGAACAATGTTTGCCCGGGATATACGGCGACCGACCGGTTGAGTGAGCTTTCGGAAGCAGTAGCCGCGCGGAACAAAGTGAGCGTGGATGACGTCGTGGATGGATGGAAGAAACAGATACCGGCGGGGCGGATCGGGACACCAGAAGAGTTTGCGGCGGTGGTGGCATTTCTGGCATCGGAGCGAGCGAGTTACGTGAATGGGACTTCCATTGCAATCGATGGAGGAATCGTGCGAGGGATGTTGTAAAAGGAGCCGTTGGAAAGCAAGACAGCGACGACGAGTGCATGAATCATCAACTGACAATTACGGTGCATCCGGAGCTTTTCGGAATTTGCCGCTTGGAACCTGGCGCGGAAATTCCGGTTTGGGCGAATAGCGAAAAGTTCGTCACGGTGACGCGGACAGCGAGCGAGCTCTCGATTGTCTGCGAGGAAGCGCGAATTCCGGAAGGGCCAATGGCGGAGCGCGGGCGGCGGCTGCTTCAGGTGGAGGGCGTGCTGCCGTTTAGTTTGACGGGAGTGCTGGCGGCGATTGCTGCGCCGCTGGCGGAAGCGCACGTGAGCATTTTTGCCGTGTCCACGTATGACACGGATTATTTGTTGGTGTCGGACGCAGATTTAGAACGAGCGATTCAAGTGCTTGAGGCAGCAGGCCACGCGATTCGCCGAGTGACGGCAGGATAAAAAAGAACTTAGGAGAGAGCGCATGTTGAGAGCAACGGTGAAAGTGTGGCGGCAGTGGTGGATGATTGCGGCGGTCGTGGCGTGTTTAGGCGTTGGCAGCGTTGCGAGGGCGGATGAGCCGTTTGCGCGCAGCAAGGACTACGACTTACAGCACTCGAAGATTGCGCTGAAGTTCGACGTGGATCAGAAAAAAGTGATCGGCGACGTGACGCACACGATAAGCATTTTGAAGGAAGGCGCGGAGAAGATCTGGTTTGACTCGGTCGGGCTGACGATCCAAAGCGTGACTGTGAACAAGGCGGCGGCGAAGTTCGAATCGAATGAGACGCGGTTGATTGTGCCGTTGCCCGGCGCGGCCAAGGCAGGGCAAAAGTTTGAAGTGGAGATCAAGTACGAAGGCAAACCGACGAAGGGCCTCTATTTTATTTTGCCGGACAAGGACTATCCGGACCGGCCGAAACAGGTCTGGACGCAAGGCGAATCGGAAGATACTCGCTACTACCTGCCGACCTACGACTATCCGAACGACCGGTTGACGACGGAAACGATTTTGACGGTTCCGGCGACGTGGGTGACGGTGGCGAACGGAAAGCTGGCGAGCGTGAGCGACGCGGGCAACGGGAACAAGACCTGGACGTGGCGAGAGAACCTGCCGAGTTCGACGTATTTGATTACGGTTGTGGCGGGGGAATTTGATGAAGTGAAGGAGAGCTGGCGCGGAATGCCGGTGACGTACTATGCGCCGAAGGGACGAGGCGACCGGCTGAAGGTGAATTATTCGAGGACGGCGGGGATGCTGGAGTTTTTCAGCAAGCGGCTGGGCGTGGACTATCCGTGGGAAAAGTATGCGCAGTCGATGGTGGACGACTTTGTCGCGGGTGGAATGGAGAATTCGAGCGCGACGACGAACACGAGCACATCTCTGACGCACGAGAAGCTGGCGCACGAATTCACAACCGGGCAGGACCCGCTGATCGCTCATGAATTGGGACACCAATGGTTTGGAGATTTGGTCACGTGCAAGGACTGGGGAAACATCTGGCTGAACGAAGGATTCGCGACGTTCATGGAACGAATCTGGGTGGAACACAATTTTCCGAAGGACCAGATCGAGTACGAATTGTGGAACGACGCGCGGGACTGGATGGAGAATCCCGGGCTGTACGAGAAGCCGATCGTGCGGCACGACTTTGACGATTCGAGCGAATTCGACGGGAATGCGTACAACAAAGGCGGCTGGGTGCTGTTTATGTTGCGGCACCAGTTGGGCGATGACGCGTTTTATGCGGGGTTGAAGCACTATCTGGAAGTGAATCGCGGGAAGAACGCGGTGACGGCGGATTTGGCGAAGGCCATCGAAGAGGCGACGCACGTCAACGTGGATCAATTTTTTACGCAGTGGGTTTATGGCGCGGGGGCGCCGAAATTTGATCTGAGCTACGCCTACGACGACGCGAAACACCAAATTTTGTTGAAGGCGAAACAGACGCAAAAACTTGAGGGCAAAGTTGGAGTTTTCCACGTGCCGGTGGATGTGGAGATCACGACAGCGGCCGGCGCGAAGACGTATCCGATCGTCGTGGACAAAGGGGAAGAGTCGTATTCGCTCGCGGCAGACAGCGCGCCGCTGATGGTGCTGTTCGACAAGGGCGGACATGTATTGAAATCCGCGGAATTTCACAAGGAAAAGAAGGAGTGGGTGTATCAGACGAAGAATGCGACGGAAGTGGCGGACCGACTGGACGCGGTAGACGCGCTCGGGAAACTGAAAGACGACGCAGAAGCGATCGCGGTGCTTGGCGATGCGCTGAAGACCGACAAGGCCTGGGGAGTGCGCGCGACGGCGGCGGAAAGTCTTGGCGGAACAAAAAATGCGGCGGCGGCGACGGCGTTGCTGGAAGCCTTGAATACGACGAAAGAGCCGTGGGTGCGCAATCGAATCGTGGCGGCACTGGGGAACTTCAAAGACAACACGGCCGTGATCGCGAAAGTAAACGAGATTGCGAAGCACGACGATTCGTACCGGGCGCAAGCGTCCGCGCTGGCGGCGCTGGGAAAACTGAAGGCTCCCGGTTCGGTGGACACGCTGCTGGATGCGGTGAAGGCGGATTCGCCGGACGGATTTTTGCGCAACGCGGCGCTGCGTGCGATGGGCGAACTGGGCGAAGACAAGGCTGTGCCGGTGCTGCGCGAGTGGGCTGCTCCTGGAAAACCGATCGATACGCGGCAGGCGGCGATTAACGGCCTCGCACGATTGGACAAGAGCAACAAGGAAATTACGCAACAGATTGCGGGCTATTTGATGGAGCCGCACTTCCCTGTTCGCATTTCGTCTGTTTTTGCGCTGGGCACTCGCGGAGATGCGAGCGCGATTCCAGCGCTTGAGGCGCTACTGAAGAGCAATGACTTGAGCATCGAAATGGCGCCGATGATTAAGGGACAGATCGCACGGCTGAAGAAAGAGCCCGGGGGCGGCGCAGCGGGCGGGGCCGGAGCCGGGGCGGAAAAAAGTGAAGGCGACTCTGCCGCGGTGGCGAAGCGGTTGGAGCGTCTGGAAAAGATGCTTCAGGAAATGAGCGAGAGGTTAAAGGCGATAGAGGAGAAGCTGCCGCCGAAGAAATAGGGTTTGGAGCGGAGCCGTAGTTTGAGAGGGCGAGCTAAAGCTCGCCCTCTTTTTTTAAGGATGAGCCAGGAAAATTCGGAGATCGCGGAGGTTGTTTCCGGTGGGGCCGGTGAGAAGGGAGTCGCCGAGATGGGCGAAGAAGGAGAACGCGTCGCTGCGAGCGAAGAAGTCGCGCGGAGAGAGTTGCATTGCCTCGGCTCGCGCGAGAGTCTCGCCATCGGCAACGGCGCCCGCGCCGGGAGAGTTTCCGTCGATGCCATCGGTTCCGGCGCTGAGAACGGTCATCCGCTGGCCGGCGATTTTTTCCACGCAGGCCAGGACGAACGCGGAATTACGGCCGCCAATTCCTTTTCCGGTAACCGTGCTGCTGATTTCTCCGTCGGCAATGAGCGCAACGCGCTGGCCGGAATTTTGACGACAAAGATCGTCGAGTTGGGCAAGCAGATAGTCCACGGCGCGATCCAGCGGCCAATCGTCCGTGGCGTTGTCACAGCAGGTGAGGAATCCTTGCGATTCGGCGGCGTGATGGGCGGCATGAAAAAGATCGTGCGCTGTGAGGAGCAAAAAGAAGTGAGAATTCGTGAATGCGGGATGAGTTTTCTTGGGTGTCTCGGCGAGGCCGGGCGTGAAGAATAGTTTCCGCAGCGAAGGTGGCACGTGTTCGGCGAGTCTGAATTGATCGAGCACGCGGAGGGCGTCGGCGGTGCTAGTGGGATCGGGAATCGTCGGGCCCGAGGCCAGCGCGGATTCTTTGCCGAGCGGCACGTCGGAGATGGCGAGGGTAATTTTTGTTGCGCGGGGTGCGGCGACGGCGAGACGGCCGCCTTTGATTGCGGAGACGTGTTTACGAATCGTGTTGATTTCGTCGATGGATGCGCCGCAGGTGACGAGCGCTTGATTCAAAGAGCGGACGTCGCTCAGGAAAATGCCAGCGTCGAGCGGAAATTCCATGAGGGCAGAGCCGCCGCCGGAGAGTAGAAATACGACGAGCGATTTTTCGGATGTTTGCGAGAGGAGACCGATTGCGGCTTGCGCGGCGAGGAAGCTTTGCTCGTTGGGGATAGGGTGGCCTCCGACGAAGTAGGTGACTCCGGGAATTGGGAGATCGGGAGGAGTCGGAGCGACGGCAACGCCAGAAAATTTTTTGTCGCCGCAAAGTTGTGCAAAGCCGCGAAGCATGGAATGTGTGGCTTTGCCAAGAGCGACAACGAGTATTTCGGAGAAGGCGGACAGATCAAAGCAGTGATCGTCAATGCTGACGCAGTTGCCGGAACGAATGATGCGGCGGTCCATGACGGAGGGTATATCGATGGACGAGAGAGTCTGCTGAAAGATGCCGCGAGCGATCTGTTTGGGATCGGCCATAACCAATCAAGTCGTTTGCAGAACTTCCGGATTCAGCATATTGGGCGGGCGCTGACCGTGAAAAAAAGCCGCGACGTTGTGGGCTGCCATTGCGGCCATTTTTGCGCGAGTTTCTACGCTGGCGGAACCCATATGCGGCGCCATGACGACGTTCGGGCGCTTGAGGCCGGGATGAATGAACGGCTCCTGTTCGAATACGTCGAGAGCGGCGCCAGCGATTTTTCCGGATTCGAGGGCGTGAACGAGAGCGGCTTCGTCAATAACGGGGCCGCGAGCGGTGTTGATGACGAAAGCGGTGGGCTTCATGCGGAAAAATTTTGCGGCGTCGAGAAGGCCGCGAGTTTCGGAATTGAGAGGGACGTGGAGACTGACGAAGTCGGACTCGGCGAGAAGTGCGTTCAAATCGCGGAATTCAGCGCCGAATTCCGTCTCGATTTCCGCAGGCGCGCGCTTCGTGGCGTTGTACAGGACGCGCATTTTGAAACCCGAGGCGCGACGAGCCATGGCTCGGCCAATGCGGCCGAAACCGATGATGCCGAGTGTTTTTCCCCAGACGTCGGTGCCGCACATCTGATCGAGATTCCAACCCTTCCAGTTTCCGTTGCGCGCGTAGGAATCGCCTTCAACCAAGCGGCGGGCGACAGCCATCAACAAGGTCCACGCGAAATCGGCAGTCGTTTCGTCGAGTACGCCGGGAGTATTTGTTGCGACTACACCGCGTTTGGTACAGGCGGGCACGTCGACATTGTCGAAGCCGACAGCGACGTTTGCGACAATGCGGAGTTTTGGAGCGGCACGAAAGAGATCGTCGTTGATTCGATCGGTCAGAAGACAGACGAGGCCATCTTTGTCCTTGCTGCGGCGGGCTATTTCTTCGCGCGCGGGGCGTTCGGGCTGCGTCCAATACTCGACGTCGCAGGTGGCGTCGAGAATGGCTCGCGCTTCTTCAAAAAGTGGATGAGTGGCGAAAACTCTGGCCCTGGCCATCGGAAAGAACGCTCCCGCAACTGACGAAGTACGTTAGCACATCGCGAATCGACAGCAGCACCGGAGGCGACAAATCCAAAGCAAAGCTTAATGAGCGGCGGTGCGCTCACCGATCAGGTAGCGGCAGCCGAGGCGACCCATGTCCGCGGAGTGCGGGATACCGGCAGGAACGTCGCAACGGTCGCCGGCACGATAGACGCGAGCCTGACCGTTGATAGTGAGTGTCATTTCACCACTCAAGATGATGTGCGCGGTTTCGGTTGGATGGGTGTGAGGCGGATAGTGTGCATTGGGGCCATCGGCCCAAGTGTAAGTATGCGAGAAACCTTCGCTCTGGAGTTGGGCTGAGAGTTGTTTTTCGTTCACCATATTCGATCGCCTTCGCAGGAATTTTCATTTCAAAACAGCGGCGCCCCCTTATCGCCCTCCACTGGCGGTGAGGGGTAAAGAGGGCGCGCTGTCTTCTTCAGGAGAGAAGATCGTTTACAAGCTCGGCGCGGGAGGCGCATCAGCCGGAGGTGTGGGCATGTGCCTGTGCATCATTCCCGGACGAGGGCCGCCTTCCTTCACCGTGTAGTCCGACGGAACTGTGAACAGATTCGCAGCGGGTTCCGTGCGTTGAATGTTCGTCAAAGAGTAGGTGGTGTCGCCGAAGCGAGGGTCGCTGTGCTTGCTCTGCACGACCATCTGCAGATCGGGCGAGTACCAAACTTCGCGGGTGACTGTAATTGTCTTGTCGTTGCCAATGCTGCCAGCAGCGATGACGCGCGTGTAACGGGTGCCCTGTGCACTGATTCCATTGATGGTCTGCGTGCCGAGCGATTCCTTCGTGACGTTTGGATTTTCCGGTTCGTTGGCTTCGATGGCGTCCGGCGCAGCGGCAGATGATGCATCGCCAACGGGCGCGTTCGGACCTTTGTGTCCGTGGCCTTTCATCGTCATCACGTGCGCGACTTTTTTGTCCGGATTCAGCAAATAACCTTTGGACGCGACGGGATCGTGAATCACGACAAACGAGTGCGGCTGTGCGACTGCGAGTTCACCCATCGGAGGAACCGTGCCGTCTTTGCGGAAGCGGCCCTGGCTATCACGGTACAAATTCACCTGATGCGTGTTGGAGATTTTGTTGCCGTCGGCGAGCGTGTGGCTGAAGGTAGTGACGGCAACGGCGCTAAATGGGGCTCCGGTGACAACTTTGTTGCCGTGAAAACCGCCAATTCCGAGCAGTTCCATGCGGTGGAAACCCGGTCCGCCAGGACCGCCCGGGCCGGGAGGCATGGGTGCCTGCTGCGCCATCAAATCGGGAAGCGGCGGTGGTGCTTCTTGAGCAACTGCCGCGGCTGCAAACGCAGCGGCTGCGACAAGAGGGATCATGGTTCGAAACAAACTTTTCATCGTGTTTTCTCCTCTTCTCTCCTGTGCAATCTCAAAATTCCGACTATTGAAGCGAAGCCAACTGGTTTGCGTCGTCATGCAAGCGGACACCCTGTGGCGTACCGTCTTCCGCAACCAGCAAATCGACATTGATCCAATCCGACGCGTCTTCCTCATTCACCGGCAAACCAAGAGCACCAAGCGAGGCACGCTGCATGCGAACTTCGTATACCGCGCCGGTATCGGCGTCGATGGGCAGCGCTCCGGGAAGCGGAGTAAAATTTCCGCCGTCTTCATCAGCAACCAGAACCGCGTCACTGACAGGCGATTCCTGAGCGGAATTGATAACCGCCGGAACGCTGGCGCGCGCCTGCGGGGTGTTCGCTCTCGAGCGCCAGCTCTGCCAACTGACGACTCCCACGATCGCAGCCGCTGTCGCCAGTGCCCAAGCCGCGATGATGCCGGCGCGGCGATACACCACATGAGGACGCTTCTGCGAGCGCAATTCCTGAAGTAAGCGCATCTGGACACGAGCCGGAGCTTGTGCGGTGCGAGTTGCCTCGGCAAAAACAGACAATTCGGATCGAGCGGCTTCCCACGAATCGGCGAGGGCGGCGCACTTTGCGCAAACACTCGCGTGGTCCGCGGCCGCAGCTTTTTCCGCCGACGTAATCCGGCCGGTGCCGGCATCAAGACCGATTAATTGGAATTCTTCGCAGTTCATACGCAACTTCCTTTGGCCTTACCTCAAAAAATTCTTAATCGCCCGCCGAGGCGCGCCGCGGCACATCGCGCAGCAATTCCAAACGAGCCATGAGCAACGCCCGGCCACGGTGAAGACGCGAACGAATAGTACCGATCGGGCAGCCACTCTTTGCCGCGGCCTCTTCGTAAGACAATTCCTCCAACTCACACAAGACAACGGCTTCTCGAAATTCCGGCGGCAGACTCATCACCGCTTCGCGCACCTGCTCGACCCGTTCGTGGCGTTCGGCCCAAAATGCCGGCGTCAGAAGATCGGCAGGCTGCCTCGACGACCCGGATTCCGCGTCTTCGTCAAGCGAGAGTTCCCGCGGCGAACGCTCCAAGTGCTTCATGACGCGATTCCGCGTAATGCCGAAGAGAAACGCGCCGACTTCGCCTCGGTCGGCGTCGTACTTTTTCGGCTGGCGAATCAGGGTCATGAACACGTCCTGCACAACTTCTTCCGCCGACCACGGGCTGCCGGTCATGCGCAAGGCGTAGCGGTAGAGCGAAGCCTGATGCCGGCGATACAACTCCGTGAAGGCAGTCTCATCGCCCTTGGCGGCATAGCGCAGCAGAACGTCATCGCGTTCGTCGGAAACTTTCATATCTCCTGCTGGAAGGTCGACCGCAAAGCCAAGCCGGTCAATAACATACAAACTCTTCCAGTTAGACGTCCTGACTGCCTACATGGATACTTCCCTTGAGGGGTCAAAAAAGTTCCCCGGTCGAGTTGGGGCTAGGTACGAGGACGGAACATCTTGGCCGCGACGCGTGTCACAAACCGGCGAGGAACGAGGCGCTCGCCGTGCGCGCCGAGATAGTTCCCGAGACCGGAGATGACATAACTTTTTCCGGCGGCCAGTGCCTGGAGGCCGGTTTTGGCGACTTTTCCGGCCGTCTCCTGGCGTCCCCTGGAGTGCGACGGATGGCCGGCTACGTCGTGGAATTCGGATTCGGTGGTGCCTGGGCAAAGAGCGCAAACGCGAATGCCATGCGGCTTCATTTCTTCGGCCAAGCCTTCCGCGAGATAAAGGTCGAAGGCTTTGGTGGCGGCGTAAGTGGAAATGTAGGGAACGGCCTGGAAAGCGGCCGTGGAAGCGACGATTAGAACATCGCCGCGCCGGCGGGCGATCATTTGTGGCAGAAACAAGCGCGTCAGATGTAGGACAGCCGTGCAGTTCACCTGCACCATGTCGAGAAGGCGTTTGGTATCCACGGTGGGAAGCTCGCCGAACTGGCCGAAGCCAGCGTTGTTGACGAGAAGTTCGACGGTGATACCCTTTTCTTCGGTAAAGCGAAAAATTTCATCCGGACCGGCAGGATTGGCTAAATCCGCTTCAAAGATTTCAGTGCTGATTTTGTGCGCCGAGCGCAGACCATCAGCGATTTCTTGAAGCCGATCCACGCGGCGAGCAGTCAGGAGGAGATTTGTGCCGCCCGCGGCAAGTTCTTCGGCAATGGCTTTTCCGATGCCTGCGCTGGCGCCAGTGACGAGCGCCCACTTATTCTTCCATTCCGTGGTCATGACGATTCCTTCATGCCGTCCCGCTTGGCCGAATCTTCCGGCGGCGAGTTGGCGGAGTTTTGCCGCAGCACGGCGTCCTTGATTCTTCCGCCTTCGTGCTTGATCCGGTTCATCAGACGGCGCGCCCAGACAAACTCCGCAGCGAGCAAACTGAGGCCGAGAAGAATCGTAAGCCAGCCGGGTCCGGGAGTAACAAGCATGATGACGCCAACAAGCAGCAGGGTGAAACCGGAGACGATGCGGAATGCGCGGCGGACCTGGTCGAGCGTGGGCTGGAACATGATCAAGGAACTACGAACTCATTGAAGATGGCAGAACTGGAAGCGCGTGGCAAGCAGGGGATTCCATTTGCTTTGCGCCGGACGCAGAACTAAGATGCGGGGAAATTCCTACCAAGATTCCGCGGGTAAGTCCCGGGAGGCGTTCATGCGAGAGCTGGTGCGACAATTGCAATTTGCCATGTTGATACTTCTTGTCTGCTGCGCGGGAGTGCAGGCACAACACATCGGAAAATATGTTCCGATTGCGGCGGGGTCCGATGCGGACCACGCAATGCAGGAGATTAACGCAGCGACGGATCCGACACAAAAGCTTGCGCTGATTGATAAATTTGCCGGCGAACTTGGCCAGGGAAACATGGCGCTCGTCGCCGACGAGCTGTACGTGAATTTTTACCTTTCGCAGAAAAATTACGCGAAGGCCTACGAATACGGCAACAAACTTTTCGCACTCGATGCTGATAATTTTTCAAATGCTATAAACATGGTGCGCGCGGCGTCCGAAGCGGGAGATGCGGAAAAATTGATTGCCTATGGCGAAACGACAGCGGGAATCTTGAAAAGATTCGGCACCGCGCCAGCGCCGGCGGGAATCAGCGACGAACAGTGGAAGCAACAAAAAGAAAGTGCGCTGCAGTCCAGCGCCGACAGCATTCGATACATTCAACAGGCTGTGTATGCGGGAGTTTACCAGGCGCAAGATGCAGGCAAGCGGGCCGGGATGCTGGCGAAATTTGCGGAGTTGTTTCCCGATTCGCCGTACGCGAATCAAGCGCTCGGCGTAGCGGCGACGTCCTACCAACAGGCGCAAAACGTTCCCAAGATGCTGGAAGTCGCTAACGGATTGATTGCGAAAGATCCGAACAATTTGGGAATGCTATTGCTCCTGGCGGACTACTACAGCGAGAAGGGCGAACAACTGGACAAAGCCGAAGCGTACGCGAAAAAGGCCGCGAGCCTGGCCGACTCCGCACCGAAACCGGAAGGCGTTTCGGACGACGATTGGAAAAAGCAGACGACGTTGCAGAAGGGATTCGCGCTGTGCGCGCTGGGGCAAGTAAATCTGCAGAAAAAAGATAACGCAAATGCGGTCACAAATTTTCAAACAGCGGCGCCGCTTTTGAAGTCCAGCGACACGAGTTATGCGAGGAATGAATACCGGCTGGGATTTGCATTTCTGAATTTGAAGAAGCTGCCGGAAGCGAAGCAGGCGTTTACGGAAGCAGCGTCGGTAAACTCGCCCTACAAACAGCCTGCTCTGGACAAGCTGAAGTCACTGCCGGCTAAAGCGCCGCCCGCCCGCCGGAAAACCAGTTAAGAAGCGGTGCTTTTGCCAACAAGAGTGTGATGGAATTTGGAAATTGAAGAGAAGAGGAATGGCGGAGAGGGTGGGATTCGAACCCACGGTAGGGGTTAACCTACACACGCTTTCCAAGCGTGCTCCTTAAACCGCTCGGACACCTCTCCGAAGATGGAAACAACCTTTCTAATTTAGCAGAAACGAACGCGAGGCGCACGGAGGCAGTTGGGAAGTGTGTGGTGTGTCTGCTAAAATTTAAGAGCGGTTCCGGGATCGTCTAATCGGTAGGACATGAGCCTTTGAAGCTCAGTATCGTGGTTCGAGTCCACGTCCCGGAACCAATTTTCTTCGAGGCAATTCCCTTCCCGCCTAAAGTTCGTTTTTCTTCAGTGAATCCAGCACGTGGTCACAGGAACGAACACATAGCGCCATGATGGTGAGCGTCGGATTTTGGCATGGGTTTGACGTGAAGCCGCTGGCGTCCATGACGAAGAGATTCTTGACGTCGTGCGTCTGCTGGAATTGGTTCAGGACGGATGTTTTGGGATCGGAACCCATGCGGGCGGTTCCAGCCTCGTGAAGCGCCCAGCGCGGAGCGGAAGGATGCGCGTAGGTGCGGACGTCTTTTGCGCCCGCAGCTTCGAGCATTTCTCCCGCGGATTCGCCGATATCCTTGATCATCGCGGACTCATTTTCGCTGTCGGCCATGTGAATCTTCAGAACCGGAATTCCGAACACATCTTTTTTGTCCGCGTCGAGTTCGATGAAGTTTTCCCATCGAGGAAGAACTTCGCCAAAGCCAGTGATTCCCACTCTCACCTGCGGTTCGCGAAGAGCTCTCTTGTACGGCTCTCCGAAGCCGGGCGCGCTCCAGTTGAAATCTATAGACGATTCGCCTTCGTAGCCGTAACCGCGAAGAAAATTCTTTGCCGCTGGTTGGCCGGGAAGATTTCGAAACCGGGCGATGTAGAGGCCGACTGGTTTACGCGGGCCGCCCATCGATGGCGCGGCCCCGAGCGCGGGAAATTCTCCGCTGCCTCCGGCGCTGCGCACATGGGCTGTAAAGTAATGGCCGAGAACGCCGCTCGAATTTGCCAACCCTTTGGGGAATTCGCGCGTTGCGGAATTCAGGAGAATGCGAGTGGATTCCTGCGTTTGCGCACAGAGGATGACGACACGAGCGCGAATCTCTTTGGGCTGTTTAGTGACGCGATCTATATAGAGAACGCCCTTTGCCTGGGTTTGCTGTTCGTCGAGGAGCACCTTGGAGACCATAGCGTTCGAAATGAGCGTGCAGTTACCGGTACGGAGCGCGTCGGCGACGGTGGTGAACGCGGAATTGAAATAAGAATGGGTCATGCAGCCGCGCTCACACGGACCGCAGTAATGGCAAGCGCCACGACCGTTCAGCGGACGCGTCAGATTTGCCGATCGCGCAGACATGGCGCCGCGGCCGAATTTTTTCTTCACGCTGTCGCAGAACGTTTGTTCCTGACAAGTGAGCGCCATCGGTGGCTGGAATTGGCCGTCGGGAAGATGCTCGATTCCCTCTTTCGACCCGCAGATTCCAACGTATTTCTCGACCAAGTCGTAGTAAGGCTCGATGTCTTTGTACGAAATCGGCCAATCCTCGCCGAAGCCATCCCGCGAAGCAGATTTGAAATCCAGATCGCTGAACCGTAATGAGACGCGACCCCAAACGTTCGTGCGGCCGCCGGTCATTCGGACTCGCCCCATCCAGAGAAACGGCTGATCCTTCGGCGTTGTATAAGGTTCCTCGAGATCGTTGGCGAACCAATCCGCGGTGTATTCGTTGCAGACATCAAAAACGGACTGCACGGGCCGCGTCTTGCGAAGAAGTTCGGCGGCCATATTGCGATATTTCAATTCGAACGCAGGTTTGTGTTCTGAGAAATTACTGTCGGATTGCGGGCGACCTGCTTCGAGCAGCGCCACTTTGAGTCCAGCTTCGGACAAACGCTTGCAGGCCCATCCGCCGGAGGCCCCCGAACCAACAACGATCACATCGAACTTTTCACCAGATGAAATTGGCACAGCGAACCCTTTCTTGTGACGCGCAGCGGTGGAATGGTAACATCCCGCGCGACGAAAGTTCAGCACGTGTGGCGATGACCGACAAAAACGATTTTCGAGAGACGACAGACGTTGCGAATGCCAGCGAGACGATTTCGCGTCGAGCAGCGGCGCGAATGCTGCTTGGCAGTGTTTCTGCTGGCGCGATTTTTCCGTGGGCCAGCACGACGCACCCGGTTTGGGGACATCTGGCAGACGAAGCGCTGATGAATGATGTCGAGGCGTCCGGAGAAAAAGGATCGCCGCACTTCTTAGACTTGGAACAGTTTGCGGCGCTTGAGGCGATCGCCGAGGCCGTTGTTCCGGGTTCGATGAAAGCGCGCGTAGCGCAATTCATAGATCTCTTGTTAAGTGCGGATACTCCGAAAAGTCGCGATGAGTTCGTTACCGCGTTGAACGCCGTCGAGCGGGAATCGACGGCGCGGTACAGCGCTACGTTTGTTGCGCTGACGCCCGCGCAGAAAACGGAACTGTTAACCGCGATTTCTTCTGGCGAGGAGAAGGCCAGCGAGACAAAGAGTTCGGCGGCTGCAGGGTTCGCGAACCTGAAAGAATGGGTCGTTGGCGCGTATTATTCTTCGGAGATGGGAATGCGCGAACTGGGGTGGGAGCCGAGCCGCTTCTTTGCAGAATTTCCAGGCTGTGCGCATGCAGAAGGACATCCTTAGAGTTTCGTATTTTCAGGAGGAATGAGATGAGCCAGGGACCAAATCGGCGCGATTTCTTACGAACGACGGCGGCGGCCGGCGCGAGTCTCGCCTTGACCAAAAATGTTTTTGCGGCGTCTTCGAAATCGGTGTTGGTCTTTACAAAATCGTCGGGATGGGAGCACGACGTTGTCAAGCGCGTCGACGGAAAACTCAGCATCGTCGAGACGGCCGTCACCGAAATGGGCAAGAAAAACGGATTTGAAGTTCAGTGTTCCAAGGACGGCCGAATTTTTGATTCGAACGATTTCGCCGCGTTCGGCGCGACGCTGTTTTTCACAACCGGCGATTTGACGGAGATCGGCACGGACAAGAATCCACCCATGACCGCGGCGGGAAAACAGAAATTCCTCGATTCGATTCACGATGGCAAGGGATTTGTGGGAGTGCACGCAGCGAGCGACACATTTCACACAAAGCCGGACACGCCGGACCTTTCTTCGCGGTATGTGGCATATGGAGAAAAGTCCGATCCCTATCTAAGGATGCTGGGCGGCGAATTCATCATTCACGGAAGCTCGCCAAGACTGCAGACGACAAAGCTAATTCTGAACGATCCGAAGTTTCCCGGACTCGAAGGCACGACGTCGCCCGTGGAATTTACGGAAGAATGGTATTCGCTGAAGGATTTCATGACGGATATCCACGTGATTGCAACGGTGGATACGGCTGGAATGAAAGGCAACTGCTACCAACGTAAGCCGTATCCGGTGACTTGGGCACGAATGCACGGAAAGGGCCGCGTTTTTTACACGGCGATGGGCGATCGTCCCGAAAATTGGGAGATTCCATTTTTCCTGAAGCTGGTAACCGGCGGAATCCGTTTCGCACTGGGCGATGCGAATGGCGACCTGGCGCAAAATATTACGAGCGCGGCGCCGGGCTTTGCGGAAATTCCTCCGAAAGAAGCGCCGAAAAAGTGAGTATCCCTAAAAAGAAGAATTCGAAAGGCAGAGCGCGGCGCCACCGGCAATGCCCGCGTGTTCGCCATAGAATGCCGGCACCAGCGGAATTTCCAAATAGCGCGAGTTGATGCACCACTTTTTCATGCGCTTTTGAATATCGCTGAACTTGGGCCGCAACATCTCGGCGGCTCCTCCGCCGAGAATAATCACCTCTGGCTCGAGCAGATCCACCGTATTGCCAAGCCAAACGGCCAGGTACTCCATTGTTTGCTCGAGAATTTCTTTTGCGAGCGGATCGCCGGCTTCGGCGGCTTTGCCTACCATTTCACTGCGAATGCGTGCGACGTCTCCACCGGCCAGCGCGAGCAAGTGCGCTCCTCGCTCAGGGGACTCGGCAATCTTTTCGCGCGTGCGGCGGGCGATTGCGGTACCCGACGCGAGCACTTCGATGCAGCCGCGTTTGCCACAATTGCAAAGTGGCCCGTTCAGGTCGATCGAAACGTGGCCTCCTTCCGCGGCTGCTCCCGTTCGGCCATGAAATATTTTCCCGTCCAGGACGATGCCGGTACCGACACCGGTACCGAGCGTCGCGAAGAAAACATTTCGATATCCTCGACCCGCGCCCCAAAGATGTTCGGCGAGAGCACCGGCGTTGGCATCGTTGTCCACTTTAACGACGGCGGAATAATGCTTAGAAACTGCTTCCGCCAGCGGAAAATCTCGCCAGCAGGGCACGTTCGGTGGATTGATGACGACGCCAGTTCGTGGATCGAGTGGGCCGGGAGCACAAATTCCAATCCGGCGGACGAGAGAACGATTTTGGGGATGCTGCGAAAACAGAGACTCAATGGCCGAGGTGACGGATGCGAGTCCTTCCGCGGCAGAACCGTGACAATTCATGGGCGCGCGAGTGTGCGCGAGAATTTTTCCGTGCGCATCGACCACGCCGGCAGCCACTTTTGTGCCGCCTACGTCAACTCCGATGACAAGCTCTGGCTCAGCGAGTTTGGAAGCCATTCACAAATACCTGGGCTGCGAGCGCAAGTGGACTCACGCCCCCGCGGGTACAACCGGGCGCGAGCCGCGCAGTCCGTAATAAACGATATAGGCGTAACAAATCACCGGCAGAATGAAAGCGTGGTGGATGCCGATGTGGTCGGCGATCCAACCTTGCGCGACGGGAATGATTGCGCCGCCGACAATCGCGGCGATGAGTAACCCTGAGCCGTCGCCTGTGAGCGGTCCGAGTTTGGCAAGGCCGAGAGAAAATATGGTCGGAAACATAATGGAATTAAAGAGGCCGACAAAGATGATGCTCCACATAGCGACGTGGCCGGTAGCAAGCATGGAGGTAGCGACGAGTGCCATCGCGCCCATAGCGAAAATGCCGAGCAGCGTGCCCGCCTTTACTTTTTGCAAGATGGCGGAGCCGACAAAACGGCCAACCATTGCGCATCCCCAATAAAGGGACACGTATCTGGCTGCAGCCTGCTGCGTGAGGTTGCCGATCGTCGGCTCTGCGAAATAGTTGATCAGGAAACTTCCGATGGAGACTTCCGCACCGACATAGACAAAAATCCCTATGGCACCGAGAACCAAATGGCGATATTTCCAGATGCTTCCGCTGGCGCGGTGGCGCTCCGCCTGGGCCATAGCCGGCAGTTTGAAAAGCCCGATCAGGACTGCAAACAACAGCAAAGACAGGCCGATAACAATGTAAGGCATTTTTACGGAGGACGCTTCCTGCACGCGATAGGCATGCAACGCTTGGTCAGACATCGCCCTAATGGCTTCAGCGGATTTGGGAGCGGCGCTAAGGATTAAGAAGCCTCCGAGGGCGGGACCAATGAAGGTACCGAAAGAATTGAAGGCTTGGGAAAGATTAAGGCGGCTTGAAGCCGTCTCGGGATTGCCAAGCACGACTACATACGCGTTAGCGGAAACCTGCAGAGCCGTCATGCCACCGGCCACAATCATGAGGGCGCCAAGGAAGAACGGGTAGGACGGAATCATCGCAGCAGGGAGGAAACCAAACGCGCCGACAGCCATGGTGACCAGGCCAATGACCATCGTCTTTTTATAGCCCAAGGTATCCACTATCTTCGCGGCAGGGAGGGAAAACAGAAAGTAACCAGTGAAAAAAGCAAACTGAATGAGCATGATCTTGGTGTAATTCAGATCAAAGATGCTCTTAAGGTGAGGGATAAGGATGTCATTCAGGGATGTAACAAAACCCCAGAAGAAGAACAAAACGGTCACCATCGAAAGAGCGGTGGTGTAGCTTTGGTTGGAACTCTGTTCCTGCACGGGCGCTGCATTAGCCGGACTTACATTTGCCATGAGTCGATCCGTCTCGTCGAAATTGAACACAAGTTGCGTCAGATACTAACGCGCCGGGCCGCATTGGTCTAGGAGCGCCAGCGCAAGAGGATGCCACAAATGGGGAATTCTCACTACAAAAACGATTGGGCAGTACTCCGGCGGTTGGGGTTGATGATATAAGTCAACTGCGGACTAAGAGCTCAGAAACTGGCAGGAGTCATGACAAAGCTGAATCGTTTTGCGCTGTGCGCGGTGTTCGCGTTTGTATTCGCCGAACGTGGTGGGGCGCAAACGCCTTCGAACGCAGTGGTTTTCAGCGAGCCAGGCTT
The DNA here is from genome assembly GCA_035295625.1 of Candidatus Acidiferrum sp. Taxonomy (GTDB): domain Bacteria; phylum Acidobacteriota; class Terriglobia; order Acidiferrales; family UBA7541; genus Acidiferrum. Next base: position 4,787 of record DATGIS010000076.1, on the reverse strand, counting down.
CCCTAACGCAGACTCGCCCGCAATTTCGGCCGATCAAATGGCCAAACTGGTGCCCGGCGCGCGCCTGGCTTCGGTAGAACAACTGAAGGCCGAACTGGCAAAACCGGAAACGAAATTGCTCGTGCTGGCGTACGGTTCCGCATTTCCCGAGGCAGCGTGGGCCGAAATTTTTTCCTTTTTGAAGCATGGCGGAAACTTGCTGGCGGTCGGCGGCCGGCCGTTCACGCGCGCCGCGTACAAAGACGCGACGGGTTGGCATCTTCGCAATTACAGCGTGCGGTTTTTGCGTCAGCTTTCGATTGACCAATACCAAACGGCTCCCGGCTCGGACGGCTTGGAGTTTCGATCAAATCCGGATTTTCCTGCCAATATTCCTTCGTTCGGCTGGAAGAAATCGTTCAGCCCAGTGATCAGATTAAGCGCCGTGGATCTTTACGCGCGCGGTGGGTCAGCGGGATCAATCGACGCAAGGCTGGATGCGCTCGCGTTCGCAATGCAAAGAGACCGGCGAATGGCGGATCCAGTTCTGGAAGTCGATCACTTGCAGAATGGATTTAACGGCGGCCGTTGGATATTACTGCCAGCGGAGTTGACGGGCGATTTTTTCACTCGAGCTGAAACAGGAACACTCGTCCGGACACTGGCGGAGCGCGCATCGCAGGGCGCGGAGAGTTTCACCGTCCGGCCGACCGTGCCGCTGTATTTGCCGGGCGAGCCAGTTGAGGCGCAGATTCTTTGGAATGGCTTTGGAAGAACCGCGGCAAATCTTACGGTAAAACTTTCGATGTATCCGCAGGACCAGCCAACAAAGAAAGTTGAAGCGATATCACCGTTGCCGGCAAGCGAACCCATTCTGCTTCCAGCTCCAGCGGAAAAAGGCTTTCACATTATCGAGGCGCAGCTTCTCGAAGGAACGATCGTCCGGCAGGTCTATCGTTCTGGATTCTGGCTTCGCGATTTGGAGTATTTGAATTCAGGACCGAAACTCTCTGTCAATCGCGATTACTTCGAACTGGATGGGAAGCCGCTCGGCGTTGTGGGTACGACTTACATGTCGAGCGAAGTACAACGGCTGTACTTCGAGCATCCGAACGCGTACGTCTGGGACCAGGATCTGGCGCAAATCCACTCAGCTGGCCTGAACATGATTCGCTCGGGGTGGTGGACCGGCTGGGACAAGTTCTTTGATGAAAACGGCCAGCCGTATGACCGGACGTTCCGCACGTTGGAAGCGTTTCTGATGACAGCGCGGAAGCACGGTCTGCCGGTGCAATTTAACTTTTTTGCATTCTTGCCGGACGTTTTGGGCGGAAGCAATTCCTATCTCGATCCGGAAACGGTTCACAAACAAGAGACACTGATTTCCGCTGTGGCAGCAAGATTCAAGAACGTGCCCTGGCTGGCTTGGGATTTGATCAACGAGCCAAGCATCTCCAAACGTCTTTGGACCATGCGGCCGAATGAGGATTGGATCGAAACACAGAAGTGGAATGAATGGCTGGCAAAGCGTTACCCGGATCGCGCGGCATTGGCTGCAGCCTGGAATCTTCCCGTCACCTCGGTCGAAGGGTCGGTTTCGCTGCCGCAAGAGATCGAATTCAATTCGCGAGGGATGTACATCGGACGAAATTCGTTGAAGGCGCATGACTACATGCTGTTTGCGCAGGATGTCTTCGCTGAGTGGGCGCAGCGAATGCGCGACACGGTACGCGCCTCGGGTTCGCAACAACTGGTGACCATTGGACAGGACGAAGGCGGAATCATGGATCGACCTTCGCCGGCCTTCTACGGGAAGGCGCTCGACTTTTTGACCAATCACACGTGGTGGCAAAACGATTCCCTGCTTTGGGATTCGCTCTTCGCAAAACAGCCGGGGCAAGCGCTGCTGATTCAGGAGACCGGGTTGCAACGAGAGATGACGCTCGACGAAATTGCGCGGTTTACTCCCGAACAGGAAAGCTATCTCTTCGAACGGAAAGTGGCGACCTCCTTTGTGCAATCGTCCGGGACGATCGAGTGGCTCTGGAATTCCAATTCGTACATGACAGAAGGAAACGAAACGCCGATCGGCGCAATCCGGCCAGATGGTACGGAAAAGCCGGAAGCGGCAGTGCTGCGGGACTTTGCCTCGCTTTCGAAACAGATCAGCGAGCATCTTCGGAGCCCCGAGCTTCCGGCGATCGCGATTGTGACTTCTCAAGCGGCTCAGTATTCGGCCGTGGGGAATCTGCAGATTGACGCACAGCACACTGCGATTCGGGCACTGGCTTACGACGCCCATTTGACGGCCTATGTGGTCGCGGAAAATCAAATCGAAAGACTCGGAGCTCCGAAGCTTGCGATTCTTCCGTCACCGCAGGCTTTGAACGAAGTTACGTGGCAGGCGTTGATGAAGTACGTGAGCGGCGGAGGAAATCTGCTGGTCACGGGCCCCGTCGGTCGCGACGAGCATTGGCAGACTGTCGATCGTATGTCGGCGTTAAAGGCGAACGGGCAAGTCAGTCCACTCTGGTATCACAACGCATCCATACGGCTGGGAAGCGGTTCCGTCCCCTTGAGTTTCACGCAAGATCGGCAATTCTGGGCCGAGGTTTTGAATTTTGAAAACGGAGAGACATTTGCGGAGATCCCCGTCGGCAAGGGGAAAATTTACTGGGCTGCGTTTCCAGTCGAACTGGCGGAAGAAGTAAGTGGAGCTTCGGAGTTGTACCGATATGTTGCGCAGAAGGTGGGGCTTTCGCCCGCGTTCGAACTGCAATCGCCCTTGCCGAGTGGAGTGTTGATTTTCCCGACGGTGCTCGAAGACTCCGTATTGTACGTATTGACGTCGGAGGCGGCGGCCCCGGCGCAGATCACACTGAGAGACAAGCTGACGGGAACACAGCTGAATTTTGTGCTCCCGCCAGAGCGAGCGGCGGTGGCGTTAATTTCAAAAGAAAAACGCGCCGTGATTGCGAAATACGGCTTCTAAGGAACTCTCAAAAAAGGTTATTGAAGAAAATTCAAGAGCGATGGCAGGTTCAATACCTTCGCTGTTGCAGCCAATTCTGCCTGATAGGCCGTTTGCGCTTGCGACAAATCAGAAGCCGCCTTAGCTGGATCGGCGCCGATCAGGGCGTTCTCTTGCGTGCTGAGGTTGACTTTGTCCTGGTTCAGAAAATTCTCGCTCAGTGTAATCTGGTTCAATGCATTGCCATAGAAAACGCGCTGCGTGTTTACCTGAGTCAAAGCGTTTTGCACTTGCGTTACGGCCGCCGGAATATTCGTATTCGACTGAAGCGCAGTATATAGACTCTGCAACGCGCCAAAGACACTGCCGCTTCCGTTCAGAAATAATTGGCTGCCCGGTACGTTGTTCCCGATAACGTTGCCGTTGGACAACTGGACACTCGTGCTGTTGGTGTTGCCATTATATGTTGCCGCGAGAGTCGCCTGGTTGAGGGAGAAGGGTTGCGTCGTGACGGCAGTGCCGGCAAAAAGGTAGGCGCCCTGATAGCTGACGTTCGCGAGTCCCGCAATTTGATTCGCCAGTCCCTGGACTTCGCCCGCGATGGCCTGCCGATCGCCCTGGTTTAGTGTGCCGTTTGCTCCCTCCGTGCCGATGCTGATAGCGCGCGTAAGGGCTTGCACAACATTGCTCAGTGTGGAATCCGCGACTTGAAATTGGGACTGTAGAGTTGACTGATTCTTTAAGAACTGATCGTCCTGGCCGGCTTGATTGTGATTCCGAACGAGCTGTGCCACAGCCGCGGGGTCATCGGCCAACGAATTGACGCTCTTGCCCGTGGAGAGTTGCAGCGTCGCGGTATCGAGATTTTGACGGCTGTTCTGCACCGAGAGCAGAAGATCTGGTACGAGGTCAGGATTGAGCCGGATTGTCATGACTATTGCACCATGTTGATCGTGGTCGCAGAAAGTCCACGCAGCCCCGCCTGCAGGTGCGTCACCCATTGCCGCGTCTCCGGCAAATGCGCTGTCGCATCTGCGAGCAATCCCGTAAACAGTTCCATGCTGCCCAACGGATTTCGAATCTCGTGCGCGAGCACCGTCGCTACTTCCGCAAGCGCGTGCGACCTCCGCGCCGCCTCGCGATCCGCCAGGACCCTTTTCTCTTCCGTTTTGTCCCGCACGATCCAGATCGTCTCTCCCGAATTTTCCGGAACGTCGCTAATGTTCGCCCGCAAAATGCCGATGGTTCGAATGCCAGCAGAAGTGCTGCTCGTCCATTCCTGTTCCAAAAAAAAGCTGTTCGCCGGCGCATCCCTCAGCAGACGCTCCACGGACTCCGGCAACACGCCGCCTTCTCCCGGCGTCCAATCGCGCGGCACTTGCAGCAGCTTCCGCGCTTCCGGATTCGCAATCTGCACCTGCCCCTGTTCATTCACCACAAGCACGCCGCACGGCAAACTCTCCAGCACGCGCGACAAATACCGCCTCACTCGTAAATTTTCTTCCAGGCTTTTTTCCAACTCCGAGTTCGCCCTCTCCAGTTCCTGATGCAGCCGCACCACTTCCGCCTGCAATTGCGCATACGACCGCTCCAGCGATCCCGCCGCCTGCGTGAACGACAAGAACGCCTTCGTCAGATCCGCCTTCGCCAATCCGTCGCGTCTTTCTCTCACTGCGCGACCAATCGCTTTTTGCCTCGTCATGGGAAAATTCTGCATCGCATTCATCCTCTTGCACTCCTTAGTCCATCGACTGCTCTCGCGTCTTAGACTTCTCTTAACTCCGACAACTCGCTCCCCATCTGCACGTGCTGTGCGCAAATCTCCCGCGAATTTCCC
>DATGIS010000075.1:0-24080 GCA_035295625.1 Candidatus Acidiferrum sp. | reverse complement strand
CGCAAATTTTCCCTGGTCGGCATTTACGTTGCCAAGTTGCAGATGCGCCACCGCCAGCGCCGGACTCGCCGAAATTGCGCGCTGCAAGAGCGAAGCAATCTGCTTCAGGTCGAGAGATGAATCCTGCGCGCGCTTCCCTTTCCACAAACTCATGGCGTAATAATACTGCGCCTGGCCGTTGCTTGGCTGAAGTTCCGCATAGCGACGAAAGCGTTCGATAACTTCGTCCGCCTGACTCGGCGAACTATCGTACGCCCTCGACAGAAATTTGTAACAGCGCGCATCGGACGGGTCGAGATCGGCGCCTTTCAGAAATGCTTTGACGGCGTCGTCGTAATTTCCGCGGGCGTAGTAGGCCATGCCGAGGCCGACCATGAGCCGGGCCGAATTGGGATAGCGCTTGGTGCCCTGCTCAAAGACTTGCACGGCGGGGTCGAGGGTGCGGTGCAAGAGAAGCTCGCCGCCCCAATCGAAGAGGTTGGTCTCGCTTGGCTCGATGCGGGCGGCGGATTGAAACTCGTTTGCGGCAGCAACGAAGTTGCCGTCTTTTTCTTCAATTTGCGCGAGCAGATTGTGCAGCTCGGCGGTTTCTTCGCCTGAAGCAATCGCAGCGCCGACGCGCGTGCGTCGCTCAATCGTCCGGTCACCATGTAGGCCAGCGAGAGGTCGTAGCCATTGTCGTAGGCGGCGGGTTGGAGCTTTTGCGCCTTTTCGAGATACGGCAGAGCTTTCGCAACGGTTCCCTGGCGGATATAAATTTCGCCGAGATTGTGATTCGTTTCGTAATTATTGGGATCGAGTTCCGCGGCTTTTGCGAATTGTTCCTGCGCCAATTCCATTTTTCCCAATCGAGCATAGTTCGCCGCGAGATTGGAACGTGCTTCGACCGAGCGGGGATTCAATCGCACGGCTTTGGCCAAGTGTGCGTTCGCTTTCGCGTCTTCGGATTGCGCGGCGTAGACCAAGCCAAGCAGCTCCTGCACTTCAAACGTTTCCGGCACTTCTTTTACGAGCTTCTCGAGCGGCGCCACGGCTTCCGCGTACTTTCCCGATTCATAGAGAGAGACCGCCGAGCGAAACAGTTCGTCCTTGTTCTGCGAATCCTGACCGGTCGCGAGAGTGGACAACCACAGGAACACGGGCAACGTGGTTACGAGCATCGCTAGTTTCTTCCGAGCCATGACCCGATTTTAGCACTCGAAGTGCGCGCTGAGGTTCCTTCCAAAAAAAACCGGGAGGAGCTTCTTGCGAAGCGCCTCCCGGTTGGGGTGGTTGTTGGTTGTTAAAAAATAAATTTGAGCGCGAACTGAATCTGCCGCGGATCGTACGGATTGTCGCGGGTAGAGCCAATTTCGCCGAAGGTTGTTGTGTTCGATGTGTTCGTGAAGTCGGTCGAACCACCGATCGCAACGACACCGTTTCCTCCGAACCCAGGAGCGTTAAAGTTCGGATGGTTCGTCACGTTGAAGATTTCCGTACGGAATTGCAGCTTGCGCCGCTCGCCGAAGGGGAAATCCTTGAAGATGGAGAAGTCGAGGCGATGGAAACCGGGACCCGGCACTTGAGTGATACCGCCCAGTGTGCTGAAATCGCAACCGTTCACGGTGGTGCAAGCCGCCGGCTGAGTAAACGCGGCCGGATTGCCGAACCAGCTCAGTTTCCCGTTTCCGTCGGTGTGCAGTCCGAGCTTAAGAGGCTGACCGGAGAACAACGCGCCGCAACCCACGCTTTGCGCTGTCCCGTTCGGGCAGCTGAGGGTAATGGGCTGACCATCCTGGAGGGTAGCGATCCACTGCACGCTCCAGCCGCCTATCGCCTTGTCCGCCAGACCGCTCGCGCCAGACATATACTTCTTGCCCTTACCGAACGGCAACTCGTAGCCGCCGCTCAAGTGGAACACGTTGCGGATGTCAAAGTTCGCGAGTTTGAAGTCTTTCTGGATGCCGAATCCCGGAACGCCGGGCGCACGATAACCGACGTTATCGCTGCCACCGTTCAGCAAGTCACCAGCATCCGACATCGTCTTCGACCAAGTGTACGTAGCCAAGAAAGTCAAGCCACCGTGGAATTGCTTTTCCACTTTTGTCTGCAATCCATGATAGTGGCTGCTGCCTTCGGTCTCCGCCTGGCTGTTGCCGCGACCGAAGTCGGGGAACGGTACCAAGGTGCTAGCGCTGACCGAACTTGGCTGGATTGAGGTAACCGTGTTGTTCGACGGGAAGACTTCCAAATGCCGAGCAAGGGTCGTCACATAGGCCGCCTGAACGGACATCGTGGGAGTCAGCTGATACTGGACGGTCAGGTTTCCGCCCATGGAATACGGCGTCAAGTAGTTGTATTGAATGCCGCGCAAGCCAAGACCGCCCGCGTTAACGGAGAGCGGATCCAACGGCGTGCAACTGAAGCCAGTTTCAAGCGTTGGTCCCCCGCCAGCTGTCGCCTTGGCACAGCCTGCAAAGTTATTAATCGGATGGCCAGAATCGGGATTTGAGAAGTTAAAGTTGAATTGGAATGGATAGTTCTCGCCCAAGTTCGGTGAGAACCCGCGATTCTCAAATCCGTTATAGAAGATGCCAAATCCGCCGCGGACAACTAACTTGGAATTCCTCTGGTACGCGAATCCGAACCGCGGCGCGATGTTGGTCTTTTGGCCCTGCACCAAGCTCTTACCGAACTGGCCGGTAACCAGAGCGATGCCGTCTTTCGAGAGCAGACTAAGAAAGCTAGCCGAAAGATTCCCAGCATTCGGTCCCGCGGGAATCAAGTAGGCAGGGCCATTGGTCGGAGCGCCGCTCGGAATGAAGTTCGCCTGGTTTCCGTGGTGCTCATACACCGGCTGGAAATAGTCCCAACGGACGCCGAGGTTCAGGGTCAGTTTGTTGGTGACTTTCCAATCGTCGTTAAGATAAGTGCCGTAGTAGTTTTTGCCGTTATCCGTCAGCGAAATGTTCGAGACGAACACGTTATTGGGTCCGCCTACGTCGTTGATTCCGCCCGCAACCGTAGTTGCCTGAGGGACCAACAAGAGCTGGGCGACACCCGTGTTCCCGTTAGTCTTGCCAGGGATGTCGGTATACACGCCGTCAAAATTGAATTGACCGCGCGACCAGGGGGGTTGCAGAGTCGAGAATTTTACGTGCTGCCATTCGAAGCCCATCTTAAAGGTGTGCTTGCCGTAGATTTTGGTCAAGTCGTCGGTCAACTGGAACGTTGAACTGACTTCGTCCGAGGGCAAGAATGCGTTGCTGCCGAGTGTCTGCAAGCCGCCAATGCCAATGGCCGGCAAGCCACCGTTCTCGGCCTGCTGGGGTATCCCGAGGATTCCAAACTTCCCCGGAATGTTGCTGAGGTCGTTTGCCGACGGGGAAACGCGGGTCGTGTGCAGGTAGTTCAAGCCCGCCCGTACGACGTTGATGAGGTTGGGGCTAAATGTGTGCGTATAGCCCAAGGCGCTCTGTTGGGCGTTGGCGGTTTGGGTGCCCTGTTGGAAACCACCACCGTCCGCTACGCCACCGAAGATGCCAGGAATAAACTGGGGATCATCGGCCAAACTGAAGCGGAAGAAAACCTGGTTCTTGTCGCTAAAATTGACGTCCATCCGGGTATCGAATGCGTTGCGGTGCTCGAACAGTTTCGGAGACGCCGCGTAATTGCTGAACAATGAGGAAGAAGTGGGGTTCGGAAAAAGGTTAAGCAGAGCGATCGAATTCGCGTCAAGTCTTCCGGCTGGCAACTGGTTCAAACCGCATCCTGCCGCAGTGAACGTCAAAGTGCTGGCCGCACAAGTACCAAAAGGATCGCGGACGAATCCGCTCTTTACCGCGGAAATACCGCTAATGGGGTCCACCACGCCGGCTGTAACCGCGCGGGTCGTCGCCGGATCGAAAATCGTTCCGGTCGGGACGGTACGGCCCAGGGCATCAGTCTGAGTGCCGCCCTGCTTCAGCAAATCGGAAAGGTCTGTGTATCCACTTGCGCGTTCAGCCGCAGTCGGCACCGAGCCAGTCGCAACTGTTCCCTGAACGCGGCGGAAACCTTCATAATCACCAAAGATAAAAATCTTGTTCTTGATAACCGGTCCACCCGCGGAAACTCCGAATTGATTCTGCCGCAGAGCACCTTTGGGAATTCCACCGGCATTTTCGAAAAAGTCGGCTGCGTCTAGTTTGTCGTTGCGGAAATATTCCCAAGCCGAGCCATGCAGTTCATTCGTGCCGGACTTGATCGTGGCGTTCAAAACGGCAGCGCCAGAACGGCCATATTCGGCGCTGAAACCGCTGGTCTGCACTTTGAATTCTTCGATTGCGTCCACCGGAGGCAAAACAACGAAGTTCGTTCCGTTGAGGAAGTCCACGGTGTCAGAGTTATTGTCGATGCCGTCGAGCAAGTAGTTGTTTTGTGCGGGACGGCTGCCGTTCGCCGAGAACGCACCCGTCGCGGCGTTGCCACGTGTATCGGCCTGTGGCGTATTTACGCCGGCAGCCAATTGCGCAAGAAATGTGAAATTGCGGCCGTTGAGCGGCAGGTCATTCACACTCTTCGAATCGACGACCTGACCGACAGAAGCGTCCTGCGACTGCAATACCGGAGCGCTTGTCGTGACCTCAATTGTTTCGGTCACTGCGCCGGGCTTCATGCTGAAATCCGCCACGACGCTCTGCCCCACGTTTACGACAAGGCCGTGCGCGGTCGCAGTCTGGAACCCCTGCATGGTGACGGTCAGCTTGTAAGAACCGATCCTGACAGGCGTGAATTTGTAGCCGCCGTCCTCCGCGGAATTTGTCGAAAGGCTGGCGTTTGTACCCTCGTTCGTCAAGGTAATGGTGGCGCCGTTGATTCGTGCGCCCGATGAATCCGATACCGTTCCTAAAATAGAGCCCGTGTCAATCTGCGCGAGGGTCGAAGTCGCCCCAGCGAGCAGAAGAACCAAACAACCCAACAGAAGCCGTCCACCCCAAATCCGAACGGTCTTTCGATCCATAGCCTCTCCTCCTCAGAACCAACCCGCGATTCGATCGATCCGAACCTGCCTGGCAGCGAAGGTAAACGCTTACACCGGCGTTACACTGAATCGCTGTCTTACGCGGCAAGGGGCGCCCCCGAACGTTCGCCCTCACGGTCCCTAAATTTTCGGCTTAAGCGCTACAGTGAATGTAAACGCTTACTTTTTTGAAGCACCCCTAGTACAAATACACTACCCGTGTGTGATGGAATACCACTTCTCGTTTTTGCTTGTCAAGTATTTTTGTGGCTCTCATCACTTTTTTTGGACGATTCTGCCAAATCGGCCTGTTTTCAGGGAATTCGAGGGTCGGGCTCGGCGGGCGACGGCCAGGCGAGTGATTGTCCTTTCATCCTAGCTGCTGGGAGGTAATTCCCTATTTCGTGGGAACGTTTGCATAATTGGGCGTCTTTTGGCGGAGAAGTTAACGATGCTACCATCTAGCGGTCTCTTAAAAACCGAGGGCCAACTGAGAGTGCGACGCCCAGAGAAGTACAGGAAGGCATTGTCCCGGCGGGAGTTCCTTGACCGCGTCCGGTGGGGATCTGCCCTGCTGCTACCCTCTTCTTTCACGGCGGGGATGGGATTTTTGCCATCGGCACGGGTAGCCGAACCGCGGCCCGGATTCGGCGACGCGTCGCACTTGATTCCTCATTACCCGGCGGCTTCGCCCCTGGACGCGATGATTGGTTTGGTCGTGCCAGGAAGCGACGGATACGCAGGAGAGAAGATCGCCGCTGAGCTGCAGAGCGTTTTGGGGCGTTGGTCGAGCACGCTCAGGAATTCGCCTGCTGATTTAAGCGCGATGAAAGAATCGATGGCGTCCTCGTTCGAATGCAATTTTGTGCAAGCGCCTGTCGAAACGAATCGACGATCGTCGACAGGGGTGGAAGTTTCTGCTCGCGCATGGGCTGCTCGTCCGCTGGCGAATGACGAGTCTGGGTTGGGCGGGCTTGGGAATTACTTCTCCTCGTTAGCAAAGATCTGGACGGCCGAGTTCGAAATTCTTCAAATTGGGCAGAGTGCTGCGAGTTCGGGCCGAGTCGCGAGTCGCGTGCGTTATTCGTTTGCAGGCGAACGCAAATCCGGCGGAGTTGAAGAGCGGAACGGTTATTGGGAAATGGTCTGGACAAATTCGCCCGGGCAAAAATGGCTCGTTGAAAAATGGAGTTTTACGTCCGAGACCACGTCTCGCGCGCCGCGCCGAATGTTTGAAGATGTCACCGCTTCTTACATGACTAGCTGCGAGTCGTATGGAAGGCAGTTGCGCGTCGGCACGGATGAGTGGCGGACTGTTCTGGATGGAGCGTCGGGCATCGACGTTTACGGAAACAATGGCGTGGCCGCAGGTGATTTCGATAACGACGGATTTGACGATCTTTACGTCTGCCAGCCGTCCGGGCTGCCCAACCGCCTCTACCGCAATCGCGGTGACGGCCGATTCGAAGACGTGACGGAGAGTGCAGGCGTTGCCGTTCTGGATGCGACTTCCTGCGCGCTGTTTGCGGATTTTCAAAACCGCGGCGTGCAGGATCTTCTCGTTGTCTGCGACTCCGGTCCGTTGCTTTTCCTGAATAACGGCAAGGGGAAATTCGAACACAGGCCCGACGCGTTCGCCTTCGCGAAGCCACCGCAAGGAACGTTCACACACGCGGCCATTGCCGACTACGACCGCGACGGAAAACTCGACATCTATTTCTGCCTTTATACCTATTATCTCGGGCTCGACCAGTATCACTACCCTTCGCCGTATTTCGACGCGCGCAACGGCCCGCCGAACTTCCTCTTTCACAACCAGGGTGACGGCACGTTTATAGATCGCACGGAAACCAGCGGCCTCGGTGCCGAGAATGATCGTTACAGCTTCGCTTGCGCCTGGGGCGACATCAATGGCAACGGCTGGCCGGATCTCTATGTTGCGAACGACTTCGGCCGCAGCAATCTCTACCGCAACAATGGAGACGGGACTTTTGCGGCGATCTCTGAAGCGTCGGGCGCAAACGATGTTGGCGCTGGAATGAGCGCGTGCTGGCTTGATGCAGCAAACAGCGGCAAGCAAGACATTTACGTGTCCAATATGTGGTCCGCAGCGGGTCAACGCGTTTCGGCAGATGAGCTGTTTCATCCCAGCGATTCAGCCGAAATAAAATCGCTCTATCGCCAGCACGCTCGTGGCAATTCTTTCTACAAAAATCTCGGCGATGGCCGCTTCAAAAACACGGCTGCGGAAACCGGCGTCGAACTCGGCCGGTGGGCCTGGTCTTCCGACAGTTGGGATTTCGACCACGACGGCTTCGCGGATCTCTATGTCGCAAACGGCTATATTTCCGGAAGCGAGCCGCGAGAGCTTTCCAGCTTTTTCTGGCGGCAGGTGGTCGGCAATTCGCCGTCAACATCCACTCCGGTCACCGCCTATGAACAAGGCTGGAGCGCGATCAACGAGCTGATACGATCCGACTCGACGTGGAGCGGCTACGAGCGAAACACGCTCTTCGCGAACAACGGCGACGGAACGTTCTCGGACATCTCGGGCATTTCCGGTCTCGATTTTCTCGACGACAGCCGCAGCTTTGCGCTGGCTGACTTGAATCACGACGGCCGCCTGGAAGTCGTCCTCAAAAATCGCACCGGGCCGCAACTTCGCATACTGCAAAACACCCTCGACCCAATCGGCGACGCTATTGTCATCCGACTGCGCGGCACAAAGAGCAACCGAGACGCCGTTGGAGCGGCGGTTACGATACGCTGCGGCCCTCTGCAGCAAACAAAGTATCTCCAAGCCGGGACAGGTTTTCTCTCGCAACATTCGAAAGAATTTTTTTTTGGTATCGGCAAAGATCCTTCGCCGATTTCCATTGCGATTCGCTGGCCCAGCGGTGCGTCACAGTCCTTCCCTTCCGTTCCCCGAAACCGGCGGATAACTTTCACCGAGGGCGACTCAGCCTTCGGCGTGGAGCCATTCGCCAAAAAGCAGGCTACCGCCGAGAACCCTCCGCCAAACTCGGGCTTCTCTTCGGACCGAGTTGCGACCTGGTTGATTGAGCCACTGCCGCTACCGGAATTTGCGTTGACCGATACGGCGGGAAAATCCCAGACGCTCGACTCGCTGCGCGGCAAGCCGGCGATTCTGCATTTTTGGTCGTCGCAAGATGCAGCCGGACTTCCGCACTTGAAAAAGCTTGATGGGGCCCAGAGAACTTTCTTGGCGAAAGGGATTCGCGTGTTTGCGGCCGATGTCGCGCCAACAGAAGCTGCCGAGCCACGCTCCGCGGCGCCCCTCGGCGAAATCTCGATAACTCTTCTGCGAGCCACTCCGGAATTCGCCGGCGCGTACAACATCATTTACCGCTATCTTTTTGATCGCAGGCGCGACCTGCCGCTTCCCTGCGCTTTCCTGCTTGACGAAAACGCGAATCTGGTTAAGGTCGTCTCCGGCGAATTCGAACCGGAACAACTTCTCGCCGACGCAGTCTCCATCCCGCGTACTCGCGAAGAACGCATTTCGAAGGCGCTTCCCTTCGCCGGCAAACGCTATCGCATCAGCTTTCAACGCAACGATTTCACGTATGGCGTCGCCCTCTTCCAACACGGCTATTTCGATGCCGCCGCCTCGTCCTTCAAACAAGTGATCGCCGCAAAGCCGGATAACGCCGAAGCCCACTACAATCTCGGCACACTTTATCTTCGCAAAAACCAGTTCGCTGAAGCGCGTGCGTCGCTTGAAAAGGCCACCGCGCTTCAGCCCGAGTATCCCGAAGCATGGAACAATCTCGGCATGATCGCAGGCCACGAAAATGAACCGGCCAAAGCAGTCGAGTACTTTCGACGCTCGCTTTCGCAGCGCCCCAACTACGTCACCGCCATGCTCAATCTCGGAAACACGCTTCGCCGCCAGGGCCAGAACGCAGAGGCACTTCGTTTCCTGACGGATGCCGCTACGCTCGAACCAGAAAACCCCGAAGCCAACTACAGTCTCGGCATGCTCTATGCACGACAGGGCGACGCTGCGCGCGCGGAATCTCTGATTCAAAAAGCAATTTCCTTGCGACGCGACTACCCCGACGCTCTCAACAATCTTGGCGTTCTGTTCATTCGCGATGGCCGCAACTCCGACGCGGAACAGCGGTTCAAATCGTGCATTGAAGTGGCGCCCAATTTCGATCAGGCCTATCTCAATCTCGCGCAACTGTACGCAATTGAAAAAGAATCTGAGAAAGCGCGCGCTACGCTTGAGTCGCTTCTAAAACTTCAACCCGACCACAAGTTGGCCCGGCAAGCGTTGGAAATGCTACATTGAAAACACAAAGTGACTTTGTGAAACGACAAGGCGAGCTTTTCGCAATTCTCCCATGACTAAAGTTTCCCATTTTCGACGTATCCGCAACGCGACATCATTCGCCGCGTTCTTCTTCGCCGCACTGTTTTTCACGCCTCCTTTTGCGGCTCCGCAGCAACTCCCAGCTAAAAAACCTGCCGCACGCGCGGCTTCCAAAGCGGATCCTCAACTGCAGGAGGCCGAGGACCTGTTGAAACAGGGCAATATTGACCAAGCCAGGCAGAAAGCCCTCGCCGTTCTGAGCGCAAACCCAAAGAGCGTCGAAGCGCACAACCTGCTCGGCATAATTGCGGTTTCTCAAAGGGACTTCGACGGAGCCCGCGCTGCGTTTGAGCGGGCGTTGGCGCTGAATCCGGTATCCACTCGCACGAAAACGAATCTCGGCAATCTTTACGCCGCGGAACAAAAAATCGATCTCGCCGAAAAGGAATTTCGTGAAGTTCTGCGCGCCGAGCCCGCGAATGCCGAAGCGAGCTACAATCTCGGCTTGATCTTGCTCTCGCAGAATCAGCCGGCCGCGGCGATTCCCTTCTTTCAGCGCGTCGCGCCGCCAACTTCCGAATCGCAAATCAATCTTCTGCGTGCCTACCTGCAATCGGGAAAGCCCGCGCTGGCACAATCCGTCGCCACGAATCTTTCGGCGCGCAATCCAAAGGACGTGCAGCTCCATTTCACCCTCGGCGTCATCCTTGCCTCGGCCAAACAATACAAGCCAGCCGCCGCCGAATTTGAAAAGGCGAATGCGCTGCAGCCTGAAAACTTCGAAATTCTTTTCAACCTCGGCCAGGCGCAACTTCGCGGCGGTGACGATGCCAAAGCCGAACTCGTCTTGAAACGCGCGCAAGCCCTCAAGCCGGATTCCCCGGACCTTCTTTACCTCCTCGCGCAAGCCTACTTCGATCAATCGCGTGCCGTAGATGCACTTGAACTGCTATCGCGCGCGCACAAGCTGGCGCCCGAAAACACCGACATCATTTTTCTTCTCGCCCGCGTCAGCATGACGCAAAACTACTACGAAGACGCAATTCCGCTCCTTGAATCCGGAATTCAGCTTGACCCTCGCCGCGCCGATCTTCGCGCCGCACTCGGCGAAAGCGATTTCATGGCCGGCCGTACCGAGAAAGCGATCGAGGAATTCAAGAAACTTGTCGAGATGGATCCAACCGCCCGCTCCTACGCATTCCTTGGGCTTTCCTACCGGCATCTCGGCCGCTTCGACGAAGCGCGCAAATATTTCGAACAAGGAGCCAAAATCGATCCGCGAAACGCGTCCTGCCTTTTCAATCTCGGCTACATCGAAGGACGCCAGGGCAATCAGGCGAAAGCCGAGGAATATTTCGTGCAAACGCTAAAGTCCAATCCCAATTTCGCCGATGCGCTGCTCGAACTTGCCAATCTACGTATCACCGCGAAGCGTTTCGCTGAAGCCGCCGACCTCCTTCGCCGCTACGTCAAGGTCAGCAACGAGCCCGCCACCGGCTACTACAAACTCGCCATGGTCGAGCGCAATCTCAAACAATTCGACGCCGCGCAGCGCGACCTCAGCGTCTTCCAGACGATGTCGAAAGACGCGAACCCCGGCCCCTATCCGTTTCAACATCTTTTCGACTATCTCGACAATCGCGCTTCGCTCACATCCCAGCAGCGAGCGCAGCTCGACCTGACCGAACTCGAAAATCAAATCAAGGCTCATCCCGGCCAGCCGCAGGATCTTTATTCCCTGGCAGAGGCATATTTAAAACTCGGCAAAGTCCAGGAAGCAAAACAAGCCGCCGCCCAACTCGATCAGCTCAGTTCGCAGGATTTTCGCACGCAGGCAGGACTCGGCGTCCTCTTCGCCAAATATCGCCTCTATGACGACGCGATCCAGCATTTTCAGACGGCCGCCAAATCCAATCCCGATTCCGACGACGTCAAATTCGATCTCGCCGACGCTTATTTCCGCAAGGGACAAAACCAGGAGGCACTCGGCGTCGCGCAGTCTGTTTCCGCCGACGGTCAAAAGGACGACGCCTACCTCGCGCTCCTTGGCGACATCTACTCCCACCTCGGC
Organism: Candidatus Acidiferrum sp.; assembly: GCA_035295625.1. Lineage (GTDB taxonomy): Bacteria > Acidobacteriota > Terriglobia > Acidiferrales > UBA7541 > Acidiferrum. Next base: position 12,689 of record DATGIS010000075.1, on the reverse strand, counting down.
GATTCCGCAAAGGCCGCGCAAATTTTCCTCGACGCTATCCGCCGCAATCCGGACAACGACCAGTACTATCTCTCGCTCGCGCTCGTGCAGCTTCGCACCGGCAATCTGGCCGACGCGGAGTCCACGCTCAACCGCGGCCTCGCTCGCGTGCCTGCCTCCGGAAAAATCCTCTGGGGTCTCGGCGTGGTCTCCGCCCTTCGCGGCGATTCTCCGCAAGCCGCCGCTCAGTTCGAACGCGCCGTCGAGCTTCTCCCCGAATGGTCGGGCAGCTATTCGACGCTCGGCGTTTTTTATTACCAGGCGGGCCAATACGATAAGGCACGCGAAGTGTTCTCGCGCTTCAAAGGCAGCCATTCGTCCGGCGGCTTCAGCATGGACCGAATCGAACAAGCCCTCGCCAACGCGCCGCCCACTTCCGCCGCCACGGCGCAGCCTCTTCCCATGCCCGCGCGCCAGCAATTCCTGCAAATCGCGCTTTCCCTTGCTGACCGCACCCTCTGATCTTAAACTTTTCTCGTGACGCATAAAATCTCATCTCCCGCTCGTTGCGTCCGCAAGGCGCGTCATGGCGCGCGCGCTTTCCCTTTCTTCGCCGCTGCGCTTCTCGCGCCTCTTTTTCTTCCGGTCGCGTTCCTCCATTCGCAATCGGCCAGGCCCGCAAAAAGACCGGATGCCGCCATCTCCATTAAATTCACCGACATTCGCAAACAAGCGGGCATCACGTTTGTACAGGACTCTACGCAGTCCGACGAAAAACTCTATCTCGAAACCATGGGCACCGGCGTCGCCTGGCTCGACTACGATCAGGACGGCCTCATGGACCTTTACTTCGTCCAGTCCGGCCCCACCGATTTCTACAAACCCGATCACCCGCTGCGCTCCGCGCTCTATCGCAACAATGGCGACGGCACGTTCACCGACGTCACGGACAAGGCGGGAGTGGCCGCGGAAAATCATTACGGAGAGGGCGTCGCCGTCGGCGACTACGACAACGATGGTTATCCGGATCTTTACGTGACCGGCTACAATCGCGCCATCCTTTATCACAACAATGGCGACGGCACATTTACCGATGTCACCGCGAAAGCGGGCGTCGCCGACGAAGGTGGCTGGTCCACCAGCGCCGGATGGTTTGATTACGACCACGACGGCTATCTCGATCTCATCGTCCTTAATTACATCGACTGGTCGCCGAAAAATAATCTCTGGTGCGGTGAAAAGCGTCCCGGCTATCGTTCGTACTGCAATCCCGGAAATTATCGCGGCCAAAAACTGAAGCTCTATCACAACAATCACGACGGCACCTTCACCGACGTCAGCGATTCCTCCGGCGTCGGCAAGCCCGAAGCAAAAGGCATGGGCGTCGTCCTCGCCGATTTCAACAATGACGGCTGGACCGACATCGCCGTCGCCAACGACACCTGGCCGAATTTTCTTTTCCTCAACAATCACGACGGCACGTTCAAGGACGTCTCGTTCGTCTCCGGCATCGCCGCCAGTGAAGATGGCCGCTACGAAGCAGGCATGGGAATCGACGCCGCTGACGTTGACGGCTGCGGCGCTCAGGATATCTACATCACGCATCTCGATTTCGAACTGAATCGTCTTTACACAAACAACAAAGACGGCACGTTCACCGACGCAACCTTCAGCTCCGGCATCGGCAACAAAGCGATTCTACTTAGCGGCGTGTCCATGAAATTTCTCGATTACGATAACGACGGCTGGCCGGACATCGTGCAGATCAATGGCGCAATGGTCGACAACGTCGAGCTCTATCACAGCGAAGTGCGCTACAAAGAGCCGCTGCTCATGCTCCACAATCTCGGCAAAGGCCAGTTCGAAAAGATTCCAGACGGCGCGCTCGGTGCCGATTTCAGCCGACCCGTCGCCGGCCGCGCCATCGCCACCGCCGATTTTCTCAACGATGGCGCGCTGGGCATCGTCACCAACAATCGCGGCGACTACCCGATGCTCCTTCGCAATGACGGTGCGGCTGCGAATCACTGGCTCGAAATTCTGCTCATCGGCACAAAATCGAATCGCGACGGCATCGGCGCATCGCTGAAACTCACGGCGGAGGGTGTTACGCGCGTCGAACAAGCCAAGGGTGGCATGGGCTACATGTCCGCGAGCGATCCGCGCATTCATTTCGGCCTCGGCAAGCGCGCAAAAATCGATCAGCTCGAAATCACGTGGCCCAGCGGCCAAATCGATCGCTTAAAAAATATTCCCGTCGACAAAATCATCGCCGTAAAAGAAGGCGTCGGCATTGTTCCGCGCAATTTTCCCAAGGTGACCCCGAAATGAACTTCCCCCGTCGTCGCTTTCTCGGCTCTTCCTTCACCGCGCTCGGCGCCTCTCTTCTCGACGCCCTCGCAACTCCTCTTTGGCGCTGGAAGTCTCCGCTTCTTCTCCAACAATCGCCGAAACCGAATCCGTCTCCGAATGCCGCGAAGTCTCCCGTCCAATTCCTCGACGTCGCCCGCGAAGCCGGCCTCACCACTCCCAACGTCTGGGGCGACCCCAACAACAAGCGCTACATCATCGAAGCCAAAGGCTCGGGCATCGCTTTTTTCGATTACGACAACGATGGCTGGCTCGACATCTATCTCACTAACGGTTCGCTCCTCGGCAAGGAATGGCCCACGGGGCAAGCGCCTACCACGCATCTCTACAAAAATAATCGCGACGGCACGTTCACCGACGTCACGGAAAAATCCGGCATTGGCCGCACCGGCTGGCAGACCGGCGTTTGCGTCGGCGACTACAACAACGACGGCTGGGACGATCTCTTCTGCTGCTTCTGGGGCCACAACATTTTATTTCGCAACAATGGCGACGGCACCTTCACTGACGTCACGAAACAAGCTGGCGTCGCGAACGAAGCGCATCGCTGGGGCTCCGGTTGCACGTTTCTGGACTACGACCGCGACGGTCGCCTCGATCTCTTCGTCTGCAATTACATCAAACTCGATCTCGCAAAAACGCCGGACCCCAACGGCCCCGCGCTCTGCCAATGGAAAGGCATTCCCGTCATGTGCGGCCCGCGGGGGCTTACTGGCGATACAAACGTTCTCTATCGCAACAATGGCGACGGAACGTTCACCGACGTTTCTGAAAAAGCCGGCATTCTCAAACCCGGAGGCCGTTACTCCATCACCGCCGTCTCCTACGATTTCGACAACGATGGCTGGCCGGACATTTACGTCGCCGTTGATTCGCAGCCGAGCATTCTTTTTCAAAACAATCACGACGGCACGTTCACCGACATCGCCGTGCTCGCCGGCTGCGCCTACAGCGACAATGGCCACGAACAAGCCGGCATGGGCGTCGCCGTTGCCGACTACGATTGCGACGGCTGGTTCGACATCTTTAAAACAAATTTTGCCGACGACACCTGCAACCTTTATCACAACAACGGCGACGGTAGCTTCACCGATGTCACCTTCGCTTCGGGCGTCGGCGTAAACAATCAATATGTCGGATGGGGTTGCGGCTTTGTGGATTACGACAACGACGGCTGGCCCGACATCCTGCAGATCAACGGCCACGTCTATCCGCAGATTGACGGGCACTCGCTTGGCCAGGAATACAAAAATCCGCGCCTCGTCTATCGCAACATGGGCGACGGCAAATTCAAGGACGTTTCCGCCGAACTCGGCTCCGGCATTTCAGAAAAATTCTCCAGCCGCGGCGCCGCTTTCGGCGATTACAACAACGACGGCGCCGTCGACGCGGTCATTCTCAACATGGGAGACGCGCCATCGCTCCTTCGCAACGATGGCGGCAACTCCAACAATTGGATCAAGCTGAAGCTCATCGGCACCGCCTGCAATCGCAGCGCGATCGGTGCGCGCGCCCGCGTCGTCACCGGCACTCACGCCCAAATGGACGAAGTCCACTCCGGCACCAGCGTCATGTCTCAGTCCGACCTTCGCCTCCACTTCGGCGTCGGCAAATCCGCCATCATCGACCTCATCGAAATCAAATGGCCCACCACGCAAAAAATCGAACGCTTCACAAAAGTTCCCGCCAACCAAATCCTAACCATCCGCGAAGGCTCCGGCATCGTCTCCTCTTCCAAACTCTCAGCTCTTCATTCTTGAGCAGTTGTAGGGGCCGCTTTCCGAAGCGGCCCTCTTCGATGCAGGCTCTTTCACCCAAGTCGCGGTACAATTCCCATCCCAGCTAGCTCGCCTTTGAGCAAGAGGTCTGATTCCGCGTGACCACGCGTCGCCAACTCATCCTTCGCTCCCTCGCCGCCGTCGTCGCCGCACTCGTTCTAATAATTCTTACGGCCCCTCTCTGGTTCAATCTCGATCGCTACCGCCCGCAAATCATCACCTACTTCGAACAGACCACCGGCAAAAAAGTGGAAATCGAGCGCGTCACGCTCACGCTTCTCCCCCAGCCGGCCATTCACTTCGTTTCCTTCGCCGTCAAAAGTCCTCCGCTCTTTCCTCCCAGCTACATTCTCAGAGTCCCCCGCGCCGACGCCATCCTGGATTTCTGGGCGCTCCTCCACCGCAATGTCGTCATCAGGTCCGTCTCTCTCGACCAGCCTCAAATCAATCTCATCTCCGACCCCGACGGCCCCTGGAATTTTGAAAATCCCTCCTCCCAAAATTCCAAAAACCTTTTTCCGCTCGGCATCATCGACAAGGTCACCATCAATCGCGGCCAACTCATCGCTTCCAATCTGCTTCCCTCAGACGCACAGGGCCCCGTCTTCTTCGAAGCCTTCGACATTTCCAGCGAACTGGATCGCGTCGACCTCGCCGCAATCGTCAATCCCACCGCCGTCGCTCTCAATGGTCTCGGCACCTGGAAAGCAGCCCGCTTGCGCTTCGCCTCCGTCGAAACCACCAACGTCGATGCCCGCTTCCGCCTCGAATCCCGCGAAGTCTTCTTCACCAATCTCAAAGCCGATATCTGCGGCGGAAAAGCCACCGGCGATTTCTCCATCAGCCTCGCCAAAAGCACCGCCACTTTCAAAGCCGACGCTCGAGTCAAAGGACTCGACATCGCCAAACTCCTGGCCGATTTCCACGATCTGCGCGGCCTCCTCACCGGTCATCTGGATGGCGATTTCAAACTCGCCGGCGCCATCGAACACACAGCCAACCCTCTCGCGCATCTCCACGGCGCCGGCCACGTGAAGCTCACCAACGGCGAAGTCCCCAGCCTCAAGCTCAACGCCAACTTGATGAAACTCGCGCGCTTCAACGATCTCGGCCCCGCCAAGGAAAATCCCGCATCCTTCAACTTGATTGCAACCGACCTCGAACTGGAAAATCTCCGCGTCACCAGCAAAGCCATTGATATTGACGGCTACGGCGTCGACGTCGACGGTTCGGGAAGCTTCAGCGTTTCTGGCTCGGACGAGCTGAGCTATCAGGGCGTCGCCGCCATCACCACCAAACAGGGTTTTTTCACCAACACATTCGCTCGTATCGAAGGCGCAAAACTTGTCGACGGAAAAATCCAGTTCCCGTTCCGCATTGATGGAACTCTCGAAAACCCGAAATTTTCTAAAGGAGCGAAAACGCCGTAAATTAAAGAACTAAGCGCTGGAACTTGCGGGCCTACCCTCGGTCACACCCGAGAAAATTCTCACCACCGCATACGCCGCCAAAATTCCCAGCACCGGATCAATCGCGTGCCGGTAATGCGCGTTCGAATGGGTCACGTAATACACCAGCGGAAAACAGATCATGCAATAAAACAGCAGCGGGCTTCCTTCCACCCGCGCGCGCCTCGCAAAAGCAATTCCCGCAAACGCCAGCGCCGAAAACGCCGAATAAAACAAAACGTATTCCCATGGAATCCGCAGCGCCTTCACCCAGACCTCGCCGTCCACTTCATACCACGACGTCCAGGTATCCAGCACTCGCTCCCCGCACAGCCGCAAAAACGTTCCCGGATTCGCGGCAATAAATTCCACCGCTTCCCGCTGCTTCATCCGGTTGTACTCGATCTCTCCATTTTCCAGCAGCGGCAGCAGCGCCTGCGGGCTCGCCCACGGATGCAGCTCCGGGCTCCATACATGCTTCACCGCCGGATTGTTTCCCAGCCAAAGCTCCAGCCCAAAATTCGATTTCACCGGCACCAGCGCGTGCATCGCGCGGTAATTGCGCAGCGTCCACGGCAGCAGCGCCAGAATAAAAAACAACACGGTCCGCTCGATAAATACGCGTGATTCGAGCCCGCTCGCCTGCCGCTTCCGCACCAGCCACCACAAAAACAGCGGCAACGACAGACACAACGCCGGATTCGCCAGCGCCGCAATCGCCCACAACAATCCATATCCCGTCCACACCAGCGCCGTCGAATTTTCCCGCAGCTCCAGCGTGATCCAGATCAGAAAGCACAACAGCAGCGCATCAAAACTCTGATCCCAAATCCATTCCAGCGGCATCTGCACCGCCGTCGGCAGAAATACCCACAGCCACGCCGCCAGCAATCCTGTTCGGATATTGAAAATCTTTTTCCCGAGCGCGTACATCGGCCAGCACGTCAACGCGGAAAACGCGCTGTTCATCAGCTGCGCGCACATCCGCGCCGTCAGATTGTCCATGTGCGAAAGTTTGTAGACGCCCGCCAGCAGATACGGATAGATCGGCGTAATCCACGCCGTCGGCCCGTCCAATCCGTACCACAGTCCCGCAAATCCTTTTCCCGTCGCAATCGACCACGCCACTTTTCCCGATTCCGTTCCAATCGTCGGCAATCGCACCAGGCCCGCCGTTTGCGCCGCCATATAAATCCGCAGCACCGCAAACCGCACCAAAAACGCCGCCACCACCGCCATCCACGGCGAACGCAAAAATCCTGCCCCTCCCTGCCGCTCCTCTTGTGCGCGCTCGCTCATCGAGAAATCGCTTCTCTCCACTTTTCGTATCGGAATTTTCTCAGTGCCTATTCAACCTAACATCTCTCTTCCCCCGCCCATCTTTCTCATTCACTCTCAGTCGCCAAAAGATACCGCCCGCACTTCGGCTCCGTCCCCGCGCGCCGGGAAATTCCCAATTGCGATATACTGCCCGCCGTCGCCACGCTCCCCGGCTCCGCGGCTCATGCCAAACATCATCGTCATTGCTTTCACTGACATCGTCGATTCCACCGCCGCGAAGCGCGCCATCGGCGACGCAGCCTATCTCGCCGTCGCCCATCAGCACAATTCTCTCATCCGCTCCATCGCAGGCTCTTCCGAACTGAAAACGATCGGTGATTCCTTCATGCTTCGCTTTCACGATCCCGTCGAAGCCGTTGCCAAGCTTGTTGAAATTCAGACCCGCTTGGAAGCCAGCCCCATCCTGCTCGGCTCCGAGCCGCTGCTCGTCCGCTCAGGTATGCACATTGGCGACGCCATTCTCTGGCCTTCGCCTAAAGGCGATGAAGACTATCTCGGAACGATGGTCGATCAAGCCGCCCGCTACGAAAGCCTCGCTCGCGGCGGCCAGATCATTATTTCTGCCGACCTGCATTCCCGCGTAAAGGACCGGTTCGATGATCTGCCGGGAATTCGCTATCACGCCTGGGGCCCTTATTACCTGAAAGGCGTCGGTTGGAATAACGTCTTCGAAGTCCTGTGGGGCGATCGCCTTCCCATTCCGCCGTCCGGCAAGCCGCAATTCAAGGCCCGCCGCTTTCTGACGCCTTTCATCGGTCGCAAAGCGGAATTGGAAAAAATTGAATCGCTGCTGCGGCAAAAAGAATTTCCTCTCATCACCCTGAAAGGTCTCGGAGGCGTCGGAAAGACACGCCTGGCCGACGAAATCGAACACCGCGCCGCCCAGCTCTTTCACGATGGCACCTTCTTCGTCGAACTGGAATCGGTGCCGAATTCCGTTGCCGACATCGAAGATCAGATTCGCTCCGCTTGCGGCATCGAGACCGGTTCCACGGAGCAGTTCTTCTCTCAAAAGTCCTCTCTTCTGATTTTGAATAACTGTGAAACCGTCCCTCTGGTTTCTGAAATTGTCTCCAGGCTTCTGAAACATTGCGGCGGTCTTCGCGTCCTCGCCACTTCGCAACTTCCGCTGAACGTCTATGGTGAGCAAATCTGGCCGGTCGACAGCATGGCTCCCGCCGACGCCGAGTCTCTTTTCCTCGAACGCGCACGCCGCAGCCATCCCGCCTTCAGCCTCTCAGCGCAGGATCGCCCAAACCTCGACCGCATTTTCGAATCCACCGATCGCATTGCTTTCTGCATTGAACTTGCCGCCGCCAAGGTGCGCCCCGGCCGTTCCCTCGCCAGTATCGCCTCGGGCATTGAGCAAAAGCTTTCGTCGCTCGCCGGCCCCATGGAGCGCGCGCGTCATTCGAGCGTCACTGCCTGCATCGACTGGTCTTTCGGCCTGCTCCCCGACGCGGAGAAAACTCTCTTTCCCAAACTTTCCATATTTCGCGGCGGCTTCCTTCCCAAAGACGTCGCTGCCGTCTGCGAGACGCCAGACGCCGAATCCCTTCTCTATTCCCTCCTCGATGCATCCCTTCTACGCCTGCACGACGACCGCTTCTCCCTCCGGCCTATCGCCGCGGAATACGGCCACACCCTCCTGGGCGATGAGGTTCGCCCTCTCTTGATCCGCCATGCGTATCACTATTTGGACCTCGCCAAGAACGCGGCGAGTCTTGTGAAAAATCACTGTCATAGCGAAGGCCTCGCACTTTTCAGATCGGAATTTGAAAACATGCGGGCCGGCATGCTGCTCGCAGTCGAAACAGAAAGCGATGAGGCCATCCTGCAATTTGGTTTCGCTTTCGCCGGAAATCTCTCGAGCATTCTCAAAGCGCAGGCCGAGGTTGACGCCCTCGAATGGACGCTCGCAGCCGCAAAGAGGTCAGGCAATCAAAATGATCAACTCGGCGCTCATATTAACCTCGCAGGCGCGCTTGTTCGGCTTCCCACCGGAAATCGCCAGCAAAATCTCAAGCGAGCTATCGAATCTCTCTCCACCGCCATGTCGTTTCCCATGGTGCCCTTCGACCCGACGGCGCTCGCAACCATTCAATTGAATCTTGGTTCTGCATACTCAGAGTTTACGTCCGGCTCCCGCGACGACAACCTCAGACTCGCAATCGAGAGCTATGAATGTGCACTTCGACTCTGGACGCAGCTAGGCCTCGTTCAAAAGCAAGCCCGGGCGCAGAATCAGCTCGGATTAGCCTATTTGGATCTTCCGTCTGGCAACCGCGAGCAAAATCTATATGCTGCGATCTCATACTTCAAAGCTGCACTAAGCGTCCAAACTCCCGAAGAGTCTCCTGTATCCTGGGCGGCAACTCAGAATAATCTCGGACTCGCCTATCTCGAATTGAAATCGCCCGGCGCAGACAACATTCCCCGCGCCATCGATTGCTTTGAAGCGGCACTCCGTGTGCGAACCGCCGCGGACTTTCCCGCCGAATGGGCGACCACTCTTAGCAACCTCGGCCTGGCCTATCGAAAGCTGCAAACGGGCGACCGCAGAGAAAATCTGCTCAAGTCCGTGCAACTGTTTGAAGACACCTTGCGCGTAAGGACCGAGCAGCATCTTCCCTATGACTGGGCGGCAACGCAGACCAATCTCGGCGGAGCGTATTTGGAGCTATTGGACTTTCGCGATGCCACAGATTTGCACCGTGCCATCGTCTGTTTTCAATCCGCGCTCAGGGTGCAAACGGAAAAAGACTTCCCACTCGATTGGGCGGGCATTCAAAACAATCTGGGCGTTGCCTACGGAAAATTACCGCCGGACGATTCAGAGGAAAATCCAAAGCGTGCCATCGCGCATTTTGAGGCCGCTCTCCGCGTCTGGACCGAGCACGAATTTCCCGAAGAGTGGGCGCGAGCCCAGAAATCCCTGGCCGATCTCTTCCGCGCCTTACGTACGGGCGATCGTGAACACCATCTCCTCTGCGCCATCTCGCACTACGAAGCGGCTCTCCGTGTCCGCACGGAAAGCGCCAATCCTCGCGCGTACGCCGCGGCTCATTGGGCCCTTGCCGACGTTCTCTACGATCTCCCCTCCGGAGACCGCGCGGAAAACCTCCGCCGCGCGTTTCTGAGTTACGAGAACGTGAGCCGCGCTCTGCACGCCCTGAATCTGCCCGACGCCCCCGCCGCCCAGTTCGATGCCTACGTCGCAGAGCGCAAAGCGGCCCTTCCTTCGAATTAACTGCATTCTGTGTCATTTACAGTCGATCGGAAAAACCGTCGCGCCCCTGCGTCGCTCTTTCTTTTTCTTTCCTCGTGTAGAGCCGCGGCTTCAGCCCGGCATCTTTCTTTTTCTTTCCTTAAACGCGCCCCTGTCTCACTGCTCGTAATTTTCGACAATCTTCGCGGGCCGCACTTTCGCCAGATCCGGATTCTCTCCAAACTCGCGCAGCGCACGCCGCTGCCGCAGCAAATCCCAGCACTGATCCAGCGCGACCTTCAGTTCTTGCAGCCGTCCGCGGTCACCATCCGTCAATTCCTTCTTTCCGTAGAGTCCCTCTTCTTCTTTCACAAGCTCGTTGATGTGACTCAACACCGAGCGATCTTCGTTGGCGTTTTCCATCTGGCTCCTCCGCGACGTGGTCGCAAGACCTGATTCTAATCAGATGCGCGTCAAAGAGGAAACGTCGGAACGCATAGTAGGGCGGGGCCGGACAAGATTCTTCTATCTTAATTTCGTTCGCGCGAATCCCACTCACGAAGACGATTGTTCCGACTTCCCAATTCAAAAAAACACGGAGGGTGCCCCGTCCTCGAATTTTGAGGGCGGGCCTTGCGTTTGACGTTGAATTTTGATTTGACTCTTCGTCGTACCGCACTCTCTCCGTGCCCTCTGCGCCCCGACCGGGACGCAACGGTGACAGCTATAAGTCGGCAATCGGGGACGGTCCCTGACTTCCGAACTCTTTCGCGCGAATCCCACTCACGAGGACGATTGTTCCGACGTCCCAATCAAAAAAAACACGGAGGGTGCCCCGTCCTCGAATTGTGAGGGCGGGTCTTGCGTTTGACGGTGAATTTTGATTTTGACTCTTCGTTCTACCGCATTCTCTCCGTGCTTCGACCTCTGCGCTCCGGCCTCTGCGACCTCTGTGTAACTTTCTCTTTCTCCTCTTCCGCCAGATGAGTCTTGTGAAGCAATATTAGAAAACCTCCCGTCTGTCCCGGAATTCACAAACACTCGCCTCGGTGGCACCAAACTCTTCGACAGCAAAATCCATCTCCCCTTCCGCGTCGACGGAACCCTCGATCCCCAAACTCAAAAGCGGACTAGTCGCTGTCTCCTAGACATTCGGTTCTGGGTCGGCGCTTAGCTCGATTAGATAGCTTACAGAGTTATTTACTTCACACAAGGGACACCGTGTGCTTAGATGCACGTCAAGCCGCTACTCAGAATATGAGCGGATAGAAAGAAGGAAGGCCGTGACGCTCATCGCAGGACTAGTTTGTGAAGACTCGATCGTCTTTGCTGCTGATTCCGAAGAAAGCGGAGGAATAACAAAATCAAACGTTGAGAAAATGCGGCGAGTTCCGGAAGGCGGGGTCCTAGGTGTATTGGGTCACAATCCTAAGAAGAATGTATCGGTCATAGTATCTGGGGCAGGAAACGGGCCTCTGTGCGATTACGCGATGCAAAAAATCACTGGCGAAGCACGAAGGACTTCAGACCGAAACGCTGCAATTCAGGCGATTCAAGAAATACTGATCGAAATCTGGAAAGTACATATACCGCTTTATCCCGTCGATCCAGCGGCGGCAGATTTTAGATTGCTTGTGGGTCTCAAAGCCCCAACTGACCATAGGCCTACTTTGTATTCAATTCAAGGAACGACGATCGTTCAGCGAGACAAATACTTTACATTCGGGTCCGGTTCGGTTACTGACTATATCTTGGAACAAATGTATTCCGAGCGAATGAACACAGAAGACGGTATAGCAGCTGCACTTTATATGCTGCAAATTGCGAAGAGATACGTTGCGGGCGTTGGCGGAGAATCTCACATTCTAGTCTTGCGCGCCGATGGTTCTGTGGATGAAAAGCCATCGTGGGAAATATCGAAGGAAGAAAATATTGCTCAGACATTCAATGAAGTATCTGGACGATTATTGCTGGCCTTATTGAGAACACGATCCGCCACAGATGATGAATTTCGCCAAATCTTGAAAGCGTTCAATAGGGGAATCCAATTGCTCAGAAAGAAGAAGAAAGAGAGTGATAGATTTTTGGACAATCTAATGCGGCAAATCCAAGAACGAAAGAAAGAGGCTTTCAAGCCACCGCGGACGGAGATTTAATTCATGTCTCTTTTAGATTGAAAATCGGGGAAATCGGGACAGGCGGAAAGTTCCTCCCCTCCTTTCGACTGATACATTCTCAGTACTGTTACTTGACTAGCCACTTCTGCCGTGCTATACTTCCCCGTGAAATCGCCCCTCAACTCCGCTAAGCCTCCCAGATTCAACACTTACAAATTGCGCAAAAACAACCCCCTGCATTTTCAACACTTACAAAACTTGTCGCATCTGTTCATTCCAGAACCACTTCAACTCCCTTTCCTTTCAACACTTACAAGAACCCTCTTGCTAACTCCCGCAGAATCAACACTTGCAAAAAAGGGGGTGGGGGCGATTATGGTTAACTGCACGTCCGATGAAGGACGTGCATCCCGAGCGACCATCGGGAGCCGAGGAACCTCTCTTCCAT
>DATGIS010000074.1:0-70040 GCA_035295625.1 Candidatus Acidiferrum sp. | reverse complement strand
GATTCAGGGACTGCGGATTAACAAAATCTGCGTACGGCACGGGCGTCGCTGTGGCACTCCAGTCGGCGCTTACCCAGCGTCCCAGCCCGTTCGAGTAATATCGAGCTCCAAAGTAGTCGAGACCGGTCTCTGTAGATGGAGTTCCGTCACGTTCTTTGCCGGTGAATTTGTAATGGTTGGAGACGCCGGAGGTGGCTTGGACGACGCGTTCGCCGCCGAAAGGATAAAAATCCGAAACATCCGAGCCTGCCGTGCTTGAGACGACGCGGGAAGTGCCGAGATGGTCGGTCATAAACCAACTGATGCCGCCCGGCCCGAGCGTGGTGGATTTGCCGACGCGCTTGCCGTCGAAATAAATATACGAATTGAAGGCCGCGCCCGCATTGGTGGTTTCGAGAAGCGGATCGGAGCCCGTGCCGTACCAATAGAGCGTGCCGTTCGATTTGCTGACGCGTTTGCCGTCGCCGTCGTAGAGGTAATTGACGCCGCCTGCCGAGACCATCTGGTTTTCAGCGTTGAAGGTAACAGTGCCCGCGCCGGGAGAGGTGATGAGATTTCCGGCAGCGTCGTAAACATAGCCGGAAACGGCGATCCGATTGTTGGCGCCGATGGAGCCGGAACTCGAGAAATCGAAACCGGATTCCTGCGTGCATCCGGTGTACGAAGAAGAGCTGCCTGGGCCGAGTTTGAGCAGATTGCCCCACGGATCGTAAGAGTAATTTTCGGACCAACATTCCTGCAAGTAGTCGGTATCGCCGTTGAACGCAGGCTGATTGGTTCCCGTCGTCCAGGCGGAGGAAAGGCGATTGAGCGAATCGTAGGTGAAGGATTGCGTGCGGTCCATGTCGAGATTGTTGGCGATGGTGACGACATTGCCATTGTTGTGGCCGCTGGCGTCCGTGAAAGTGTAGGACATGTCCTGAGACGTGGTTGCCGTGCCGCCGCTCTGGATCGGGCCGATCTGGCAGATGCCAGGTGGCGTGGCGCAGCCTTGAGAGGTCATTTCCGTGACGCACGTTGAGTAGGATACCAGAGTATGATCTATCGCCTCTGGTAACAAGCACCGAGGTGAGTGGCCTACCCTTGCGGTGTTTGCAAGGGTGGGTCCTGGCTTTTTCTTGATCCCATGCCGCACGGTTTGAAACGCATCGTCGGGTGAAACGAACTTCACTTCATCACCTTCACCTGTTACCAGCGCCGAAAATTCCTTGCCTCAGCGAAAAACAGGAATCTTGCGGTTCGCATCCTTGGCGAAGTTCGCGACCGCTTCCAATTCAAGCTGATTGGCTATGTCCTCATGCCCGACCACGCCCATCTGCTGATCAGCGAACCGCCAGGTTGCTCTCCCGCCAAGGCTATGCAAGTCTTCAAACAGCGGGTGTCGCGATTGTTGCGCGGAAAGAAACGCCGCAACACCTCGCAACTCGTTCTCGCATTCCCCGAAGAAGACGCACTCCCTCGCCGCTTCTGGCAGCGGCGCTACTTTGACATGAATCTCTATTCCGCCTATCTGATCCGGCAAAAGCTCGACTACATCCATGCCAATCCCGTGAAGGAAAAACTTGTTTCCCATCCCAGAGATTGGCCCTGGAGCAGTTGGTCGGCTCACGTCGGCCAAGATGCGATGCTGGCGGTTGATTTTCTGTAGCTTTCGAAAAGGAACCCAACTGCGAAGGCGGAAGAGAAGAGCCCACCTTTTGCAAAAAGCGCAAAGGGTAGGCCACTCAACCCGATGATTGTTTCAGTTTCCGGCTAGCTGGATCGAGTGTTCCATCCGCGGCTGAATCTATTTGCTACCCGCGGACAAGTTTACGGAAACGTTTCTCCACTCTACTCGGATGCGTGGATTCTGAAAACTCGGCGCAAAAGAAAAAAGGCTCCCGGCCGGAGCCGGGAGCCTTGGGATGTGGTCTGAGTTGCGGCTTAAAAGACCAGTTTCAAGGCGAACTGGAACTGGCGCGCGTCGTAGGAAGCGGTGGGCTGGCCCGCAAAGCAGGTCGCGCCCGCGGTCGGATCGCAGAGCTGGTTGACGGCTGCAACGTTGGTGCGGTTCAGCAGGTTGAAACCGTCGGCGATGAAATTGAGCTTCAGCCGTTCGCCGAGAGGAATTTCCTTGGCGATGCGCAAATCGATTTGGAAGAAACCCGGGCCAGTGAAGCGATTGCGGCCGAGGTTGCCATCGCAACCGGCGGGAGGAGTGACGCCGGCAACAGTGAAGGTCGAGCCGTCATTGGCAAGGCAAAGATCCGCCGGGCCAAATTGCACGCCGGGAATGAACGGCGAGGTCGTGCCCCCGCTGGTCACGACCGATGGCCGTGCTTGCGATGCGCCGAGATCGAGGCGCGTGTCGGTGCCGGTGATGACGTTGAACGGCCGCCCGGCCGCGACTTCAATGATCGGCGAAAGCGTGATTCCGCCGAAGACATGTTTAAATGCGCCGTCACCGCTCTTGGCGGCTGCCGACTGGAATACCGCACTCGTCACCCAGCGATGCCGCTGGTCGTTGACGGAGTTGCTGCGCTCGCGGAACGGGAAACGGCTGTCCTGCGGTTCGAGAGTCGATTGCAAGTCTGTGCCGTCGTCGATCGAGTGCGACCAGGTGTAGCTCGAGAAAACCTCGAAGCCCTGCGAGAAGCGCTTTTCAACGTTCACGGTCAGCGCGTGATACCACGAACTGGCGTCAGAGAGTTGCGCGTCCACGCTGTTGAATGGCACCGGCGCGCCGAAGCCTGCTGGATACCCGGCCAACTTCGCAAGAAATACCTGCGTGCCATACCCTCCAGCCGCCGCGGCGAAAGATGGGTTTGGTCCGGACGGACGGAAAAAGTTGAAGAACGCAGGAGTGCCGACAAAGCCGACTGCCGCCGCCGGATTGCAATTCGGTGCCGCGAAACCTTGTCCCAACGCTCCAGGAGCAATCAGGAAAATGCTTCCGTTGCCTTGATTGACGCAGGTGTTCGGCGCTCCAGAAGGAACAACGACTGTGACCGGGTTGCTGACACTGAGACCGGACGCCGCGGCATTCTGAGCATTTTGTGCGAGAAGTTTCGGGTCGGTTGAATTGACGTCCACCGGGCGATTCAGGTGGAGGCCGCGCGTGTATTGATAGCCCGCGCTGATCTTCCAGGAGCCGGCGATCTGGCGTTCGATCGTCAAATTGCCTTGTTGAGCGTAGCCATATTTGAAATTGGCGCCGACTGGCAACGTGAACGGAAGAATCGGTAGCGGAAATCCGGCGGTCAAATAGTTTTGATTCGCAAACAGCGAGCCAGCGGCGAGTGGATCGAAGCGCTGTTGGTTCGGGTTGTAGCCCAGCGTTAACGGCGCGAACACGGCGTCGACGGAACCTGCGTTAAGTGCGCCCTGGAAGATGGAAGAACCGTTGAGATTGGCCGGTGTGTCGAAGCCCGCGCCGCATGTGGGAGGAGCAGGCGCTGTCAGCAGACCGCAAGCCGACGGCGTGCCGCCAGCGGAAAGCAGCTGTACCGAACGACCACCGTCCGCTGTTACTGAGTCGAATGCAACCGCCAGCAGCGGATGATCGTAGAAGAGTCCATAACCGATGCGCACGACAGTTTTGCCGTCGCCGCGCGGATCCCATGCGATTCCAAGGCGGGGCGAAACGTTGTTATAGTCGCGCGGAATTCCTTCGACCACGCCCAGCGCTTTTTCTGCGGCGGCGTTGACAGCCGTGGCAGGCGCAAACAGCGGCGTAATTTCCACATCGTAACGAACGCCGTAGTTAATTGTCAGTTTCTTGGAGAGCTTCCACGTGTCCTGCGCGAAGAATCCGACCGGAATGTTGTCGAATGGCTGATTCGAATTGCCGATGCCTTGGATGTACGTCGTCGGTACGCCAAGCCCGTAAGACTGAGCGCCGTTGGTCGCCGGAACGCCGGGGCCGAACAGCGACAAGCCGCCGAAGTTCACGTCGCCGCCAAAATCCAATTCGAAGATTTGTGCTTTCGCGGAACGCAATTGAATCAGGTTGAAGTCTCCGCCGAACTTGAAATCGTGTCTGCCCCAGGTTTTTTCCAAAACATCCGTGAACTGGAATCGGCGCTCAATGCGGTCAACCGTGGAGTAAGGTTCACGACCAAAGTAAGCGAAGCCGGGAATATTCACGCCGATCTGATCGCCACCTGGAAGCGGAGAGAATCCGAAGTGCAGACCGCGGCGCGCAAATTGGAAGCGGAACTGATTGACGGCCGTTGGGTCGATAACCGTGTCGTGTTGAAAGGTGGCGTTAAGGTCGCGCGACTGATTCAACCCGACGCGCGTGCCCGCATTTTGGCCAAATACCTGGTTTTGCGAGGTCGACTGAATACCGGACACAAGCGAAGGTGAAACGCCGACGCGCAGGAAGGAATGATTTTTGCTGTTCCAATTCTGATCGAGGCGCAGCGACCAAAGGCTCGTCTTCTCATTGGCCGGGAAATTGCCCCGTAGCGAGTTCAGCCCAACGTACGATGCGGGTAGAGGAACCAATCCGGTTCCGACTCCGACTCCGGCATTCGGACCTACGGGCAAGCAGACAACGTTATTTACTGGCGTCCCAATCGGGCAATTCACGGGAACTGGAAAAAACTTTGAGCCGAGCGGGCCGGGAATTCCAAGTACAGCAGAAAGCGGAACGGTTGTGCCGTCCGCGTTTACGTTCAGGTCGCCATTCAGTGCAACGTTGGAGCCTGCTCCAGTGACAACGGCCGCCTTCGATAGTCCGCTGATCTGCGCCTGAATCGCCGGATTCGCATTCGTACATGCGGCGCCATTTCCCGTCAACGCACCAAGCGCCGCCTGATAAAACGCCAGTTGGCCCGTCGGACCGCTCGTTAAGCTCAGTGGCACTGGAATGCAAGGAACCAAACCGGTCGTCAGGCCAAAATTTCCGATGCCGATGCTGGAAAAGCCAGTCTCTTCACGCTGCGTGTATTCGTAGGATCCGAAGAAGAAAGTCTTGTCTTTGCGAATCGGTCCGCCAATCGTCATGCCCGTTTGCACGCGAGTGAATGCTTGTTTCGTCGGCTCCAGATTTCCAGTTGCCGGATCGACTGAGCCTGAGAATGCGTTGCGAGCCTGAAACGCCTTGTTGCGGAAATAGCCGAACGCATCGCCGTGAAATTCGTTGCCGCCGCCTTTTGTGACGATATTGATCACGCCACCGGTAGCGCGGCCGTACTCCGCATTGTAGTTGCTCAAAATAAGTTGAAATTCCTGCACGGCTTCTTGCGATACGGTCGCGCGAATACCATTCACGGAGTTGTCCACCGCGTCCGCGCCGTCCACCGTCACGCCGTTCGAACGGGCGCGCGCTCCGCTGACATTCAGTCCGCTGTTTGGGGCCGGGCCAATGGTTGGGGAAACGTCGCGTGTGGTCTTCGAATCAATCAGTGTGAAGTTGATGTAGTTGCGGCCGTTGATCGGCAGCCCGTCAATCCGGCGCGTATCAATCGTGTCTGAAACTTCGCTCTTCGTTGTTTCGATATTGGCGGCTTCGCTCGTTACCCTGACCGTTTGCTGCACTCCATGCAGCTCCAGCCGCGGATCGAACGAAGCATTTTCGCCGACGCGTACCGCAATACTTTCATTAGTGAAGACGCCGAAATTGCCACCGCCATCCACGGTCAATTTGTATGTGCCCGGGGCAAGACTGACAAAACTGTAGCGGCCATTGTCGTCAGACATCGCCGTTCGTTCCGCGCCGGTTGTGCTGCTGGTCAGAGTCAACTTCGCATTGCGGACCGCAAGTCCCTGCGGGTCCATGACGGTCCCGGAAAGGGAAGCGGTGTTCTGCGCCGCGGAGTTTCCCGCCCAGCCTAGAATCAGAATGACGAGCAACATCCACGCGCACACATATTGTCTGCGACTCATAGCTGCCTCCGATTGGTACTTCCGAATTACTCCGCTACCCCTAGCGGTGGCGGTGTGACCGCCCAATGCGTCTAGAGAATGAATACTCGGCTTCTGATGCAACGTCAACTGGTTTGCAACTGTAGGCAGTTATCACACAAATTTGGCATTTGCGGCGAATCACGCGGAAGGCGTGTTTCCAACTTCGAACGGGCCGGTGATTTGGGGCGGAAAGCGCCGGGAAGGGAACGGCTAGAAATTCAAGTGGCGCTGGACAAGTTTGCGGAGCTTTTCGCGATCTTCGTCCTTCATGTGGACAAACTCAACGCCATTTCCGTCCGGTCCGATATTGCGAACGACGGCTGTAAAGTGAATCTTGCGAAGCCCGGCGCGAACTTCGAGCTTGATCGAATCGCCTACGGTCAGCTTTTTGGGGGATTCCAGATATGCGCCGCCCAAGCTGATTGTTTTCACACGGGCAAGGCCAGCCGCGCCTTGTTCGATCTGGGCGCGAAGAGGGGATTCCAGGGGAACGCGAGCATAGCGTCTCGGTACGACGAAACCGCCGCCCGAATGCGCCGCCGATTCAAATGCAGCTCGTGCACGAGCCGACGAAGCGTTGTTTTCGATCATCGCGAGCGCATCTTGCGCGGCCGCGCGAAGGCCGGCTGGTTCGGCGTGCGTCAAACCTTCGCGCTTCTCCGCGAGTGTGCGAAGCAATTCAGTTGCCTCCGCGGCGCGCATTCGGCCGAGAGCCTCGATGGCTTTAATTCGCACAAATTGCTCGCGCAAAATATCGTGCTCGCCAGCCGCAATTTCCATCATTTGCGGAACCGCCGTGGACTCCATTGCCAAGCCGATTTGATCGATCATCATCGGAACAACGAGAGGGTGCGCGTCGGCTAAAATAGCCGAGAAGACGAACGCTGCGCTTTGCGAGGTCGCTGAGTTCGCCGGACGCGAAAGCTCACTGACCGCAAGGTCCTGCAAATTCCATTCCCAGCTGGCGAGCGCGCGCGGCAAACCGCGCAACAAACGCTCGGGATCAGCGGCGGCGAGCAACTTGATGGCGGCGCTTACTCGCTGCCGCCGCGCTTCGTAGAGCCGCGACTCGAGCAAATTCAACACGGGCACGCCAATCGACCGGAGCAGTCGCGACATCGCCGGCAGGTATTCGAACCCGCGCGGGTCGGTTAGAAGAAGAGTCAGGCGATCCAGGAGCCGCTCGGAGTCGCGCTGCAGAAGCCTTGGCAATGCCGGATCAAGCGCGCGGTTAGCCAGCGCAGCGTCGATCAGAAGCATCCAGCGGTCCTGCGCAATCAGTCGTTGCACGAGCGCATGCATATGCGCAAACTGCGGCTCACGCGGAGTCCGTTCTAGGCCGATGAGAATGGTTTCAAGGCCGGTGAAATCGCCCCGTGTGACAGCGATGCGGCCGAGCGTCTCGAGAAATGCGGCGAGCAATGCCGCGGTCTCCGGAATCGATTCTTTTTCCAGAGCGCTTAACGTGCCACGGCCTAAATCCTCTGGAAACTGATTCGGCCAGAGCGATTCGATGATGGGGGAGAGTTCGTTCAATCCGGCGGCGACTTGGCGACGCGCCGTGGCGTCCTGGAGCTCGAGGCGGCGCGCGTAATTCAGCAGAACGTTGCGGGCCTCGCGTCTCGGCGCATCGACTCCGGCGTCGGCCAATTGCGAAAGCGTCTGACGCAGCGCCGGGACCGGCACGCACCAAATCTCCGGCCCGCGAAGGACTGCTGACTTTTCGCGCGGCGGCAATTCCGTCCAAAACCGTTCGATGAAACGCTCACGATGCTTTTCTTCAGCCCAGGCTGTTGCCAGCGTCGAGAAGTGCTGCGAAGAGTGAGGGCCGCGATAGCTGCCGGAAGTGACCAATGCATCCGCCAGTCTGAAAATAGTCCCGCGTACTTCTTGCGGAGAGATCTGCCCCGCGGAGAATTCGGCGCTGACGAATTCCAGAATCAGCGCCTCGGACAAACGCAATAAGTAAGGTTGCGGCTTCTCCGCCTCGCGTGGTCCACTCTGCGAGATTGCGCTCAAAAGCATGTGCACCGTCTCGCGGCTCGCTTCTTCCAACGCGCCGTGAATGGCTCGTGCTGCTTCCTCTGGAGAAAGGCCTCGCGCCGCTTCCAAAGGAGGTGTCAACCGTGCGAGCAGTGCCAGCCCGGCGGAGAGATCTTCCAAACTCGGCAAGGAAATGGGTGCGTCCGCGTTTTCGCGCGGCGAATTTCCGCCGAACGCCACCATCGCCGCAATCAAACTGGCGAGGACCGTATCCACTTTTCGATCCGTCTGCGTATTGATTTGAATTCCTTCCACGCCGTGCTCCAGCAATTTCGCCGTCCACCAGGACTTGTTGTTTTTTTTCGAAGTCGCCTCTGAGTTTACCAAGGCCTCTTTCAGAAGCTGCGCCAGCGTGTCGAGTTCGCCTACATGGAAGCGTCGGCCAAATACAAGAGTCTGGATGCCGGCGCGCTGCAACTCGCCCGCAAGGGACTGCAATTCGCCGCGCACGTCGGGAAGCGGCGCCTCGCTCAGCTTCGGCATCACGATACCATTTCGCTCGATGCGGAGCGCGACTCCATTCATTGCAAACGCAAAGGAGCGCAATTGTTCGTATGCCGATTCCAGACTCTCCAGAACGCGGGGATGATTTCGTTGGTACAGGCGCTGCGAGCGGAACAAGATCTGAAGGTCTTTGAGGCAGCGTTGCACGTCAAGCGCAGTCGGCTCAGCGGGCGAATAGGGAGAGACAATGGTGGGCGAGAAGGGAATTGGACGTGGTTGTTCCGCGGCGGACGATCGGCCCAGCGCGGGCCTGCTGCCGTCCAGCTCCTTCGAATTGGCTGTCGCCTTCAAGCTTTAAGACCCTTCCTTGCTGCGTTTCCGACCCCTCACAGGCCCTCGATTCCAGCTCTGACCCCTCTCGGTAGACACTCAGCCCGCCAAAGGGTAGAGAAACCCTAGGTTACACGGAGCACGCCATCTGCCCGAAGGAAACGTCGCTAAGCCGTTTTTTTTCAATACAAATTCCTGATGGTTCTAGAACCATTGTGTCAATCATGTAACGAAAAGTTACAAATCAGGGAAGTAAGGTCCAGGTCGGAGCTGCTTCAAGACGGTCAATTCGTCTTCATTTTCTCGCGAACGCTCACTGTGCCGCCTTCGGTCAGATCCACGCCACGCCGCGAGTTCTGATACCCGTCCTTCTTCAAGACAACGGTGTGAATCCCGGCCGTAATTTCGACCCGAGCTGGCGTCTGTTTTCCCGTGGGAACTCCATCGATCCAGATATCCGCACCTTCGGGATTCGAATCCACCTGCGCCCAAGCGACGTGTGCGCCTTTTGGCTTCAACTCAATGTCGAGTTGCGTCTGAACATTTTCCTTCACAGTCACAGGCTGCGAGTACGGTTCATAGCCTTGCAACCTCATTACGAGGTTGTAGGTGTTCGGTGCCAGGGGAATGTTCAGGGGCGTTTGGCCGGACTGCTTGTCGCCATTGATGAAAACGTCGGCCCCATCGGGATGAGAAACGATGTGCAGCCCAATCGCAGTCGCTTCTAGAGCAATTTTCTGGTCGAGTGCCTGGCCCGCGCGAATCTGCAGAGCCGTTTGCGTCGGTTGAAAACCGTTCTTCTTCACTTCCAGGTTGTATCTTCCGGGCATCAGATTCGGGAAGCTGCAAGGAGTCTCGCAGTGAGCGGAAAAACTGTAATCCCCGGTGACCGTCGCGGTTGCGCCAACAACGTTGGTGATGACGTGGATCGCTCCGCGTCCTGCCGCCGGCACGGGATGCGCATTTGCTTCCGCGCTGCCACTTACGGCGGTGTCGTCATACTGAAGGTCGTCAACTACCTGCACTCCCGCTGGCGCGGCCTTCAGGAATTTCAGAAGCTCGCCGTGTTCCGAGGGACGAAGCTTTCCGGATAGCGTCAACGTATTGCCGGTGCCCCGAATTTTCAATCTTCCCGCAATTCCTTTTTCCGCCGCCGCCTCTTCAATTCTGCCTTTATATTCTGCTGCGAGTGGCGACAGTCCATTCGCGGGATTCGGAGCGCTCTTCGCGGCGGGCGTTTCCGGTTTTTTCTCGGGAGCCGCACTCGTTGGCTCCGGCGGAGCGGAAGCATTGCTCTCCGCGTTGCCTTCCGTGGCGCTCGACGGTTTCTCTGCTGTTGCGGGATCGACCGACGAATCTTTTTCTACCCCGCCATTTTTTTGAATCAAATTCTGTTGCCGCGCATCATCAAATACCGGTTTGATTTTTTTATATCCGTAGACGATCACGCCGACCAGCACCAACGCCAAAAACACAGTCAGGACCGGGTGTTTCTTCCGCTCGGGCTGAACCGGCGGCAGTGTAGCGGTACGGCGAACTGCTGGGGTATGAGAAGGGGATGTCGCACGGGACTGCAAGGCGCGGGCCGTCTGCGCCGCGTGAAACTCTTCCGATGGCGCCAGACGGTTCGCTGGAGTCGCGATCGTCGCTTCCGGCGATCCGCTCATCACCATCGTTGCGCCAGGATTGTCACCCATCGCTAACGAACGGTAATTCTTCAAATCCTCAAGCATTTCTTTGCAGGTCTGGTAGCGGGTGGAAGGCTCTTTCGACAGCGCCTTCATTACAACGGCGCTCAGGCCGGCGTGGATAGCAGGATCAATCTGCCGCGGCGGAACCGGCTCTTCGTTCACAATTTTGTAAATGACGGTCGTAATGTTCTGCCCCGGAAACGGTTTTTCGCCCGTCACCATTTCGTAGAGCATTACGCCAAGGGAAAAAATATCGCTGCGGCCGTCAACAACTCGCCCTTTCACTTGTTCCGGCGACATGTAGCTCGGCGTGCCCATCACGTGCGCCGTTTGCTGCACGGTTCCGAATTGCAAAATTTTTGCGGTGCCAAAGTCCGTGATTTTGACCGTGTCGTCGGCTGTGAGCATCAGG
Organism: Candidatus Acidiferrum sp.; assembly: GCA_035295625.1. Taxonomy (GTDB): domain Bacteria; phylum Acidobacteriota; class Terriglobia; order Acidiferrales; family UBA7541; genus Acidiferrum. Next base: position 59,228 of record DATGIS010000074.1, on the reverse strand, counting down.
TTCGCCGGCTTAATATCGCGATGAACGATGCTCCGCTCGTGCGCAAAGTGCAAAGCGCTGCAAGTTTGCTCCATGATTCGCAACACGCGCGGCAGCGGAAATGGTTGGCCTGCGTCGAGCAGGGCTTGCAGGCTCTTACCTTCCACCAGTTCCATCGTGATGTAGTAAAGGCCGTCTTCTTCGCCGGCATCGAATACAACCACGATGTTCGGATGCGTCAGAAGACCGGCTGCGCGTGCTTCCGTTTGGAATCGATTCAAGAGTTCCGGCCGCGAAAGTCCCGTACCTTCTTCGGAAAGACGAAGTGTCTTGACCGCCACCGTGCGGCCAATGACCGGGTCAACGGCTTTATAGACGATGCCCATGGCACCGCGTCCAAGCTCGCCCTGGATTTCGTACCGCCCGGCTTTGGTCAAAGTAATCACGTCTTTATATCGGCGAAAGTGGCGGGGACATTAAAGGCACCGATTTTTTCTCCGAAATGTGATGCCAGCCTGCAACGCACCGGCAAACGCCACTACGCCCTATTTCCGACAGTAGCGAGCCATTTTTCCCAGGGTCAATCCGTCCGCAGTACCAGTGTTTCGCACTCGCCACGTGCCTGTCCTTACGGCCAGCAGTGTGTCAATTCGAACCCGCCCTTTTCTTGTAGAAAGCTGTTGCCGTCTTTGCCATGTTGCGCTAGTGTGACGCCGCGGTAGTTCTCCCCTACGCACCATTCCGACCATCTTCTGTCCGCGCGAGGTGTGCCCATGCCCGACGCTTCCAAGCGTGTCGCAGTAATCGCCATTCATGGAGTTGGCTACCACGAGTCCGGAGCTTCCGCCGAGATGGTTACGGATCTGCTCGAGGGGGTCCAGGCTTCCGGCGCCGCAGGATCGGCACACTCGTACGGCTCGTTCGCGCCCCAGGAAGTGCAAATCGCCCTTCCGCCGCCAATCTGCAAGGACAAGGTGAAACGAAAATTCGAATATTCCCTCAGCGCGATGGAAGAGCGCCGAGGCAACTTTCGGGATCTGTCCAGTATCAAGAAATGGTTTGGTCCCGGTGCATCTGCAATGCGGTCGTCCGTGCCTGATGTCGCCACGGAGTTCATGGACTCATTGCTGCAGAACTACACCGGAGATCCGGAAAAGAACAGCTACACGACGTGGCGTCGGGTTGGACGACGCACGACAAAAGTCGATGGAGAAGACCGCCTCACCGACGTAGACGTCTACGACATGCACTGGGCCGACCTCGCCCGCCCGAGCAATTCCGTACTACGGTTCATTTTCTCGTTCTATCAATTGCTCCTGCACCTTGCGAGCCTAGGCCGCATGGCGCAAGACCATGCCGCGATGGAAAACTTTGGCGGCGTGGCGTGGTTTTTGTACTCGAGGTCTTATCTTTATGCCACTCGCGTTCTAACGTTGTTCATCGTCCAGCTTACCGTGCTTATTTTTGGATTGGCCGTCTCTCCGCTTCCGCTGCTTCTTGATGTCAAGACGACGGGACCGATTGCCGCGGGCGCGGTAGTCGCACTTGCGGCGATTGTAGTGTTGGTCTTGCTGGCGTTGAGAGTAGAAGCGCCCAGCCCCGCAAAAAGCTGGTGGTTCGGATTGATTCCCGCCTTCGCGCTGGGACTGTTTACATGGCGAGCTCTTTCTTGCGATGGCGGTGCCACCGCGTTAACACTTCTTCTCGAGTGGTGGGCAATTGGCGCCGGGATCTGCATTTTGATTTTTTTGCAGTACGACAAGGTCCGAGCCGGGTCTCGTGAATTTGGGTACATTTTCATCGGCACCCTCACAATCCTTCTCGGTGTTCTCGTTCTTCAGCAAGGTTCGCTTGCCACAGAAAGTCTGCGGACCGCCATCTTTTATCTGGTGCAATACACGTTTTTGGCGCTGCGTTTTCTGTGGATGCTCTTCTTCTTTTTGGCGGTTTTTGCTTTCCTGATGGAACTGCTTTGCCGAGCCCAGTTGCGCTTGCAGAAAGGAAAGGTGGAAGAACTGGCTCGTGTGCGGGCCGCGGCTCGCACTGCACGATTCGCACTTGCGGTGCCCTCTGTTCTCATTCTTCTCCTTGCCGTTTTTACCGGCAGCATAACTTTCCACGCGTTGTCGAGGCAGTCGAGCCTTTACGCCGGCGTCAAACCGGCCGTTTTGCCGAAATTCATCACCACAACAGTCGCTTTGGACGCGCGGCAAACCGACGAATTATTGGCCTGCGTGGAAAACGCTTGCGCCGAGCAAAACCGGTCGGCCGAAAAAGATCCCAATCAATTTCTGGAAGGGCTCGTCGTCCAGTCTCCGCCGCTCGGAATGGGAGTCAGCGCCGGTCTCGCGGGATTGTGTGTACTTCTGCTGGCCCTTATGGCAATTCCGTCCGTCTATTACGAAATTTTCCCAGAGCGTTCCAAACCCAATAAATTGTCGGCTTGTCTTGGGAGCTGGCTCTCAGGCGGGTACCACCACTTCCACTGGGTCATTTCCTTCTTATGGGTCGGAGCTGTGGCCATTCCATTCGGGATCTTCGCCTACAGTCTCGTCCATTTTTGGCGTTCCGGGCTGACTGGATCGTTTCTTCTCTACCTCTACGAACATTTTGGAATGTTGCTGGCAGCAAGATCTCTGCTGCACTGGGGAGGGATCCTGGTCGGTTCCGGCGCGGTCATTTTAGGTCTGGTCGTAAAAAATTTCAGCGCGGTTCTGGACGCCATACTTGACGTCGATACGTATCTGCGTACATCCCCGGTGGAAGCTACGCCGCGTGCTCAGATCGTCGAACGCTACGTCGCTCTTCTCGGTCATATTCATGCCCGCCGGAACCCCGACCGCACTCATTACTACAGCCACGTCATCATCGTGGCGCACAGTTTGGGCTCCAACATTACTGCGGACATGTTGCGCTTCCTGAACAAGTGCGGGCATCCGAAACACACGACCATAGACACCCGACGCTATGAGAGCTATTTGCATTTTGCATTCGATGGCGAACCGCAAGGATCGCTCCCGATGTACTTTTTTTCAATGGGATGTCCTTTGCGCCAGTTGCTCAACCGCTTTTTCCCGCACCTTTACAAATGGATTCGCGAAGCGCCGGAAGATTCTGGCGGCGATCCAGCGAAGATGGAACCCGGCGACCCGATTCCACCAGACACCAAACCAGCGCCCGCAGACTTGCGCGTCGCCCAGTGGGCCAACTTCTATCGAAGTGGCGATTACATTGGCAGATCGGTCTGGTCGAACCATGTCATGCAGCGCACCAATGGTAACGGTTCGTGCGGCGGCTATCCGGATCCATTGCTGACCAACAGCGACAGCTCTCCGGCAACTGGCGGACGCGCGCATCGAATCGACGCCTGCATCGGCCTCGGCGCTCACACTCACTATTGGGATCGCACCGCCCCTGACGTCGGCGAACAACTCGATAAAATGATTGCCTATTGATTTTTGGCGCTTACGGCCTGGGCACACCCGCAACCGGCCCCGATGTTCGCTCCGGCATCGGCACGTTCGTTTCGCGAATCGGTCGATCCATTTCGCCGGGACGCGCCGGCGCTTCCAGGCCATCCGTCAACAAATATCCCTGCAGCGCAAGTCCATTGATCCACAAACTCTCCAAGGCGCTGACGTATTCCGCATGCAATTCGAATAAACGGCGCTGCGTTTCCAAGACTCGCGGCAACGACGCCAACATTTCTCCGTGCCGCTGATCCATCAACTGGTAGGCTTTCTTCGCGCGTGGCAATATTTCCTGGCTGTACTGCTCGACCGCCAACCGCGCGTTCGAATATTGATCGAGCACGCTCGCCGCACGCTCCCGCAGCGTCAGCGCAATTCGCCTTTTTTCTTCTTCCGCCCGCTCGCTTTCCGCGCGAGCCGCCGCCACGTTTCCTTGATTGCGGTTGAAAATCGGGATCTCTACGCCAACTTCCGCAGTTCCTTCCCAACCGGTGGCTCGCGGCATCGCGCCGATCGGCTCATTGTTGTAGAGCAACCCTCCGCGTAAACGTAGATCGGGAATTGCTTCTCTCTGTGCGCGAATCACTTCTGCCGAATTGCGCGCCGCCGTGGCCTCCGCGATTCGAATGGCTGGGCTGTTTTTCGCAATTGCATTGAGCACCTCCTGATCCGCCAACTCCGGCCAGCCATGTTCCAAATCTCCAGCCACCGTTCGTTGCTGCAATTCCGGATCGCCCATCGCCGCCGTCAACGCCCGCCATTCTTCTCGCAGGGTGTTTTCCTGCATGTGCGCGCCAAGCCGGAGCCGGTGCGCCTGCAATTCCGCTTCTAGAATCTCGGTTTCATCTTCCTGCCCCGTATTTCCCAGCCGCGTTGCCGTTTCCGCGGATTCTTCTGCAATCCGCGCAAGTTGCGTTCGCGCGTCCGCGAGTTCCTGCGCCGCCAGCACCCGATAAAACGCCATCTGAATCGCCGTCTCGACGCGAATCTTCTGTTCATCGGCTTCGATTTCTGCCAGCGAAGTGTCTTTCGCAAACACCGCCTTGTTCTTACTCAGCTTTCTGCCAGTGACAATCCGCTGCTCCACGAAGAAGCCTTGTTTGCCGCCGCCCGTTTCTCCGCCGCGAATTTCATCTCCTGAATAGCCAACTATCGGATTTGGCAGCAGTCCTGCTTGCTGTTCCCTCGCTTTCGCCGCGCGGATTCCCGCTTCGGCTTGCCGGAGGGTGGGATTTTTTTTGCGCGCTATATCCTGGGCGTCCGATAGCGTGAACAATTTTTCGCGCGTTGCCTTTTGCGCCTGCCCAAAACGCGGCAACTCCAGCGCACGCGGCGCGGCGGTGTGATGTTGCTCGGTATCTTTTCCCGCAGGCATTTGCATGCCTGGCATCGGCGCGTCTTGCGCGATTGCCATCGAAACGAGCAACAGGGTGCCGAAGGCGCCGGTTGCCCATCTTTCTGCCCTCAAACAAAACTTACGATTCATGGTGATGCTCCTGGCTCTGCGGCTCCGCCGTGCCCTTTATCCGCATGATTTCGTCATACTTTTCCGGCGGCAATACTCGCACCATCGTCATCATCCCCATCATTCCCGCGCTCCAATTCTTCGGTAACCCGTGCGTCTCCGGTTTCTGCACAAGTTCGTCCATTCCCATTTCCATGAACGCGTCTTGCGGAAATCCGGGTGTTGCGCCCGCGTCCTTCGCCACCGGTGATGGATGTACGTGTTCGAACTTTGCGCTCGCCGCCAGTGATTGCATTTGCTGCATCGCGTCCGTCTCGGTCAAGTCTGCCGTCGAAATCTGCCGGTCGCGCAGCAAATCCATCATCGAATTCATCATGTGGTGCGGCAGGTGGCAGTGAATCATCCAATCGCCCGGAAACTTCGCGTCGAATTCCACGACTCGCGCCTGCGCCACGCCTACCAGCACCGTGTTCATCGGATACCACGTGGATTCCGGCGAACGCCCGCCTTCCGTTCCCGTAATCACAAACTGATTTCCGTGCAAATGAATGGGATGGTGATCCATTCCCAAGTTCACGAATCGCAATCGCACGCGGCTTCCAAGTTTCGCGAGCAATGGTGTCGTCAGCGGGGCCGCCACACCGTTAAACGTCAACCAATTGAATTCCATCGAGGCGCTGTTGGGCACCGTGTTCGAAGGCAGCACGGCCCACTCCTGCAGCACGATTCCATAGTCGTGTTGCACGCGCGGCGAAAATTCTTCCTTTGGATGCGCAATGAAAAATCCGAGGAGCCCCATCATTTCTTGCATCGCGCTATGCGCGTGATAGAAAAACGTTCCTTCCTGATGGACAGTAAATTCGTAGACGAATCTTTCTCCCGGCGCCGTCGGTTTCTGGCTGATCCACGGTACGCCGTCCTGCTCGATCGGCACTTCGAGTCCGTGCCAGTGAAGGGAAGTGCTTTCCGGCAATCGGTTTTCAAAAATAATCCGCACGCGATCGCCCTGCGTCACTTGTATCGTCGGCCCTGGACAGCTTCCGTTGTAACCCCAGACATCAAGCGTCTTCCACGGCACGATTCTGCGTTTCAGCGGCTCCGCGACCAGATGGAACACTTTTGTGTTGCCGTCCAGTTCGAACGGCAAATCACCGGCGTCCGGAGTGATCATCCAAACCGGCGGCCCGGATGGAGTCGCATGCTCGTGCGGCGAATGTGTGTGTTTGACGCCTGCAGCCGCGGCTCGCGCCTGTGCTCGCAAACTCTCACTCCAGCCAAAGAGTCCTGTTCCAAAAACCGCCGCACTTCGAAAGAAATTGCGCCGTGAACCGCTCATGATTCGTTCTCCTGAAATCTTTCGCGCTCTTCATTGGATTCTTGCTGCAGATGCGGCGGCCAGGCGGAGCCGCATGAAATCTCCGATCTGAACTTTTTTGAATTGGTGGGCACGCGAGCGTCGCGTGCGAAAGACAGGAACTACGGAATCAGACGCGTAGCACTAAATTGGAAATAGCCCCGTTGGATAGATGAGGAGGGGAATCACTCGATTTGAATGCAAGGGTCACTTTGCTGCTGTCCGCAAAAATCTCTGCCACAGGTGCGGAATTCCCCGGCGACCGCTTTAGATCACTCGCGCTTGCTTGCTCGCTTCCTACCGGCTTTCCAAGCATTGCGACCGTGCCATTCGTCAGCCCGCAAGATGCGGCGCTTCCCGAAGCCGCAAAAACAAGCCCAGCATGCCCGGCCATTCCGTGGCAACCGGCCTTGCTCTCTGTCGCCATCGATTTCCCGAAGCACCGTAAGCCCACACACAGAGGTCCGCACGCGGAGGCGAACAACAACGCAACCGTCAGCAGGCACGCGCCCGTCGCGCCAAAAAAACGCGCCAAGCCTTTCGCTTTTTGTCTCGGCATCATCGCTATCTTAATCTTACCTCGCCACACTTGCCGTGCGTCGCGCTCATGCACAACTACCAAACTCATGGTGGGGCTGGGCGGAGTCGAACCGCCGACACGCAGTTTAGGAAACTGCTGCTCTATCCATCTGAGCTACAGCCCCACGCAAGTTCAGTTTACCATCAGCTTTTGCGTGATGGTGGTCACCGTCGTTTTCAAAGCTTATGCCTTTCCGCAGCCTGGTCTTTCGTGCCGCGGTGTTCCATTTCTAGCGTCACCGTCTTCGGCGCGCTCCTTGTGATACTATCCACTCGCCGCAATAAACTCTTGCCCAGCCGCAACTCTCCGGAGGTTTTTATGGGTCGTAAACTTCGCATCCTCCTCATCGCTGTCGTCGCGGTCGTTGTTTTGCTTCTTGTCGCGCCGTTTCTCATTCCCGTAAACAGCTTTCGCCCCACGATTGAAGAAACCGCGTCAAAGTCTCTCGGCCGCAAAGTGGAACTCGGCGACCTGAGTCTTTCAATTCTCTCGGGTTCGATTACCGCGAAAAATCTTGTCATCAGCGACGATCCCAAGTTCAGCCCTTCCCCCTTCCTCACGGCGAAGTCTCTTGGCGTCGGCGTCGAACTCATGCCGCTCATCTTTTCCAAAACACTGAATGTCACTGGCATCACCATCGATCAGCCGGAAGTTACCCTTCTTCGCAATCCCGCCGGCCTGTGGAACTATTCGTCGATTGGCGGCTCCAGCGCGCCGTCCTCCGCCAAGTCTTCCTCCGGCTCTTCGACGCCCGACATTTCCATCAAAAAGCTTGAGCTCAAGGACGGCAAGATTGTCCTTGGCACGACAAACTCGCAAAAGCGAAGCACTTACGATCACGTTTCCGTCACTGCGAGCAACGTCTCACTTAATTCCAAATTCCCCTTGTCCGTCTCCGCGGATCTTCCCGGCGGCGGTCAATTCAAACTCGACGGTGATGCCGGCCCGCTCGACAAAGCGGACAGCGCCCTCACGCCGCTCGACGCGAAAATTCACGTCAGCTCTCTCGACCTTGCGCGCACCGGTTTTCTCGATCCAAATCTCGGCCTCGGCGGCCTCGTCGATATGGACAGCACGATCACTTCACAGAACGGCACTGCCGAAACGAAGGGTACGTTGAAGCTTTCGAAAGCGCTGCTTGTTCAGGGCGGCTCGCCCGCCGGTGTTCCGGCCGTTGTGGAGTACGGCACCAAATACGATTTGCGCAGGAATTCCGGCGTCATCATTCCCTCTACCGTAAAAATCGGCAGCGCCACCGCCCGCGTAGACGGCACCTACGAAACCAAGGGCGAGGAAACGGTTGTCGACGTCAAACTTACCGGCGAGTCCATGCCCGCGAAAGATTTGCAGGCGTTCCTTCCTGCGATTGGCGTAAACCTCCCAAAGGGCGCTGCGCTGAATGCCGGAACGCTGAGCACGAATCTTGACATCAAAGGCGCAACAAACAAGCTTGTCACCGATGGCACGATCGGTCTTTATGCGGCAAAACTGGAAGGCTTTGACCTTGGCTCAAAAATGGCCGCCGTGAGCGCGCTGACTGGACTCAAAACCGGAAAAGATCTAGAGATCGAAAAACTTAGGACGAATGTTCACATGGCCCCCAACGGGCTTCGCGCCGAGAATTTCAACGCGATTTTGCCCGCGCTCGGCACGCTCGTCGGCGGGGGAACTCTCGACGAGAAGAACAAACTCGATTTTAAAATGGCAGCCACGATCACAGGCGGCGCACTCGGCGCGGTGGGCAACGCCGGTAGCGGGATCGGTTCCATTTTGGGCGCAGCCACAGGAGGAGGAAAGAGTGGCGGGTGCAAAGGCGGCACGACCATTCCTTTCCTAATTCAGGGCACCGCCTCCGATCCTAAATTCGTTCCGGACGTTGGAGGCGTCGCGGCGGGCTTGCTCAAATCGCAACTCGGGTGCACTGGCGGCGCGCTCCTCGGTGCTGGCGAAAAGGGAGCCAAGACGCCTGAAAACGCGGTGGAAGCAATCACAGGCCTCTTCGGCAAAAAGAAAAATCCATAGTCCTTCGACTCCAATTGGGAGAATCTGGGCGCGCGAAAGACATTCCCGTGCGCCCTTTTGTTTTCCACATCTTTCGGCGCTCCCTTTTCTTGACTCTTCTCCAACTTACCAGTAGCCTCATGCGTTCATGTTCATGGGTCGCAAGGCAAAATCGCCGGCCAGTTTTTTACCTGAGGTGCTCCGAATGAAATTTCATGCTTCTCGTTGGTGTCTGCTGTCATGCGTCACAGTGTTCTGTCTCGCAGCGCAGTTTTTGGCCCCGTCCGCGTTCGCACAGGGCGGCGAACCGCAATATTTTGCGATTCGCGGCGCGAAAGTTGTGCCGGTTTCTGGCCCGGCCATCGACGACGCAACCGTGGTCGTCGCTCGTGGCGTCATTCTCGCCGTGGGCGGGAAGGATGTTGCTATTCCAGCCGACGCGCTCGTGATCGAAGGCAAAGGACTGATCGTTTATCCCGGACTCTTTGACGCCTTCACGGATGTCGGCATGTCTTCGCCGCCTCCTGCCGGTCAGGGTGAAGGCGGACCGCGCGGTGGCGGTCAGCCGGCGGCGCGGGGTCCGGAAGATCGTCCGGGCGCATCTCCCTGGCGGAGTGCGGCGGACGAAGCTACGCTCTCCGACAAGCGCATCGAATCCTGGCGCAACGCTGGTTTCACGACCGTAGTCTCCGCGCCGAAAGGCGGATTCTTCCCCGGTCAAGCTGCGGTTCTCGATCTCGCCGGCGAACGTAACGGCGACCTTGTAGTCAAAACGCCTGTCGCGATTCCCGTTTCGTTAAACCCCGCCGGGGGGTTCGGCAGCGGATTTCCCGATTCAAAAATGGGCGTCCTCGCCTATGTTCATCAGGTCTGGCTCGATGTTGATTGGAGCACGAAGGCCGAAGCCACCTACGACAAAAATCCGAAAGGTGTCGCTCGCCCTCGCTATGACCGCGTCAACGCCGCACTCGCCGATGCGCTGGAAGATCATGCGCTCGTCTTGATTCCCGCCAACAGCTCACTCGAACTGCGCCGCGCGCTTGTTCTCGCTGACCGCTGGAAAGTTCCTGCCGCGATCCTCGGCGCACAAATGGCCTACGAAGTTGCGCCCGAGCTTGCCGCGAAAAAGTTGCCCGTCATTCTCAGCGCTAAGTGGCCTGAAGCCGAAAAAGACGCCGATCCAGATGACGTTCCGACCCTTCGCGAACTGCGCTTCCGTGAAAAAGCACCTTCGTCTCCCGCTGCCCTCGCAAAAGCCGGCGTCAAATTCGCATTCACGTCTGATGGCATCACTTCACCAGCCGATATCTTGAAGTCCGTGAAAAAATCCATCGACGCTGGCCTGGCCCCGGACGCCGCGCTTCGCGCACTTACGCTCACGCCCGCCGAAATCTATGGCGTCGCGGATCGCACTGGCTCCATCGAGAAAGGCAAAATCGCAAATCTTGTCGTAACGGATGGCGACCTCTTCGGCGAAAAGACAAAAATCAAAATGATCTTCGTCGACGGCAAACGTTTCGAAATTCGAGAGCCTGACCGGCCCAAGGATCCGCCCAAAGGAGACCTGACAGGCAAGTGGACGCTGAAATACTCGTCACCCGAAGGCGACGAGGAAAGCACCGCCGATTTGACCATGGCTTCCGATGGCACTCTTTCGGGCACGCTTACAAGCAAGCGCGGAGTTGCGACTATCATCAGCGGCTACGCCAGCGCCGAAAAATTCAACTTCCTCGTCAACATTCCGGTTCAAGGCAATGCCACCGACATCAGCTTCTCCGGCACCTTCGAAAAAGACACCATGAAAGGAACGATTTCCGTCATGTCGTTCTCCATCGATTTCACGGGCACGCGTCCCGGTTCCGGCAACAAGTCCGCTGAAATTTCTTTGGGAGGTGCAAAGTGAGAACCGCTTCCTTTGTTCGCATCGTGCTCGGCTTCGCGCTTTCGCTTCTGGCGATGGCGTTCGTCCACGCCGCCACGCCTCCCGACGCGTCACCCGTCATCCTCATTCAAAACGCCACGGTCCTCACTGTCACGAAGGGAACCATTGAGCACGGCTCCGTCCTTATTAAGGACGGGAAAATCGCGGAAGTCGGCAAAGACCTCAAAGCTCCTTCCGGTGCGCAAGTCATTGACGGCACGGGTATGTTTGTCACGCCCGGCATCATCGATTGCCACTCGCACATCGCAGTGGATGGCAGCGTCAACGAAGGCAGCATCTCCGTCTCGTCGATTGCAAACATCGCTGAAGTTCTCGATTCCGACGACATCTCTATCTTTCGCGACCTCGCCGGCGGCGTCACTACCGCGAACGTTCTTCACGGCAGCGCAAACTCCATCGGTGGACAGACTGTCGTCATCAAACTTCGCTGGGGACAAACGGCCGACAAACTTCCGTTCGAAGGCGCGCTCCCCGGAATCAAGTTCGCGCTGGGCGAGAATCCCAAACGTTCGAACTTTTCCGTACCCGGCCGCGAGAAGCGCTATCCCGCCTCCCGCATGGGCGTCGAAGAAACCATTCGTGCCGCTTTCACCGAAGCTCGCGACTACAAGAACGCCTGGGACGCCTACAACAAAAAAGTGGCGGCCGGAGAAAAAAATCTCACGGCACCCCGCCGCGATCTTCGCCTCGACCCGCTCGTCGAAGTTCTCGAAGGTAAGCGTTACGTGCATTCTCATTGCTATCGCGAAGACGAAATCCTCATGTTGCTTCGCGTCGCAAAAGAGTTCGGCTTCAAGGTCCGCACCCTTCAGCACGTCCTCGAAGGCTACAAAGTCGCCGACGAACTCGTCGCCGCCGGTGTGGGCGCTTCCACCTTCTCCGATTGGTGGGCGTACAAAGTCGAGGCCTACGACGCGATTCCCTACAACGCTGCGCTCATGACGAAGCGTGGAGTCGTTGTCTCCATCAATTCTGATGATGCGGAAGAAGCCACGCACCTGAATCAGGAAGCGGCCAAGACCATCAGGTACGGTGGCCTCTCTCACGATGAAGCTCTTAAACTCGTCACTATCAACCCCGCGATTCAGCTCGGCATTGACAAGCGCGTTGGCTCCATCGAAGTCGGCAAAGACGCCGACCTTGTGATTTACAATCACGACCCGCTCAGCGCCTACGCCGTCGTGCAAAAAACTTTGATCGACGGCCGTGTCTACTTCGACCGGCAGCAGGACATTGCCGGCCGTCCCGCTCTCGAAAAGGAAAAGAAAGAGCTCCTCGAAAAAGAAAAGAAGGCGGCCAAAAAATCAGACGACAAGAAAGACGAAAAGAAGCCGGGCGACAAAAAGCCGGAAGACAAGAAATCTGAGGAAAAAAAGAAGCCGGAGGACATGCCAAAAATGCCGCAGGCTGATGTCAATGGAGGTGCCCTGTGAATCGCGCAAAGTGTCTCGCCACCTGCTCGCGCGTCGCGTTCGTAGCGTCCTTCGTCGCGGTTTCTTTCGTGCCGGGCGCGTGGGCACAAGCACCCACAGCCACGACCTACGCCATTACCCACGCCAGGATCGTCACGCTCGCTGGCCCGGTCATCGATGACGGTACTGTCGTCATCAAGGATGGAAAAATCGCCGCCGTCGGTGCCGCTGTGGAAGTTCCCGCTGGCGCGCAAGTGATCGACGCCAAAGGCCTCCAGGTTTCGCCTGGCTTCTTCGACGCTGTCACCCAAATGGGCCTCAGCGAAATCGGCGCCGTCGCCGCAACCGTCGATTCTTCCGAAACCGGAGCCATCAATCCCGATGTCGTCGCCGCCACTGCGGTTTTTCCGTCGACCGAACACATTCCAGTCACACGTGCGGCGGGCATCACGGAAGTCCTTAGCGTTCCCGGCAGCGGTGGTTTTGATTCTTTTGGCGGCCGCGGCCTGCTCGCGGGCCAGGCCTCTGCCTTTCACATGGCCGGCTGGACCATGGAAGACATGCAAATCAAAAAGAGCGCGGCGATGGTTATCAACTGGCCGACCATTGTCACCGAATCTTTCGACTTCGCAACATTCTCGCGCAAGCATAAGCCGTTCGCCGAAGCCAAGCAGGACTACGACAAACAGGTCAATCAACTCACTGACGTTCTCGATACCGCTCGCCATTACGCCCAAGCCATGGGACACGGCGGACCATCAGATTTCGAACGCGACGTCAAACTGGAAGCTCTCGTTCCGGTTGTGCGTGGTCAGCTTCCTGTCCTTGTTTTTGCCGATCGCGCGCGCGACATCCGCAACGCCGTCGAATTTTGCGACAAGCAAAAGCTCCGCATGATTCTTGCTGGCGGCGAAGAGGCGTACAAAGTCAAAGATCTTCTTCGTTCGAAAGATGTCCCGGTCATTCTTCGTCCCGTCCTCACCTACGACCGCGAAGATGACGACCCTTACGATCGCCTCCTGACACAGCCCGCGGAACTCGTCGCCGCTGGCGTCAAAATCGCAATGGCGAGCTTCGACAACTCCTTTGCCCGTCGCCTCGGCCAAAACGCCGCCAACGCCATCGCCTATGGCCTTTCGCCCGAGGATGGCCTCAAAGCCGTCACGCTCTATCCGGCGCAAATCCTCGGGCTTTCCGATCAGCTCGGTACTCTTCAGGTTGGAAAAGTCGCCAACATCATCGTCACCAATGGCGACCCGCTTGACGTCACCACCGAGGTCAAATACCTCTTCATTAAAGGTCAGTTAACGTCTACCGACAATCGTCACAAGCGCCTTTACGAAAAGTATTCGAATCGACCCAAGTCGTAGCCGTCGGCAGCGCAGCTTCAGCTAAACCTAAAAGCGGCATGAGGCAGACGTCCCATGCCGCTTTTAATTTGTCTCGCCGCGAAACTTTTCCGCCCCTCGTGCGTTTCTACAACTAAGCCCACATGCGCCACATGCTCCGCATCGCCTCCATCTGTCTCGCCGCGCTAGTCGTCGCAGCATCTTCAGCCTCCGCTCAAGGCGCCGGCAAGATCCTCGACGCCGACGTTAAGGCTTCCGGCGGCTCTCATGCCCTCGCCAAACTTCTGACCGTTTCGCTCGACGGTACGGTCACTCGCCAAAGTGACGCCAAATCCGGCACTTACACCCTCCACTTGAAATCCCCGAATCGCTTCTACTCGGAACTCACATTCGGAGCGCAGCCCGAAATCCTCGCCTACAACGGGAAGTCTGCCTGGCGCGAAGACGCCGCTGGCGAACTTGGCACGCTCACCGGTCCTGATGCCACCGAACTCGAAGCGGCTGCCACGCTTGCAAATTCCCATTTTCTAAATCGCAACAAATCCAAAACGGCCGCAATGCTCGTTGGGCAAGAAGCGTTGAATGGCCGCAACGCTCTCCACGTCGAGCTTACTTCCCAATCCGGCATCAAACATCAGCTCTTCTTTGATCCGCAATCGCATTTTCTGCTCAAGGAATCGTTCCCGCTGGCTGGCCAAATCCAGGAAATCTCTTATGACGACTACCGCCCTGAGTCCGCCGTCCAATTCGCTCACAAGCTCCGGATTCATCGCGGCACTGAAAATTATCTCGTCGAGATCTCCAACATTTCCGTGAATCAGACGATTGGTGAGCGCGTCTTCGACTTCCCTAAAAAGTCTCAAGTGCAATTGCCTGATCTGAAGAAACTATTCGAAGAAATCGACGCCAATCAAAAAGCAATCGACAAACTTAAGGAAAACTATTCCGGCCGCCGCAGCGAAGAAGAAACGGAGATGGACAAGAACGGCAAAGTCACAAAGCACGAGGTCCACGATTACACCTTCTTCTACCTGAACGGCGAAGAGGTCTCCACGCTCGTCGCCAAGGATGGCAAACCTCTCGATCCACAGGAGCAGGAGAAAGAAAACCAACACACTCGCAAACACATCGAGGACATTCAGAAGCAGCAAGCCAAAAAAGAAGCGAAAGAAGAAAAACGGAAAGAGGAAGGTGCGGAGAAAAAAGACAAAGATAAAGATGACCCGGGCATCGAGATTTTTCTCCGTGTCTGTCAGTTCGTGAATCCACGCCGCGAACGCTTCCGTGGCGCCGACGTTCTCGTTTTCGATTTCGAACCAAATCCCGAATATAAATCGCGTTCCCTGGTTGAAAGCATCGTCCAGAAGCTCGCTGGCGTCGTTTGGATCGACGAAAAGGCCCACCAAGTTGCGCGCATTGAAGCCTATTTTGTCGGCGACGCCAAAATAGGCGGTGGCCTGCTGGCGAATCTTCAAAAAGGGTCTAGCTTCATTGACGAGCAGGCCTTCATTAACAACGAAGTTTGGCTACCCACCCACGAAGAAGCTCACATCGGCGCGCGCTTTCTTCTCGTGAAGGGCATCAAAGTAAACGAAGTAACTCACTATTCCGATTACAAGCGCTTCAACGTGGAAACGCTCAACACCATCTCCAAACCGGAAGAGCCGGAGCAGCAAACAGCTCCTCAGTAGCGCAAAGTTTTTCTGGACATTTTTGGGAAGACACGCAAATCAAGGCAGGGAACTGCAACCTCGCAACTTCTCTCAATTCATCGTCTTCATACACGCGTGCCACTCTTCGTCTTCTGCGTGTATGTCGCAAAACCAGAGATCGCACTGGATGCAGTGTACTGTTGCCGCCAGATTGCAAGGTACTTGATTCGGCGCTGCACCCTGGCACGCTCGATCGGACTTCTCCTCATGGTCGCTTTGCCCAAGCATCGACCCACCTCGCGTCGCCATTGTACCTCGTTCCCGCCGCACAGCTAGCCCGACTCAGTGGTTTCTGTTATCGAGCTGCCACCGGCGCGTCCAGCACTTCTCGTACTTTTTCCACCAGCGCGCGCGGTGTAAACGGCTTTTGCAGAAACGCCAATCCTTCTTCCAGCACGCCGCCCTGTGCTATCACGTTGTCCGTGTATCCCGACATGTACAGCACCCGCATCTTCGCGTTTCTTGCCAGCAGTTTCCGCGCGAGCTCATGCCCGCTCATTGTCGGCATGATGACGTCGGTCAGCACCAGCGCGATCTCTTTCGCATAAGCGCTGGCAATTTCTTCGGCTTGCTTCGGAGTGCCCGCGCACAGGACCTTGTATCCCTGCGCCTGCAAAATTGTTTCGGTCAGTTCTCTCACCGTGTCGTCGTCTTCGACAAGCAGTACAGTTTCCGTTCCTCCCTTCACGGCGGATTTTTTCTCCGTGCGGATTTCCGCTTGCGCCGCTCCATCCACGCGTGGAAAGTAAACCTTGAACGTCGAACCTTTTCCCGGCTCGCTGTATACCCAGATATATCCACCGCTCTGCTTCACAATGCCGTAGACCGTCGCAAGGCCGAGTCCGGTCCCCTTCGTGCCGCCTTTCGTAGTGAAAAAAGGCTCGAAAATGTGCGCAATTGTTTCGGGGCTCATCCCCGTGCCGCTGTCCGTCACGGCGAGCATCACGTACTTTCCCGGCTTCACCGAAACGTGCTCGCTCGCATACGCCTTATCCAAATCTATGTTGGACGTCTCAACCAGTATCTTTCCGCCCTTCGGCATCGCGTCCCGGGCGTTCACCACCAGGTTCATTAACACCTGTTCCACTTGTGCCGGATCCGCTTTGATAGTCCCGAGTCCCGCCGCCACCACCGTTTTCATTTCGACGTCTTCGCCAATCAATCGCCGTAGTAGCTTTTCCAGTCCGAGCACAATCGAATTCAGATCCAGATTCTTGGGCTGCAGCACCTGTTTCCGGCTGAACGCCAACAACTGCCGCACGAGCCCCGCCGCGCGCTCCGACGCGTCGTCAATCCGTTCAATATCGACCTTCGCGGCATTTGACACGTCTTTTCGCTGCAGCGCCAATTCGGTGTAGCCTTTGATGATCGTCAGCAAATTGTTGAAGTCGTGCGCGATTCCCCCTGCCAATCGTCCGACCGCTTCCATTCGGCGCGATTGCTGCAGCTGCCCTTCCAGCTGCTTTCGTTCCGTGACGTCGACAATAATTCCTTCCATTACCGGTGTTCCATCCGTCCCTTGCACCACCACGGCGCTGTCGCTCACCCAAATCAGCCGGCCGTCCTTCCTCATCAGCCGGTATTCCGCCTGGAACGCCATCCCCGCCATGCACGCATTTTCTGCTTCCTGCACGGCGGCGACATCATCCGGGTGTACGTGCCGCACCCATTTCTTCGAACCCATAATCCATTCCGCCTGTGTGTAGCCCAAAATCGTCTCGATCTGCGGGCTCACATATCGCCAGCTGCCTTCCATTCCCAACTCTGCGATGTAACTGATCGCCGCCACTTTTTCGACGATCATCTGGTACTTCGATTCCGCCTCGGCCTTCGCTCGTTCCGCGCGCACACGCTCGGTCAAGTCGCGGCTCACGCACACCACGCCGCCTCCGCTCATTGCCGTCACCGCCATTTCCACTGGCAGTGCCCGCGCCTCACCGTCGTGCAGCGTGATTTCGCCGAACCATCTTCCCCTTTTCGCAAGCCCCTCTCGAATCTCTGCCTCAACCGCTGCCGCGTCCGTCGGATTGGCCACGCTTCTCCATGCCTTCCCCAGCATCTCTTCTGCGGATTTCCTGCCGTTCATTCGCGCATATTCGGAATTCACGTAGATGTATCGGCCATGTGCGTCCACGATCGCCATTCCATCCACCGACGAATCCATCGCATGCATCTGCCGCTTTACCAGCTCCGCGTTCCTTGTTTGCCGGTTTTCGTTCAGCGCCATTCGCGCGCCGTAGCAGAGAATCGATAGGCCTACCATCGTTAGCCGCAGCGCCTTCCAACCCGGTCCCAATTGTGCGGAAAGAAGCAGAACGATCAGCGGTCCCAGCGCAAACATCGCATTGCGAAATAGCATTCCCGCTGTAGACCGCGGTGGCAGGGAAGCGCCCCTCACGTCCTTTCCTGCAGGCTTCCAACTCGCCGCCCAAATTGCTCCACCGAGCATCGGCAAAGTCCACGCCAAGTCTAGAAATGTTCCCGCAGGCCGCTCATGCAGGTATTGCAGATACTCCGCTCCCTGCGAAACCGCGTCACAAGCGGTAAGGAAAATCGCCAACTGCCAATACAACTTCTTCGCTTCCCCGGATCGCGCAATTCTGGCACGCAGCACGCACAATACGACGATCGCGGCGTTTTCCCAGAACATTAGCTGTTGCTCGCGCACCAGCGCAGCGGTGTGATCCATCGAGAGTAGCGGCACATAGTACATGCCGAGATAGATCAGAAAGTAGATGAGCCCAATCTGCAGAAAATCAAGTGCGGTCGATGAATCGAGGTGGGCCGAATCCCGTTCCTCGTCCAGGAAGAGCGCCATCGCGAATAGCGCGCCTTGAATGTCGAAAAGAAATCTGATGAAGGATTGCGGTCCGGGTTCCGTGCCAAAAGTGACTTCTTGAAACGTCCAGCCGATGTTCGCGATGCCCCAGGTCATCCACGCGAATCCAATCAGCAACCACAGCGATCGGCTCAGTCCTTGCCCTCTTCGTGACGCGCGAATCGCCATCGTCGCGGCGATGGCGGCTGCCGTAATCTGCAACAAATTGCCCAGGAGCGAACCGACAGTACTCGGCCCCAGCATCACGATGATCGTGACGTGGACCAGCACCAACATCACAGAGGCATATATCAATCTGCGAGCCAAAGGGGCGTCTCCAAAAGGCTTCGGCAGGTACTAGAACCGTGTAAATCCTAGAATACCCAATCCCACGATGCTCTGCGACCCTCTGAGTCCTAAAAGAGAACAGCGTTTTCGGCCTGGGAACTACTCTTACCAGGCCTTCAGCAGGAACTCGTACCGCCCTCGCAGCGCATCCTTTTCCGCTTTCGACGTTGCATTCAGGTACATCACCTCGGGATCGCCGCTCGGCTTGTACATCGGCCACTTTGGCAATCCAGTTCCGTTCGGATCACCGTTCCGCGCAAAGTTCGTCCAATATTTTCGCACCTGTTCGCTCAGCGCCTTATCTTCCCCACGCCAACGATCCGGAATTCTCCATTCCAGCGTTCCGAAAACATATTCGATTTCACAGGAATGGAACGCTCCCATCCCCGCCTCTCGCGACGGATCATCCGGCGGCGCCAGATCAAAACGGTAACGATAAACGGGCTTCTTCCCCATTGTGGCCGCCGCTTCGATCCATTTCCACGTGCCGAAGCCAATGAACCGGTCTCCGGCAAAATCCTCCCACGAACGTACCGCTTCCGCGTCGCTCTCCGCACGATACAATTTGAAAAACTCCGCTGCCTTTGCCCCGAATTCCTTCGTGCCCAATTCCTTGATGCTCGCCGCAGTCAACGGCGGCTTCGCGGAAAGAATTGCTCCGCTTCCTTCGTCGTGATTCCATCCCGCCAGCAGTGGCACATCATTCTGCTGTCCCGCCGCAAAAATCTCTTTAACCGCCCTCGGCAGAAAATATCCGTCGACCACAACCATTCCCGGCCCGCGCCGCTCCGCCCCCGGTTTACTCACTGTCTCAAGAAGCTTGTCCGCCGGAATCGCTCGCAGGTCTTTCAGTACATCGGAACCCAACACTTTCTTCGCGTATTCCGCATTGTCTTTAGCGGTCTGTTCCAACGAAGTTGCCGCCGTCGTGCGCGTGGGGAAGTCCGCGCCGCTTTCTCCGATCGCTCGATGAAAGAGTCCTTTCGTCAACGGCGACGCCATCAATTCGCTTACTGAAAACGATCCGGCGCTTTCGCCAAAGATCGTTACGTTCGCGGGATCGCCGCCAAACGCCGCAATGTTCTTCTTCACCCATTCCAGCGACGCCACCTGGTCCAGCAATCCGTAATTTCCCGCGGAATTTCTTCCGGACTCCGCCATCAGTTCCGGCAATTCAAAAAATCCGAAGATGCCCATCCGGTAGTTCATCGAAACTACCACTACGCCATTTTCCGAAAGCTTCGCGCCGTCCTGCCGCGGCTCGGACGAGGCCCCCGCAACAAATCCGCCGCCATGAATCCACACCATCACCGGCAATTTCGCCTTTGCATCTTTCGCGGGAGTCCATACGTTCAACATCAGACAGTCTTCGCTCGGCCCCGGGTCGCGAAACACCATGTCGGAAAAAATGTTTCCTTGCATACAGCGCGCGCCGAATTCCGTTGCCGGGCGCACTCCCGCCCACGCTTTTGCCGGTGCGGGCGCCTTCCAGCGCAACTCTCCAACGGGTGGTGCTGCGTAGGGAATTCCCAAATACGCGCGGGTTGTTCCTTGCATTTTGCCTTCGACGATTCCGTGATCGGTCTTCACTTGCAGGGACACATTCTGTTGCGCAGCAGCAATCGCGACGCTCGAGCCAAGCAGAAATACCAATTTTCCAATGGAAATGCGCATGGGTCTCCTTTATCGCGCAGGAGGATACCACGCCGGCATCCTGGCAGCGACACGGAACTCGTACTTCTCGGTTGGGTTTAAGAGTTACTTCGATTCGAACGGGTAGCGGTCCTGCGCCTGCACCGCCGCCGCAATATTGCGCCGCATCGCAATCGTATTGACCGCCGCGCGCTTCCCAAACCGCTTCAGCACGGCCATCTGGGTCGTCAGCATGTCGCCGTCGTTCACCGCCGCAATCGCGCGTCTCGCCTCATGCTCCACGCGCTCCATCGCATCCGAAATAAACACGCGCGCCGCGTCTTGCATCAGCGCAGCGGCTGCCTCGCCTCTCGTTGCCGCCGCCTTTTGCGCGCGCAACAAGCAAGACTCCATCGCATAAATCTCCATCACCATGTTCGCCAGCGATCCGATTAATTCCTGCTCGTCCGCCAGCTTCTCCCGGAACTTTTGCACCGCGCCGCCTGCGGCTTGCAAGAACATCTTTTTCGCATTCGCGACGATGCGCCCTTCTTCGGCGAGCACTCCCTCCGGAGTCTCTTCAAATGACGGCCCTGCCAGAATCTCATCCGCCAGTTTCATCGCCGCCGGAATCAGCGCCAGTTGTCCGCCCATCGCGCGTTTCATCAGCATCTGAATGATGAGCATCCGGTTGATTTCGTTCGTTCCCTCAAAAATGCGGTTGATCCGCGAATCGCGGTACGCGCGGCAGACTGGATACTCTTCGTGAAAACCGTACCCGCCGAAAATCTGCACCGCCTCGTCCACCACGTAGTCCAGCATCTCGCTGCCGTAAACTTTTGCAATCGAACTCTCGATCGCGTACTCCTCCAGCACTTTCATCTGGTGCGCGATTTTATCGCCCGTCGCCGCCGCCATCATTGCATCGATGTTCCCCGCGCTCCGGTACACCATCGACTCCACCGCGAAAATCTGAATCGCCATCTCGGCCAGCTTTTCTTTCATCAAGCCAAAATCGCCAATCTGCTTTCCAAACGCCTTCCGCTCCTTCGCGTATTTCGAAGAAGTCATCAGCACGTGCTTCGACCCGCCCACGCACGATGCGCCCAACGTGAATCGTCCCGCATTCAGAATGTTGAACGCCACAATGTGCCCGCGCCCGATCTCATGCAGCAAATTTTCTTTCGGCACCTTGCAGTTTTCCAAAAACACCGGCGTCGTCGAACTGCCGTGAATCCCCATCTTGTGTTCTTCATTGCCCGGCTTGCATCCGGGATAATTCCTCTCGACAATGAACGCCGTAAACTTCTCTCCATCGACCTTCGCGAACACGATGTACAAATCCGCGAACCCGCCGTTCGTAATCCACATCTTCTGCCCGTTCAGGACGTAGTGCGTGCCCTCCGCATTCAACTCCGCGCGCGTTAGCGAATTCTGCGCGTCTGACCCGGCCTGCGGTTCGCTCAAACAATAGGCGCCAATCGACTCGCCCGTCGCCAGCTTCGGCAAATATTTTTTCTTCTGCTCGGGCGTCCCGAAATAAACGATCGGCAGCGTCCCAATTCCCGCATGCGCGCCATGCGTCACCGCAAACCCGCCGTAAATCGAAAGTTTCTCGGTCAGCACCGTCGTCGCAATTTTGTCCAGTCCCGCCCCGCCGTACTCTTCCGGCACGCCTCCGCCCATCAACCCAACTTCGCCGCCCTTGCGAACCAGCTCCGCCATCAACCCGGCCTTCTTGTTTTCCAAATCCTTCACCAGCGGCAAAACTTCCTTCGTCACAAACGCTTCCGCCGTCTGCCCGATCAGCTTTTGATCGTCCGTCAAGTCCGCCGGTGTAAACACATCCTGCGGTGTCGGTGACTCCAGCAAAAAGCTTCCGCCTTTCGCTGCCGTTTTCGTTGCGACGCTTGTGGCCATTCGTGCCTCCGCCAAATCTTTCTAAGTTTGAAAGGGAACTCGCCCGCCGACTCGGCCGGCAACCTCGCACTCACTTACGCACTTAACACTGTTACGTCCGCATTGTACTCCCGCCCACAAACCGCCGCCAATAGAACCTCCGTTTTAACGAGCGACCCATGACTTGCTGTATAGTTCTTGCGCGTCCCTCTTTAACCATGTAACTCCAAGAGAATATTCCATGAATTGTTGTCTCGCGAAATCGGCATTTGCAGCCCTGTCAACCCTGATTCTCACAACTTGCCCTTTCGCTCAAGAACTCCCAAAGCCGGCGCGCCTCTGGTCGCAAGGACCCCTCTCCAAAGGTGCGGTCGTGGGAAGCTTTTCCGTCGGTTCAGATGGAGTACGCCTTTCAAATCCGCATATCGATTCACAGACCGGTTCCATTTTCGCAGCCACCCGAAGCGTGGCCTTCGTCGGCGACCGAATTGTTCTTGTCTCCAACACAGGGACTCGCAACGTGCCTGGCAAGCAGGCCCCGCAAAGCGTTTACGAAATTCTATCCCTCGAGATTGCCTCGGGAATTATCAAAGATCGGCGGGAAATAGAGACCTCAGGCTCAGTCCAGGTTTTTGGCACCAACGATGCCCACGTCATCATTGGCACAAGTCCGGTTTTGCGATTGACCCAAGATTTGAAGGATGACGGCGTTTTCGACTATCACGCAACGGGGAACAAATATGGAAAGATCGAAAACATCTCCCCCAATGGCTCGACGCTTGGAAACAAAACAAGCCCAGGTTTTGAACTCGTCGATGTCCGCAATTTGAAAGCGACACAACTCACCGCTAGTCCCTCTGTTGCCACGTCGGTCAGTTCAAAAGGGTTCCTAACCGACAACATTCATTGGACCGGTCAATTTCCCAAAGACGTTGGCTTCGTCACATATGTCGATGCTTCCGGCCAACACCTTCTCTACCACGGCCCTTGCGGCGGCCGCCCGCAATTCCTCACGGATAATCTCCTTCTCGAGCCGGGCTGTAAAACCGGCCCAATCATTCTCGACACGAACGGACAACTGATAAAAACCCTCGATTTGAAGAGCAACTTTTCATACGCGGGTGTTTCGCAAAATGGCAAACGCCTGGCCCTGCAGGTCGGCGATTTCTCTTCGGATGGTTCACTGAGAAAGGAGCGATTCATAATCTATTCCATCGACACATGGGAACCTCTAGCAGAGGTCTCTCCCGGGCAAACCGCGGACGGCCAATCCTGGACCGCCTTCTCCCCCGATGGTTCCATGTTTGTCGTAGGATCGCCCCTCAAGCTCACTCTCTACCGACTTCCTTAAACAAGCAGTTGGGCGCTTGCCCGTACTAAGTGGCCCGCGATAGGTTTTGATAGAATTCCTCCCAGCTGGAACCATGAAGCGCCAAATCCTCCTCTACGGCTTAATCGGTGGAATCCTTATCGCCGCGCTCAAATGGATGGAATACCGCTTCCTCGTTATCGAACATTCCGTCGAAATCTACGGCGGCTTAGTCGCGGCTACTTTCGCGGTCTTGGGTATCTGGTTGGGAATCAAGCTGACCGCCAGGCAAGAGCGCGTCGTAATAAAAGAAGTCCCTGTACCCACGAGCGATCCTTTCGTCCCTAACGACACCAAACGGGAAGCTCTCGGCATCACTCCCCGCGAGCTGGAAACCCTCGAGCTGATAGCGCAAGGCATGAGCAACCGCGAAATCGCCGAAAAGCTCTTCGTCAGCGAAAACACCGTCAAGACCCATTCCAGTCGCGTCTTCGATAAATTGGGCGCCAAGCGGCGCACCCAAGCGGTCCAGCTGGGCAAGGAATTCGGCTTGCTCCCCTGAGCCGGTCACCAAAACGAATGATTTTTCCTCCTGCACGCCAAAATCACCCAAAAGAATGACGACAACTCCCCCGGCGTTTGCGTTAAATTGCGTCAGCAACCAAGTTCCAACGTTGAGGAGCGGCCATGAAAAAGATCATTCTCACCTTCGGTCTCATCTCAGGAGCCATTTGCATCCTGATGATGATTCTTCAGCTCGTCTTCATGGACCGCAACGGCTCCCACCATGGCCTTCTCCTCGGTTACGCCACCATCGTTCTCTCTCTCTTGCTTGTCTTCTTTGGCGTCCGCTCCTACCGCGACAACGTCGCAAAAGGACAGATCACCTTCGGCAAAGCCTTTCTCGTAGGCCTCGCAATCACGATGCTCTCTTGCCTCATCTATGTGGCGACCTGGGAAGTCGTCTACTTCAAATTCATGCCGGACTTCATGGACAAATACGCGGACAGCATGATCCAAAAAGTGCAAGCCTCCGGAAAATCTGCAGCGGAGATTCAGGTGAAAGTGGAAGAACTCAACAAAATGAAGGTGCAGTACAAGAATCCTTTCTACAACATGGCGGTTACCTTCATGGAACCATTCCCGGTCGGCCTCGTCATCACGCTCGTCTCCGCCGGGGTGCTCAGGAAAAAATCGCAATCGCAACCCGGGCAATCGCCCATAGCGGCGTAGATTTTGCGATCGCGTTTGCAGGAAATTCTGAAGTAATTCTTCAACACGGAGAAAAAATGAATCGCTCAACGAAACTTAAAGTCGCAGCGGCTGTGCTCATCGCCTCCGCCGCATGCGTTTCCCTCGGCAGGAATTCCGTAGCCCAGGAAGGAAAACCTCCGTCACTCCCCACGCCGGAAATGCAAAAGCTTTCCAAGCTCTACCTCGGCACCTGGACTTACACCGAAAACTATCCGAAATCCCCCATGGCCCCGAATGGCGGTGTAAACACGGGCGTTTACACCAGCGAACTCGGCCCTGGCGGCAATTCCATCTTCAACCATTTCCATTCCAAAGGTCCCGTCGGCGAATTTGACGGCACCATCGTCATGACCTGGGATCCCAAGGAAAAACTCTACAAGGCCTACATCTTCGGTGATTCGTTTCCAACCGCGATCGTCGAAACCGGCCAGTGGGAAAATGATGCGCTCGTCTATCGCTTCGAACTCGCCATGGGCTCGACGAAATTCGCGCTTCGCAGCGTCACCAAATTTCTGCCCGACGGCAAGCTTACCAGCGACGAATTTTCCAGCGTCAACGGCGCTCCCGAATCGCTCCTTGTCCACGTGGAAGCCGGAAAAAAATAATCTGGTCGCAGCAGCATTGGAGGCGAAGGAGCATCGCCCCTGTATAATCACAAAAAAGGAGAACAACCATGAGCGAGAAAGGCCGCATCCTCGGCATCGGCGGAATCTTCTTCAAGTCCGCGAATCAGCAACAAATGAAAGACTGGTACGGAAAAAATCTGGGCCTCGTGGACAGCGGCCATGGCGTCATGCTGCCCTGGCGTGAAAAAGACAATCCCGAAAGTGAGCAGATGACCATCTGGAGCGTTTTCCCCGGCACTACCAAATATTTCGAGCCCAGCCAGGCTTCCTTCATGGTCAACTACATCGTGGACGACATCGACGCGCTTCTCGACCGCCTCGCGAAAGCAGGCGTCCAGATCGACCCCAAGCGCCAGGACGAAAGCTACGGCCGCTTCGCCTGGATCTACGATCCCGACGGCAACAAAATCGAGCTCTGGCAGCCGCTCAGCTAGATTGAATCGTCGCGTTTTCCTTTTCTGCGTAGGGCGGCACTTTTCACTTTAGCTCACCCTATCGAGCGAAGAGTCGCCCGCTCGATCGAATCGCCCGTCTAACGTTCTAACGTTCTAACGTTCTAACGTTCAGACGTTCCAACGCTCAATAATCCCCGCCGCTCCCGCGCCAGCGCCGTTTGTCTTTTCCGTGCAGGGAGGCGGCACTTTAGCTCACCCTAACGAGCGAGGGTCGCCCGCTTGCGTGAATCGCCCGTCTAAACGTTCTAACGTTCTAACGTTCAAACGTTCCAACGCTCAATAATCCCCGCCGCCCCCATCCCGCCGCCAATACACATCGTGACCATTCCATACCGCCCGCCGCGGCGTGCCAGATCCCGCAAAATCGTTGCCGTCAATTTCGCGCCCGTGCATCCCAGCGGATGCCCCAGCGCGATCGCTCCGCCATTCGGATTCACTTTCGCCGGGTCCAGCCCCGCCTGTTGAATCACCGCCAGCGACTGCGCCGCAAACGCCTCATTCAATTCAATCACCGCAATGTCTTCGAGCTTCAGCCCCGCCAATTTCAGCGCCTTCGGAATCGCGTACACCGGACCAATCCCAAACTCCTCCGGCGGACATCCCGCCGTCGCATACGCCACAAAACGTCCCAGCGGCTTCAGCCCCAGCGCCGCGGCCCGCGTATCGCTCATGATCACCGCCGCCGCCGCTCCGTCGCTCATCGGCGAACTGTTTCCCGCCGTTACCGATCCCTTCAGGTGAAATGCTGGCTTCAATCCCGCCAGCACTTCCACGCTCGTGTCTGCCCTCGGCAATTCGTCCCTGTCAAACGTAAACGTCTGCGTCGTCGCC
This sequence comes from Candidatus Acidiferrum sp., assembly GCA_035295625.1. Lineage (GTDB taxonomy): Bacteria > Acidobacteriota > Terriglobia > Acidiferrales > UBA7541 > Acidiferrum. Next base: position 32,792 of record DATGIS010000074.1, on the reverse strand, counting down.
TTGACTTGTTTTCCCTTGGAAGAAGACCCATTTCCGTTCGTCGGCACCGAAATATTCTTCACTTCCACCGCCACGGTCTCGTCCGCAAACGCTCCCGCCGCAATCGCCGCCACAGCTTTCTTGTGCGAATTCGCCGCAAACGCATCCGCCGCCTCGCGCGTTATCCCGAATTTCCGCGCGATATTTTCCGTCCCCAGTCCCATGTTGATGTACGCGTCCGGATAATGGTCCACCAGCCATGGATTCGGCGAAATCTTGTTTCCGCCCATCGGCACCATGGACATGCTCTCCGTCCCGCCCGCCACAATCACTTCCGCTCCGCCCGCGCGAATCCGCTCCGCGCCCAGCGCAATCGCCTGCAATCCCGAAGAGCAAAACCGGTTGATCGTCATCGCACTCGTCTCGACCGGCAGCCCCGCCCGCAGCGCCGCAATCCGCGCCACATTCATCCCCTGCTCGCCCTCAGGCATCGCGCAGCCCAGAATCACGTCATCGATTTCTTTCGCGTCCAGCCCCGGCACCCGCGCCAGCGCCTCTTTAATCACCAGCGCCGCCAAATCATCCGGCCGCGTCGCCCGCAGCGATCCCTTGTACGCCCTCCCCACCGCCGTCCGCACCGCACTCACAATCACCGCTTCACTCATCGCGCCCTCCTCAAATCACATGCGAGGCCTCAGTGTAGCAGGTACGAATAGAAGTGAGCCTAGAACTAAATTTCACTACTGTCTCTTTTCGTTTTATATTCGCTTGACAGTGTATCTAGACATGTCTATATTTTCCGTATGCCGACGCCCGACTACAGGGCCATCTTCGCCTCCCTTGCCGAGCAGCACGGCGAGCTCCTGCAAACTCGCGCAGAATTAGAAGTGAAACTCGGAGATGTCACGAAAGAAATTGAAAGCCTCAATGAGGCGATGAATCATCTCGCACCGCTTGCCGGGTACGCGTTGTTCTCGGAGAGTGTCGCAAACCTTGGCATTACAGACGCAGTTCGTGGAGTCCTTGATCCCGAGGTCAGGATGTCCGCCGCAGAAGTTAAGGCAAAGATGGTGGAACGGGGATTTGATTTTTCCAAATATTCGGCCCCTGATGCTTCGGTCCGAACGATTCTTAAGAGGTTGGTCGACGGAAAGAAAGCTGAAGTCGAAAAGGAAGGTTGGAAGTCGTTTTACAGGTTTCTAGCAACCGACCAGGAGATTCCTTTCTAAGTTTTGGGGCGCCTAGCATCCGACGAGGCGCCCCAAATGTGGTGACCGTACTTCAATTGGCAGAAGGCCGGCCTTGAAAGCCGAGAGTTGAGGGTCCGAGTCCCTCCGGTCACCCCGAGATTCTAAAGCCATTTCTGCAATCGCGTCAATTCACGCGTGCTCCACTTCAAGTGCAAGGATCGCGCAATTATTTTTAGTTGCATAATTAGGAAACCATAGCTATTGTGACGTTCTCTCCCGACATCTTTACCCCAATTTGAGGATGCGAAATTCATGCCAACCCCGACATGGCTTGAGCCTGCTGTAATCGCCGCAATAATCACGAACTCGGTGGCGCTGCTCACCTTTTTTGGCAGGGACATCGTTCTCGAACGAAAGCGAAGGCAGTGGGAGACAGACACCCAGAAAGAAATAGCGGAGTTCAAAGAGAAGCTGAATCGGGAGAATTTGGCCTTTGTCGATGCGGCTGCGGCTGAAAAAGCCAAGTCGCAGCTGCGCTCGAAATGGCTCGACGATTTCTGGATCGAGGTAGTTAGAGCAGAGGCAGCCGCCGGGCCGCTGACTGTTAGATCGGCCCAACCGAGTGAAGCCGACCGAATCCGCGCTCTCACCAATTCACTTCACGGGATGTACCCGTTTTTCCGTTTATCGGCGAAAGCGGCCAACGAACGAGCGCTGAATCCGACCGACACCGAAGTCATCAATCACGTTGAGCAAGCTCTTGTGCGCATGCTGCTACACCTTGATGTCGATAGAGACGACGACTCACACTTTACCCAACTAAAGGACGATTATGAAGGCTTTCGTAGTTCCATGAAATTACTGCGGGTCCATCTCGATGGGAAAAAAATTAAGGCCGCTGGCGCTGTATAGGCTCACGTGAGTGGCCCATGCCGGGTACCCCAGGTTCTTCCAGCACCTGGGGCTTGGGGTTGAAGTGTCTCTTCGATCCGCGCCGTCGCGAACGGGCGTGTGGAATTTTCGTTATCGTCGCCCTCTCCAAAAACCCGGGCGACGACTCGTATGTGCCACCGCGATAATCTGAATCGCTGACGGGAAATCTCTATAAAACACCACGAAAGGGAACGTCTCGAGCAAATACTTTCGCGTCCCGAAACTCGCAACCGGCCACCGCGTTGGCGATTCAGCGATGTTACGGACTCCTTCATCCAATACTTGCAGGAATCTGGCGGCGGCCCATTCGCTTCGCACAAAGTACCATTCAAACGCGGATTCTACGTCTTCACTATCCTCTTCGTGGAATTGAACAATCTCATTTGCCATTCGCAAGGCGCGCAGAGAGGCGGCTGCGAAGTTCTTCCCAAGGCACCGTCTTCGCTTTTCCCGAATCGAGGTCCGAAATCCGGCGTGAAATCTCGCCTTTCCATGCCTTCTCGGCATCGGCGTCGACCACTTGATCTAAACTCTCCAGCAGGGAACCGGCAAGCGCCGCCCGGTCGGCTTCGGGAAGCGCCAGGGCCTTCTGCAAAATCTCAAGTGCCTGCTTCGTCATGCGGCAAGTATATCCCCGAATCGGCTCCTCATGCAGCTGGTTCTGCCGTGTCGTCAACCTGCAACTCACCTTGACCCCACTCGGGTTGAAGTTGCTTTGGGCTCTGCATGCCGCGATCGAGCCCCGATTTGTAGGTCTCCAATTCGCCTTTTGCCCGCAAAATCCCTTCCCCTGTAACTCCTTTCCGCTCGACAGAAAACACGCCCGTTCGAATTAAGTAATCTATTGACAAAGTAAACGTCCACATGCTACACTCTCCCGTGATCCTTGGCTCTCAATCCGCTTTTCGCGCCGCGCCTCCCCGGCGCTCTCAGAAACTCTTCCGCGCCCTCCCCTCCTGTTACAAAACTACCCAAACCCACCCCTGCCCTCTCGCTAACTCTTTTAGAATGAATACTTACGCAAATCAGGGGGAGGGGGGTGCCCCCCATTCGGAAATCTCCGTCGTTGCCGCTGTAGTGCTAGGCTATCCCTGCCGAACGCCAGAGTCGCCCCTCAGGCATACAAATCCAGCACGTTCAGAGGTCGCTCATGACGGATTCTTCCGCGAAATCCCTCTTTGCCCAGCCACATTTCTATTTTGCGATTGCGTTCCTCATCGCCGTCGGCGGCTTCTGGCCCTCCTTTTTCAGCAAACTCCGCACCACGGACGCCGCCCATATGATTCACGGCGTCACCGCCACCTGCTGGATGACCATTCCGATCCTACAATCCTGGCTGATCACCCGTCAGAAATTCACACTGCATCGCCGGCTCGGTTGGGTGACTCTGCTCGTCCTCGCGCCGCTGCTTGTCATCAGCGGACTGCACATGGTCCAGCTGATGATCTTCCGCTACGAGCAGACCCAGGCGCTTCGCCTGCTGAAATTCACATTCCTCGATCTCTGCGCGATTTCGCTATTCGTTCTTTTCCTTGTCTTGGCCATCGTCCGCATCCGCAAGAACGACACCGACGGCCACGCTCGCTACATGGCCGGCACCGTCCTCTTCGCTCTCGAACCCGCCCTCGAACGCGTCTTCGTATTTTATATTCCGGGCGTTTCCGGCTTTGCCTCGGCACTCTACTATGCGCTGATCACCATGGAAGCGATTCTCGCCGTGCTCATCTATTTCGAGTGGCGCCGCAAAAGAATCCGTCTTCCCTTCGTCCTCGCCCTTGGCTTCTTCATCGCCATGCACATTACGCTGACGCCCATCGCCAATTCACCATCGTTCGCCAATTTTGCCAAATGGTTCGCGCGAATTTGAGAATATGTAACGTTCGCCAATTCGCCCAATGTCGGGGCACGATCTCGAGAGATTCCGGTCAGCAGCCGGAACATCCTGCCCGACGATCGCAAACACATCGCGGCCTAACGATTCGAGGAAGGTGTTTTGAAATACGCGATCAAAAACAAAACGGCGAGCAAAATATCGCCACACGAGATGAGCAGATCGGTCGGATGAATTCGGCGTTGCAGAAAAAGAATCAGCGCCGGAACGAAATAGCCCAGCTTCTCCAGAATGCTCACGAGCATCAAAGGCCGGAATCTTACGGGATTCGACCCAATCACCAGAAATACAAACTGCCACGCCACGCCGACTCCCGCGAATCCGTAATAGAACAGTGGATGCGTCACAGGCGGCGGATCTTTTACGCCGATTTGGTCAAAAATAAAAAACAGCGGCGTCAACACCAGAATTCCCCAAATCCCCGCAACATAAAAAAGATATTTCGCAAATTTCATAGGCGCTCCCGTGAAAACGTTCCAACGTTCAAACGTTCCAACGTTTCAACGCTATTTCCCCGGCAGCAACGTGCTATGGCTCGCCACGCATTGCCACAGTCCATTCCGCTTGATCCACGTATCCGTATATCGCGACCGCACCACATACGGCTTGCCCTTGTTCGTGCCGGTCTCGCGATAAATTCCTGTCACCACCGCCGCGTTCCCGTAAACCTGCACGTTCATTCCCTCGTCGTAAAGATGATCGGCCTTCTGGTCCGGATCCACGACCCACTTCATGTACTCCTTCTTGTTCATGAACGTGCCGTCGTAATCCGTGTAAACCAGCGAATCGGCCACGAGATTGTCCACCGCGCCGATCTCCTGCTTCATTTCGGCTTGGTTCCAGGCGCGCTCCAGTTGCCGCACCTGGATTTCGTCGGCGGAGCCCGCTTTGTCTTGCGCGGCCGGCGCGGGATAAAACGCCAGCGCGATAAGAGCTGTCAGTGCGAAATATTTCATCGAAGCCACCTCAACAAGAACGAAAGTTGGCGGAATATTAGCAGCAGCCGGCTTCCATGCGCCACATCGCAAGTTTCCGCGGTTGCTGAAAATGTTCTCGCTGCTCGCGATACCAAGGCGAACTCACTGCATGAAAAAAAGGAAGTTTCACTCTCGCGAGTGTTTGTACCAGCTGTAGCCCACGTTGAAGAAGATGCTCGCGTTATAGCCCGGATTGTGATTTCCGAGGCTCGCGTTCGAGTGATGCACCAGATCGACGCCAAAATCCACCGACTGCTTTTCACCGCGAAACCAGTGGATTCCGCCGCCGAGTTGCGGCGTGAAATTGATCTGCGACGTATCGCCCGGCGGCACGTTCGATGTGGTGAAGAGCGCGCCGCCTGCAAATTGAAAATACGGAACGATGCGGCGCGGCGCCGTGAAGTTCCACCGCAGAATAATCGGTTTCACGCTTCCGCCATACACCGCTCCGTTCGGCGTGAAAACCGTGTACACCGGCAGAATTTCGATCGCGTACTCAAAATTGCCGCGCACGGGACTCGACCGGAAAAGATCCGGCGTCAGCACTCGCCCGATTCTTCCGCCCGCATAAAAGAATTGCGTGTCCGACGATTTTCCCGCGCCGCTTCCGCCGCCGGCCAGCAGCCCAAAGTCCCACGCGTCGCGCCCGTTCTGCAACGCGTTCATTGGCGTGTTTCTGGTGGAATCCGGCGCAGCTTGTTGCTGCCCGCTTGCTCGCGCAGCGAGACTCACGAGCAAGAACAGCGCAAAAAGCGCGGGGAAATGGAAACTTTTCGGCAACATGGCAATCGGTGGCCACCCAGAGTAATGGCCGTCATGTATAATTGAAAGAGAAAATTCGAGATAAATTGGTGGCCACGGAAGACAAAAATCCGAAAGCGGGCAAGGCGAACGGCTCCGTTCGCTGGCGAAAGCGTTTGCGCTTTGCGCGCACACGCGCGCGCGAATTGCGCATGATTACGAAAGCGCTCCTTTCCACCAGGCATCCCATCCTCGTGCACATTATCCCGATGCGGCGCTGCAATCTCGATTGCGGCTATTGCAACGAGTACGACGACGTCTCGAAGCCTGTCCCTCTTGACGAAATGAAGCGGCGCCTCGATCTGCTCGCCGACATGGGCACGTCCATCATCACCATCAGCGGCGGCGAACCGCTCATGCATCCCGAGCTCGAAGAAGTCATCCGCCACATCCGCAAACGCGGCATGATCGCCGGCATGATTACCAACGGATTTTTGCTGAGCAAAGACCGCATCCAAAGCCTGAACGCAGCGGGCCTCGAGCATCTGCAAATTTCAATCGACAACGTCACACCCGATGAAGTTTCCAAAAAAAGTTTGAAGACGCTCGACGTTCGGCTCGAATGGCTCGCCGAATACGCCGTGTTTCAGGTGAACATCAATTCCGTGCTCGGCAGCGGCGTAAAAAATCCGGACGACGCTCTTACGATCGCGCATCGCGCCGTCGACCTCGGTTTCACCAGTACGGTCGGCATCATTCATGACCACAACGGTCAACTGAAACCGCTCGACGACCGGCAAATCAAAATCTTCGAAGAAATCATGACGCTCGGAAAACGTTCTTATTCCCGCTTCAATGATTTTCAGCACAATGTTGCGCGTGCGAAAGAGCACACCTGGCGCTGCCGCTCCGGCTCGCGCTACCTCTACATTTGCGAAGAGGGCCTCGTGCACTGGTGCTCGCAGCAGCGCGGCTATCCCGGAATTCCGCTCGCGCAATACACGCCGGAAATGCGCCACCGCGAATATCTGACGGACAAATTCTGCGGCCCGCGTTGCACCGTTTCCTGCGTGCAGCAGGTCGCCATGATTGATAACTGGCGCGATCCGCAAAACCTCAAGCCAACTCCGATGTCCCCGCCGCCTGTCGCGAATGATCTGGTGCAAATCGGCTCCGGCCGCAACGCGGGTTAGCGCTCCTCATGTCTGCGCCCGCCATCGAAATAGAAAGCCTGACCAAGGACTACCCCACCGGCTTTCTTCATTTGAAAACAAAACGCTCTCTTGAAAATCTTTCGATGCGGGTCGAAGAAGGCGAAGCGTTCGGTTTCCTTGGTCCCAACGGCGCAGGAAAATCCACCACAATTAAATTATTGATGGGGATTATTTTTCCGACTTCCGGCAACGCCAAAATTCTTGGCCGCCCCATCAGCGACGTGGAAATGCATAAAGATATCGGCTACCTCCCCGAGCAGCCGTATTTTTACGATTATTTGACAGCGGCGGAATTGCTCGATTATTTCGCGCGATTTTACGGAATGAATTCGGCGGAACGAAAAGAGCGCGTCGCGAAAATGCTGAAAAAAGTTGGCCTCGAGACGGCGGGAAAAATCCAGCTGCGAAAATATTCCAAAGGAATGTTGCAGCGCGTGGGGCTGGCGCAAGCGATTTTGCACGATCCGAAAGTTGTGATTCTGGATGAGCCGATGTCCGGGCTCGATCCGATCGGCCGGCGCGAAGTGCGCGACATTATTTTGGATTTGAAACGCGAAGGAAAGACGGTCCTTTTTTCCACGCACATTTTGACCGACGCGGAAATGCTTTGCGACAAAGTGGGTGTGATCGTCGGCGGAAAATTGCAGGGAGTTGGACGGCCGGATGACATTGTCGGAATGAAAGCGCACGAGATGGAAATTCTGTTCGATGCGGACGCGAGCGATTTGCGAAGCGCGGCACTCGTCGCAAAGGCCACGAAGTCCGGAAGCCGCTATTCGCTGCGTGTGCCGGAAGAAAAGGTGTTTGCCGCTTTGGAAGAAGTACGAGCCGGGAACGCAAAACTGGCGGCGGTCACTCCCATCAAGCCGACGCTTGAAGAATATTTTCTACATTTGATTGAGAAAGAGCGCGCGCAAGCGGCCGCGATCGAGGTGAGCGGGAAATGAGCCGCGTTGCCGCAGTCGCGTGGAATACGTTTCGCGAAGCGGTGCGCGATCGCGTCCTCTACAATCTTGTTTTTTTTGCGCTGCTCCTTATCGCAACGGCGATTCTCGTCGGCCAGATCTCGATCGGGATTGAAACGATTGTCTTAATCAGTCTGGGATTGAGCGCGATTTCAGTGATCGGCTTGCTGATTGCGATTTTCACCGGAGTCGGTTTGGTGTCGAAGGAGATGGAAAAACGCACGCTATATGCACTTTTGTCGAAGCCGCTGCGACGCTGGGAATTTCTTGCGGGGAAATTCGGCGGCCTGGTGCTGACGCTTACGGTGAACACAGCCGCGATGGCCGTTGGGCTTTTGTTCGCACTGCTTTGCGTCAAACACTCGCTCGACGGCGGAGACGCGACGACATTCATTGCCGTGTACTTTATTTTGCTGAAGCTGGCAATTGTCGTTGCGTTGGCTCTGTTGTTTTCGTGTTTCACTTCGCAACTGCTCGCGATTTTGTTCACGGCTGGTCTATATGTCGCGGGCCTGTTCGTCTCCGAGATGCGAAATCTGGATGGGAGCAGAGTCGGTCCCGCAATGAAAGTATTCTTTTCCTGGATTTCGTATCTGCTGCCGAACTTCCAGAATTTTGACGTGATGGCGGCGGCCGCGCACGGGAAACACCTGCCGGGCATTTTGATTCTGCAGAATACGCTGTACGCGATTTTGTACTGCACGATCGTGCTTTCCTCCGCTTCCGTGGTGTTTTCGCGGCGCAACCTGAAATGAACCGCACACGATCCACCGCGATTCTGCTGCTCGTGGTATTGCCGCTGGGCTTTGCAGGCATCTGGCGGCTGCAACATGGAATCGATAAACAATTGGGCGCACTGAACGAAGAGCAGGATCAAGTGCTGCTTCGCTCCGGCAAGATGATGAAACTGATGAGCCTCGAGTACGCGCCGCTGATGGCCGATATTTACTGGACGCGCGTGGTGCAATATTACGGAAGCAAAGGCGAACGCCACGAACAGAACCTCGACAGTCTGTGGCCGCTACTTGACCTGACGACGACGCTCGATCCGAATCTGCTTCCCGCGTACCGGTTCGGCTCAACTTTCCTTGCGGAAGCACGGCCGGTGGGAGCTGGAAGCCCGGAGCATGCCGTGGAACTGATCGAACGCGGCATTCACGAGAATCCGGACTACTGGCGGCTCTATCAGGATCTCGGCAACATTTATTATTTTTCGATGCGCGATAACGAGAAAGCTGCCGCGGCGTACGACGCGGGAAGCAAAGTGCCGGGAGCTGCGCCGTGGATGAAAATTATGGCGGCGCGCATCGCCGAGCGGGGCGACACGCGGCAAACTTCGCGGCTTTTGTGGAGCGAAATTTACGAGTCCACGCAGGATGCCACGATTCGCGACAACGCCAAAATGCACCTGATGCTTTTGAAGTCGGACGAGGACAAAGAACAACTGGATTTGTTGCTTGCGGAATTCGCGAAGAGATTTGCGCGCTCGCCGAAGAGTTTGCAGGATTTGGTCGATGCGGGAATGTTGCGGGGAATTCCGGTCGACCCGGAGCGGTTCGCATACGTCATTGGAAAAGACGGCCATGCCGAATTGAATCCGAAGAGTCCGCTCTTGAAGGATGAACCGCTGTACAGACGCTTCTAGCCGGGACTTTTGATCGGTTTAGTGCGAGTGATCGACGATGCACAAGATCGTCATCTGTGGATCAATTTGCAATTTGCCGGGATCGGTCGCCGTCGTGAAATGAAATTGTGTTTCCTCGCCGGAAGCAATGACGCGGCCGAGAAACGCTCCGTTGGAAGAATGAATTGGAACCGCCGCCACGAACCCGCGCGGCACACGCAACTGGAAGAGCTTTCCTTTGATGACAAAACCTTTTTCGGATTTCCGCGTGGTGTATTCGATGCGGTAGTGAGGCACGCCGACGCCGCGAACCCAATCTTCGATGAACCATTCCATGGAGTGGTTTCCGTCGAGATCCATGGCGGGAGTCATGACGGCGTCCAATTCTTTTTGCAAATCCAGCGTGGAAAGTGCGCGGTACTGATATTTTTTGTATAGCGTTTGCAGGAATGACTGGAATTTCGCGTCGGGATTTTTTGCGCCAGGCTGGCGGAGCATTTCGCGAATCATGTGGATGACCCAGGCGCCCTTCGAATAGATCACAACTTCGAATCCTTCCGGAGCTTTGGAAGAAGAGAGGCGGTTGCCGAGCGAGAGAGAACCGATGTCCGCGGGAATTAAAGTGGAATTGGGAAGTTTTTCTTCGAGTTTGTTGCGATAGCGATCGAGCCACACGTGCATTCGGCGGTCGGGAGTTTTTTGGCTGTCCGCAAAAAGAAGAGCGGTGTAACTGGCGAGCGCTTCATCCACCCATTGATCGCGATATCCGGACCAGCCGACGACATTGCCCCACCATTGGTGGGCGACTTCGTGGAACGGGACGAGTTCGCTGAAATGTTCCTGTCCGGCGGCGGAGAGTCCGGCTTTTTCCTGAGCCACAGTGGGCAAAAAAGAGTATGTGGAGAGATAGAGCAAACCGGGCCAGCCCTGGCCGAACGTTCCCGGAATTTGCGATACGGCGAGTTGGCGAAACGGAAATGGGCCGGAGAAGCCTTCGTAAAAACGGATCGAGGAGTCGATTTCTTTGGCAAGACGCCGCAACTCGTCCGCCGGACTCGGTTCGGTGGACGGCAATTGCAAACGTCCCGCGGGCCCGGAACCAGGAGTCGGAAATGGCGTGAGCTGCGGAATAATTTCTTCCGTCGAGCTGCGGAGTCGTTGCTGGAGAGCCATTTCGAGCTGGCGATTGGCGTAGACGTCGATCGAATAACGCTGCGATGTGACGGAAGCGACGGCGTACTCGCCGAGGTTGAAACCGGCGACGGCGGCGGGCGATTCCGTCTTCCAATGTCCGACGCGGGAATCGCCGTCTTCTTTTTCGTCGAGCGTGGTTCCGGTTGCGACAAGTTTCAATCGGCGGGGCCAGCGAAAAGTCATTTCATACTGCGAAAAATCCGACGCATCGCCAAGATGCGGATACCAGCTATCGCGGGCGCTGACGAAGAAAACGCCATTGCCGGAATCGCGAATGACGCGCCCGGAATAACGAAACACGAGACGAAACTCTTCGCCCGGCTTGGGCGCCGATGGAAGAACGACGAACGCGACGTCATTGCCCTGAAGTTCGCGCTGCTGCGGAGTCATGCCTTCGTTTTGAAAAAAATCGAGCGATTGGCCGGAGCCGGTGGTAACCGATTTGAGCTGCAAGTTGCGGGCGAATTGAAAGGAGAGAAAACGATCGCCCCCGGATTCCGCGCGAAGCTGGATTGTTGCGACGCCATCGAGAGTCATGTCCGACTGGATGGTGGCTTCGAGAATGTATTTCGATGCGCGGAAGGCGACGGAGTGCGGCGTAATTCCCGGGAGGGAATAGGAAGCCCACACGTCGTAGTAGGTCGTATCGTTGATTTTGCGGGCCTGGCCGAGAAACATCGGCTCGTCGCGCTCCTGATCGAAGACGAAATCGAAGGGACCGGTGGCGAGGCCTTCGAGGGCGGCGTAAAAATACGGGCGCGGATTTTCAGTGAGCGAGGTGGCAAGAATTCGCAGAGAGTGAAGGGCGTTGAAAGAAGACAGCGACGTGTTCCAGCGCGAGACGAACGAGAAATCTTCGCGCGGAGAAATTTTGGCGTCCTGCAGCTCGCGCTGAAGCTCCCCGGCGGTATCGTCCGTGAAGCGCAAATAAACGGAAGCGATGGTTTGGTCCAACAGAGGCGCGCCGGTAAAAAGCGCGAGTTGTTGCTTTTCGACGGGATCGCGGGGTGCGGCCAGGATGTGTCCGCGACCGGAGAAAACGGCGCCAGTGATTTGGCCGTCGAGGGCGGCGAAAAGCGCGAGGCGGCCTTCTTCGAATGTCAGTTGGGTGTCGCCACGTTGGAGTTCGATGCGGCTGCCAGCGGGAAGCGAATAAACGGCGGAGGGATCGAGCTTCAGATCAGTGAGCGCGGCGTACTGCTCCCGCGGCGACCTGGAATCGGCGGCGGAGGATGCAGAAGCAAACGAAATTAAAAGAAAGAGAAGAACGATGGCCCGGGCCCGCATACAGGCAGTGTAGTCACTTACGGCATGCGGCGACAAGGGACGGGAGATGCGATTCTGGCGGGGACGTAAAATTAGACATGATTCCGCGGAATTGCCTGGCACGCCTGGCGGCGTGCGCGATCTGGATGATGTGTTTCGCCGGAATTTCCGGTGCGGACACGATTGTCCTGAAAAATGGCCGAAGAATTTCCGCTCTGAGTGTGATGACCGTCGGCGACAAGGTGCAGTATGAGACGCCGAGCGGAACGTTGATGCTGCCGAAGTCCATCGTGGATCACATCGAATCGGGCGGGATGCCGGTGAACGCAGCGTCCAGTTTGGCAATGACGCAGCCGCCGCTTGCGCCGCTCACTTTCAGCGACGAGGAGATTTCGCAAAACACGATACGAAACGATGCGGTGGACCGCAGTTTCCTTGGGAAACTGGAAACGGATGCGGCTTCGGGACGGAAGAACGCGCAGCAGGCCGCGGCACTGGGACATCACGTGGCGGCCAAATTCGAAATGGGGCGCGGGGAGATCGATCGCGCCATCGATGACGAGCGCACCGCGCTTCGTTTTGCGCCGGAGGAACCGCCGCTGCTGATGAACCTGGCATACATGCATTTGAAACGAAGCGAATTCCGGGAATCGCTGGAATATCTGGAGCGGGCGCGGCGAGTGGCGGCGAACGATCCGGAAGTTCCGAAACTGGCAGGATGGGCGTACTACGGTTTGAATAAAGTGGATCAAGCGGTGGCGGAGTGGAAGCAATCGCTGGCGATTCGGGCGGATCCGGAAGTGGAAGCGGCGCTGGCGAAGGCGGAACGCGACAAGAAGGAAGAAGAGAGCTACAAAGAAAACGAGAGCCGGCATTTTACGTTGCGCTACAGCGGCGCGGCGGAGCCGGAACTGGCGCGGGAAGTGCTGCGGACGCTGGAAGCGCACTATGAAGCGATTTCATCGGAATTGAATTTCACGACGCCGGAGCCTGTTGGCGTGATTCTCTACACGCGCGAGGCATTTACGGATATTACGAATGCGCCGAGCTGGGTTGGCGCGCTGAACGACGGACGGCTGCGCGTGCCGGTGCAGGGACTGGCGAGCGTGACGCCGGAACTTTCGCGGGTGCTGAAGCATGAATTGACGCACAGTTTTGTGGAGCAGATGACGCATGCGAAAGCGCCGACATGGGTTCATGAAGGCATAGCGCAATGGATGGAAGGGAAACGTTCGGACGGAAATGCGGCGGCGCTGCTGCAGATTTACGATGCGAAGCAGGGCGCGACGTTGAGCCAGTTGGAATCGTCGTGGATGCATTTCACGCCCAGCGCGGTGGATTTTGCATACGCGTGGTCGCTGGCGACGATTGAAGCGATTGCGGCGACGAATGGGATTGGCGACGTGGTGCGGATTCTGGATCACATCGCGGCAGGAGAAACGACCGAGACAGCGGTACAGAATGTTTTGCGGCAGAATTACGAGGAGCTGACGGAATTTACGGCGGATTATTTGCGGAAGAGGTACGGCAGATAAGTTTTCTGGTAGTGCTAATTCTCTAAGAGTTGGCGAGAAGAGCGGCGAGGAGTGCGGCGCGTTCGGGCATGGTCTTGGCGATGATGTGTTCGTGGGAAGAGTGAGCGCCATCGCCGACGGCACCGAGGCCGTCGAGAGTGGGAATGCCGAGCGCGGCAGTGAGATTGCCGTCGGAGCCGCCGCCGGCAATACATTCACCGATATTCATTCCCATTTGAGCGGCTAATTTTTTTGCGCGGGAAAAAAGTTCGGCGCTGACTTTGCGTTCGAGCGGGGCGCGGTTGAAGCCACCGCGGATTTCGAGTTTTGCGCCGCGCAGGATGGGCTTCAAGGATTTCAGTTTTTTCTCGATGGCGCGCATATCGGAGGCGCGGAGCGCGCGAAGGTCGACGGCCGCGCGGGCGTGTTCGGCGATGACATTGACGCGCGTGCCGCCGGCGACGATGTCCGCATTTAAGGTGATTCCGCGGCGCAGATCATTCCATTCGGCAATTTTTGAAATTTGCAGGGCGAGCTCGTGAACGGCGTTGACGCCTTGTTCGGGGGCGAGGCCTGCGTGGGACGCTTTGCCGTGGACGATGAGCTCGGCTTCGCCGACGCCTTTGCGCGCAGTTTTGAGCAAACCCTTGGGGCCGAAGGACGGTTCGAGAACGAAGACGGCGTCGCTGCGGCGCGCTTCGGCTTCGAGCAATTTGCGGGAAGATTCGGAGCCGATCTCTTCGTCAGAGGTCCAGAGAAAAACAATTTGTTTTGAAATGGCAGCGTTGGCGGTCTGGAGCGCGTCGAGTGCGAAAAGCGCCTGGACGATACCGGCTTTCATATCGAAAACGCCCGGGCCGAAAAGTTTTCCACTGCGATTGGCGAACGGCATTTTCCGAAGGGTACCGGTGGCGTAGACGGTGTCGTAGTGGCCGAGAACGAGGAGCTGGCCAACGGGTTTGCGGGCCGAGGGCCGCCATTCAATGCGAAGGTGATTGGCGCGCGATTTTTGCGGGACGAGGCGCACTTGCACGTTTCGTTTGCGCCATTCGGTGGCGATGAGTTCGGCGCAGCGGTCGGCCGCGGCTTTTTCGGTGCTGGGCGATTCTGCGAGCGTAAATTCGCGCAATGTGCGAGTCATTTGCGGGAGTTGCGGTCGAAGCGCCTGAAGAAGTTTTTTGGGATTTACGGGGAGGTCGGCCACGGGGCCATGCTAGCAATGGCGGCGCGGTTCGGCAACGATCGAGTAGGGGACGGAGCAGATTGCGGGTTTCGAGTGCATCGGCTTCCTTTATAATGGTAGTTTTGGCGGGGGCGCCCAGGGGCCACAGGTGGCGCTCGCCCAGCGGAGAGTGGGAATGATTCTGGACGTGACGGAAATACAGAAATATTTGCCGCATCGCTACCCGTTTTTGATGATTGACGGAGTGGTGGAGATGGAGCGATTGAAGCGAATCGTCGCGATCAAAAACGTGACGATCAATGAAGCGCACTTTCAGGGACATTTTCCCGGGCGTCCGGTGATGCCGGGAGTGTTGATCATCGAGGGAATGGCGCAAGCGGGCGGGCTGTTGCTGCTGCAGGAAATTCCAGATCGCGAAAACAAGCTGCTGTTTTTGGCGGCGGTGGATGGCGTGCGGTTCCGGCGGCCGGTACTGCCAGGGCACCAATTGCGCATTGAAGTGAACGTGCTGGCGTGGCGAGGCGATTTTTGCAAGATCGAAGGCAAGGGACTGGTCGATGGACAGTTGGCGGCGGAAGCGACGCTGATGTGCAAAATGATCGACCGCGAAGTGGCGCCGCAAGAATCCGGGAAATGAGCAAACAGGAAATTCATGGGCAGGCGATCGTTTCGCCGGAAGCGAAGCTGGGCGAAGGCGTAAGCGTCGGCGCGTTTGCGGTGATTGGGCCGCATGTGATGCTGGGCGACGGCTGCATCGTGCACAGTCATTCGGTGATTCAGGGCCCGTCGAAATTTGGAGCGAAGAATATTTTTCATCCATTTTCCGCGGTGGGCGTGGACCCGCAGGATTTGACGTTTCACGGAGAGCGGACGGAGTTGGTGGTTGGCGACGAGAATGTGTTTCGCGAATCGGTGACGGTAAGCCGCGGCACGAAAAAGGGTGGCGGCACGACGAAGATTGGCAGCAACAATTTGTTCATGGCGTACACGCATATCGGGCATGACACGGTGGTCGGCAGCAACACGATTTTTGCGAATGCGGCGACAGTGGCGGGACACGTGGTGATTGAAGATCACGCGACGGTCGGTGCGCTTTCGCCGGTGCATCAATTTTGCCGGATTGGGCGGTACGCGTACGTTGGCGCGTGCACAGTGATTACGCAGGACGTGCCGCCTTTTTCGCGCGTGGTGACGGAACGCGAGACGAAAAGTTTTGGCATGAATTCGATTGGGCTGGAGCGCAAAGGCTTTAGCGAAGAGCGGCGCAAGTCGCTGCAACGCGCGTTCCGGTTGTTGCTGCGTTCGAAACTGAATACGTCGCAGGCGCTGGCGAAGATGCGGTCGGAGTTTGCAGATTCGGCGGATGTGATCGAGCTTGTGCAATTCATCGAGACCGCCGAGCGCGGCATCGTGAAATAGAGTGCGCGACGCGCCCATGGCCACAGACACGACGAATACTTCCGGTTGGGGATTGATCGCGGGGAACGGGCGGTTTCCGTTTTTGGTGCTGGAAGGCGCGCGCAGCCAGGGTATTGAGATGGCGGTGATCGCGATCAAAGAAGAAGCGGCGCCGGAACTGGAAACGCTGGCGAAGCGGCTGCACTGGGTGAGTTTGGGCGAATTGAGCAAGACGATCGATTTGTTGCAAAAAGAAGGCGTGACGCGCGCGGTGATGGCCGGGCAAGTGAAGCACACGAAGATTTTCAGCGCGATTCGGCCGGATTGGAAATTGGCGAAACTGCTTTTTGCGTTACCGAGAAAAAATACGGACGCGTTGATTGGCGCGGTGGCGAAAGTTCTGGAAGAGGAAGGGATTCATCTTGTCGACTCGACCTTGTTTTTGAAGCCGCTGGTGCCGGAGGCGGGGATTTTAACGAGGCGCGCGCCGGACGCGGACGAGGCGGCGGACATTGAGTATGGACTCGGCGTGGCGCGACACATTGCGAGCATGGACATCGGACAAACCGTGGTGATTTCGGACAAAGCGTGCGTTGCGGTGGAAGCAATGGAAGGCACGGACGAAGCGATTGCGCGCGCGGCAAGGCTGGCGACGGGGAAAAAACTGGTCGTGGTGAAAGTCAGCAAGCCGAAACAGGACATGCGCTTCGATGTACCCGTGGTTGGGTTGCCCACCATCCAACAGATGCGGGACTGCGGTGCGACGGCGCTCGCCGTGGACGCAGGCCGGACTCTTTTATTTGACCGCGAAAAACTTATCGAGTTGGCCAACCAGGCACGCATAGCGGTGCAGGCGTTTCCCGTGGCCGGGGAACCGAATGGCGCCGCAAAGGGAATGAACAGAGAATGACCGCGTCCGGGCAAAACAGAGCTATTCGTGTGGCCGTCGTAGGCTGCGGCGAATTCGGACGCAATCACGCTCGCGTGTACAAGGAAATTGAAGATGCGCGGCTCGCAGGAGTGTTCGATACGGACGCGGCGCGCGCGGCGAAATTTGCCGCGGAATTTGGCACGAAGGCTTTCGCTTCGCTCGAAGCGCTGCAAGGAGAAGTGGATGCGGCGAGCGTTGCAGTGCCGACGATCGCGCACGCGGACGTCGGATGCCGTTTGATGGAGCAGGGAATCGACGTGCTCGTCGAAAAGCCGATGGCCGTGGATCTGGCGGAAGCCGATGCACTGGTGGATGCGGCGCACCGCAATTCACGCGTTTTGCAAATTGGCCACGTCGAGCGGTTCAACCCGGCGGTGCTTGCGGTCGAGCCGATTTTGAACCGGCCGCTGTTTTTCGAAGTGCACCGGCTGGGCGTTTTTACGCCGCGAAGTCTTGATGTGGATGTGATCTACGACCTGATGATTCACGACCTGGATATTTTGCTGGCGCTGGTAGGCGAACCGGTGACGGAAGTGAAGGCGGTTGGAATTCCGGTGCTGACCGACAAAGTGGACATCGCGCACGCGCGCCTCGAATTCGAAGGCGGAGCCGTTGCGAACGTCACAGCGAGCCGCGTATCGACGGAGCGAGTTCGCAAAGTGCGCTTCTTTCAACAGCACGAATATATTTCGCTCGACTATGCGCGACGCGACGCGCTGCGTGTGCGCGTCAATCGTCCGGGTCCGGAGCCTGATTTTGGGTTTGAGAAATTGGACGCGCCGGCGGTGGAACCGTTGCGCGCCGAACTCGAAGCGTTTCTCGATTCAGTTCGAACGCGCAAACAGCCTAAAACTGACGGAATTTCGAGCCGCGCATCGCTCGAACTTGCCGTTCGCGTGATGAAAAGCATCCAGGAGCACGCCGAGCGCGTCCAACTCACCGACAGCGGCAGGATTCCTCGACCGGCCGCGAGGCTGCAGAACGACACCAAATGATCCCTCGCATTCTTGTTCCGCCGGACGCCCGGCCGACAACTTTAATTGCCACGCCGGGCCGCCCGACTGCGCTCGATGAGCGCACGCTCATTCCGGGCTATATGACTACGGGCCCGCTGGAAGAGAAGTCGCAAATTCCACCAGGGTTGCCGCTTGATTCGATTACGGCGCGAGTTGTGGTGCCGCGCGACGCAAAGATACTGCCTTACAACGCGCCGGCGCTCGATGATCCGACTGCGAAGCCGAGCACGTTGGATGAACGGATTGCCGTGCCAGTCGGGGCGAGACCGCCGGAAGATATTCTGGCAGCGTTCACACGCCCGGAGAATCTTGTCGAAGGCGACGTTTTTACGACGGGCGAAGTGCAGTTTCTTGTAACTCCCGCAAACCGAGCGGAAAAAACGCGCGACGAACTCGTCCACCGTGTGACAACTGCGGTGGTCTACATACTGATTTTGATAGCGCTGCGAATCACGCCGGATTTTCACCGGCAGAAACTTCGCACGAGCGACGATATCGCACGAAAAAACGTGACGCTGCTGCTTCCGCCGGGGCCGCTCGATATTCCTGCTCCGGTCAGGCCACCGCAGCCGCGCATTCAGGTGAATCCGAACGTGCTGCGCAAGATTGCTCCGCCTTCGTTGCCCACGCCGATTCCGCAACCGGAACCTCAGCCGCAACCGAAGCAGGAACTGCCAAACGCGCCGACGGCGCAAACGAATCCATCTCCTCCTGCGCCGCAGCCGAAAACGGAAGTCGCCGCCAACAATCCGCTGAAACTTGAAATGCCGGACACGCCAAAACCGCAACAGGGATTGATCCTGCCGAAATACGGAAATACGCGTCCAGCGGACTCCGCGCCGCAGAGGCAATCGCCGGGAATTTCCGGGCCGCGGGCGACGATTCAAAGTGTGCCGCTGCCTCGGTCGCTTGGCGGAGGTGGAGGAGGGCAATCCGGCCGCGCGTACGGAGGCATGGCGATGCTCACGCCGGATCAAGGCGTGGACTTCAGCGTTTATTTGGCGCGTGTGCAGGCGAGCGTGGACCGCAACTGGCAAGCGGTGATTCCGGAGTCCGTGCAGCTCGGCGAAAAAGGCTGGGTGGAGTTGCAATTCAAAATTATGCGCGACGGAAGCGTGCCGCAGGGCTACCCAATCTTGATTCGCTCTTCGAGCAAGGAACCGCTGGACCGCGCAGCGATTTCTTCGATTCGTGCGTCGAATCCCTTTGAACCGTTGCCACCCGCGTTCACCGGCCCGTTCATCGAATTGCGCGCCATTTATCTATACAATCTCCCGCCGGAGATCCTGAACCAGCAGTGAAACCCACGCGCCAACAAGTGCTCGGTAGCATTTTGCTTGCTGCAGTTGTACTGATTGTCCTTATCATCCGCGGCTGGCATATTCTGTTCCGATGAATTCCGCAAATTCCGACGCGCCGTTGGTCGTCATTGTCGGTCCCACTGCGTCAGGAAAGTCGATGCTTGGAATTGCGCTCGCGCAAAAATTCAGCGGTGAGATTGTCGCCTGCGATTCGACGCAGTTGTATCGCGGCTTCGACATTGGTACCGCCAAACCAACTGTCAGCGAACGCGCAGGAATTCCGCATCACTTGATCGATGTGCTTGACCCGAACGAAGCTTCCACGGCTGGCGATTACCGTGAACGCGCGGAAATCGTTCTTGCCGATCTGAAGTCTCGAGGAAGGCTTCCCATTTTCACGGTTGGCACGGGGTTGTACTTGCGCGCGCTGCTGGAGGGATTGGCGGAGTTGCCGCAACGGTCCGAGGAATTGCGCGACCGGCTTCGAGAACATGCGGCGACGCACGCCCCCGGCTATCTTCACGGAGTGCTTGCTCGACTCGACACGAGCTCGGCCGCAAAGATCGCACCGGCGGATGAACAAAAAATTATTCGGGCGATTGAAGTTTGCCTGCTGACGCAAAAACCGCTCGCCGAAATCCATAGTACAGCGCGCAGACCGTTGCTGGGTTGGCGCGCCGTGAAGATCGGTTTGCAGCCGCCGCGCGACGCGCTGCGCGATCGAATCCATGCCAGGACGGACGCGATGCTGGCCGCCGGATGGCTGGAAGAAGTTCGTGGGCTCGTGGAGAAGAATATCGCGGAAGTGGCAAAGCCGTTCGATTTCATCGGTTACCGCCAGCTTCGCGCGGTGTTGCGTGGCGAACTCTCGTTGGATTCCGCACGAGCCGCGATTCAACAGGCGACGCGACAATACGCCAAGCGCCAACAGACCTGGTTTCGCCGCGAACGCGACGTTCACTGGCTCGAAGGATTTGGCGATGATTCGCGCATTCAGCAGGCGGCAGCCACGGCGCTCACAGACCTTGGCCTTATGCCGCTTCGCAGCTAACGAGACGCGGGCGTATAATGAAATCGATGGGGAGCGTCCTACTTGCAGCACTTTGTAGTCCCGTGGAGCCGCGAAACGCCTCAGGTTTGTCCGCAGAATGAAATCCAGCCAGCAAATTACGGTGACCGAACGAGCTTTGCTCGTCGGCGTGGCGTGGAAGCGCTCTCCGCGTTTTCCCGGGCAGCCTGCAGGTGTGCCCGAACGGGAATCGCTTGCGGAGCTTGTGGAACTTGCGCGAAGCGCCGGCGCCGACATTGCGGGAACGCTGTTTCAGATTCGCGATTCGGCCGATCCGGCAACTCTGGTCGGCCGCGGAAAGCTGGAAGAGATCAGCGCGGAAGCGAATGCCCGCAAAGCGCCGCTAATTATTTTCGATTCGAATTTGTCGCCCGTTCAGCAGCGCAACATCGAAGCGTTTACCGAAAAACGAGTCATCGACCGCACGCAGTTGATTCTAGATATTTTTGCCAAACACGCGCGCAGCCGCGAAGGCCAATTGCAAGTCGAGCTCGCGCAACTGAACTACATGCTCCCGCGACTGACAGGGAAGGGCGTGGCGATGTCGCGGCTGGGCGGCAAGAGCGGCGGTGGTGGCGCCGGAGGTGCGGGTGGAGGGGCGGGGCGTATCGGTGTTCGCGGCCCGGGCGAAAAGAAATTGGAAACAGATCGGCGCCGGATTCGCGACCGAGTTCGCAAGATTCAGTCCGGAATTGAAGAAGTACGAAAGCAACGCGCTCTGCGCCGCGAAGCACGGAACGCAGTTCCGCTCGGCACGATTGCTCTGGTTGGCTACACCAATGCGGGGAAGTCGACGCTCTTCAATGCGCTGAGCAAAGCCGAGGTGTTGGTTTCTTCCCGCATGTTTGCGACGCTTGATCCCACAGTGCGGGCGATTCGTTTGCCGTCTGGCCGCCGCGCGCTGCTTTCGGACACCGTCGGGTTTATACGCGATTTGCCCAAGCCGCTGATGACCGCATTTCGCGCGACTTTGGAAGAGGTGCAGGAATCGGCGTTGATCCTGCATGTGAGCGACGTCTCGAATCCGCAGCACGAACAACTTGATGCCGAGGTCAAAAAGATTCTTTCCGAACTCGGCGTCAGCGACCGACCGGTGATTCGTGTATTCAACAAAGTGGATCGCCTGTCCGCGGAAGAAAAAGCCGCAATCGCCGCGAACGGAAATGGTCATTCCGACGTGCCGGTGGCGTTTGTTTCTGGACTTACGGGTGAAGGTCTTGACGGGCTCATTAAACTCATGGACACTGCGCTGCCAGTCGATCCAACTTTGACGATGTCGTTGCGTTTGCCGCTTGCAGAGGCGAAGACGCTGGCGCTCGTGCACGCTTTGGGTAAAGTGCTGCATTCTGAAGTTGAGGATTCGCACATGAAGCTGGAGGCGGAAGTGCCAGCATCCGTCGTGCAGCGATTGCGGCTGCAAAACTTTGCCGCTCGGGGAACTTTTCGGCGACCGCCGGCGTAATTAGATTTGAGAGGTGGAACTATGGTCGGATTCCTGCTCTGGTGCATTTTGTTTGTGCTGTGCTGGCCGCTGGCGATTTTGGCGCTGGTTCTCTACCCGATTGTGTGGTTGCTCACACTCCCATTTCGAATTATCGGCATCACGGTG
This sequence comes from Candidatus Acidiferrum sp., assembly GCA_035295625.1. GTDB lineage: Bacteria > Acidobacteriota > Terriglobia > Acidiferrales > UBA7541 > Acidiferrum. The sequence goes on along the minus strand of DATGIS010000074.1, from coordinate 10,797 downwards.
AACGGTGTTTTTCGTTTGCTGAGCGCGATTTTTACATTGCCGGTGCGGTTATTGCGCGGACCGCGTACGATCTAGGGAACCTGGCGGAGCACGGCCGTGTACGCTTTCGTAAACAGCGGGGTGCAGCCCGGAATCCAGCTAGGAATAGGGCCATTATAGGGCCCGTAAGTGGTTCTTGGGATTGCCTTTACCCTGTGGAAAACGCTGTGGAAACCGAACAGGCCTCTTTTGAGTGAATTTTCGAGTGCTTCGCGCGGTTTGACCGTCAAGAAAGAAAAATGCACCATTAAGTTGTTTGTAATCAGCATCTTGAATCGTATATATGCTTAGTAACACAATTGCGTGCCCTCGCCCACTGCCAATACCCAGGCCCTTTCTTTTGCACAGTTTGCCCTAAATTGGACAGGCCGCCAGTCTTCCGGAATGCAGCTTCCGGCTAATTCTCCTGTTAACGCAGGAGTACAGGCGGCGACTCCTTTGCCTGCGCGATTCTCGCGCTCTAGAGCCGTTGACGCCCGTATCCTCGGCGTCTATAGTGAGTTGCGGTGGCGGCGGAGTTTTTCCCAGCGGCGTCTCCGCTCCCTGAACCCTATGAATCTTCCCAACTCACTCACATTGTTGAGGATCTTCTTTGTGCCGCTGTTGATTGTCGTTCTGCTGACGAAGAGTCCTAACTTCGAGGCGTGGGGCTTTCCGATGCACTTCGAGTTTTGGGGTGTGTTGATTCTGTTGACGGCGGCGGCAACCGATTGGGCGGACGGTTATTTCGCAAGGCGCCGGCGGCAAGTAACGACACTCGGAATTTTGCTGGATCCCATTGCCGATAAGCTGCTGATTTCCGCCGCGTTCGTCTCTCTTGTGGAAATGCGGCTCGTGCCGGGATGGATGGTCGTGATTATCATCGGCCGCGAATTTACGGTTCTCGGCCTGCGCAACATCGCGTCCGCGGAAGGATTTACGATTGCGGCCTCGGCGCTTGGCAAAACAAAGATGGTGTTGCAGGTGTGCGCCGTCGCCGTCTTGATTGGCACCGCACGCCACCCTTCGCTCAAGCTGCTTAGCCTGGTGCTTCTATGGCTCGTTGTAGTAAGTGCTCTCGTCTCTGCGGCGCAGTATTTCTCGCGCTTTTGGGGCCAACTGGACGACCGCATCAAGCAGCGGCGCAAATTGCGTATGAATGAGCCGATCGATTCCGTGCCTGAAAAAGCCAAGGACGCCGTGACGCCCTAAAGCAATCTCGCTCCCAAAGAAAAAAGCCCGCCTCGGGTGTGACCGAAGCGGGCTTTTTGTTTTGAAAAACTTTTTGATTATTCGACTTCGACGTAATCGCCGGCATAAACTTCCTTGCTGGCGAAAGTAACCAGAACTGTCGACGCATTCTTCGAAACCGAGATCACAATCCCTTCGCCCAAAACTTCCCGAGGCAGATCGTTCCACTCGTATCGCTGGGGCGCGCTGCCGAAACCGAAGAGCTTGTATTGGTAGTCCTTCTCGCTTCGCGTGGTTTCCGCGTGCGAGCCCTGGTAACGGAAGATGCGGTAGTAATCGCCAAGTTTGACGCCTTGCGAAGTTCCCAGATTCACATAGACGGTGTCATGCTGTCCGACGGTTTGCGCGAAATCCTTCGCGGTGACAACCATTGCAACCGGCTTGCCGCTCACAGGAGCGAAATGATCAAACTTGCTGGCATCCTTGAAGGGACCAGTCGGCCGCGGTTGGTAGGGAAGCACGATATCGCCGCGCTGCATCGGGCCGCAGGAAAACGTAACTTGCGCGATCGAGACCTTGGGCTGAACTTTCACGACCTTTAACTGGCCGAGGTCAATATAGGGCGAGCCCATGGCCTTGAGCAGCTTTTCCTGCCATTGGAACCATGGCACCTTGACGGGGTCGCTCTCGACGCGCGTTACACTGAACAGGTCGCCTTCGCGCACGCCCTGGTTCATGCCGCGATTGATGTGGACGTAATCGCCGGATGTGAACTGTAACTTAATGACGGATTCTTCACCGGATATCAAAAACGTATCGCCGCCAACCTTATCGCCGGTAAAGAATCCGGCGCAGTTAAGCTGGGTGGCATCCGGCTGATTCGCTTTCTTCACCGCCTCTGACCGCTGCGCGGCGCTGATTCCCGCACCCAAGAGCAGAACGAGGCACAATTTGGCTGACTTCGCGAGCATCGCAAACTCCTTCGGACACGCCCTCAAGGGCATGTGGGGACTCCACTGAGCGAAGGTAGCAATCCGAAGGTGGGCTGGTCAAGAAATTGGAAGGCGCCGCTTTACACTTTTGCTACCTCATGCTATAGCTTTTGTTTTCAATAATATGCCGACCATCCGACCGACACCCAGCCCTTTTGGAATCCGCGAAAACCGCATCTGTGCCGTTGCCGCCGCAAAGACGGCTTCCGAAATGGCTCGGCAGGTCCGCGCAGGTTTGAAAGAAACGCACACCATCGAGCTACGGTTGGACTGGCTGAAGACCGACGCCGAGCGGCGCAAATTGTTGACTTGGCTGGCGCGGCAGCGGTTTCGCGGAGCGAACTTTCTTGCAACTTGCCGCCGTAGAGTTGCGGGAGGCGAATTTCCGGGCGACATCGCCGCGGAACTTTTCTGGTTGATGGAAGCGCGCCGTGCAGGTTGCACTTGGTGCGACTTGGAGATTGAAACAGAGCGCGAGTTGCCGGATCAGTCGATCAAGGAATTTGCAGCGCCACCGCGTGTACTGCTTTCGATGCACGATTTTGAGCGAACGCCGAAACTGCCGGCGACGATTTCGTGCCCGGCGCGGGGTGAAGTCGATGCCGTGAAGATCGCGGCGGCCGCGAAGACGATCGGCGACAGCGTCAGGCTGCTGCGCCTGGCGCGGCGCTCGCGTTGTTTTGTGGCCGTGCCGATGGGAGAGGTGGGATTGCCGGCAAGACTGCTGGCGCTGCGCGAAGGAAGCGCGCTTGCGTACGCGCCGATTGGCGCTGCGACCGCTCCCGGGCAAGTTAGCCTGCAAGATTGCAAATATCTCTACCGCGCGCATTCACTGACCAAGCGCACGGAGGTGTATGGCGTGATCGGAGATCCGATTCGCCATTCGCTTTCGCCGCTGTTGCACAATACCGGATTCGTGGCGCGCAAACGCGACGCCGTTTATTTGCCGTTTCTGGTGCACGACCTGAAGGACTTTTTGCGCGCGATTCCGGAATTTGGTGTGCGCGGCTTTAGCGTAACGATTCCGCACAAACCGACGGTGATGAAGGAATTGCGCGAGTGCGAACCGCTCGCTGCGGAAATTGGCGCGGTCAATACTGTGGTGGTGCGGCGCGATGGTTCGCTCTACGGATGCAACACGGATTACGTCGGCGTGCTTCGCGCGCTGGAACGCAAACTGAAGCTGCGCGGCAGCCGAGCGCTTATTTATGGCGCGGGAGGTTCAGCGCGCGCGGCGGCGTTTGCACTCGCAAAAGCGGGCGCCCAGGTTTTCGTCTGCGCGCGGCGCGATGCTGCTGCAAAAGAACTCGCACGCGCGGTGGGTGGCGAAGCAATTCCACGCCGCGCCCTTCGCACGGAAATATTTGACGCGATTCTTAATGCCACGCCCGTTGGTATGCACCCACGCAACGATGTTTCGCCGCTTACCGCCGCCGAACTTCGTTGCGATCTCGTGATGGACTTGATTTATCGCCCGCTCGAAACGCGCCTCCTCAAACTTGCGCGAAGAAAAGGAATCGCCTGCGTTTCTGGGCTCGACATGTTCCTCGCGCAGGGCTTCGCACAGTGGGAAATCTGGACGAATACGAGGCCGCCGGAAACGCCGATGCGCCGAGCGGTTCTTGCAAAGCTTCGCGCCGAAGATAATTAATGCCAATTTGGCGTCAAAGACCATCGGCACACTCTTCGTGTAAACTGTGACCTTCGAAAGTGAACTCCAGCCGTGATCGGGCCATGATTCAACCTTCGTTTTCTGAATTCCAACGCCTCGCCAAACAGGGCAACCTCATCCCTGTTTACGACGTCTTCTCCGCCGATCTGCTCACGCCAGTCAGCGCGTATCTTCGCATTGCGCAAGGCGCCCGACATTCGTTCCTGCTCGAAAGCGTGGAAGGCGGCGAAAAAATTGCTCGCTATACGTTTGCGGGCGCGAATCCCGAAGAAGTGTTTCGCTATGCAAACGGCGCGTGCGTCCTGGAAAGCCGCGACCGCATCGTGTGGGAGGAAAAAGACCCGGTAACTTTCCTTCGCGCACACATGGAGCGATTCCGTCCTGTGCGTCTGCCGGGGCTTCCGCCGCTCGTCGCCGGCGCGATTGGGTATTTCAGCTACGACATGGTGCGGCTCATCGAGCGGCTGCCCAAGCGACTGCGCGACGAAATCGGATTATTCGATGCGTTGCTGATGTTTTTTCATGGACTCATCGCGTTCGACCACGTGCAGCATCGCCTCTGGATTGTGCGCAACGTTTTTACGGAAGGCCATGGCAGCCTGCGCGCAAAATACGACGCGGCGGTGAAAGAAATTCGGCGTACGCGCAAGTTGCTCGAACAGCCTGTCGCCGAAGAGGTGCCGAAGAAAAAGTCCAAATCGGCGCGCGATGGCAAGGTAGCGATTTCCTCGAATTTTGCGCAACCGGCGTACCTGGCTGCCGTCAAAAAAGCCAAGGAATACATCCGGGCAGGCGATATTTTTCAGGTCGTCATCAGCCAGCGTTTTTCGGCGAAAACGAAAGCGCATCCGTTTGAGATTTATCGCCAGCTTCGAGCGCTCAATCCGTCACCGTATCTTTTTTATTTGCAGATGAACGACGTCGCGGTCGTCGGCAGCTCACCCGAAATGCTCGTCAAGGTGCAGGGACGTGACGTTTCTTATCGTCCGATCGCGGGCACACGTTGGCGCGGTAAAGACGAAGCCGACGACCAGCGCCTCGAACGCGAAATGCTTGCCGACGAAAAGGAACGCGCCGAGCACATCATGCTCGTAGACCTGGGCCGCAACGATCTCGGCCGCGTTTGCGAATACGGCAGCGTGCGCGTTGAAAAATTGATGACTGTCGAGCGCTATTCGCATGTCATGCACCTGGTCTCCAGCTTGCGCGGCACGTTGCGCGAAGATGTCGATTGCTTCGACGCGTTGATGGCCTGCTTTCCAGCAGGCACCGTTTCCGGAGCCCCGAAAGTCCGCGCGATGGAAATCATCGAAGAGCTTGAAAGAACCCGCCGCGGCATTTACGCAGGCGGAATTCTCTATCTCGATTTCGCGGGCAATCTTGATTCCTGTATCGCGTTGCGCACCATGGTCATCAAGAATGGCGTGGCGCACATCCAGGCCGGAGGCGGAATCGTCGCGGACTCCACGCCCACTGGCGAATACGAAGAAAGCGTTAACAAATCGAAAGCCTTGGTCCGCGCGCTGGAAGCGGCACATGGTAAGCGATAAACTGATTTTATAAGCGGGCGTTAGAGATGATCCTCCTCCTCGACAACTACGACTCCTTCACTTACAACCTCGCGCAGTATCTTGGCGAATTTGGGTGCAACGTCGAGGTCCATCGAAACGACAAAATTTCCGTCGAGCACATCGCGCAACGCAAACCAGAAGCCATCATCATTTCGCCCGGGCCTTGCACGCCGCGCGAAGCGGGCATTTCCGTTGAGTTGGTGCAAAAACTTGCGGGGAAATTTCCAATTTTAGGCGTCTGCCTGGGCCATCAGGCGATTGGCGAGGCCTTCGGCGGCAAAATCGTTCGGGCGCTGAAGGTCTTCCACGGCAAAACGAGCGAAATTCACCACGACAAAAAAGGCGTCTTCAAGAAATTGCCCGAGCCTTTCACTGCTACGCGTTATCACTCGCTCATCATCGAACGGAAATCAATGCCGCGCGAACTGACCATTACCGCGGAGACCGAAGACGGCGTCATCATGGGCGTTCGCCACAAGAAGTACAAACTCGAAGGCGTCCAGTTCCACCCCGAATCCGTCCTAACCACATCCGGCAAACAGCTTCTCAGAAACTTTTTGGAAAATTAGAAACATCAATCCGCTACCAATTCAATTCCGCCAGAAGCGCGCCGTACGTCTCCATCCCTCTCCAGAATTGACCCAGCCGCAAATTCTCGTCCGAGCTGTGCTGATGGTTGTCGTAGTTGACGATGGGCACGCCCACCCATGGCAGTCCCAAATCGTCGAACACATACATCGGTACGCTGCCTCCTAGCGTTGGCGCAATCACGAGGTCGCCTCCAGCGGCGTCTTTCATCACGCCGATGATCGCTTTCGAAACCGGCAAGTCCATGCGCGTCCGCGAGGCGCGATACCCGCCTTGTTCAATCACCTTGGCAATCTTTGCACGCGAGCGTCGTTCGTCCATCGTCGGCTCCCGATCCACTACAAAGAATCCCTGCCTGCGAATGAACTCCACAATCTGCCGCGATTTTTCTTTCGGATCTTCGCCCTTCACCAGCCGCGCGTCGAGCGAAGCCTCCGCTCGATCCGGCACAACATTTTGCGCTTGCTCGCCAACGTACGCGCTTCGAATCCCGCGCACATTTAAAGACGGCTCCATCAACAACTCCACGAGCTTCTTGCCGCCGCCTTCCGGTTTCGCAATTCCAAGTTCGCGCTGCAAATCCGCGTCGTTTTCCGGCATCTCGGCCAACGCGCGCTTTTCCGCATCGCCAAGAGGTGTTACATCGTCGTAGTAGCCCGGAATTTTCACGCGTCCGTTTTCATCTTTCATCGACGCCAGCAACTGCGCCAGCTCCATCGCCGGATTCGGCGCCCAATTCCCGTAATGCCCGCTGTGCAGCGCCCGAACCGGACCGTACACGGTGATGTCCAAACCGATGTCTCCCCGCGCGCCAAAAAATAAAAGTGGCCGTCCGCTCTGATGCACCGGTCCGTCGCCCGTGAGCAATACATCGCCCGCCAGCAGGTTCCTGTGCAGTTCCAGCGTCTGCTGCAAATGTTCCGATCCCGCTTCTTCTTCGCCTTCAAAAATCACCTTTAGATTCACAGCCAGCGGAATTCTCTTTTCGGTCAACGCGTCCAAAGCCGAGAGCAGCGCCACAATCGGCGATTTATCGTCTGACGCCGACCGCGCGTAAATTCTCCAGTCATCTTTGTAATGCGCCGTGCCGGAAGGAGCAGGGTAGCGAATTCGTTTTCCTCCGGCTTCCATCGCGTTGTCATACAAAATCGGTTCGAATGGCGATTTGTCTGTCCACGCCGCCGCATCCACCGGTTGTCCATCGTAGTGCGCGTAAAAAATCACCGTCCGTCGTGCGCCCGGTCTTTCCAATTTGCCGAACACCACCGGTCCGCGACCCTCTACTGGAAGCAGGTGCGTCTCGATACCACGCGCTTCGAGCATCTCGCGCAACCGTTCGGCGTTCTTCTGGATATTCGCCGTGTCGCTTGCCACGTTCGGAATCGACAGAAATTCCCGCAGCTCGCGAATGATTCTGTCTTCGTTTGCATAACGATATTCGCGTACGGCCTTGACCGGATCGCCGGGACTCCCTGAAGTTTGCCCTGCGCTAATCCCGGGCAGCAGCAACAGTAACCATGCAACGATGGTGGAATTTCTCAAGTGCCGGAGCCTCCCAATTTTGAATCTCATCTCGATCCTGCAATACTGCCGCTGCCAATCGCCGCTACTTCTGTGCGGTATCCGCCAAGACCGTTTTCGTACCTATACGCGCTCGCCCATCCTCGTTGCCTCCCATACTTGCTCAGATGTGAGCAGGAGGTTCCCTTGCTCTTCGCGCGTCGCATATCCACAGTTCTGCTTGCCGCCATTCTAGTTGCCGCGCAATGTCCTGGAGCGCGAGCAACGCCCTCCTCCCTAGGCGTCATCACACAGGTCCTTCGCGCATCGATCGCCAGCGCTCCCGCAACCAACGGCTCTTCCGTTTTCGACGGCGATTCTTTCACGACCGCGCCGGATGGTCTGCTGCGGATGCGGCTCAATGCCGCCCAAGTGTACCTCGCGGGTCAAAGCAGCGTGCAGCTCCTGGCTGCGAGCACGGGAGTTCTCGCGCGATTGACTCGCGGCACAATGGTCTTTTCCTCCGCGAAATCCACCGCGCTTGAAGTCGAAATTTCAGAGGCGCACATCCGCCCCGCCAGCGACAGCCCCACCATTGCCCAACTTTCTTTCGTGAGCGCCACGGAGATCGACGTCAGTGCTCGCCGCGGCGCGCTCGAATTCTCTTACGCCGGTGAAACTCAATTGATTCCCGAAGGCGTCTCTTATCGATTCGTTCTGAATTCCCCCGCCAGCCAACCTGCGGCTGCTCCGCCTCAGCCCCCGTTCCCGGGTCAACGGGGCGCGTCCCCCACAGGCCGCCGCAACCGGAAATTCTTCTATTTCATCATTGGAGCCATCGCGGTTGTGGCGGCCGTGGCCATTGACGAAGATCTCGAGTCGCCTCCCAAGCCTTAGCTAAGATGAATGTCTTGGCGCTTCGCCGCGAAAGTTGCGCAACTCGGCCAATTTTCCTTTCGCCGCACCGCGTTTCATCGCCTCCGACGCTTTCGCCGCGCCTTCTCGCAACGACTTTGCTTCTCCCGTAACCACAAGCGCCGCGCCCGCGTTCACCGCAACGATGTCGTGTGCAGGCCCGCGCTCCCCTTCGAAGATCCTTTGCAGCAAGGCAGCATTGTCTGCGGCGGTTCCGCCGCGAATCGCATCCAGCGGCGCGCGCTCTATGCCGAATTCTTCGGGCGTGACTTCGTACCGCGTAATTTTTCCGCCGCTTACCTCCACGATCTGTGTCGCGCCGGCCAGGGAGATTTCATCGAGCCCGCCCGCGCCATGAATCACCATCGCTCGTTCCGTTCCAAGTTCACGCAGCGTTTCCGCAACCAAATCCAGAACGTCAGCCGAAAAAAGTCCAAGCACCTGCGCTTGCGCTCCCGCCGGATTCGTCAGCGGCCCCAGCAAATTGAAAACCGTCCGCACGCCCATTTGTTTCCGCGCCGGCATTGCATGACGCGTCGCCGTATGAGCCGCCTGTGCGAACAAAAATCCGATGCCAATTTCGCGAATTGCCTTTCCCGTTTCCAAAAACGGCATATCGATCCGCACACCCAGCGCTTCGAGTACATCCGCCGAACCACTCAGCGAACTCGCCGCACGATTGCCATGTTTCGCGACGCGCGTGCCGGCAGCCGCCGCAACAATCGCCGCCGCCGTGGAAATATTGAACGTCTGCGCTCCGTCTCCGCCCGTGCCACACGTATCCACCATGTTTGCCGGTGGCGTTTCCCCCTCCGCAAAAACGCGCGCCGCGTGCCGCCTCATGACGCGAGCAAACGCCGCCAGTTCCGTCGCGCGATAGGGCCGCGCATTGAGCGCCGTCAGCAGCCGCACAATCGCAGCCGTATCGAGCCGTCCCCCGAGCAGCTCTTCCATCAGCGCCTCGGCTTCCGCCCGTTCCAGCGCGCCGCCCGCCTCCACTTTTTCAATCAATTTCGCACTCATCTTTTGACGATACCGCTTCGCCTTGCTCCAATGTCGCGGTGCAGGTAAACTTCTATGCTCTGCGACTGAGCAAAATCTTAACAGGTGACCACACTGTGGTCACAGCCGATACGGAACCTCACGAATGAAGATCCACGAATATCAAGCCAAGGCGATTCTCGCCCGCTACGGCGTAACGACGCCGCGCAGCGAAGTCGCTTTCACGAAAGAAGAAGCCCGCGATGGCGCGCAACGCCTTAAGTCCAGCGTGATTGTTGTGAAGGCTCAGATTCACGCCGGCGGCCGCGGCAAAGCCGGCGGCGTCAAGCTCGTTCATTCGCCGGATGAAGCCGCCGAAGTCGCCACTCGCATGCTAGGCATGAATCTCGTTACGATTCAGACCGGCCCCAGCGGCCGCATCGTCAAGCGCCTTCTCATCGAAGAAGGGCTCGACATCAAGCGCGAACTCTATCTTTCACTGCTCGTCGATCGTAGCGTCGGCCGCGTCGTTTTCATGGCCAGCTCCGCGGGCGGCATGGAAATTGAAGAAGTCGCCAAAGAAAATCCTGACTCCATCATCAAGGAAGTTGTTCATCCCGCCGTCGGCCTCCAGCCGTATCAAGCGCGCAAGCTCGCGTTTGGCCTCGGGCTCACCGGTGAAGTCGCGAACAACGCCGCGCCGTTCTTTCAGGCACTGCACCGCGCCTTCGTCGATACCGACGCTTCCATGCTCGAGATCAACCCGTGCGTCCTCACCGGCGATGGCAAGCTCGTCGCGCTCGATGCAAAGATGACTTTCGACGACAACGGTTTATTCCGCCACAAGGAATTGCGCGGCCTCCGCGATCTTGACGAAGAAGATCCTCTCGAAGTCGAAGCCTCGAAGTACGGACTCAACTACATCAAGCTCGATGGCAGCGTCGGCTGCATGGTCAACGGCGCCGGCCTCGCCATGGCCACGATGGACATCATCAAATACGCCGGCGGCTCCGCAGCCAACTTTCTCGACGTCGGTGGCGGCGCTTCCGCCGATCAAGTGAAGAACGCGTTTCGTATTCTGATGAGCGACTCCGCCGTAAAAGCTGTCTTCATCAACATCTTCGGCGGCATCTTGCGTTGCGATGTTCTCGCCACCGGTGTTGTCGCCGCTGCAAAGGAACTCCAGTTGAAAGTCCCAGTCGTCGTTCGCATGGAAGGCACCAACGTGGAGCAGGGCCAGCAGATTCTTCGCGACTCCGGCCTCAACTTCACGATTGCCAACGGCATGAAGGACGGCGCGCAAAAGGTTGTGCAACTCGCGGGAGGTGCGCGATGAGCGTTCTCGTAAACGAAAAAACGCGCCTCATCG
>DATGIS010000073.1:0-43034 GCA_035295625.1 Candidatus Acidiferrum sp. | reverse complement strand
GCCATCACCGTCAATCGCTGGCCCCATGGCTACGGCTACGAATACAATCCGCTCTTCGATCCTCAGTGGGCTCCCGGCGAAGCGCCCCACGAAATCGGCCGCAAGCCGCACGGCCGCATTACCATCGCAAATTCTGATTCGGGAGCGACCGCTTACACCGACGTCGCAATCGATCAAGCGTACCGTGCCGTGAACGAATTGCTCCCAGCGAGCGCATCTACCGGCCTTACCTGATAGCCCGCTCGTGTGAAAAATATTCCCTGGACGAAAACGTTACACTCTCTCGTCTCTCACGGAACAGCACGCAGCACTCCCCGCTCCGCGGCTAAATGCCTGATACCAGTAGGAATAATCCACGCTGGACCAAGCCAGCTTGGTTGGCACGCGAAGTGCTCCTCCCACTGCATCCCAGCAAACAACCCGAGGAGGTAGTTCCATGAAGAGCAACTCTTTGTTTCGCATCGGTGTGTTTGCCGCAGGTCTGGCTTCGCTTTCGGCGGGCGCATTCCCGGCGACCATCCATTCGAGTGCCAATACCCAGGCTGTTGCGGCGATCAACAAATCAGCGTCGGGCAAAATCTCCGCCGTCGCGAACGATGGTTTTTCGCTCGACATCAAAGCGGGCGATGTTGCGTCCACGATGCAGTTCGTGACGGACACGAAAACCAAAGTTACCGGCAGTCTCAGCGTCGGTGCCACTGTCAGCGTCGAGTACCGTACCGACGGTGACGGCCGCAATATCGCCACCGCCATCGTCGTTCAATCCAACGGCTAAAAGTGTTGTTGTAGATCAACTAGAAGAGTGAACCCTGTCGGGCCTCGAAGTAACGGGGCCCGCTTTTTTTGCCTTCCCGCGAATCGGATTCCTCTCATCTGTATCCTATGTTTGCCTAAGACGCATCTGGCGGTCCATCTTTTCAGGAAACTATCTTTTTCTCGCTCCTTGCCTGAAAATGCCCTTCCGGCCAGACTGGCACCATCATCTTTGAGGCTCATTTCATGCCCAGACTGCAAACCACCGAAGATCACCGTCTCGAGGAAAATCGCACTCGAAAAGGTTACTGGAAACGCTGGGGGCCCTATCTTTCCGAGCGCCAATGGGGCACCGTCCGTGAAGATTACAGTCCCGGTGGAACCGCCTGGGAATCTTTCCCGCACGATCACGCGCGCTCCCGCGCTTATCGTTGGGGCGAAGATGGCATCGCCGGCATCAGCGACCGCCATCAAATGATCTGCTTCGCACTCGCGCTCTGGAATGGCCGCGACCCAATCCTCAAAGAGCGCATCTTCGGTCTTACCGGCAACGAAGGCAATCACGGCGAAGACGTGAAGGAATATTATTTTTATCTCGACTCCACTCCGACGCACAGTTATATGAAGTTTCTGTACAAATATCCGCAAGCCGAATTTCCCTATAGTTGGCTCGTCGACGAGAACAAACGTCGTGGCCGCTCGCAGCCCGAATTCGAACTCCTCGACACCGGAGTCTTTAACGAAAATCGCTACTTCGATGTATTTGTCGAGTACGCCAAAGCCGACGACGAAGACATTCTCATTCGCATCACGGCCCACAATCGCGGCCCCGAGCCCGCGCCGCTTCATCTGCTGCCTACCCTTTGGTTTCGCAACACGTGGTCCTGGGGAAAAGATCTGCGTCGGCCCATGGCCCGCCGCGGCGCCGATGTTCCCGGCAGCCTCTGCACGGAACTTCAACATTGGCAGTACGGCAAGCGATGGCTCTTGTGCGCCGGTCAGCCCGAAATGCTTTTCACGGAAAACGAAACGAACAACGCCCGCCTTTTCAATTCCAAGAACCGCACGCCGTACGTAAAAGACGCGTTTCACGAATACGTCATTCGCGGCAACAAAGACGCCGTCAATCCGGCTCGCTCCGGCACAAAAATGGCCGCCCACTATTCGCTCACAATTGGCGCCGGACAGTCGGTAACCATCAAGCTTCGCCTGACGGACATCGAACCGCTCGGCGGCATGGACCCCGAGTCCTCCATGGTCGGAATCATCACTTCGCCCGGCCATCAGGAGCGCGAAACCGGCGTCCCCGGCACAAATGACTTCAGCAAGGGCTTCGACGCTCTTTTCACCGCCCGCATCAAGGACGCCGATGAGTTTTATGCCTCGCGCATCCCTGCGGAACTCTCAGCCGACGCCAAAAACGTCATGCGCCAGTCCTATGCGGGCATGCTTTGGTCAAAACAGTTTTATCACTACGACATTCAAACCTGGCTCGAAGGCGATCCCGCCGGCCCAACGCCGCCCCCTGAGCGAAAAAAAGGCCGCAACAAGGATTGGACGCACCTCTACAACGACGACATCATCTCCATGCCCGACAAGTGGGAATATCCCTGGTATGCCGCGTGGGATCTCGCGTTTCATTGCATCACGCTTGCTCTGGTCGATCCGGATTTTGCGAAAGAGCAGCTCGTCCTTCTGCTCCGCGAATGGTACATGCATCCCAACGGCCAGCTGCCCGCCTACGAATGGGCTTTCGGAGACGTCAATCCTCCCGTTCACGCGTGGGCCGCGTGGCGCGTTTACAAAATTGAGCGCCGCGTTCGCGGCGTCGGGGATCGCGCCTTCCTTGAAAAAATTTTCCACAAGTTGCTCTTGAACTTCACCTGGTGGGTCAATCGCAAGGACCCCGACGGCGCCAACATTTTCCAGGGCGGCTTTCTCGGGCTCGACAACATTGGAGTCTTCGACCGTTCCGCGCCGCTTCCCACCGGCGGCCATCTCGAACAATCCGACGGCACCAGCTGGATGGGCATGTACTGCCTCAACATGCTCGCCATCGCGCTCGAACTTGCCAAGGAAGATCCTGCTTACGAAGACGTCGCCAGCAAATTCTTCGAACACTTTGTCCACATCGCGCACGCGATGAACGATTTTGGCACCGACGGTGTCTCTCTCTGGGATGAGGAAGACGGCTTTTACTACGATCTTCTCCATCTTCCGAACGGGGAAGAGCACTACCTGAAAGTCCGCTCCATGGTCGGCTTGATTCCGTTGTTCGCCGTCGAAACTCTGGAGCCGGAAATCATCGATCGCTTGCCCGGCTTCAAACGGCGCATGCAGTGGTTCATCGACAATCACGCGGGCATGCCCGAACACATCGAAATGACGCAGCGTTCCGCGCGCGGCGTGCGCCGTTTGCTCTCGCTCGTCAATCGCAAACAGCTCAAGCGCATCATGTCCCGCATGCTCGACGAAACGGAGTTCTTTTCTGACTATGGCATACGCGCTCTTTCCCGTTTCCACAACGATCATCCGTACGAGGTCTTCGTCAACGGTCACGTGAATCAGGTTGACTACGAGCCCGCCGAATCAACCACCGGCCTTTTCGGCGGCAATTCCAATTGGCGCGGCCCCATTTGGTTCCCCGTCAACTACCTGCTCATCGAATCGCTGCAAAAATTCCATCACTACTACGGCGAGGATTTCAAAGTTCCGTGCCCTGCTCGCACGGACAACGACAGTGACCTCTGGCAAGTCTCTCGCGAAATTTCCAAACGCCTCGGCCACATCTTCCTTCGCGGCAAGGATGGCAAGCGGCCGGTCGCAGGGGGCATCGATCAATTCCAGAACGATCCCTACTGGCGCGATCTCGTTCTTTTCCACGAATACTTCCACGGCGACAATGGCGCCGGCCTTGGCGCCAGCCATCAGACCGGCTGGACCGGCCTCGTCGCAAAACTTCTCGAGCAGAGCGGTGAATAACGAAGCAAATCTTGCTATTCGCGCTGCGACTGCTGCCGACGACCCGTATCTTCTTCCCATGATGCGGGCTTTGGCCGAGCAGGAGCCGAACCCGAATCCCGGCGCATTCCGCGAAGCATTGGTCCGTAAAACCTTTCATTTCTTGCTCGAGCATCCCGAACGCGGACGAATTTGGCTTCTGGTATTCCGCGAACAGCCGATTGGCTACATCGTTCTTACGCTCGGATTCAGCTTTGAATTCTTTGGCACGGACGCCTTCATAGACGAGCTTTACGTTCTTCCCGAATATCGCCGCCGCGGATTCGGTCTCCGTGCCGTGCAACATCTTGAAGCCGAAGCGCACAAGCTTGGCGTCAACGCGGTTCATCTGGAAGTGGATGGGGGCAACGATCCTGCATTCGAGCTTTATCGCCGCATGGGATTTGAAGATCACAACAGGTTTTTAATGACCAAGTGGCTGGATCGACCGCAATGATCCGGTGCGAGTAGCAAAAACACTTCGCGGAAAGCAGAATCAAACGTCGCCGTGAAACCAATCGTCAATTTTGATCGCAGTGTTTGCAACGATTTCGCCGCGGCTTCCGCGCGCGAATGGCTGGTCACCAACGCCATCGGCGGATTCGCATCTGGCACGATTTCCGGCGCTTCCACGCGCCGCTACCACGGTCTTCTCGTCGCTGCTTTGCAGCCACCCGTCGGCCGCACCCAACTTGTCGCGGCGTTGGACGAAGTCGTCTCTTATGCCGGCGCGGAATACGAACTGGCGACACACGAATGGGCCAGCGGCGCCATCGCGCCCCAGGGACTGCAGTTCATCGAAAGCTTCCGGCTCGACGGCACAATTCCAACATGGACTTACGCGTTTGGCGACATACGCCTCGAAAAGCGCATCTGGATGCGCCAGCGCGAAAACACTACATATGTCCGTTACACCCTTCTAAGCGCTTCCGCACCTCTGCAGTTTCAAGCGAAAGCGCTCGTCAACTATCGCGACTTTCATGGCGCAACCCACGCCGGCGATTGGCGCATGCGCATCGAGCCGGCGCTGCACGGCCTCCGCGTCATTGCTTACGACGGCGCCGTGCCGTTCTACCTGCAAAGCATGGAAGCATTCGTCGAGCCGCAACATGTCTGGTATCGCGACTGCTTCTGGCGGGCGGAGCGTGATCGCGGTCTGGAAGATCGCGAGGACCATCTTTTCGCAGCACGGTTCACCGCGACGCTCGAGCCCGGACAATCCGCCACCATCGTTTTCACAACCGAAGAAAACACCTTGCTCGACGGCGCGTCCGCTTTTTCAGAGCAAATCGCTCACGACGCCGGAGTCCTCGACACCTTCAGCAATTTCTTCGCAAACGACAATCGAACATCGCTACCCGCGTCGCTTCGGCAACTGGCTCTTGCCTCCGATCAATTCCTGGTAAAACGCGCCATCCCTGGCGAACCGGACGGCCACAGCGTCATCGCGGGCTATCACTGGTTCGGCGACTGGGGCCGCGACACCATGATCGCCCTCCCCGGCCTCACTCTTGCAACCGGCCGTCCCGAATTCGCGCGCCAGATTCTCCTGGCGTTTTCGCGATTCGTTGACGCGGGTATGTTGCCCAACAATTTCCCCGATGCCGGCGGCAAACCGGAATACAACACGATTGACGCGTCGCTCTGGTATTTCGAAGCGATTCGCCAATACGTGGACGCGACTCGCGACTTGGCAACGCTCCAAAAGCTCTTTCCCGTTCTCGCTGCAATGATCGAAGCTCACGTCGCAGGCACGCGCTACGATATTCACGTTGACCCGGCCGATGGCCTTCTCTATGGCGGTGCCCCCGGCGTTCAACTCACCTGGATGGACGCCAAAATTGGCGATTGGGTGGTCACTCCGCGCACCGGAAAACCGGTCGAAATCAACGCCCTTTGGATCAACGCGCTCGAATCGATGGCGCAATTCGCGCGACTGGTGAAATTGCCGGCGTCTCGCTACGAATCTTTGGCCGCTGCCGCGAAATCCAGCTTTGCAAAATTCTGGAACGCAAATCGCAACTGTCTCTACGACGTCATCGATTCTCCCGGAATCGGCAACGACGCATCGCTCCGCCCCAACCAGATTCTCGCGGTCTCGCTCCCTGGCACGCCGCTCTCTCCGGATCAGCAAAAAGCCGTAGTCGACATTTGCCAAGCCGAACTTCTTACACCATTCGGCTTGCGCAGCCTCGGAAGACACGAATCCGGCTACATCGCTCACTTTCGCGGCGGCCCGCGCGATCGCGACGCCGCCTATCACCAGGGTACCGTTTGGGGCTGGCCTCTCGGTTCGTTCGCCCTCGCGCATTACCGCGTCTACCAGAACAAGTCCGACGCGCTCCGTTTCCTCGAACCGCTGTCTCAATCCATTACACGCTACGGCCTCGGTACTCTCGCCGAAGTCTTCGACGCCGAGACCCCCTTCACCCCTCGCGGCTGCATCGCCCAGGCCTGGACCGTCGCCGAACTCCTTCGAGCTTGGAAGTTCCTCTCTTAAATTACTTCGAGCCCGCCGCTGCTCTTGCAAGTTCAGCTGTACTAAATCCAGCACTCTGTTCAGTCGCGCTTGTTGTTTCTCTTCGCGTACAATTCCTCTCAACCAATCCTGCGCCTTGCGTCGCGCCTGAGGCATATCCACTCACAGCTACAAACTGATAGGCGCCCAAAAACTCATAGCGTAGCCCTCTCTGTTTGCCTATCACGAGCGCGCACAAGCAACAGCTCGTCAAAGGGGGTGGGTATCGCCTAACTCCTTTAGAATGAATACTTGCGAAAAATGGGGGGAGGGGGGCCCCCCTCCCGGCATTGGAATAAGTCCTTTGTTTCCGTAACTACTCTTCCCGATGCTCGACCCTCTTCTCGTACAGCTCAATCAGAACTTTTTCGTTCTCCGGAGTCGTCGCAAGGAGAAAGTTTATCCGCGTACCGTCCGCTCCCGCCCGCGTCGCGGGATAAACGGGTTTCAATCCAAATTTTTCTCTCAAGATTTGCGTCGCTCGGTCCACATCCGAGCAAAGAAACTCTACCTGCTGAATTCCGCCGCCAAACTTGGCGAGATATCTTGCGATTGCGCCGTCGCCTTCTGGAGCTTTGGACGTCAATACATCCAAATGCAGTCCCGTAAAATGCAGCTCGAATTCCATCGCATCCTGGTCAGGAGGCACGTCCGCCAGCCGCGGATTTCCGCTCGCGCCGCGAATCTGTTGAAAGAGCTCTGGCATCACCGCGATCCCAACCGTAATCTTCGGCTCTGCGCCCGCAGTCAAAACGAACGCAGGGTCCGCAAACCACGCCTTGGTCGCTCGCCTCGCCAGGATACTGCCTGCAACGTAAATCTCCTCCGCCGCCGCATCCCGCAATTTCTCGTCGGACGAAGCCAATTGTTCGATCTGTTTTTTCAGTTTCATGGGTTTCGAGATTTGAGTCTAGCAGAGCGCCGCTTCACTCAATCTGTTTTGGCTTCGCCAGCAGTGACGCGATCGTCGCGATCGCAAGAATCCCGACTACGATTCCCAGCGAGCCGATTACGGAAATGTGCAGCCACGAATCGGCCAGCATCTTCGCTCCAACAAATGCCAGCACGACCGACAGCCCATACTTGAGATACGTCAGCCGGTCTAATACGCCGGCAAGCAAAAAGTAGAGCGTTCGCAGCCCCAGGATTGCAAACACGTTGGACGTATACACGATAAACGGATCGCGCGTAATTCCGAACACCGCGGGAATCGAATCTACGGCAAACGTCACGTCCGTCACTTCCACGACTAGCAGAACCAGAAACAATGGCGTCGCCAGAATTTGCCCCTGCTCCCGCACAAAAAACTTTTGACCGGAAAAACTCTTGGTCATTCTCAGCCGCGACGAAATGAATCGCACCAGCCGGTTTTTCTCGGGATGCGTCTCGGTTTCGCTCGACACCGTCATATGTACCGCCGCGATAATCAGAAACGCGCCAAACGCATAATTAATCCAAGCAAATCGTGCGATCAGCTCTGCTCCCGCCCAGATCATCCCGCCACGCATGACCAGCGCGCCGACAATGCCCCATGCCAGCACCCGGTGCTGATACTCCGGGGCGACACCAAACGTCCGGAACAGCACCAGAAACACAAACAGATTGTCGACGCTTAATGATTTTTCAATCAGGTAGCCGGTGGAAAATTCCAGCGCCGGCTGCGCTCCGTAATAATGATAGATCCCGAACGCAAACGCGGCTGCGGCGCCGATCCACACCGCGCTCCAAAGCAACGCTTCGCGCGTGCCGATCTTGTGGGGGCGCCGGTGAAACACAAGCAAATCCAGCGCAACCGCCACCAATACAAACACATTGAATTCAATCCAATGAAATGGGGAATTCATCTCTCCGTCAGAGTGTACCGCGCCAATTTGTTTGCCAGATGGCGAATCGGGCCTGAACCGTTCCGCCGCATTTCGTCACAAATCTTACTGGTTCTTTAGCGCCTCAGTGGAGTTCAAATTCGTTAGCCGTACTTGCGTCGTCTGGCCGGCCTGCACCGTTACCGGAACGTCCCACACCAGCCGCGAATCGCCCGCTCCCGCTTCCAAATCGATTGTGCTGATCCAATAATTTCCCGCCGGCAACCGGGACACTCGTGCGAACCCGTCCAGGTTCGTGTCGGTCTTCGTCGCAAGATACTTTGTCTGCGCCTGCATCGGCGCTTGTTGCCGCACTTTTTTCTTGAAGGAATTCTGCAGCTCCGCCCACTTCCGCGCCGGATTAATCCCATCCATCTCCAGTTCCATGCCCGCCATCGTTTCCGGATGCGTCTGGATGAATTTCTTTAGCGCTGTGAAATATTCCTGGTGTTCCTTCTCATACCGTTCCGGGCGCTCCGTTTTGTCCGCATCTTTGTACTTCGGCTTCGGAATTCCACTGGTTACGCCCGCTGTTCGAGCGCTGATACGCCAGCAAAAACTCAGGCACGTGCAAAATGTCGTCCGCCGTCAGTTGCTTGTCCAGGCCCGGCATCGTCAAATCCAGCACCTCGTGTGCCTTGAGCCACTCTTTTAACTCAGGCGAAAGTTTCAGATCGGAAACGAACCTCTCCCGATCCGGTGAGCCGTTCTTCTCTTCGAGCTCGCGCTTGATGTCCGAGTAGCTCTTCGTCAGCACGTAGAAGGTGAAATCCCGCACTGGCTCAGGCTTTGCCGCGGTCGGGCTCACATACGCCGTAAACTCCAGCGTACCGGTTCCGGCCGCCTCCTGCCCGCGCGCCGCGGTCGCGCCAATCGCAAAAACCGCACAACCCAGCGCGGCAGCTGCCCAAACTCCATTTGCTTTTCTCATGAAATTTATCGTAGCAGCTTCACTGGCTCCCGCCGCTCGCCGATTCTTCCAGAAATTCGTATCAGCCATCCTTGCTGACACTCGCTTTCCGCAACCATTCATTTCAAAACAATCGATAGGTCGCTTCCACGGTGACCCACTCTGCGATGGCATTCTTGTTTGCGTCCCGCGCTGGCTGAAATCTCCACGCTCGCACCGCTGCAGTCGCCTTCTCGTCCAGGCCAAGTCCCAGCCCCTTCACAAGTTTCACCTGGCCCGCGCGCCCCTCTTTCGTCACAAGCACGCGCAGCGTAACGCTCCCTTGCAACTTCTCGTGCCGCGCCTCATCGGTGTACTCGGGATCAGGGCAATACATACATTTCACAGGTGTCATCCCCGGCGAATAACGTGTCCCGGTTTCACTCTCTCCTCCTCCACCATCTCTGTCGCCTGTGCCTACGGTAGTGCCATCCTTGTTTCCGATGGTGTTGCCGCCGCCCGGCCCGTTCGAGCGATTGCGATCGTTCATCCACGGCAGTCCGAGGTCGCGGACGCGTTGATTGGACATCTGAGAGTTCGCCTCAAAAATCGCCGGTTCGACCGGCATAGCCACTTCGTGCTGGTTCACAATGCGTGGTGGCGCTAGAACAATCGGCGACGGTTTTGGCAGTTCGCCGGACGATGGCGGCGAAACGTCCCGGTTGCCACCCTTGCCTGTGCCGTCCGAGGCCACCGCGAACTGGAGGTCTTTCAACGGCGGCGACAACAACGTTGGGCCATTCGGCAGTCTCGGACGACTCAGCGGTGTTTTAAGTCCGCCGAGCAAAAGTAAGATTGCGATTGCCGAACCGTGCAAAAGCATAGACACCGCCTGCCTTTGCCGCGTTCCTGGCGCGGGCTTCGCTTCCAACAAATCGAAAGCGCCCGCTTCTCCGGCCGGGCACGGTTTCACGCCGCGCAGCGCAAAAAATGCCCGCGCATTTTCCTGCACTCGCCGCCACCAACTCTCGTCATTTTTGTTCTGGAAATTATTGCGTGGACGCACCGAAAGGGAATTGCCCATGGCTGGCCCCCTTGTTCTCGACGAAATTGTTTTGCCAACGCCGAGCCGCTCAGCCAAAAACAAAAGCGGCTCACGTTGCCATCTGTGAGCCGCTCAAATCAATTTTGGTTGCTTGCGATTTCGTGCAGTTGCCTGCGTTAGAACAACCGGAAGCTAACTTCGATCGGCACCGAGGTCCGCACAGGCTTCCCATTCGGTCCGCTGGCCGCTTTGCAGCGCCATTGCCGTACGGTCTCAAGCGTCTTCTCGTCCAGGCCCAAGCCCGGGCTTTTGACGACGTGCAAATTCGTCACGCGGTCATCCGTTTCGATAATCGCTTCCACGACCACGATGCCCTGATACTTCGCTTTCCGCGCTTCTTCCGAGTACGGAGGATCAGGATGGTAGTAGCACGTCGGAACTCCCACGCCGTTCACGCCCGCGCGAAACGCTCCGCCGCCCGTACCGCCACCTTCGCCCGGCCCCAGGCCGCCGCCGGTCCCGCTGCCAATACCTGTTCCGTTTCCATGGCCCAACGAATCGGAATTTCCATTCGCCAGCGGGTCGCCAAACGTCGGCAAATTCGGGCTCGCCACCTTCAAATCCGGTGGTCCGAGCAGGGAAGCATCCATCGCCAGCTTCGGGTTGGCCATCGGATGCACTTGCGGCGCCGCGAACTGCGTCATCTTGAATTTCGGCAGCTTGCCTTTGTTCACCGGCGTCAGCGTGTGATCGTTTGCTCCGCCGCCGCCGCCCGCTTTGTTCGCGCCCGCAGGCAATTTTGAAATGTAATCCGAAAGGTCGATCGACGTAATATTCGTATCTTTCCCCACCGCCTGCGTGGGTTGCGCCATCTTCAAAAAGAAGGGAATCAGGATCAGGGCAAACACGCCGGCGTGCACGCCTATCGAAGCAATCTGTGTCCAGCCGAAGTTTTCGTCCTTCGACCAGATATCCTTGACGCGCACCGGCTTGATTTCAAACGGGAGCGGCGCTTGCTTCGCGGGAAAGAAAAGCTCTTTGATGCGATCGCCGAATCCGCCAAAGCTCGTGCCCCAGCGATCCGCCAGTTGTCCCTTGGTCGAGCCCTTCGGCACCGGCTTGGAAGTGAAAAACTCTTTGAAGTTGTTCCAGAATCCCCCGCCATATTCCGTGGGCATCAGGGGGGAACGGTAATCGCCGCGAATCTTTACCGGCCGCTCAAATAAAAACTGTTTCACGTTGGACCAGAAATCGTCCGGCATCAGGATCTGCGGCCGGCCAAACTTCGGCACAGCGTTTGAGGGCGCTGGAATTGCCACCTGCGCAGCCCCATTTGGGTTCTTTGGAATCGCGTCGTCTGGTACGAGTTTTATGTCGAATCCCGCCAAGTGTTTCACCCTCTTATTAGACGCACAAACTCCCGTAGGGTATCAATCCGGTACGATTCTGAGGGCCCGGGATTGGTTGCATGCTCGCAACGGCTGACACCAACTCAATCCTTATTGTAACATACGTAGTTACACCGCTTTCCGATGTTTCCCGCCGTTCACTTCGGGAAAACAACTGTAAGAAGGGGATTCACGCCAGTCTCAATATGCCCGAGCCACTTGAACTTAAAAAGACCCTCAATCTCCCCAAGACCGACTTTCCCATGAAAGCCAGTCTGCCTCAGAACGAGCCGAAACAGCTTGCCGCCTGGCAGGACGCGAATCTTTACGAATCCATCCTCACCGCACGCCAGGGAAAGCCGCTCTTCGTTCTCCACGATGGTCCTCCGTATCCGACGGGAACCATTCATCTTGGCACCGGTCTCAACAAAATCCTGAAAGACCTCATCGTCAAAACAAAGTCCATGGCGGGCCATTACGCCCCGTACGTGCCCGGTTGGGATTGCCACGGACTTCCCATCGAAACGCAGGTCGAAAAAGAATTAGGCGGCAAGGGCAAAGTGCCTCCGGCCGAATTCCGCAGTCTCTGCCGCCAATTCGCCACGCGTTACGTCGAGCAGCATAAGCGCGACTTCAAGCGCCTCGGCGTCTTCGGGCGCTGGAACGATCCCTATCTGACGATGAGCCACGAGTACGAGGCCACGATCGCCAATGCGTTTCTCGATTTCATCGAAAAGGGCTACGTCTATCGCGGCCGCAAGCCAGTTTATTGGTGCATTTATGATTCGACCGCGCTCGCCGAAGCCGAAGTCGAATATGAAGATCATTCGAGCCCGAGCATCTGGGTGAAGTTCGCGCTCGTCGGCGGCGCGAGCGGCGACGCCGCGAAACTCGGCTCCGACATTTCCGCCGTCATCTGGACCACCACTCCGTGGACGATTCCGCACAATCGCGCGCTGGCCTTCCATCCGGATTTTGAATACGCCGTCGTCGAAACCGAAAAAGGGAAGCTCTTGCTTGCTGCGGATCGTGTGGCTGCACTGCAAGCCGAATGCGACATCAAGGAAGCGCGAGTCCTCGCCAAGTTCAAGGGCCATCATTTCGAGCACGCGAAATTTCAGCATCCGTTTTTGCCTTTGCAAGTTCCGGGTGTTCTCGCAGCCTACGTCACGCTCGACCAGGGAACCGGCATCGTTCACACCGCTCCGGGGCACGGCGTCGACGACTTCAACACCGGCCAAAAATACAATCTCGAAACCGCTGCGCCGCTCGATGACCGCGGTGTTTATACCGAAGGCCTGCCCGAGTACAAAGGCAAGGACGTCTTCAAAGCAAATCCCATCATCGTCAAACTTCTGGCGGATCACGGCGCGCTGCTCGGTCATCATCCGTACAAGCACAGCTATCCGCATTGCTGGCGCTGCCACAACCCGGTCATTTTCCGCGCCACCGAACAGTGGTTCATCAGAATGGATGCAACGGGAAATGGGGAATCGAAAACATTCCGTGAAAAAGCTCTCGAACAAATCCATGGCGTGAAGTGGATCCCTTCCTGGGGCGAAGACCGGATGTACGAAATGATCGAGCATCGCCCCGACTGGTGCGTATCGCGCCAGCGCTTCTGGGGAACGCCGATCATCGTTTTTTATTGCGAAGGTTGCGGCAAGCGGCTCGAAGATTTCAAAGCGCTGCGCAACGTCATCAAATGGTTCAAGAAAGAAGGCGCGGACGCGTGGTACAAACACTCCGCCGAGGAACTGCTTCCCGCCGGAACAAAGTGCTCGTGCGGCGAATCGAAATGGCGCAAAGAGAATGACATTCTCGACGTCTGGTTCGACTCCGGTTCGTCGAACCTGTCCGTGCTCAAGGGCGCGGAGTGGCCTGCCGATGTTTATCTCGAAGGCCCGGACCAATATCGCGGATGGTTCCACAGCTCGCTCCTCGTGGCTGTCGGAGTAAAAAACCGCTCGCCCTTTAAGGGCGTTGTGACGCACGGCTGGACGCTCGATGAGCAGGGCCGGCCGATGTCCAAGTCGCTCGGCAATTCCATCGAGCCGAATGAAATTTGCGAAAAATGGGGCGCGGATTTGTTGCGGCTGTGGGTCGCTTCGGTTGAATATCAGGCCGACGTAAAAATGTCCGAGCGCGTGATGACGCAGCTCAGCGAAGCCTATCGCAAAATCCGCAACACGTTTCGCTTTGCGCTCGGCAATCTCAACGACTTCGATCCCGCAAAAAATTCCGTCCCGAACGATCAGCTGGAAGAGATGGATCGATGGATGCTCGAACGCACCGCCGACCTCGTGAAGAAGTGTCGCGAGTGGTACGCAAACTACGAATTCCACCGCGTCTATCACGCCATTCACGATTACTGCACAGTGGACCTCAGCGCGTTCTACTACGACGTTCTGAAAGACCGCCTCTACACCAAAGCGCCGAACAGCCCCGCGCGCCGCTCCGCGCAAACTGCGATTTACAAAATCTCCAGCGCGCTCATCCGGCTCGCCGCGCCGATTCTGGTCTTCACCGCCGAAGAGATCTGGCGCTACCTGCCCAAGTCGTCCGGCGATCCTTCTTCCGTTCACGTCGCACTTTTTCCGGAAGAAGCCGAACTCCGCACGGGCATTTCCGCGTCGCAGGTGAATACGTGGGAGCTTCTCGCCAAAGTTCGCGCTGAAGTTTTGAAGGCGCTGGAAACCGCTCGCAACGAAAAGAAAATCAATTCTGGCCTGGAAGCGAAAGTTCTTCTCGGGGCCGACCTTGAACTGAAAGCAAAACTAAAAGCCCAACTCGCGCACTTGCCGGGACTCTTCATCGTCTCGCAGGTGGATTTCCTCACTGCAGGCGCCGGCGATTTCAAATCCGAAGGCGTTCCGTCGCTCTCCGTCACCGTGCAAAAAGCCGACGGCGCCAAATGCGACCGCTGTTGGAATTACTCCACCCACGTGGGAGAAAATTCCCGCTACCCAACCGTTTGCGAGCGGTGTTCCACCGCGCTCGCCGAAATCGAGTCCGCGAACGCCGCGTCCGCATGATTTTTCCGTCGCGGCTTCGCTGGCTGGTTCTGACGTTGTTCGTGGTCGTTGCTGACCGCCTCAGCAAGGCGCTCATCGAGTCGCGTACGCCGGAGGGCTGGCAGCGCGAACTCATCCATCACTTTGTCGATCTCGTCCATTCCAGAAATCCGGGCATTGCTTTCAGCATGTTCGCGAATTCGCAATCGCCCTGGCTCCGCACCGGTTTAATCGGTTTGTCGGTGCTTTTTATCTGCGTTCTTTCCTGGCTTCTTGTTACGAGCCAGCAGATTTCGTGGCGCTCGCTTGCCGGCCTTTCGCTCCTTATCGGCGGCGCCGCGGGTAATCTCACAGACCGGATTCTCCACGGCGCGGTCACCGATTTCTTTCAAGTCTGGATCGGCTCTTATCAATATCCGGCGTTCAACGTCGCGGATTCGGCCATCACTGTCGGTGCAATTCTCGTCCTTCTTGATGTACTATTCCCAGCGAAACACGCCGCGAATCCCCAATAAAATATCGATTCGCCTTCGGAGGCTAGGACATGAATAGCAGGCAATCTGGCACGTTCACGCGTCGCGACTTTCTGGGAACCACGCTCGGCGCCGCGGCGGGCTTTACGATCTATCCCTCCGGCCATCGCTTCTTTTCTTCGCTCGTCGCCAATCCCACGCCGTTTGCACCCTACCAATTTCCCAAGGATTTTCTCTGGGGCTCCGCCACCGCCTCCTATCAAATCGAAGGTGGCTGGAATGAAGACGGCAAAGGCGAATCCATCTGGGACCGTTTTTCTCACACGGTTGGCAAGGTAAAAGGCGCGGCCACCGGCGACGTCGCCTGCGATTCCTACCATCGCTACAAGGAAGACATCGCCATCATGAAGCAGCTCAATCTGCAAAGCTGCCGTTTTTCGGTTGGCTGGCCGCGCATTCAAGCGAACGGCACCGGCCCCGCGAACCCCAAGGGTCTCGACTACTACAAGCGCGTCACGGATGCTCTTCTCGAAGCAAAAATCCGTCCCATTTGCACGCTCTATCACTGGGATTTGCCGCAGGCGCTCGAAGACGCCGGCGGCTGGCCCAATCGCGATCTCGCTGCCCGCTTCGTCGACTATTCGCAACTCGTCGTAAAAGCGCTCGGCGACCGCATCAAGGATTGGTGCATCTTCAACGAGCCGTGGGTCTTCACGTTTCTCGGCTACTCGTGGGGAATTCATGCGCCGGCCCGACGAAATTTCGAGGAATGTATGCGCGCCACGCACGTGGTGAACATCGCGCAGGGACAGGCGTTCAAGGCAATCAAGGCGATCAATTCCAAGCTTCAGGTTGGCACCGCATACAGCATGGCGAATTGCGAACCTGCCACTTCCAGTTCCGACGATAAATCCGCCGCCGAACGCGCGCACGCGCTTGGCAATGTCTGGTTCGTCGATCCTGCGCTAAAGGGCGCGTACCCCAAAGCGTTCCTCAGTGAAAATCCCTACGACATGATGGGCGTGAAGTCCGGCGACATGGAACTTTGCAAAGCTCCGCTCGATTTTCTCGGCATCAATTACTACCGGCGCCAAATAGTTGCCGCGGCTCCGGCCGGCGGAGACAACTCGGGCGTTCGTACTTGGGACGGCCACGACGGCCCAATCACGGATTTCGCCTGGGAAGTTTGGCCCGACGGCTTTCACGATCTTGTACTTCGCATCAGCAACGATTACAAAGTGCCGATCGAGATCACCGAAAACGGCTGCTCGTATCTCGATTCGCCCGATGAGCATGGGCGCGTGCCGGATCAGCGCCGTATTGATTTCATGCGCGGATATCTCGGCGCGCTCGGTCGCGCCATGGCGCACGGCGCGAACGTTCGTGCCTATCATCACTGGAGCTTGCTCGACAATTTTGAATGGGCCGAGGGATACGCGCAGCGCTTCGGAATGGTCTACGTGGACTTCCGTTCGCAGAAGCGAACCGTGAAAGATTCCGGCAAGTGGTACGCCGAACTGGCCAAAACCGGCAAACTAACTTAGTTCACTTTCGCGAAATCCTGCGACTCGTTTTTTGGGCGCGCCTCGTTTTGCGGCGTTGATGGTTTTTTCCTGAGCGGACACATTGCGGGAGAGTAAGGAAACCGGCCGTCACCGCACCGCGTCTCATGTTTAAGCGCGGGTCTTTGGCACCGTTCGGCTAGCACTGACTCGCCCGGAGGCTTCCATGCACAGGTCGTTCTTGTTGCTCTTGTTGTTCGCTTCGCCAGCATTTGCGCAAGATTCCGAATCCGCAGCCCGAACCGCTGCCGGTTGCGGACCGAGCGCCACTCATTTCGATGTCACCATCGATAAGAAGCAACATCCCGCGCCTGCTCCCGAATCTGGCAAGGCGATCGTCTTTGTCGTTGAAGACATCTACCGGGGTCCCACGATGAAAGTCGGGCTCGACGGTGCATGGGTAGGTGCCAACAAAGGCAAGTCGTATTTCTACTTTTCCGTCGACCCTGGAGAACATCACCTTTGCACGAACTGGCAATCTGCTGTCTTCAAGCAAACAGCAAAGCGCATCGGTTCAGCCACCACCATCGTCACAGAAGCCGACAAGACTTACTATTTCCGGATCATGATCGATGGAGAATCGGCCAGCCAAAACATCAAATTAAGCCCGGTCGAGAAAGCGGAGGCACAGTTCCTTATCGCTGCCTCGCCGCTAAGTTCGTCTCACCCCAATAAATAGCGGACAGCGCCAGCCTATTTCTGCAGTGTTTCGTCGGGCTCGCGTGAGCTTTTTCGAGAAAACCGCCAAATTCCGGCGCCAACTGCAAGCAGAATCGGCGTGAAAAATTCGGCTAGCAATTTATTTCTTCCGATCCACCGTGCAGGCACGAGCCACACCTGCGCCGCAAGATCTTTCGCTGCGCGCTTAGGCAATCGCGGTTCTTTGCCATACAAAACTGCCTGCAGATTCTCTTCAAAATGTTCCGTCGAGCCGTATCCATTGCGGAGAACGATCACCACCGCGTCCCGTTCCGGATAACGCAAAATCCAGGCGAAATAATTTCCCGGCATATCGCCGCGCATTTCCGCCATCATCTCGCCCGCGCCGGGCTCTCCGGCCGCGATTTTTCTCACGAACCATCCATATCCCCAATCATTCAGCCCGGGCGAAAAAATTTGCTCGCAAATTGTTTTTGAAATCACGCCGCTGCCGTTCAGCGCTTCATTCCATTTCAGCAAATCCTCCGTCGTCGAATACATCCCGCCGCCGGAGAAAAGATGCAACCGGTCGAGATCCGGCCCCGCGGAATACCACGGCCCGGCATGCCGAACGTATCCGTGAGCTCCTCCTTTTTCCAGGAGATCATTTTTGTCCAGGCCTGTGTCATTCATCCCCAGCGGTTCCAGCAATCTCTCGCGCAACAGCTCATCGAATCGTTGCCCGCTCACCTTTTCCAAAATCAATCCGAGCAAATCGTATCCGCAATTGCTGTAAGCCCATTTTGTTCCCGGTTCACTCGCCAAATTTTTCTGACAAACTTTTTCCGCAAACGGGCGCGGGTACATTCGCGTTTGCGCTTCTTCGCCATCGCCAAATTCCCGCTGATCAAAGTCCCCGGGCAATCCCGACGTGTGGTGCAGCAGTTGCTCGACCGTCATCTTCGAGCCCATGTCTTTTCGATACCAATCCAAATAATCGGAAACTTTTCCGTCCAGCCGGATTTTTCCTTCCTCTACCTGCTGCAGCACCAGCACCGCTGTGAACTGCTTTGTGAGTGAGGCAATTCCAAATTTCGTCGTCGGAGTGTTTGGCACATGTCCTGCGATGTTCGCCGCGCCGAATCCGCGCTCGTAAATCACTTTGCTGTGTTTCGCGACCAACACGCTGCCGCTCAAATATCCGTACTCGGCGTAGTGCGTCGCCACGCGCTCAATCGCCGCAGCCGTTGTCGGTCGCGGAGCTTCATCGCCAGCCATGCTCGTTGCGCAAAACGACCACGCGCCTGCCAGCATAAGCAGCATTGCCCGCCAGTTTTTCGCCATCAATCGCAAACGCATTCGATTTCCGTCGTGCCTAGCGCTACAAACTACCTTCTTTGCTACACTGATGCATCACCTTTCGTTTCTCTTACGGGCGAATATTCATCTGCGATGAGTCCTCTCCAAGCCATCAGTCTCGCCCTCGGGACCGGTTTTTCTTCCGGCCTCAATCTCTACGCCACCGTCGCCACACTCGGCCTTCTCGAACGATTCCACGTCATTCATCTTCCCGAAAAGCTTCAAGTACTTTCTCACCCCATCGTTCTCGGTTTCGCCGTCGCTCTTTACATCCTCGAATTTCTCGCCGACAAGGTTCCTTATCTCGACACAGTCTGGGATTTTCTGCACACGTTCATCCGCCCGCCCGCGGCTGCCGTTCTCGCGTTCGGTGTCTCCGCGGGTCTCGGCTCGGAATGGCGATGGACCGCCGCGCTTCTTGCCGGCGGGATCGCGCTCACTTCGCACGGCACGAAAGCAAGCACGCGCGCAGCCGCCAACACGGTGCCCGAACCTTTTTCCAATTGGGCGCTCAGTATCGGCGAAGATCTTCTTGCCGTCTGGCTCACGTGGTTTACGACCGCGCATCCCATTCTCGCGATCGTGCTCGTCGTTCTGCTCCTGATCCTATGCTTTTACCTGCTCTTCAAACTTTTTCACTTTCTGCGCAGCGCTCTCCGGACGCTCTAGTCTGTGGCGAACACGTTCGTCTTCACTTTGTGTACTTGTCCACCCATTCCAAAAACGTTTTGTACCAAAACTGGCTGTTCAATGGCTTCAACACCCAGTGACCTTCGTCCGGGAAAATGACCAGCTTCGAGGGCACGCCCTGCCGCTGCAGCGCGCTGAAAAATTCCAGTGACTGCGTGTACGGCACGCGGTAATCGCGTTCTCCGCCGACCACCAGTGTCGGCGTCTTGAATTTTCCGAGGGCCGTCGCATAGGTCATCGGCGCCCATTTCTTGTAATTTTCCGGTGCGCTCCATGGCGTTCCCTGCATATCGTGCTCTTCAAACCACAACTCTTCCGTTGCGTACATCGAGTTCTTATCCCAAATTCCTGCGTGACTCACGATCGCCTTGAAGTGATCCGTGTGGGTTGCGAGCCAATTCGCCATGTACCCGCCGTACGATCCGCCTGCCGCCGCCATCCGCTTTCCATCAATGAAGTGATACTTCGCGAGAGCCGCGTCCACGCCTTTCATCACGTCGATGTACGGCTTGCCGCCCCAATCATTCGTAATTTCGTCGGTGAACTTTTGGCCGAATCCCGTCGACCCGCGCCGATTGATCAGTAGCGTCACATAGCCCGCCCCAGAAAACACTTGGGCGTTCCACCGGTATCCCCACGAATCGCCCCACATGGTTTGCGGACCGCCGTGCAGCAGCACCAGCAACGGATATTTTTTCGTCGCGTCAAAATGCGGCGGCTTGACGAGCATCGCGTGCACCTTCGTCAACTCCGCGCCTTCGAACCAGAACTTCTCCGGGGCATTCATTTCAATTTTGGCGAGCGCCGCATCATTCTGATGCGTCACTTGTTTCAGTCCTGCGCCGTCGTTCGAAGCTGAGAACACTTCCGCCGGCATCGTGAGGCTCGTCCGAGTGAACACAAACGTCTTTCCATCCGCGCTCATCGAAACCGCGCCGTTATATCCATCGATTAATTTCTTGGGCACCGCGCCAGCTTTCGGCGTCATCTCGTAGATCGGATCGAGCGTTTCGTTTTCGGCGTTGAAATAAATTTTCATGCTGTCCGGCGACCAGGCCAGATTCGCCGCGCTGCGGTCGAAGGAAGTCTCCGTCAAATTCTCATTCTTTCCCGTAGAGCGGTCGTAGAGCATCACGCGCCAGCGATCCGCTTCGTATCCTGCGGTCAGTTGCGCGTGATACGCGATGTACTTTCCATTCGGCGAATACACGGGATTGCCGTCGAATCCCGGCTGCGTCGTAATCCGTTTCGGTTCGCCCCCGCTCACCGGCACAACAAACAAATCGCCATTCGTGCTTGTGGCTTCCACCTTGTCCGTCACCGCCGTGAAACAGATCTCTTTCGAATCGGGCGAAAAATTAATGTCGCTCGTTTCCCCGCGTTGATCCGGCGGCACGTCGTACTCTGCGCCTGCCGTCAGATCCTTCGCCGTATCACTTCCATCCGCCGCAATTACAAACAAGTGCGACCGCTTTCCGTCATTCCAGTGCGTCCAGTGACGGTAGAGCAGTGCCTCGGCGACATGCGCCTTCACTTTGTTTTTTTCTTTCTCTTCATCTTTTTTTTTGTTGCACTCGTCATCTTTGCATTCCGGGTATACGCCCGAAGTGAAGGCGATCGTTTTCCCATCCGGCGACCAGATCGCCAGATCCGCGCCGGTCGAGAGTTTTGTCAAGGGATGCGGCTCGCCGCCTTCCATCGACAGCAAATACACTTGCGAATCGCCGGTCCGCATTGAAATAAACGCAATCGTTTTTCCATCCGGGGACCACACCGGCGAAGTATCTTTTCCGCTCTGCGTCAACTGAACCGCTTCGCCACCGCTTGTCGCCACGAGCCAGAGATTGCTCGCGTTGCGGTTCGCGTCCATGTCCGGCACGGCCACCGTGTACGCCACCCATTTTCCGTCCGGAGAAATCGCGGGCTCGGCCACACGCTGGAGCTTGATTAAGTCGTCGAATGTCAGCGGATGCTTTGCCGACTCTTGAGCGACGGCTGCCCACGCCATCGCACAGCCTACCGCCGCAACTACCCACAGCCTGATCGTCTTGTTCATGGATTCCTCGCCCGGAAATACTGCCACGATTCCAATCGCCTGTGTAGCTACAGCTTTTGGATGGGAAGCCCGACAGCCCAAACATACCCGTCCGCGTCCGCCAACATCACATCTCGCCAACCGTGCGGAAAATCCCGCGTCTCTTGCACAATCTCCGCGCCGAATTTTCGGGCTCGAGCTTCCGCCGCATCCGGGTCAATCCCCATCACGCGAATTTCCGCTCCGATTCCGCGCACCGCAACGCCTTTCACGCGTGCGGACAACGGGTGCCGGTCATACGAATGATCCGCATGGAGCATGAACTGGGTCCCGCCAATCTCCAGCGCTGCAAAATCTCCATCCGAATAACGCACCGCCGCTTGCAGCACGTCCCGATAAAACGGCAGCGCTTTCGTTACGTCCCGCACCAGCAGATTCACCGTGAATTTTGGCAGGCTTCTTCCATATTCATCCGCCGGCATCCAAGCTTCACCCGTTCGCGTTTTTGTCATCATTTTTCCTTGGGGATCCTCGGGGTGCCCAGGTTCTTGCGCGCAACGGTCAGGGTCGAAGAACCTGGGTTGGCCTAGCCTACCGCGCGATTGTCGAACCGAGCTTTTCAGGGCCCATTCGCCCATCGGAATCGCCATCCAATTTGGTCCACCAAAGCGCAGTCAAAACTTGCGACTCACTTCACCGCCGCCGCCCTCATCTTCGCAATCTCCGAAAGCGTGTCGGTGGTCCCCGCAATCTTTTCCAGATGCGGATACCGTTCGCCTTCATGCCAGTCAATCTTTACCGTCTGAAAAAACTCATCATTTTCAACCAACAATTCAATGGGCTCTTTGCCTTCTTTTGCCGCACGCATCGCGTCCCGCAAAATATCCGGCGTCCACTTCCGCCCGTTCACCGCCACGAGTTTCATGCCTGCCGCGAGTCCCGCTTTCGCTGCCGGCGATCCGGCGGTGACCTCGGCAACTTCGTCCGCATTTTCTCCGCCAGGATAGTGCGCCGTAAATCCCAGCGAAAACTCAGCGTCAATCACGTGACTGGACTCTTCTTCCGACTTCGCGTGCTCGTTCATCGTTGAATTAAAGACAATCTTCCAACCGCTTCGTCCCAATCCCGCAAGCGGCGCGCCCGGCCCATGCGAATGAATCCGCTCGTCGAAGAACTTCTTCCAGTCGTACGGCGCGATGCCATTCAACGCCGAGACGACGTCGTCCAACGTGTACGGAATCAGCTTTGGTTCACCACCCTCGCCGCCATGAAAGGTTCGGCAAAAATCATCCAGCGATTTCTTTCCGCCGGTCTTCTCTCGAATCAGCGTATCCGCGCCCAGCCAGACCAGTTCGCTTTCTTCGTAATAGTCCACCGGACGCCGCCAGGAGCTCCCCGCTTCCCGCGCGGTATACAAAAGCTGCGACGAGATCGCCGTGTCTTCCAAATCTCTCCACGTTCGCCCGGGCCTCGCATCGAGGCGTGCGAACGTCATCGCCATGTATTCGTGCAAGCCCTGCGCCTTCCACGCTCCGCTGCGCGCCGCCAACACCACGCCGTAGTATTGCGTCAGCCCTTCGTAAACCCACAGCAATTCGTCGCGCGTCGGCTCTTGATAGTTCGGGGTCGAAAGTCCCGCCGGCCGGCGAAATTTCCCGTTCCACGAATGAAAAAATTCATGCGGCAGCAAATCCATCTGCGTTTCGAGCAAATCCGGATCGTGAAGTGTGCGCTCTGGCACGCGGTTGTCGCTCGATTCGTGATGCTCGAGCCCGTTCGGGGCGAGATGATCCGTCAGCGCCAGTAAAAAATCGTAGTGGCGGTAATGCCGCGCGCCAAATAGCGCTCCGGTTTCGGCAACGAGTTGCCGCAAAAATGCAATCTGATCCGGGCTCGCTTCCGCCATCGCTGCGCTGTCCGCCGCCACGTTCAATCGATGCGGCGGCTTCTGTCCGAGCGAAAGGTCGTACATTTTCATATGCGCGCCGGCCAGCACAGGCGAATCCACCAGCGTCGTCAGCGAAACCGTCTCAAACTCAATTCCATCGCTCGATTCTTTCGTCACGGGCAATGCAGTGGCGTATTTCCATCCGGCCGGAATCCGCAGCTTTGCGGAAAAGTTCACGTCGTCCGATTTTGTGTCTTTCGGATAAAGCACCACGAGATTCCACGGCAGCTCCGCAATCTGCGCTGTGGATGACGCGACTCCCGCGGTCCCCGAATCCTGCGGCAACAAATAATCGAGCGTCGCCTCCAGCGTCTCGGTTCCCGCGGGCACTTCGCATGCAAATGCGTACATGTCGGCCGTATCTCGCCGCCAAGTCACTTCTTTTCCGTTCGCAAAAAATTTCACGCCCGTCACATCCACAATCGGCCCGTTCGGCGCATGTTCCCCTGGAATCCATTTCGGATAAACGAGCGTGAGCGGCCCCGGCTTCACCGGAAATTCCATCTTCGCGTGATAAATCCGCCGCGCCGCATCGCGCAAATCCACTTCGAGCTTCACCGGCTTCGCGCTCTGCTGCGCCGCCGCATCCGCGGCAATCCCCAAAATCGCTACCGCGAAGCCAAGTGCAGTCCACCTAAAAGTCCGCATTCACTTCCTCCCGAAAAATTTCCGCGCCAGCCTACCACACCTCAGGCTTCGCGTACGGTGCGGCTTTCCGGCGCCGAAATTGTGAAACCGGAGAAATGTGTTCCTTATCGCACAGTTTTGGTGGCCCGCCATTCTTATACTTGCCCGACGTAGAGAGGCGCATCCGGCGGAACGTATTTTGCTCGCCTTGCTCTTTCTTCCATTGGGTTCACTGAGTCCAAATCTTCCCACGACACTGCTGCTTAACTTAGGAGAAGAAATGAATGTTCTGAAATTGTTTCGCCGGGCAGCGATATTCCTCTGCATGCCCGTATTCGCCTTCGTAGTCGTTCCGCCCCGCGCTTCCGCACAATGGCGCGCGACTGTGGGCGCACAAAGTAAATCCTTGGGGCATCAGGCGCTTGCTTTTTTGCCGAACGAGATCTGGATTCACGCCGGCGATAGCGTCACTTGGACTTCCGCCGTCGACGAAATCCATACGGTCACCTTCCTTAAGTCGGGCCAGGTCCGTCTGCCGTTTCAAGTTGGCTGTCCCGGGTTTTCGCTGGCCGCCTCTGCCAGCTTTGACGGCTCGACCTGCTTGACCACTCCTCCGCTTGTCAAAGGCCAGAAATTCACTGTGACTTTCCCAACCGCCGGCAACTTCAAGCTCGTCTGCCTTGTTCACGAGAATATGACTGGCGTCGTCCATGTTCTCGATTTCTCCCAACAACTTCCTCATTCGCAGGACTTTTACGACAATCAGACCGTCGACCAACGAGAAGCCCTTCTCTCGGACGACGACAGCGATAACGAACACGAACATCATAATTCTCACAACACGCTCACCGATAGGAATGCCGTCGCGACGGGCGGCGGCGAAATTATTGCGACTGGAGGTGGCTCTCAGACACTTTCCATCATGCGATTCATGGATTCTGCAAAAGTGATCCACGTGGGCGACACCGTGGAATGGACTAACTTGGATCCGGTAACCCCTCACACTATTACGTTTGGAGTTGAGCCCCAAAACCCGGTGCCGCCCGTCAACGCAATCCTGGATTCGGACGGAGCATTACACGGCACGATCAACTCTTCCACCGACAGCGTGCATTCCGGGCTAATCGGCGCGGCCCCACAGGATCAATTGTTTCTTCCCATGACTCCTCTTAGCGTCACGCGATTCCGGGTGACGTTTACTCATGCTGGCGTGTTTCCATACATATGCGCGCTTCATGATGGACTTGGAATGAAGGGCAAGATTACTGTGCTGCCGTAAAACCTACGAACTCTACTTGCGCGTCCGCACGAAAATAGTCAAAGCCCGTATCGCCCGCTATTCGGTGGTACGGGCTTAGGCTTTCGATACAAGCAATCGATCTTCACGGTTTGTTACAATTCCGTCCGACAAAATGTCTGATTCTTTTGCTCTCTTCCCACGCAGCTTTAAGAGACCTTTCCCGACCGCGGTTCGCGGCGAAGGTTCTTGGATTACCACTTCCGACGGACAAAAATATCTCGACGCTTCCGGTCAGGCTGCTGTCGTCAGCATCGGTCACGGCATTCAGGAAGTTGCGGAAGCCATGGCCGCGCAGGCCTCGCAAATTGCGTTCGCGCACACCACGCAATTTCATTCCGCTCCCGCAGAAAAACTTGCCGCGCGGCTTCTCGCCCTCGCGCCTCCCAAT
The DNA here is from genome assembly GCA_035295625.1 of Candidatus Acidiferrum sp. Taxonomy (GTDB): domain Bacteria; phylum Acidobacteriota; class Terriglobia; order Acidiferrales; family UBA7541; genus Acidiferrum. The sequence continues at coordinate 17,544 of DATGIS010000073.1, read as the reverse complement.
TTCGCAAACGGCCGCGTCTATTTCACTTCCGGCGGTTCGGAAGCCACCGAAACCGCCATCAAGCTTGCGCGTCAATTCCATCTCGAATCCGGTACGCCACAAAAATTCCGCGTCGTCTCGCGCCGACAGAGCTATCACGGCAGCACGCTTGGTGCGATGTCTGTCAGCGGAAACGTCGCTCGCCGCGCACCTTATCAACCGCTTCTTTCCGAATGGGGCCACATCGCGCCTTGTTTCTGCTACCACTGTCCGTTCGATAAGACTTTTCCCGCTTGCAACGTGGCCTGCGCTGACGATCTCGAATCGTTTCTCGCCGCAAACGACGCAACAACCGTCTCCGCTTTTGTTTTCGAACCGGTCGTTGGCGCAACACTCGGTGCCGCTGCGCCGCCCGACGGATACGTCCAGCGCATCGCAGAAATCTGCCGCAAGCGCGGAATTCTCCTTATTGCCGATGAAATCATGACCGGCATGGGCCGCACAGGAAAGCCTTTTGCCGTCCAACACTGGAACCTCGCGCCGGACCTCATTCTCGTCGGCAAAGGAGTCGCCAGCGGTTACGCTCCGCTCGGCGCCGTCCTAATTTCCGAGCGGGTCGTGGAAGCTTTTGCAAACGGCTCCGGCGCATTCCAGCATGGCTTTACGTATCAAGCGCATCCTGTCTCCACCGCCGCAGGCAACGCTGTTCTCGACGTTCTCGATAGACAAAATCTTTTCGCTCGTGTCGAGCCTGCCGCGATGCAACTTCGCGAGTCACTCGCGCCACTTGTCTCGCATCCCAATGTCGGCGACATTCGTGGCCTCGGACTGCTTCTCGGCATCGAATTCGTCAAAGACAAATCCACCCGTGAACCTTTTCCGAAAGAGCAAAACATCGCCGAACAAATTCGCCAAGCCATGCTCAAGAAGGACGTTCTCACTTATCCCACGCAAGGCTGCCTGGACGGCCTGCGCGGCGATCACATTCTCCTCGCTCCATCCTTCATTCTCACGAGTCAGGAATCTCAACTCATCGCCGGCTCGCTCCAGTTCGCTTTAGAACAAGTCTTCCCATCCAAGCTGGGTTAAACTCTTCCCTCATTTCATCGAGGATTCATCGGGAGCGAGAATGAGCCGCTTGGGATTGCGCATCTTTCTTTTTCTATTTTCCATTTTCTGTTTCGCGTTTCCTGCAAACGCTCAGGAAAAAGCAAAACCCCGCGCACGCGATCTCGGAGTCCCCTTCGATGGCGCTCCCGGCCCCAACAACGCCATCACGGACGTTCCCGGTGTTCTCGTCGGCCACACCACAATTATTTCCGGTGAGGGAAAACTTCAAGTTGGAAAAGGTCCCGTCCGCACAGGTGTCACGGCGATTCTTCCACGCGGAAAAAATTCCATGAACGATCCCGTTTTCGCCGGATGGTTTTCGCAAAACGGAAACGGCGAAATGACCGGCACCACCTGGGTCGAAGAATCGGGATTTCTCGAAGGTCCGGTGATGATCACGAACACACACAGCGTCGGCGTTGTGCGCGACGCGGTGATTCAGTGGCGCGTCAATCATGGACAGCCCGATCCGACCGGTTATTGGTGGTCGCTCCCCGTCGTCGCGGAGACGTGGGACGGCTGGCTGAATGACATCAATGGCTTTCACGTAAAACCCGAGCACGCGTTTCATGCGATCGATACAGCACATTCCGGCGCGGTCGAAGAGGGCGCGGTCGGCGGCGGAACGGGAATGATCTGCAACGAGTTCAAGGGTGGCATCGGAACTTCTTCGCGCGTCGTGAAACTCGCCGAAGGCTCGTTCACGGTCGCTGCGCTTGTACAGTGCAATTACGGTCGCCGATCGCAGCTGCGCATCGCCGGAGTTCCCGTCGGAAAAGAGATTCCTGAAGACGCGGCGTACGCAACTTCCTCTTTCAGCGACGCGGAACGCGGCTCGATCATCGTTGTCATCGCCACGGATGCGCCGCTGCTTTCGCATCAGCTGAAGCGGCTTGCCCGCCGCGTTTCGCTCGGACTCGGCCGCGACGGCAGCATTTCCGGCAACGGCTCCGGCGACATTTTCATCGCGTTCTCGACCGCGAATCCCGGCGCCAACGAAGAAAAGGGCATCGCCGACCTGAAAATGTTCCCGAATGAACAGCTCGACGCAGTTTTTGGCGCGACGGTTCAGTCCGTCGAGGAAGCAATCGTCAACGCGATGGTCGCCGCGGAAACAATGACCGGAATCGAGAATCACCGCGTGATCGCTCTCGATCACGAAAAACTCCGCGCCGTTCTAAAAAAATACAATCGCTTGAATCCATGAGGCCCGCTTGAATCGCAGACAAGTCGCTGCACTTTTTTTGTTTACCTTTGCAGCGTTTTGTTTGCTTGGCGCCTGCAAACAACCGCAAAGTACGGTTCTGGCGATTGCTCACGTCACCGTGATCGATATGACCGGCACAGCGCCCGCTCCGGATCAAACGGTTCTGATCGACAAGGAAAAAATCGTCGCGCTCGGCTCCTCCAGTTCGATTTCTATTCCATATGGCGCGAAAACAATCGAGGGTCGTGGAAAATTTCTGATCCCCGGTTTGAACGACATGCATGTTCATCTCACCGGCGCAGGCGAACCGAACGGCAGTCACGACTTCTTCCTTCCGCTGCTGCTCGCCAACGGAATCACTTCTGTTCGCGACATGGGCGGCTATCTCGACTATTTGATTCCGCTTCGCAAAGAGATCGAAGAAGGGAAGCGCTTGGGCCCGCGCATCGTTTTTGCCGGGCCGTACCTCGACGGCGATCCTCCTTTTTTTCAGCCGTCGCTTGTTGTGAGCAACGGCAAGCAGGCTGCCGATAACGTTCACGCGCTCGTCAAAAAAGGCGTCGACTTCATCAAGGTGCAATCGCAGCTTTCGCGCGAAGCGTATTTTGCGATCGCGCAAACTTGCCGCGCCGAACGCGTCACGTTTTCCGGCCACGTTCCCGACCGCGTCACGGCCTGGGAAGCTGCTGGCGCGGGCCAGCGCTCCATCGAGCACCTCACTTGCGAACTGCGCGCTTGCTCCTTGAAGGAAGCGGAGTTGATGCGCAAACAATTTCGGGTGCTTGCGACGAAAGCTACGACACGGCAATCCAAAGCGCGCCAGCTAGCATGGCAGCGCGAAGTGCTCGACAGTTATTCGCCGGAGAAAGCCGTGGCCTTGCTGGAGAAATTCCGGCAGCAGCAGACGTGGCAGACGCCGACTCTGATTTTGCTGCGCAACGATGCGTTTCCTGTCGCCGGCCTGAATCTGACCTCCGATCCGAATGCGAAGTATGTGCCGGCGAAATTTCTCGAAGGCTGGCGCAGAAATTTCGAACAACAGATGAAAAATACCGGCCCCGAAGAATTTGCTCTCCGCGCGGCAATGCTCGAAAAATCGCTCGAGCTTGTCGGAATGATGCAAAAAGGCGGGGTGAGAATTCTTGCCGGCACGGATAGCGCCGCGCCTTATGTCGTTCCCGGATTCAGCTTGCACGAGGAGCTTGCGCTGCTCGTCAAAGCCGGCTTGACGCCGATGGAAGCGCTCGAAGCTGCGACGCGCACTCCCGCGGAATTCTTGGGCCATCTCGATTCCCAAGGAACAGTCGCGGTTGGCAAGAACGCCGATCTAGTGATGCTCGACGCCAATCCCCTCGCCGACATTCACAATACGCGCGGGATTCGAGCCGTGGTGCTGCACGGCAAATTCCTCGATCGCGCGGCGCTCGATCAATTGCTCGTGAATGCCGAAAAATTTGCGTTGGTGAACTAGCTCCCCACATCACAACGGTTCTGAATTTCTCCGTCAGATCACCGGCACCGCGGTTTTGCGGGGCGGGTTGAAGAACGGCATGGGGACGACTTTGGCGCCGACGGTTTTGCGCTCGGCTTCGACGGTCATTTCAATGTTGACGGTTGTGCCGACGGTGGCGTGATGATGCCCGACGCAGGCGAGGGCGATCATTTTCTTCAGCGTTGGCGACCAGGTAGTGGAAGTCGCTTTGCCGATCTGCCGGCCGCCGCGATAGACAGGAACGGCGACTCGCGAAGCCATGCTGGGAACTTGCGGCGCCATGCCAATCTTTTCGTAGACGGCTTCGACTTCGTTCCAATCGATTTCGAGGCCGACGAGCGCGCGTTCCGCTCCGTGCTTTGCTTCCGCCGCGAGCGCTTCGCGCCCGACGAAAGTTTCTTTCTTCAAATCGACTAGTTTGCCGAGGCCGATTTCCGCGGGCGAGTAGCGCTGGGAATCGATGAGCGCGCGTTTGCTCGATGTATAGTCGACTTCGATCAAGATCAAGCCCGCTTCGATGCGCGCGATGTCGAGCGCGATCATTCCCGCGGGATGAATGTCGAAGATTTTGCCCATGGCCATCAGCTTGTCCCAGACTTTCACGGCGTCGTTCCAGGGAACCCAGATTTCGTAGCCGAGATCGCCGGTGTAGCCGGTGCGCGAAATATCGACAGGGACCCCGGCGATTTTTCCATGCGTGACACGGAAATATTTAAGGTTGGCGATGCTGGCGTCGGCCGCGGCGTGAAGAAGCTTTCCGGACGTGGGGCCTTGCAGCGCGAGCGCCGCGAGTTGTTCGGAGATATCTTCCAGCTGGACGTCGAGCCCGAGCGCATTCTGTTGAAACCAGCGAAGGCTGGGATCGGCGGCGGTCCAGCGATATTCGTTTTCGCCGAGCCGCGTGATGGTGCCGTCGTCGATTACTTTGCCCTCGGAATCGCACCAGCAGCAGTAGATGACCTGATCGACGGCGACTTTGTTGATGTCGCGCGTGATGACTCGATTGACGAGGCGCGTGGCGTCGGGTCCGGTGACGCGATATTTGTAGAGCGGAGAGATGTCGATGAGCGCAGCGGAATTGCGAATCGCGTTGTATTCGTGCTCGTGGTGCATTTCGTAGACGCCGACCGTGTAATAGCCGGACCACTCGCGATAGTTGAGGCTTTCGCAGAGGGCGAGAGTGCGTTCGTGAAATGCGGTTCCGACGGGCAAGGGAATCTCCTCTTGAGACTGTGTGGCGGAATTATAGGGTCGCGGCGCGATGAAGGACAAGCGCTCGCGAGGGCGAGCAGAGTCTGCCAATTGCGACTCGTATCCGCTTGAGGCCTCCCGCTTCGTCTTGACCCCGCTTCGCGCGCGGTGCATTCTGTCATCCCGAGAAACAAATTTCTCTAGATGCATTGAGGCCTTCCTTGGCGAATACTTCGATTGATCAGATTCGAACCGTTGCAGTGCTTGGCGCGGGCACGATGGGTAACGGCATCGCGCACGTCTTTGCGCGTGCCGGTTACAAAGTGCTTTTGCGCGACGTCGAGCGGAAATTTCTCGACCGCGCGATGGACACGATCAACAAGAATCTCGATCGTGAAGTGAAAAAAGGAAAGCTCGATGAAGCAGGGAAGGGAAGCACGTTTGCCCGTATCCAGCCCGTCGTGGACATGTCCGCCATTGCCGTGGCCGATTTCGCCGTCGAGGCCGTGCCTGAAAAAATCGAAATCAAGCGCGCCGTTCTTACTGAAGCCGACAGAATTCTCCGCGAGAGCGTCGTCATAGCTTCGAACACTTCTTCTATTGCCATGACTGCTCTCGCCGCACTGACCAAACGCCCCGAACGTTTCGTCGGCATGCACTTCATGAATCCCGTGCCCGTGATGCAGCTCGTGGAAGTCATCCGCGCGCTGCAAACGAGCGAGGAGTCGTTTCAACTCACGATGGAGCTTTCGAAAAAGCTCGGCAAGACGCCCGTCGCCGTGAACGACGCGCCGGGCTTTGTTTCGAATCGTGTGCTTATGCCGCTTATCAATGAAGCCGCCTATTGCGTCATGGAAGGCGTCGCCACACCGGAAGCGGTCGACGCCGTCATGAAGCTCGGCATGAATCATCCCATGGGCCCGCTCGAACTGGCCGACTTCATCGGCCTCGATGTTTGCGTGGATATATTAAATGTCCTGCTCGAAGGCCTGGGCGATCCCAAATACCGCGCCTGCCCGCTCCTCAAGAAATACGTCGCTGCCGGCTGGCTCGGTCGCAAATCTGCCCGCGGCTTTTACACTTACTAAGTGCGAGGTTCCCAAATTTCTCATGGCCAAAAAGCGAAGAATCATCTTGCTCGTTGGGGTCAGCGTGATTTTGCTTGCGGCACTCCTCTGGTTTCCGTATTCCTCCAGGTCAATTCCGGAATGGAGATTAACCGTAGTCGATTCGAGTGGTCACGTAGTGTCCGATGTGCAGGCCACAGAAGAATGGCTGAATCCAATCGAAGACGGATTAACTTCAAGCGATTCTCGAAAGACGAATGCGAATGGGGAGGTCATCTTCCCAAGGCGACCGCTCAACAATCGGCTGTTATTTGGGAATTTCAAGAAGCATCCCAGCGCTCACGTTTTCGTATGCTGGAAGGATGAATTCGGTGATGTTTTTTGGGATGAAGCCAACCCGACCTTGTCACCGCGGCTTGTGTTGCGGAAGGCGGACTGCGCTTACGGCTGATTTTCTTGCACAAACGCAAATTCTTCAATCTCCGGCGGCGATTTATCGAAGCCGCTGTAGCGGATCCATTTCGGCGCGACGACGAAGTAGCTGATCCCCTCCCATTTCAGCCGGGTCGGCCCATCTGCGAACGCTTCAAAATAAATCGCGTGGTATTTCCCTAATTCTGTCGAAGAAATCTGCTTCGCCACGCCTTCGAATTGTACGGTCACTTCACCTTGCCAACCGATCACAAAGGCGGCCCGCGGGTCGCGCTGCAAATTTGCAAACTTCCGTGAACGCGCCACACAATCGAACACAATCTCGAACTCCGGTGTCACCGCAATTCCCACCAGCGCTGATTGCGGCTCGCCGCCCGGTCCGATCGTCGAAAGCACTCCCAGTCGATTTGCTCCCAGGAATTCCAGCAGTTTTTGCTTGTTCATGAGAGATAGCCCCGCCTTCCAGCCGCCAAAGGGTAACACCCAGGCAGGAGCGAACATTAGGCGAAAATAATGTTTGCCTTTTGTTCGCCTCTCTGCTATTTTCCTCCTCGGCGTTTTCAACAGGTGCCCGGATGTGCTCCGCTTCGACCCTAGCCATAAGCTGCCCGGAACATGCTAGGCTCGAAACCGAGTTCCAGGAAGCCCGCGACCGGATGCGAAACCTCATGAGGCTCCGCAGACTGACGCGCTCCGAGGAACGGCAACTGGCGGACAAAGTGGCCATGGCCATAGCCCGCTTGAAGGAGCATCTAGCCGAGCATCGTTGCCAACGCTGGTAGCGCCCTGCACCCCAGTTTGTCGTCCTGACCGCATCCACGAAATGCGCGAAGGATCTCAACCCAAAGTGCTTGGCGAGGAAGCGCCCAGAAAGACCTAGCGCGGGAATAGTACAAATGATAAAGTCTCTCTTCCGCTACGTCCCTGGCAGACCCGTTCGGCCCCTGAATCTGGATTTCCCAATTTTCTCCACCGAGGTGTGACATGGCAGATGACAAAGCAAAGCTCCTGGAAGCAGCAATCTCTCAAATCGAAAAGTCTTACGGCAAGGGCAGCATCATGCGGCTCGGCACCAAGGACGTCCTTGTGCCGGTCAGCGTCATCCCGTCCGGCTGCCTTTCGATTGACGCCGCGCTCGGCGTCGGCGGCTTCCCGCGCGGACGCGTGATTGAAATTTATGGCCCGGAATCCGGCGGTAAGACGACGCTCACGCTTCAGGTAATTGCGGAAGCGCAAAAACTCGGCGGCCAGGCGGCGTTCATCGACGCGGAACATGCGCTCGACCCAATCTACGCGCGGAAGCTGGGCGTGGACGTGGACAATCTCCTCGTCTCTCAGCCGGATCACGGCGAACAGGCTCTCGAAATTGCCGAAACGCTCATTCGTTCCGGTGGCGTAGACGTCGTTGTCATCGACTCGGTCGCTGCTCTCGTGCCCAAGGCCGAACTTGAAGGCGACATGGGCGATCCCTCGATGGGCTTGCAGGCGCGCCTGATGTCCCAGGCATTGCGCAAACTCACCGCGATCGTTTCGAAATCGCGCACCTGCCTCATCTTCATCAACCAGATTCGCGAAAAGATTGGCGTCATGTTCGGCAATCCGGAAACAACCACCGGCGGCCGCGCGCTCAAATTTTACGCATCCATGCGCGTGGACATTCGCCGCATTCAAGCCATCAAGGATGGCGACAAAGTCGTCGGCTCGCGCACCCGCGCCAAAGTCGTAAAGAACAAAGTCGCCGCGCCTTTCCGCGAAGCCGAATTCGACATTCTCTACGGCGAAGGCATCTCGCGCGAAGGTGATTTGGTTGATCTTGGTGTGGACAAGGGCATTCTCGAAAAATCCGGCACATGGATCAGCTTCGGCGGCGAACGCATGGGCCAGGGCCGCGAAAACGCCCGCACGTTCCTCAAGGAAAATCCGGACCTCCGCGACAAACTGGAAAACGCTCTTCGCAAGAAGATGGAAATCCCTGGCCCGAACAGCAACGCTGCGCCGGCCGGAGCCAACGGAGCCACGGTTGCCAATGGCGTAACCCACAGCGAAAAGCCGGCGGCTCATGCAGCCGCAGCTTCGGCGAGTCCCGCGCGTCCAACCAAGCCAGTGAACGGGCGCTAAATTCTGAACCAACTCTGACTTCAAGGGCATCCGCCGTGAGCGAGTGCCCTCTTTTTTTTCGGATGGCCGCCCCTGTCCGCCCGTACAGGTTTGCCTTTTCGCGCACGCGGTACCTTTGTCCTATTTTTGCTCTCCAAACGTCTAGCTACTCTCAGCTTTGGGGGAGCGTCCGCTCCAATCATTTCCGGGTCAGGAAGGAAGTAAACATTCATGAAAGTCGCGAAACTCGCAGTTCTTTGTCTTTGTATCGCCGGCGTCGCCGCCGCAAAGGAGCATGACTACCAGAAGGGAACTCTGCTCCGTATGGATTCCAGTTCGTGCGGATCGCAGGAAAAAGGCGGCAAGAGCGTCGCCGGAGAAATCCTCGGCACCGATTCGCAAAGCCGCAAAACCAAAGACCTGCTCTGCCAGGAATACGTGCTCCAATCGGATCACGTCGTTTATCGCATTCGTCCCACCGATGAAAAGCATCCTGCGCTTTTGCCCATCGGCGAAGTTGCCGAATACCGCATCCACAAAGATAAGCTCATGCTCCGCGTGCTCGAAGGCGACGGCAAAGAGCGCGAATACATCGTCGTCTCCATGACGCCGCGCCAGGACAAAGACACGCCAACGCAGTCCGCCAGCAAAAACTGACTTTCCCCCTCAACCTGCGCCAAATCTTAGCGGGCGTTCGCCAATCGCGAGCGCCCGCTTTCACTTAGCGTCTCTGGCCTTCCGTTCAGCCCGCCCCTTCCATTTCCTGTACTCCCGGTCAGCCATTCAAAATAAAGCACATAGCTCGTACTAGCTCCATTTCTCTATTGTCCACCCGTACCTTTTCTCACTACACTATGTCTCAGAGTGAGAGACCGTGTTTCGTTCGGTTACACGGTTATCCCCTTCGCGGCATCTAAGTTGTTTGTTGTTAACACGCCGCTATTTGGCCGTGGATGTGCAATTAATCGGTCGGTTCGCGTTTTGCCTTGCGCCGCTGAAACGGAAATTCGTTGACTCCGCGGACTGCTTGAAGTAAAAAACGCGACTCACCAGAGACTCAGTTGTTGCCCAGGGACACGACGAAATGACGAAGCCCAGCGGACTCGCAAAAACTTCTCTCGCGATCTTTCTCTCCGCTTGTTGCGTGTTCCCAGCGCCTGCTTCTGCTGCCGCCGCTGCCGCAAAACCGCGCGCCGTTCGCGCTGCTCGCCATCGTTACGTTCCGCGCGAAAAAGCTGTCGACCCCACGCTCGGCGATGTCACCGATTTTGACGATCCCATCGTTCGCGCTGCTGCCGTCGACGCCCTCGGCAAATACAACGGTTCCGTTGTCGCCGTCGAGCCGACCACTGGCCGCATCCTCACTGTCGTCAATCAGAAAATGGCCTATTCCGATGGCGCGATTCCTTGCTCCACCATCAAGCCGACTATCGCCCTCGCTGCCCTCGAAGAAAACGTCATCACGCGCGACACCATGCTCAAGGTCGGCCGCCGCAAGTACATGAATTTGACCGAAGCGATGGCTCATTCGAACAACGTCTTCTTCGAACAGCTCGGCCAACGCATGGGTTTCGACACGGTTTCGAAATACGGTCGCCTGCTCGGCCTCGGTGAACTCGCCGGCTACAATCTCGACAACGAACGTCCCGGTGCGTTCCCCATGGCGCCTCCGCAAAAGGGCGGCGTCGCACGCATGTCCAGCTTCGGCGAAGGCATTCAAGTTACGCCGTTCCAGCTCGCATCTCTCGCAGCCGCCTTCGCCAACGGGGGCACTCTTTATTATCTGCAATATCCGCAAGCCCAATCGAGCACCGATGCTCCGGCATTCGAACCCCGCATCAAACGCGAATTGAATATCGCTCCCCTGCTTCCTGAACTTCGCGAAGGCATGCTCGCCGCCGTTCTTTACGGCACCGGCAAGCGCAGCTTCGATTCCGGTGGCGACGAACTTCCGGCCGGCAAGACAGGCACCTGCTCCGACCAGACATCGCACGTCGGCTGGTTTCTTTCTTACGCCGACGAAGCCCACCCCAGAATCGCGCTCGCCGTTCTGATTCGTGGCCGCTCCTCCTTGATCAAAGGTCCTCTCGCCGCTGGCGTCGCGGGCCGCATCTATCGCCGACTCCGCGAGCAGAATTATTTTGCCGGCCTTCAGCCGCGCACTGACCTCCGCTCCGGCCGGTAAGTTCAACCGCTCAGTTTCTGCGCTTAACGTCACGCGCCATTTCCGCGGCTCTTGTCTTCCGCCCCGTGTCCTCCATCCGGCAAAAGTTCTCTTGACACGTAGTCGATAATCGATATAGTGATGCTCGACTGCCATGCCCAAACGAACTCTCGATCCGCTTCCTTCCGCTGCCTTTCAAATCCTTCTCGCTCTTGTCGGCGAAGACCTCCACGGTTACGCCATCATGCGCCAGGTCGCCGAGCAGACCGACGGCCGCATCCGCCTCGGCCCCGGCACTCTTTATAGTTCCATTCGTTCGCTGCTCGAAAACGGATTGATTGAAGAATTGGACGCGCGGGAAGATGCAGACTCTGGCGACGAGCGCCGCCGCTATTACCGGCTTACTTCCGCCGGCCGCAAACTCGCCAGCGCTGAAGCGCACAGACTTGCCGACGTTTTGCGCGTCGCCCGGGCCAAAAAGATTTTAAGGGGGCGTTATGTCTGAAAAGATCTATGCTTTCTTCCTGCGCCTGTATCCCGACCATTTTCGCCAGGAATATGGCGACGAAGCCCTTCAGCTCTTCCGCGACCGCGCTCGCGATGAACGCGGCTTCTTCTCGCGGCTGCGCCTCTGGATGGATCTTCTCTTCGATCTGACAGTCTCTCTCCCTCGCGAATATTTTCATTTCCCGGCGCCGCGCGCCGTCACTTCTGCGCCACAGCCAGTGCGCGGCATTCCGTCGTTTCATGTTTTGCAAAACGAACCGCTTCGTCCTGGTGCGCTGCTCTCGGGAGGCGTGCTCTCGCTTGTTGCGCTCACCACGTGCTGGCTCTCTCTCATTTCCGTTGTCGGTCCGTACCACCCCGCTGTCCGTCCACCGCAGGGTTCGTCGTCTTCGGAATCTTCGTCGCCGTCCAGGTCTTTCCAGCCGAATCAGGGCGATTCTGCCTCCACCTCCGGCCGCTACGCCGTTCCCGGCGGCAATCTCGATCCCGTCGAGCGCAAACGCATTCTCGCCGCCACGATTTCAAATTTGAAAGAGCATTACGTCGATCGCGATGCCGCACAGAAAATGGCCAGCGCGCTCGCAGCCCACGAATCCCACGGCGACTACGACGCCGTCGCCGACCGGGCAGCTTTCGCCGTGCTTCTCACGCAGCAAATGCACGAGATAAATCCCGACCGTCACCTTACCTTCGAATATTTTCAAGATCCCTTGCCGCCGCAGCCGCCCGCGCAACCCACCGGCGTTTCTCCGCAGTATCGGGACGCGATGAAGCAACAGAATTGCACGTTCGAAAAAGTCGAGCTTCTTCCGCACAACATCGGCTATCTCAAATTTAATTCGTTTCCCGACCCGGAAGTTTGCCGCGTCGAAGCCATGGCGGCCATGACCTACGTCAATCACGCGGACGTCGTCATCTTCGATCTTCGCGACAATCGCGGCGGCTCGCCCGAAATGGTTCAGCTCCTCGGCGCCTATCTCTTCGACCATCCTGAATATTGGTACAACCCGCGCGAAGCCACCTCTGCACAATCGTGGACGCAATCTCCCGTCCCCGGCAGCGATCTCGCGGGCAAGCCCATCTTCATCCTGACCTCTTCGCGCACTATCTCCGGCGCCGAACAATTTTCCTACAACCTTAAAATGCTCAAACGCGCCACTCTCGTCGGTGAAACTACCGGCGGCGCCGCACACGCCGGCGTCTTTCACCGCCTTGACGATCACTTCGGCATCGGCATCCCTGAAGTCAAATCCATCAATCCCTATTCTGACAACGACTGGGCCGAAACCGGCGTTGCCCCGGACGTCCAAATCAGCGCTCCGAACGCCCTCGATGCTGCCCTGAAACTCGCTCGCGCCCGGCTCGCAAAGAAATAGTCGCTGCGGCCGCAAGTCACTTCAATCCTTAGCCCGGCAAGCGTCCTTCTGAATCTTCCTCCGTCTAACTCGCAGTTCGGATGTGCGAATTCCAACCATTGGAGGACTTCTCCATGCGCACTTCATTCTTGGCATCGCTTGGGATTCTTGCGTTGGCCCTTTCAGGGCTAGCCACACCGGTCATCGCCGCAGACAGCGAGCCGGACAGCGGTCGCGTCTGGATCGGCACGTGGGCCACGGCCGCGCAGCCAGCCATACCGGAATCCGTCCAGACCTACCACAACCAAACCCTGCGCCTCGTCGTTCACGTCAGCGCCGGCGGGAATAAAGTCCGCATAAAACTTTCGAATATTTATGGCGACAAGCCGCTCGTCATCGGCGCGGCACACATTGCCCGCCGCTCCTCTGCTGCCGACATAGATCCCGCGTCCGACCGCACTCTCAAATTCCAAAGCCTCGCCTCAATCACAATTCCCGCAGGCGCGATGGTTGTCAGCAATCCCGTCGAACTCGATGTGCCCGCTCTCTCCGATTTGGCCATCAGTCTCTTTTTGCCCGAATCTACCGAAGCGAAGACCGTGCATTCTCTCGCCAAGCAGACAAGTTATCTTTCGCCCGAAACGGGAGACGCCACCGCAGCCGCGAAATTTCCCGTGGGCAAGCCGATTCGCACTTGGCCGTTTCTTACGGGAGTAGATGTCGAAGCCGCGCCTGGCTCCTTCTCAATCGTCGCCTTGGGGTCTTCTCTCACCGATGGCGACGGCACTACCACCGACACCAATGGTCGCTGGCCCGACGTTCTCGCCGCGCGTTTGCAAAAAGATTCCGGACGAAGAGTGGAAATCGGCGTCCTCAACGAAGGCATCATCGGCAACCGCTTGTTGCATGACAGCCCAAAAGCCGCCGGCAACCCGTTCGGCGACGCGCTCGGCGAATCAGGACTCGCGCGGTTCGATCGCGATGTCCTCACTCAATCCGGCGTGAAATACGTCGTGCTCGGTCTCGGCATCAACGACATCCTCTTTCCCGCGTTTCCCTTTACGCCCAGCGGCGAAACAGTCACCGCGGACCAAATCATCGCCGGCTATCGCGAACTCATTGCTCGCGCGCACAAAAAAGGCATTCGCATCATCGGCACAACGAATCCCGCATTCGAAAATTCTGACTTCGAAGGTTTCGTAACTAGCTTCTTTACGCCCGAGCGCGAAGCCACGCGGCAGAAAGTCAACTCCTGGATTCTCTCGAGCGGCGAATTCGATTCCGCCGTCGATCTCGACAAAGTCTTACGCGACCCGTCCCGCCCCACCCAACTCCTCCCCGCCTACGACAGCGGCGACCACCTCCACCCCAACAACGCCGGCTGCACCGTAGAAGGCAACGCCTTTCCCCTAACCCTCTTCACCGAACACTAGTGACACTTTGAAATAGGCCGAGCCATCCGCGCCGGATGGCGCTAAAATCCCCTCATGAGCCCAAAGTCTGCCGAGATTCTCAAACAAGCTCTCGAACTATCTGTCGAAGAGCGCGCCGACCTTGCCGCCCAGATCCTCGATAGCCTCGATTCCTCTGACGACCCTGAGGTCCAGGCCTCTTGGCAAGCCGAAATCGAACGCCGCATGGCCGACCTCGACTCCGGCGCCGTCCAACCTATCTCTCACGATGAATTTCAGCGTCGACTAAAATCAACTCTCGAGTGAGCCCTAGGCGTCTCGACATTCACCCGGCTGCTGCTGACGAAGTCGAGGCCGCTTTAGGGTGGTATCGCCAACGCAGTCTGGATGCCGCTCAACGGTTCGTCCTGGAAGTCAACGAAGCCATCTTCAAAGCGTTGGAAGCCCCTGAGCGTTGGCCTGCTTATACACGCGGAACACGTCATGTCAAGACACCCGGCTTTCCGCTTCTCGTCATTTACCACGTCACGGAGACGCGCGTTCTCATATTGGCAGTCGCCCACGGCAGTCGCGAACCAAATTATTGGAAGAACCGACTCTGACTGTTACTGAAGGTTCCGACGGTACAACCTTTTGAGCCAGCTAGCCTTCTCTTTTCTTCAGAATTCTGCGTCTAATCCTCGGAGGCCCCGTCACCCATGCTCTTAATTGCGCTCGCCTTCACTCTCACAGTGACAGTTCCACCGCAGGGCGCGCAACCACCGACCGAGAGTTTGCCAACGCAGTCTTCGACATCAGATTCAGGAGTCGGACGACGGGGGCCAAAAGAAGAACAGAAAAAAGGCGAAGTTCTTACTCCATTGACAGCGGAGGAAAGCTCTCTGAACCTGCGAGACATCATTCGAAACCAGCCTGATTTTGTCGCCGATCTGGGTTTCTTCGTTAACGAGGGCTTTGGAGGATACAGCGGTGGCGAACACGTTGCGCGCAAAGGGAAAAAATATCGCGAACAAAGTCAGTTTTGGACATTCATAGGTGAAATAGGAAAAGGAACCGTTCAACTCTATCCGGACGCCAAGGCCTACGACGAAATGGTGCGAACTGGGCTAGGTTCTGTGAGTGAGACTCTCCTCTATCCACAGTCCATGGCGCTCGATCCCAGCGTCAGTTTTACGGCATTAGGTACGACCGACGTCTCGGGTCACCGATGCCTAAAAATTGAAGCTGCACGAGACGCACAGCTAGCGAAGACTTTTCTTTACGTAGCGCCGGACTTAAAGAATCTTGCGGTCGCCAGCATGGACGTCGATGAACACGCCACAACCACGCAGCGCTTGAGCAACATTTCGTTGGATGTCCCCGACTCCCTTGTCGAAGTTCCCTCCGGTTACAAACCCATCGAACATGTTCGCTGGGTCAGGTTGACGTCAGCGAAACTCACCTACGATGGACGACCGGCAAAAGATTTTCGCGTTTTTCGCGCCCCGGGCGGAGAACTCTTCATCTGGGTCGATGATGGACGATATCCTTGGACCTACATCTGTAGGCCGGATCAGGGCATTGTCGAAACAGAGTTTCAAGGATTGGTCGTCAATCGCGAGGGAACTTATATCTGGCAGACCAATGAAGCCGAAGGGTTTAGCGTCATCGATTACCGATCGAAGTCATACCACCCTACCAGGAATGTAGAGGCGAGCCCGAACTCGTTAACCTTCAAATCCATCAGCTATGCAAGAGACAAAGCCATGATTGAAGTCAATTGGAAGTGAAACTCGCCCGAGAGCAATTGCATTTTCGTTTCCGTCAATTTAAATGCAGGATTGCCTGCCAATTCAAAATCGGATGCCAAAGTGTCCGGTGCCAGACAATTCATCGTTCATCGCTCCTGTTTTTCACGCCTATTGGGAGAATTCAATCTGGCTAGTTCGATCTGCGCTGCGATCGCGATTAGGTCGTTCTTCGGCCGAATGGTCAGTAGGTTCTCCAACTGGACTTTGGCCGTTTCGATTTCACCCTTCCGAATGTACTCAAGCACCTTGTAATACGCGCTTCTTTTCAAGTCCCGACCTTCCCATGAATCAGACACACGACCCATAGTTTCCAGGAGATACAAATGTTCTGTCGCAGGGCCGATGAATGTGGTCGCCTGCCCTCGCAAATACCCTTCCGCGTCTTTGCCTCTTCCAACTCGGTAAAGTGCGAAGTAGCTAAGTAAAATCGAGTCTGCCGACCTAAGATTTGCATCACTCGGCTCAAGCTTCGCCGCCTTCACGACAGCTTCATAATTGCCCTCGAGGAAATACGAACGCACGACCAATTCCTCGCGCGACGGAGAGGAATTCGGCTCTTTCGCCGACGCAAGTTCCTGCCTGGCTGCGCCAAACTCTCGCGCTAACAACAGAAAAGAACCTAGATCGAACTCTGCGGCCCTTTTTTCGTTCGCGTCCGTTTCCATTGCCACTACTCGCCTTTGCAAAGCGACCGCCCTCGTTGCATCACCTCTTTTTGCGTAAAATGCTGCTCCACCTACGAGAACTTCTTTGTTGCTTGGTCTCCGGGCGAGTTCATCCTCAATCGCCATCTTGTCGCAGTCCGCGCCTGGCCGGCACAAGTGCATCGGCAGGCCAAAGGCCTCGGCAGATTCGGCGTTGTGCTCGATTCCCTCGCGCAGGGAGTCCGTTGGATTCGTTAATACGTCCACGGTTGTCCCGAAGCTTCTCCCGTCATTGGCTTTCGCCAGATGTTCCTCAGGCCAATTCTTGTCCGTCCATTCGGACGACAAAGTCGAGAAACGCACGAAATCTTGTTGTGCCCAGACTTCACCCAGCAAATGCGCCGGGACCACGCCCGAGTCCGTTACATCTCCGAGTACGAAGTGTTTTTCTTTGCTTTTCAGTTCCTGAAATTGCGCGTCAAAGAAGGTCGCCGTGCCTAGCTTTACCAGCCGGAGATCATACCGTCGGGTCTCATAGTTGGAATCATCGCGGGGCCCATCATCTGAATCCGGACAGGCAAATTCCACAACGTAGGAATCGTCGTTCTTATCTTTCGGCGCAACCTTCATCTTGCAAGGAGGCTTCGATTCATCTTCATTTTGGTTTGCGCTTTCGAGGTTTGCGACAATCCATTCACCTTCGATGTGCGGATCGAAATACGGTTTCTCCTCCTTCGCATTTTTGTAGAGCGGGTTAAGGCTCACGACCGTCGTGCAACCTGACACCGCGCTGCCTGAGAGCGCGAGAAGAAGCCAAAGGCACCTTTTCATCGCTCCTCCTGTCGAACCATCAAAATCTTTTCCCAATTCAAAATCGCATTCCAAAGCATCCGGTGATCTCCGCGGTTCATGTCCCGATGCATCGGATTGAAATTGAAGCTAACGACGTGGCCTTTTCCCACTGCCATATCCAGAATCGCCGGCCGTCCAATCAATCCTTGCTCGCCCCAAACCTGCCCGCTCACTAGCAGCGGCGCACCGTCGCGATCGCCCCACTCCAGCACAATTCCGCTGCGATCCTCCGGTGCGCCGCTGCT
>DATGIS010000072.1:0-11945 GCA_035295625.1 Candidatus Acidiferrum sp. | reverse complement strand
GGTATTGAGGAACGACAGAAATGTGAACAGAGCGGACTTCTGGTGAGACCAGTGTGAAGAATCGCCGTAGTGATTGAGGCCGCGAATGATTATGAAAAGTAAGGCGCAAGCTGTGCCGACGGAGATGAGGAATTTGCGGCGACGGGGCGGGTCCCAGCGAAGAACGGAGCCGAAACAATAGCCTGCGGACATGACGAAGATCCAGGGGATGAGCGGGTAAGCGATGACGAGGAACCCGCCGTGGAACGGAAAACCTGCGGGCTGGTGCGCGATGTCCCACAGGAACGCGAAATTGCCGAAACGGGCGGGATCGATGCCGTCGAGGAGGTTGTGAGCGGTAATGACGAAAAGACTGAGCGGCGCGAGAACGCGAACGGGCAGATGAGCGAGAGCGGCGAGAAAAATCATGCAGAGGCCGAGCATCCAGAAAACGAGGAGAAGGACGAGGGAGCCTTGTATGCGAATCTGGAACATCCACAGGAAACGGATGACGGTGAATTCCAACAGGATGAGCCAGAGGCCGCGCGTGAGGAGGAAGCGCGAGAGCTGCGATTTGGTGCGGCCGTTTTGTTCGTAGAAAAAAGCACCAATGCCTGCAGTGAATGCAAAAACGGGCGCGCAGAAATGCGTGATCCAGCGGGTGAAGAAGAGGGGGGCGGTGGTGCGGGAGAGGTCGGTGGGATCGAAGGTCATGGCGGCGGAACTGATGAAGTCGCGCACGTGGTCGACCGCCATGATGATCATGATGAGGCCGCGGAGGGCGTCGACGGAGAGGATGCGTGGCTTGGCGAGAGGCGGGTTGGTGGGAAGTGACATTGCGGGATTAGACGAAGCGGGGCGAATTGTGTTTTGGGGAGGCGGGGTTGGCAAACTCCAAATTGGATGGCGTTTCGGCTTGTTCGTGGTGCTGGAGCAGGTGACGCAAGCCCTTACAGGGTAAACAAGAGTGGCTACGCTACTTGGGATAGAATCCGGCGGACGACGATGAATCCGGTGACACATTTTTTGACGGGATGGGCGCTGGCGAACTGCGTGCTGCGGCTGGGGCGTAAAGAGCGGGCGATGGTGGCGCTCGCGTGCGTGGCGCCGGATGTGGACGGGCTTGGCGCGATTGTGGATTTGGCGACGCGAGGGTCAGCGCACCCGACGGAATGGTTTTCACGGTATCACCATCAATTGCACAGCCTCGCGTTCGCGGTGGTCGTCGCGGCAATTTGCTTTGCGTTTGCGAAACGACGATGGATCACGGCGCTTCTGGCGCTTGTGAGTTTTCATCTGCATTTGTTGGAGGACCTGGCGGGTTCGCGCGGGCCGGATGGATATCAATGGCCGATCCCCTATCTGGCGCCATTCAGCAAGGCGGGTGAAATGGTGTGGAGCGGGCAATGGGGATTGAATGCCTGGCCGAATTTTGCGATTACGATTGCGCTCCTTGCGCTGACTTTTTATCTGGCGTGGCGGAGAGGGTTTTCACCCCTGGAGATAGTCTCAACAAGAGCGGACCGAAAACTTGTGGAGACGTTGCGTGCGAGATTCGTTGGGGCTTGAGGAACCCGGAGGGCGAATATGGCGATGACGATTGAGGATTTTCGGAGGGTGGCGTTGCGTTTTGAGGGAGCGGAAGAGGGATCGCACATGGGAGCGGCGGATTTTCGAGTAGGAGGGCGGATTTTCGCGACGCTGGCTGCGGCGAAAAAAGGCTACGGGAATCTGATGCTGACGCCGGAGCAGCAAGCGATGTTTGTTGCGGAGTTGCCGGAGATTTTTGTTCCGGTAGCGGGCGGTTGGGGGAAGAATGGCGCGACGCACGTGGTTCTGGCGGCAGTGGGCGAAGATGTGTTGGAGGGAGCGCTGCGAACGGCGTATGAGCGGCGAGTGTCGCTCAATGCGAAGACGGCAAAGAAAGGCATGCCGATTGGAAGAGTGAAGAGAGGCGAAAAGAAACGAGCTTCGAAGAAACGGTGAGGCGTTTTTGTGAATCCGCTTGTGGCGAAGCGGCGCTGGCGCGAATCAGGCGCGGGAAGTCGGCAACGGATTTCGATTTTGAAATTGACGCTGGTGCCAGTAGGGATACGGTGCTGGGACATCGCTCGCTGCATCAAGCTTTGCAACTTGCGTGGCGGTGAGATTCCAGCTGACGGCGCCGAGATTCTGGCGAAGCTGTTCTTCGTTGCGCGCGCCCATGATGACGTTGCAAACGGTTGGGCGCTGCAAGAGCCAGTTCAACGCGATTTGAGGAACGGTCTTGCCGGTTTCTTTTGCGACTTCATCGAGCGCATCCACGACTTTGTAGAGATATTCGTCGTCGATCTGCGGACCTTTGTCGGCGGTCTTGTGAAGGCGCGAAACGGCTGGCAAGGGTTGATTGCGGCGGATTTTTCCCGTGAGGCGGCCCCAGCCGAGGGGACTCCAGATGAGCGCGCCGACTTTGTGCTCGTGAGCGAGCGGCATGAGTTCCCATTCGTAATCGCGACCGACGAGGGAGTAATAAACCTGATGGCCGACGTAGCGCGCCCAGCCGTAGCGTTCGGAGATGGAGAGCGACTTCATCAAGTGCCAGCCGGAGAAGTTGGAGCAGGCGATGTAGCGGACCTTGCCGCTTTGCACGAGGTTGTCGAGCGTACTGAGAACTTCTTCGACCGGAGTGAGCGCGTCGAAGCCGTGCATGTGATAGATGTCGATGGTTTCGACGCCGAGGCGGCGAAGACTGTTTTCACAAGACTGAATCAAGTGATAACGCGAACTGCCGATGTCGTTGGGGCCGGGACCCATGGCGAAGGTGGCTTTCGAAGAGATGAGAACGCGATTCCGTTTGCCGGCGATGGCTTTGCCGAGAATTTCCTCGGAAGCGCCGTCGGAATAGATGTCGGCGGTATCGAAGAGATTGACGCCGGAGTCGAGGCAGATATCGACGAGGCGAGTTGCTTCGGCGACGTCACTGCTGCCCCACGCTTTGAAGAATTCGTTTGCGCCGCCGAAGGTGCCAGCGCCAAAGCTAAGAAC
Organism: Candidatus Acidiferrum sp.; assembly: GCA_035295625.1. Taxonomy (GTDB): domain Bacteria; phylum Acidobacteriota; class Terriglobia; order Acidiferrales; family UBA7541; genus Acidiferrum. The sequence continues at coordinate 8,942 of DATGIS010000072.1, read as the reverse complement.
GGGAACTTGCAATCCGGATGCGCCTAATTGTCGGAATTCCATATTCTTGAGATGTTCGCACAAAGTGGGTGGTTATGGGTTACTTTGGCGAAGTGATGAGCGAGGGGTAAGCGGGTTCACCATTTTTGGCAGCGGTGGTCCAGGCGACGGAATTTTTCTGGAGGAGGGCGAGAAGGTAGTCGATGGGGACGGCGGCGCCGAGAGGGCCGTTGTAGAGAGAGGTGTGCGCGCCGCCTGCGGCAGGCAGGGAGAAAGAAGATGTGCGCAGCCAGCGGCCATCGACGAGGCCGGCGACCTGGCGGGAGTTGGCTAGGAGAACGGGCGAACCGCTTTGACCTTTTTGGACTTCATGAGTGAAAAGGAAGAGATCGGTTTCGGGAAGATTTATTTCTTCGCGGGTTTGTACGATGCCGAGGACTTGGGCAGGGGAAAAATCCTGCACGGGAATTTTGTAGGTGGTGGCGTTGCGAATGTTGGCGGGATGAAGCGCAGTGGCGAGGATGGCGTCGCCGGGAGCGGGACGCGCGGACGCAAGCGGCAGGAAAGCAACATTGAATTTTCCGTCGAAGGGATTGGGAGAGGCGCGGAGGACGGCGACATCGTGCGTCCAGTCAATGGCGACGATGTTGGCTTTGAGAGCTTGCGGCGGAGCGTTGGGACGGTCGACGAGAATGTAGGGCTGGCCGAGATCGCGGAAGGTTTCGAGGACGTGGGCCGCGGTGACGAGATAGCCCTGCGAATTGATGAAGAAGGCGTTGCCGAAAAAAGTGTAGCGAACGCCTTTGGCGCCGGGAGTTTCGTCGTCGGGATAGATGATGGGGCAGACGGCGGCGCGGAGAGCGGCGTCGGGTGGGGGAGACGCAGGGTTTTGGGCAGCTGCGTTTGAAATGAACCCGCAGAAGAGTGCCAGCGAAAATATGGCGGCGCTACTTCGCAAGCGAAGATCAAGAACTGTGCGCATATTGGGCTTATTATGCCTCGAGATCAGAATATGACAGACGGCTGGGATTCGGGGGAGAGACCGGCACGGATGCAGGCAAATTATAACGGGGTCAGCGGCGAGCGATTAACTCTGCGCCCGGAAGAAGCAAGTTGAAAGACAAAGTACCCGAAGGTTCGTGAAGCGAGGGACGCTTGATGGGCGGGACAATTTTTCGCGGAAATGTCGGAAGGTAATTCGCCAGTTTGATATCGCCGAGGTCGATTTCCGTGCGCGTGGTGTACTGGTATTTGAGATTCGCGAAGAGGAATTTCGTATTGGGGCAAACAGGGACCGTTGTTTTTAGATCTTCGTAAACGTGACGCCGAGAAAAGGAAAAATCAAAATCGTAGACGGGGCTGAGAGCGGGATCCGGGACGGGGTTTTCCGAGGTGAAGTTGAAGTAAGAGGCGGGAAGAGGAGCCCATGGCTCCTCTTTTTCCTCGGATGGCGAGAAACACTCGGAGCCGGGCGAGTCAGAATAGATTGCGAAGCCGGCTGGGCCTTTTAGCGGCGCGAAGCATTTGACGTTTCGGCCGGTGGCGTCAATGGCGCAGCGGGCACCATCGGCAAAGTGCAGTTTGTCTCCGTCAAACGACAAAGCGGTGCCGCCGCCAACGCGATAAACCTTGAGAGCCAGCGAGATGCGTGCGTTTACGTGCCCGTTCCGGACAGGATCGAAGATGGCTCGCGGAAGTTCGACAGAAGGCCAAGTGCGCGTGCGGCCGGCTTCGACCGAATCGTAAGCGGAGCGCCAGCCGGAGGTCCAATGCTGAGCGGTGGGCAAATCGAGGTCGAGCTTGATTCCATGAATCTGCACGACGGTATTTTGCGCGAGATCTTCGACGACGATCGGGAACTCAAGTTCAACATTTTTTCCGTAATATTTTTGACCCGGCTCGTGGCCGAACGCGGCGGTACGATCGAAAGAGAATTTTGCGGGGACGGGGTGCTCCGCGGTGGGAGCGGGAAGATTGTAATTGATGATTCGCGGGGACATGGACAAGAGCATGAGAGCGGCGACGGACGCCAACATTCCGAGAAACAACAGGCGGCTAAACAGGGTGCGACGAAAAATGTATTGGACCAGGGCGGTGACGATTCCGCCGGCCAGAAGTAAAAGGCCGAGTTCGCCGGACAGGAAATCGGATGTGAACTCGATGCTTGGAAAGACGGCAAAAAGGCTGCCGATTCCGATGAGTCCGACGATGACAACCAAGACGGCAAGCACCGCCTGGCCCATCCCGGAGGTGACACTGCCGATGGCGAACCCGTACATGACGAGAAACGCGAAGAGCAAGAGATGAATTACGAGGAGCCCTGGAATAGAGGCCAGGACGGGGAAGAAGGAGAGTTTCAGGAGGATAAGTTGAGCGATGAAAAGCGGCAGATTAAGAAACACGATCGCGGTCAGCAGCTTGGCGGCGAATAGTTTGGTTCGCTCGTAGGGGCGGGTCGTCCAAAACTGGCGGTCGCCGACGAGCGATTCACCGTGAACCACTCGAACGATCAAAAACATCCAGGCGAGGATGAGCAGAAAGGGAATTGCATTGAGAAAAGTGGTTAAGAAGCGATTTGCCGCTTCGTGGCCGGCCCATCGGCGCGGCTGATCCCATGCGAAGACCGCGAGGAGGATGAGCGGAACGAAAATTTCCGGCCAGTGGTGGCGGACGTCTTTTTTGAAGATGTGGAAGATGAGTTTCATGGGAGGGGTGCGGGTTTGACCGGTTTGCGCGTAGATTTTGCGACGGCGAGAAAGATGTCGCGAATGGTCATGGGATTGAAGGCGGCGTGCTCGATGGTGCCGAAGCGGTGGAAGATTTCGGACTGCAGCGCTTCCTGTTGAAAGGCGGAGTCGATGAACTTGAGAATGTTGCCGGATGCGCTGGCGTGGAGCCAATTCGAAGGGAGATTTTCGGGAACAGCGGCAGGGGCGTCGAGGGTGAGTTCGACTTCGCGAAAGCGCGCACGGATGGAAGGAACGTCTTCGGAGAGGCGAAGGCGGCCGGCGTCGAGATAGGTGAGATGTGTGGCGAAAGATTCGATTTCGGCGAGGTCGTGAGACGAGACAAGGGTTGTGGCGTATTCCCTGGCGAGGACAAGGGCCTGGCCAAGTTCTTCGCGGACGACGGGATCGAGGCCGGAGAATGGTTCGTCGAGGATGATGAGCTTCGGGCGAAAAGCGAGAGCGCTGGCGAGAGCGGCCTTCGTGCGCATGCCGCGGGAGAGATGTTTCAACTTGCGCTCGACGGGAAGATCGAGTTGATCGACCAGAGCGAATTCAAGTTTGCGGTCCCAGGTGGGGTAAAACAGACGGAGGTATTTGAGAAAGTCGCCGACGCGCATCCAGAGCGGGAGTTGTTGATTTTCGGACACGTAGCCGATTGAGGCGAAAGCTTTGCCGGAGATGGAAGTGGAATCGACGCCAAGAACCGTGGCGTGGCCCTTCGTGGCGTGAAAGATGTTGACGAGAATTTTGATGAGCGTGGTTTTGCCGGCGCCATTGGGACCGACGAGGGCGTGAACGCCGCCTTCCGCGACGGAAAAGGTGAGATCGTCGAGAGCTTTGACGCGGCCGTAGTTTTTTGTGAGGTATTCGGTTTCGATGGGAAAGTTCATCGGGCGAAGCCCGTACTATAGCAGGTACTGATACAGGTACGAGATGAATGTTTACTGATGCGAGGGTTTAGTCGTGGAGGATGAGTTCGACGATGCGCGGCGGAAGAAGTACCAAAGAAAAACAACGGCGGACGCAACAAACGCGCCGATGGAATCGAGCAGAGAATCCCACGGTGAGGCGGTGCGGCTGATGACGAAGGCCTGATGGATTTCGTCGAGAATGGAATAGCCGGCGGCGATAGAGAGAGAGGCGAGAGCCCAGGTCCAGCGCCAGCCTCGGCGATCGCCGCGAACTCCGCGAAAGAGGAGCAGATAAAAGATGAAATATTCCGTGAAGTGCGCGGTCTTGCGGATGAAATAGTGAATTTCGTGAATCTGGTGACGGGAGAGCGAGCGAAAGAGCCAGCGCAGGACCGGTTCGATGATGGAGCCGGTATTGGCGGCGGAGAAAGAATCGGTGGAAAGCGTGAAGATGACGCAGGCCCAAGCGAGGGCGGGCCACCAGGCGCGAAGCCAGGGCGGAACGAAACGCGAGGGAGGTACGCGACGGCGGAGTTCGTCGAGTTCGGGAGCGGGACGTGGATTGCGCCAGGGTTGTTCGGACAAGAGCTTGGTTCCAATCGGGGCCGCCGCAGTTCAGCGGAGTGGCCCGCAAGTGAAAGACGCTATTCCATGCGGTAGTTCGGCGCTTCTCGAGTGATGACGACGTCGTGCACGTGGGATTCGCGAAGGCCAGCGGCAGTGATGCGAACGAACTGTGCTTTTTCGGAAAGGTCTTTGAGATTCGAAGCTCCGACGTAGCCCATCCCGGATTTGAGGCCGCCGACGAGCTGGTCGGTGAGTGCACCGAGCGGACCTTTGTAGGCGACGCGCCCTTCAACGCCTTCGGGCACTGATTTTCCGCTTTCGCTCGAATCCTGCACGACGGAATAGCGATCCGAGCCAGCGTTCATCGCGCCGATGGAGCCCATACCGCGATAGGACTTGAAAGTGCGGCCTTGATAGAGAATGGTTTCGCCGGGTGATTCTTCGGTGCCGGCGAAGAGGCTGCCGATCATGACGCAGCTTGCGCCAGCGGCGATCGCTTTGGTGATGTCACCGGAATATTTTATGCCGCCATCGGCGATGATGGGGACGCCCGTCCCTCTTACGGCGCGCGAAGCTTCTATGACGGCGGTGAGTTGCGGAACGCCGGCACCGCTGATGACGCGCGTGGTGCAAATCGAGCCGGGTCCGATACCGACTTTGAGACCGTCAATGCCGAGTGCGATGAGATCTTTCGCGCCGTCGTAAGTGGCGACGTTGCCGGCGATGATCTGCATTTCGGGGAGGCGATGACGGATGGCTTTGATCGCTTCCATGACTTTTGCGGTGTGGCCGTGCGCGGTGTCGATGGCGAGGACGTCGGCCTTGGCTTTGGACATTTCGACGGCCCGTTCGAGGAAATCGCCGGTGGCTCCGACAGCGGCTCCGGCGAAAAGGCGGCCCTGATCGTCCTTTGCGGCGTTGGGATACTCGAGTTTTTTCTGGATGTCTTTTACGGTGATGAGGCCTTTGAGGTTGAAGTCCTGGTCGACGACGAGAAGTTTTTCAATGCGATGCTTTTGGAGAATTTTTTCGGCTTCTTCGAGGGTGGTGCCAACGGGAACGGTGATGAGATTTTCTTTCGTCATGACGGCGTTGACGAGCTGAGAATGATTTTTTTCGAAGCGAAGGTCTCGGTTGGTGAGAATTCCGGCTAGGCGGGTGCCGCGCGTGACGGGCAGGCCGGAGATGCGGTACTTGGTCATGATTTCGAGAGCCTGGCGGAGGGTGATGTCGGGCGAAATGGTGACGGGGTCGACGATCATGCCGGATTCGGAGCGCTTTACGCGGTCAACTTCTTCGCCCTGACGGTCGATCGGCATGTTGCGATGGACGATGCCGATACCGCCCTGGCGCGCGATGGCGATGGCGAGGCGGGATTCGGTGACAGTGTCCATGGCGGCGGAGGCGAGCGGAATGGCGAGTTGGAGCTTGCGGGTGAAGTTCGTGCGCGTGGTGACTTCGTTGGGCAGGATGGAGGATCTGCCGGGAACGAGGAGAACGTCGTCGAAAGTGAGACCTTCTTGAATCGGACCGTCTATCATGCGCTCCTCTTTGGCCAACCGTTGGAAAAATTAGCGCTATAAAAACAGCGCAGCCCGGCAGGTGGCCGCCGGGCCGAGAGTACAATTCATCGAATCGAAAAAATGAATCACTGTGAAGTTATTATTGTAGGGGCGGGGAGAGATTGGGTCAAGTTTTGGGGCGTTGGTGCAAGAGCGCATAAGCGTCGGAATACGCAGAGTTCAGGTATCTGGTGAGGCGCTCGGTGCGGGCCGAGTCACGATTGCGGTCGAGCATAACTTGAAGAATTGGCGCGAGGAAGCGGCCGTAGTTGACGAGAACTGTGCGGTCGCCCGAAGAAAATGCGGATTCGACGGCTTGTTCCGTTGCGGGAGTGACGATTTCCATGCGGCCGACGAAGACGCGAGTCGTGCTCGCAGGGGCGGGGTGGATGGTGAGTGGGAGGACGCGGTCCACGAATGCGCGTGGGACGACGTACAGCAATCGAGTGCCTTCCTCGAACCAGGAATCGTTCCAGGTTGTGAGCATGGCGCGGGCTTCGTCGGGGTGGAGGCCTTCTGTGACGAGAATTTTCTCCAACTCGCGGGACAAGGTTCCAATGTCCGAGCTGAGTTCCGGTGGATCGACGATCGAAGAATATTGAACTGGGCCGAGTATCCGATAGCCGAGGTGCGTGCCGCGACGTTCGAAGAGGATGGCCGTTGGAGTCGTGGTTCCGACGGAATTAGAAACAAGAATCCTGCCGTCGTTCATCGGAAGCGCAGTGACGGGGACGTCAAACGAAGACACTCCGCGATAGAAAAGAAATTTTTCCTGCTGTCTGCCTGCGGGTGAGTTCACGGTCACCGGTGAAGCGAGGGTCTCGCGGGCCGCGTAGTAGCGGCTCGCTGCGGGCTCTTTTGGAAAATCTTCCGCGCCGCCCGGATTCACCTGAACGGAATTCCATTGAAGTTCACCATTCGCTGCGTTTACAGCCGGAAGAGGATTGGACAATTGCTGTTTTGTAAGTGGTACCACTGCGTGCGGATACCACTCCGTAAGCAGACCCCTCGAAAACGAAACGTGTACGGAGACGGTCGCCGGATGATTCGCGTAGAAATAAAGGACGGGAGTTTCCATGCGGACAGTGCCTTGCAGGCCGCCTTTGAAGCGATTGTTGCGGAGGTGTTCGACGAAGGCGGGCAAATCGTCGCGTTCGGCTTGGGGCGTCCATACAACGGCTTCGCCTTTGGCGCCTGCGATGGAGGTGAAGGTGCCCCACTCGTGGACGATGAGGCCGGAGTCCGCCGAGAACTCTTGCGAGTCGCCGGCAGACAGAAAGCAACAGAGCGAACCGACTACGAGAAGCGAAAGAAATTTCACGGCGCTACTCCTTGGCCAGTTTGGTGCGGGTGATCATCGCGGAGAGGGTTTCGCTATGGGCGCCGAGAAAGTGGGCGGACAGATTGCGCGCGAGTAGTGCATCGGTCTTTGCGCCGGCGATAGCTTTTTCGGCGTGGTCTTGCGCATTGATGTTCGGATTGCGAGCGGCGATGAGCGCGGCGGCAAATTCCATTTGTGGGTCGTTGCCGCGGCGCTGCAGGGCGAGCTGCACAAGAGCGTAGCCGTCGAATCGCTGCGCCGGATTGTCTTCTGCGCCGAGCCACTGCTTGTAGGCTTCGGCAAGATAGCCCGCGTCAAAGATGGCAAGGGCGTCCGGTGGCGTGGATGATGGGGATGCTTTTGTCGCTCCGGCACGTGCGACAAGGCGAGCGATGAGCTGTTTGGCGGCGACGGCATCTTTTCGTGCATAGAGGGTGGCGCGGCGTAGAGTCTCCATGTGAACCAACGTGACCTGGCTGGAATCGAGAATGGCGATGGTGTCGGAAGCGAGTTTTGAAGTGTCATAGTTTTCGCTGCCGCTGAGATTCCAATCGTGACTGATCCACGGAAGAGACTTTGCGCCATCGATTTCGAATGGATGGCAAATGAGCGGCGGCCCAGCGAGAGCGACAGCGGAGAGCAGCGAAAGCGAAAGGAAAGTGGCAAAGAGAAAGCGTTGTATTGGGCGAGTGAGCGATTTCATTCGAGCCTCCTGCAGAAAAATCTGCATTCAGTTCGAAAGACGGTTTTCCGCGGTCAGCTGTTAACGAGATTGTTTGAGGATTGCCTGTTTTTTCTGAAGCAATTGCCCATTTGCGGAGATTGAGCCGCCGGGTGTTTGTTCCCAGAATCGCCAGATGGAAATGTCGCCGAGGCCGAGGGCGTTCCACCAGAGATCCATCTGATGTTGATCGAGTTGGAGAATCCCGTCGCGATTAACACCGGAAGGTGGCGGCACGAGAACGGCGAATCGCTTGAAAACTTTTTCGCGGTCTGCGCCGTGCGTGCGGGAAAGCAGGTGCCAGAGGGAAAGCGCGTCGTCTTTGCGTGCTTGTGAAAGGACAATACGCAGCGCTTCTGTGCGAGCTTCCGGACTGAGATTGTCGAAATCGAGTTTTGCAAGCGCCGCGCGGAAAGAGCCGGTCGCGTCTTCAAAATAGGGTGTGCCCGGGCCACGTTCGCGATGCGTCGGGCAAGCGGCCCCAGCCGGGATAAACGAGTCGTGGCCATTTGCATGGAAACCGACCCAACCCAGAGTTGTGCGGAGCAAGCCGGAGCCGTCCGGCGCGACGTGCAAGGTGTAGGCGCAGCCGAGGTCGACGGCGGTGGCGCTGGGCGTGTCTACAACAAATTCGCCGGGCGGCGCCCAGATCGCGGCGTGAATGGTGCCCTCCTCGAGGGAGATACGTTTGCGGTCCCGCATGGTTTGGAGAAGACGGACGCGGGTTCCGGGGTCGACTTGAATTTCGCCGATTTCGGCGACGGTGATGGTCGCGCTGGAAGTCGAGTTGGTGACGAGGAGCTCGCCGACTTCGAGTTTGGCGGTTGCGCCGGCAACTTGAATCTTATTCGCGCCGACGAGTGGAGTGCCTTCGATGCGAGCGACGTTCCAGCCGGGACGTGGCTGGATCGGCGGAACAGAACGCACGGGAAGAAACGAAATCGCGACTGCGGCCGCCGCCATTGCGACGATTGCACCGAGCCGCCGCGTCCAGAGCTGCTGCAGGAATGGGAAGAATGGTTTGGTTTCGACGGACGGAACTGAAATGAGAAATGCCGGGGTTTCGCCGCGATGACGAAACACCGCAAGAGACGTTTCGAGCCGCTGCACTTGCGGATCGGGCTCGCCGGAGCCGTCCCAGAGATATTGGTC
>DATGIS010000071.1:0-9376 GCA_035295625.1 Candidatus Acidiferrum sp. | reverse complement strand
TCGTGCGACCCGTTTCCGAGCGAAGAGAGAGTATATTCCCCCTGCACGGCAAAAGCAATACACGGTGGCGGTCCTCCCTTTGGACTGCGGCAGCCCTGCTGCCGCTTTTCTCACGTCCCCGGCTCCACCAATCCTCTCCCGTCCCTCGCCACCCACACCTCGCTCACCCGCAACTCGTTGTATGGAGTGCGGCAGCCCTGCTGCCGCTTTTCTCACGTCCCAGTTCCGCCCACAAGCGTTTATGAACACACACACCGTGGACGACCTAACACTCCCCCGCCCGTCTACGTCATCATAAGTCGTTTACTTTCAACGCCCCGTTCTGGCACACAGGATGCAACTTCTAGGTCAGTGATTCGAGGGACAAAACTCGGCGGCGCAGCACTCATTCTCGCCATGGTGTGCCTCGGCAGCTGGTACCTCGTCGCCCACTCGCCACTTTCCGCGCGCCTGAAACGCCATTTGCCTCGAGCCGCCCGTCGGCTTTTCGTGGCAAAACCGTCCCACCCGCCGCGCATCGCCAATCTCCCTAATCTTTATCTGTGGGCTTGGGAGCGTCCCGAAGACTTGCAATTCCTAGGCAACTCCAAAGTCGGTGTCGCCTTCCTCGCCAAGACCATCTTTCTCGCCACTTCTCGCGCCAACTCGAACGCGACCAACTTGGATGCCGTAAACCTTCGTCCCAGGATGCAGCCTCTTCGGGTTGCGCCCGGCACTCCCCTCATGGCCGTCGTCAGAATCGAATCGCTTCGCGGCGCATTGCCCGGCGCCTACTCAATCGCCAACTCTTCACCCGCGTCTTTTTCGTCGGACGAGATTGCCCACATCGCGAAAGAAATTACCGCGACCGCTCAAATCCAGGGCGTCTCCGCTCTCCAAATTGATTTCGACGCGACTCTCAGCGAACACGCTTTCTATCGCGACTTATTGACGGAAGTCCGCAAACAACTCCCGCCAAACTTTCCGCTCAGCATCACCGCCCTCGCCTCCTGGTGCATCGGCGATCGCTGGCTCAACCAGCTTCCTCCTGGCACCATCGACGAAGCCGTCCCCATGCTCTTCCGCATGGGTCCCGGCACTCGCGAAATCTCAAGCTACCTGGCCGCCGGCAACTCCTTCACCGTCCCTGCCTGCTCCTCCAGCCTCGGCCTCTCGACCGACGAACCTTTCTCCCGCGACATCCTCTCCGGCAAAATCTCCGTCTCCGACGCTCCCCTCTCCTCTCTCCGCGTCTACGTTTTCTCTCCCCGCTCGTGGGAAAAAGCTTCCGCGGATCAATCTCTCAAGGATCTTCCGTCATGGCACGAAAACTGATTTGCTCTCTCATTGCATTCAGCCTCGCCGTCCCCGTGTTCTGGTTTCCCCCGCCAGCCCGCGCCTGCGGTCCCTTCTTCACACGCGCCATTTTCACTCTGCATCTTCATCCCGATTTTCCTCTCTCGGACTTCGCGGGAGGTCAGCTCGGCGTCCTCCAACCAAGCTATGCGCGCTCCTATCTGGTGATTGCCTATCGCTACGCTTCAGGAAAGAACCTCAGCAAATCAGAGCAACAATCCATTCTGGGACTCTGGCAGCGGCGAATCTCTTCTTGGGGAACGGCCGAAGCGGAAAAGCCTGGGCCCGCGGAACGCTGGGTTCTCTCGCGGCGAAGATATATGAATCACCGGGACCCGGAGTACATCGACACTTTCCGTAAATCATTTGGAGGCGATCTCCATGTCTGGGAGTACTTCTACTACGAGAATTGCCTCAAGGACTCGTTCGCTACGGCCGCGGACACGCTGCGGCGGCGCGCCGCAGCGTTCGGTCCTCAGAGCCCCGAATTAGAACAATGGATTCACGCGCAGGACGTTGTTTTCTCCGCATGCAACAGGGGCCCAAAAGATTCAGAGGCGGCTGAACCCAAACCACTTGCCGCCCCGTCTAGCCCATTGCTCCGCGCGGATCGGGAATATCAAATTGCTTCATTCCATTTCTACGCCGGTGATTTTCAAAAGGCGGAGCGGGAATTCAACGATATTTCGAACGAACCGGATTCACCTTGGAAAACGACAGCAACTTTGTTGGCGGTCCGCGCCCGCATCCGTAAAGCGACTTTGAAAGACAACGCCGCTGAACGCAAAGAAGATTTGGTCATCGCAAACAATAAGCTACAAGCGATTCTGGCTAATCCAAAACTAAGATCCGCACACGCATCGGCAGGCCGTTTGCAGTCGTTTGTGGAGTTCCGGATTGACCACGATAGGTACTATTCAAGTCTCGTCGAACGACTCGGAAAGCAAAACCGCCTGGAGAACTTCGGAGAAGCGGTCGGCGACTATACCGTGTTCTTGGATGAGTTCTTGGGCGAGACGGATGAATCCGATCAAGAAGGCCGCGCCAAAGCAATTGAAGAGGGATTCTCAAGACAGCGTATCCGGCGCGAACAAAGTGATCTGACCGATTGGGTTTTGACCTTCCAGGCCAAGAAACCAGCAGCCACTCGGCACGCCATTCAGCGATGGCAGGAAACACGATCCTTACCATGGTTAGTCGCCGCCCTCAGCAAAAGCACGGGTGATGAAAGAGCAGTGCCCGCCATGTTGGAGGCCGCGAGACTCGTCGGGAGCACAAGTCCCGTTTTCGCGACCGTTGCATTCCATCGTAATCGTCTGCTTGCAACTTCCGGCAGAGCACTTGAGGCGCGGACCGCACTCGACGCCCTCCTCGTCAAACCAGACGCCTCGCTGCCGCAATCTTCCATAAATATGCTCCGTGCGCTGAGGATGACTCTCGCACACAACTTGGAGGAATGGCTTTCGTACGCGCCGCGTGTTCCAGCGTACATCGGCACGGACGAAACCGATGACGAGACGCCTTCGGTTTGGGACACCGACGAATACCTTGGTCCGTCGGACCGCGCCAAACGTGCGGAGCTCAGCACAAAACGGTTAGAGCTTGATGCGGATTCCACACTGGTCCTGACGGAAAAGATGCCGAATTCGCTGTTGCGGGAAGCCGCGGAAAAGGCGGTTTTGCCGGAATGGCTGCGCAAAAGTGTGGCGCAAGCGCTTTGGGTGCGAACGTTTCTGCTTGACGACGGCGAAAAGGAACGAGAAATCGTGCCGCTGATGCAACAGCTCTTTCCTGAGCGAGATCTGGATTTGGAAGCAGTTGCCAACAGCCGAACGATCGAAGAACGCCGATTCGCGGCCGCGCTTGCAATCTTGAAGAGTCCCGGCTGGAAACCCTACGTCGAAACCGGCTCAGGACGGGAAACGTTCGACTACACAAGAATTGACAGCTACCGCGACAACTGGTGGTGCTCGTGGATGGGCAGTAAGGATCGGGACTGGTTTGAAAATGACTACTATGGGATGCGATCAATCCTTAGCCCACCGTTAGGTTCCATTTACCCGAACAAATCGGTTTCCTATCCGGCGTTCCTGAGCAATGAGGCAAGAGACACAGCGGCGTTGGAACTTTCGAAAATCCAGAAGACAGATTCTGCCGTTCAAGCGCTTGGCGATCCTGTTCTGCAATGGGTACGCCTTCACCCTGATGATCCGCGCATTCCGGAGGCCTTGCATTACGTAAATCGGGCCGACCGCTATGGATGCGCCGAACGAACCAAGACCAACTATTCAAAAATTGCTTTTGAATTACTTCACAAAAAATATCCCGACAGCGAGTGGACCAGGAAAACGCCTTACTGGTTTTGAGGAGAACTGCCATGGCCAAAAAATTTCTTCGGGTGATTGTCGCAGCGACACTTGTCGCAGCGCTCGCAATTCCGCCGATCCCTGTCGCCAATGCCTGCGGTCCGTGGCTCGCCGAAACTATTTTCACCGACATGAAGTCGCCCGACTTCGACTACGGCGAATATCTTCAGGGCCGCGTCGGAATCGTCCAACCTTCTTACTACGACATGTTTCTTTTCGCCGCTTATCGGAATCTTTCCGGTGCGCCGTCACGAAAGAAGAACTCGCCATCTTGAACCCCGCCGTGAACGCGAATCCAACCGCGGCAACCTCCGAACGCGAGCGCCTCGCCGCCGATCCCAATCAGCCCGCCGAAGTCACGCTCTGGCACAAAGCCGCCGGCGACCCGCCGCTCCCCCATGCTGAATACGCGGACGCGCAAGGCGTCATCCGCTCCGAATCGCGCGACGGAAACTACGTCGAGTATTACAACTGCCTTCCCGACGCTTTCAAAACCGCCCGCGAGCGCCTCGAACAGCATCGCCAACAATTCGGTGCAGACAACGCCGCCGTACTGAGCTGGCTCGAAGCGCAACGCAAAGTATTCGCGAATTGCGGCCAGCCCTATCAATTCAACAAGCCGCCACTCGAAGCAGTCATTCCCGCGGCTGCGGCGGAATCCGATCCGCCAGTCATTCGCGCCGACCGCCAGTATCAAATCGCCGCGGCCTACTTCTACGCCGGCGATTTCAACGCAGCTGCCGCGCGCTTTGAAGAAATCTCCAAAACGAAAGATTCTCCCTGGCGCGAACTCGGCGCCTATTTACAGGCGCGCGCGCTCATCCGCAGAGGCACCCTCGGCGATGCGAAAGGAAATTTCGACAAAGCCGCGCTTATCGCTGCAGAACGAATTCTCCAGCAAATCGTCGCCGACCCCGCTCAGGCGAAAATAAAACCTGCCGCGCAGCGCCGACTCGATTTTCTCGCCGCGCGTCTCCATCCCGAAGAACGCCGCGTCGCGCTCGCTAACTGGGTGATGCATCCAGGCGCGCGGGCGGATTTCGATCAGCATCAGGCTGACTACTTCTGGCTGCTCGATCGCCAGGGTTACACGCTTGAGGCAAAAGACGATTTAACGAACTGGATTTCCGCGATGAAGTTGAAGTCGCCGCAGGCCACGGACGAAGCGATCGAACAATGGCAAAAAACAAAATCCGTGCCGTGGCTTGTCGCGGCGCTCTGCAAAACGGAACCAACTCGTCCGGAAGTTCCTGCGCTGCTGAAAGCCGCCGAATCTGTCGACGCAAATTCTCCGGCTCACGCAACGCTCTTATTCCATTCTTTGCGGCTCCGCGCAAAGCTCGCAAAAGATCCTGCGACCGTCGCCGCCGACATCGACCGCGTCATTGCGGGCGAACTAAAATCCATGCCGGTCTCCGCGCAAAATCAATTTCTCGCCTTGCGCATGAGCCTCGCGCGTTCCTTCGACGAATTTTCGCTCTTCGCTTTCCGCACTCCCGCGGGCGTTACCTACAATTTCGGCGATGTCTCCGACAGCGGAATGCGCGACAAATTGCCGGCCAAAGATGGCAAGCCGCCCGAAGCTCAACTCGACGCCGATGCGGCGATTATTTTTTCCGAAAAAATTCCGCTGTCGTTGCTCGCCGCCGCCTCCAAAAAAGAATCGCTTCCTCTCGGCATTCAGCGCCGCCTGACTCTCGCGGCATGGACTCGCGCGGTGCTCCTGAAGAACGATTCCATTTCGCAGGAACTCGCTGCTCGAGTCGTTGCGCTGGCGCCGGAGTTGAAGCCCGCTTTGGAAAGTTACGCGTCTTCGCAGTCAATCGACGATCGCAACTTCGCAGCCGTCTTCGCGATTCTTCGTTCGCCGGGGTTCCGGCCGTTCGTCGAAACCGGCTTTGGCAGAGAAACGCCGACGGAGCAACTCGACAATCTCCACGACAATTGGTGGTGCGCTCTACAACCCGCCGTTCCCGGAGCACAACCGGCCGCGGGATCCTACTCGCGTTATCCGTGGCGAACGCTTTCGTCTGCGCTCAAGGAAATCTACACAGACGGCGATATTTCCGCCGCGCGATTCCTTTCAGCGGAAGATTCCAAAGTTGCCGCGGCGGAACTCGAGCAACTCGGCCAATTGCCCGCCGGCCCGGAATGGCTCGGCGCGGAAGCGATCACATTCGCGAAGACTCACCCTGACGATCCTCGCGTGCCCGAAGCGCTTCACCTCACGGTCCGCGCCACGCGCTACGGCTGCACGGGCGACGGCGCCGGCCAGATTTCCAAATCCGCCTTCGACCTCCTGCACAAAAAATACCCAGACAGCCCGTGGGCCAAGAAAACGCCCTATTGGTTCAAATGACTTGGGCCGAACTGGCTGCATTACCCCCACCCCGGTTGTTTTTGACCAAGAGTGCGCAACCCATTGATTTCAGGAGAGATAAGCTTTCAGGCTCGGCAAAAAACGGCAAAAAACGGCAAAAGAGCGAAGCAAGAGTGGCAAATGAAAGAGGTTTCAGACTCAACGATTCCCCTAAGAGGAACGATTATTTTCGGTCCGGTTGTGCGTTCCGGCCGACGTTTAGGATTTCAAAGAGCAGGCGGGCACGGATGCAAGTCCGGCCCTGACCGGACGGCGAGCCATCCGGGACCACCTACTATTATACCTAACGTGTCAAGTTTACCTGATTCGAAACAGAACCATTCCCAAGCTCCCAAAAACAAAAAGCGCCCCGGCAGTGCCGGGGCGCTTTTCCTGAAAATTGGCCGACGAATTACGGCTTGGCCGGAGTGGTGGTCGGAGCCGGCTTTGCTGCCGCGGGTTTCGCGGGCGTAGCGGAGGCCTTCACGGGATACGCCTGGTCGTACAAGCGGATGATGTCTTGCGTGACATCCGATTGGTTCGACGCGTAGATAATGACCTGAGCCTGCGAGGACGTATCGAAGATCGCGCTGTAGCCGTTTTCGCGAGCGTAGCGGTCGAGAACATCGAGCATCTTGCGGCCGATCTTTTCGCGAACGTCGCCGAGTTCCGCTTGCACGTCTTCGTTGTAATCTTCCTGCTTCCGCTGCGCCTGCTTGGCCAGCGCTTCACCTTGCCGCTGCAAACGCGCCTGCTCATCCTGGCTCAAGGTGTTCTGCCCGGCCTGCAAACGCTGCCGCAGATCGTTGATCTGCTTGTTCATAGCTTCCAGTTCGGTTTGGCGCGGCGCAAACTTGGACTGCAATTCGGCAGAAGCCTGTTTGCCTTCCGCGGTGCTGGCGATGGCCGCCTGCACGTTCAACACACCTACTTTTGCGGTTGCGGGCGCGGCAGTTGCCGGTGCGCCTTGCGCGTTGGCCGCAACGGCTCCGATGAGCCCCGCGGCTGCGAGCGCCGTCAATCGAAACATCGTGTTCACTGTAGTCTCCTTGTTTTGGTTGGGCGCAGTGCGCCCACCTCGGGCCAAATCGCGTTGGCCAAACTCGTAATCCGCTTCCCTACCGGGTTTCGCGGGGGATTTACAAACGAGAAAGTATAGCCGACTGGCTCCGCCCGCCGCAATGGGAAAGCCCCATGGAAGCGCCCCGAATTACCGACAGGTCCCCGGAATCTACAAAGTCCGATGCCCGCACAACAGAGAAACGTTGTACTTGCGCGCCGCAGCCGGATTCTTAGTTCGGCATGGGGAACAGCAGAACGCGATTGTGCGCCTGATCGGCGATGACGGCCAAATTCAGGAACTGGTCGATTGCCACGGAGTTTGTCGTCGGCGTCAACGTAACATTCGCGGGAGGTGGTCCCGGCAAACCGTACGATTTCCGCGTCTTAAACGGACTCGATAGAGTGTCCACGATTGAAATCGTGCTGCTGATGCTGTTGAGCGTGAGTATGCCGCCGGTAAACGGATTCAGAGCCAGCGAGGTCGGATTGATTCCGACGTGGACTGTGCTCGATGCACCGTTGTCCGGATTGAACGAACTCACGACGTTTCCGCCGCTCGAAACGGCATAGAACAAGGCGGGAGAAACGGACGGATCGAAGACGACTCCGGTCGGTGTGGCTGTGACACTTCCGACCGCCGCGGTGGTGCTCTTTGCGGGAGTCGTGGCGCCAATGTCGACGGTGTCTAGCACGCCACGCGGGAAGGAGCTTGTCAGAGCGAGGGCAGTGACAACGGCGAGGCCGTTGTTGTTCGTGCCGCGGTCCGGATCGATTGCGATTGCGATGGGTTCCGTATCCACACCGATAGAAGTCGCAGTCAAGGAGGTTGGAGGAGTCGCGCCGGAGCCAGTTGGGAACAACGAACCGACGTTTATTTCAGACACGGTGTTTTGAGTCGTGTTGGCGACGAGCGCGGCGCCGGTGCCTTCATTGATAGCAACGCCGATCGGGCCAGTGCCGGTGGTCACGTCTGGAACGGCCAATTTGCCTGCAATCAGGTCCACGATCGAGGCAGTGCCGGCGCCATTGTTGGCGACGACGGCGATACCGAAACGCGGGCTGACGGCAATCCCGGCGGGACTGCTGCCGACGGAAATCGTCGTGAAGGTTCCGAAATTGTTGTTGTTGGCGAATCCGGTCAAATGTCCCGTGTTGTCGAACGTCGGAAGTTGCGGTGCGATGTCGATCACGGAAATGCTGTTGCAGCCGCTGTTCGAAACGATCGCTTTCGGCGCGTATCCGTTTAACTTGAGCTGATCGGCAATCGCAACCGACGCGGGTTTGGCGATGGGGTTGTTGCTGGAATCCTTGCACACGGGAGACAGATCCACAGACTTTACGACGATGAAATCCGTTGCGTTGGACTGGGAGCTGTTACTGACAACATCAAGAGCGTAGCGATGCGGAGTCGCCAAGAAGGCCGCGGGAATGGTTACGTCGAGTTCTCGATCATTCACGACCGTCGGCGCGGGCAAGTTTGTGCCATCCAGCCGAACCACCGCGCCCGACACGAAGCCGGAACCGAAGATTTTCACGCCAGTGAGATCGGTCGCGGAGGTCAAAGTCCCCTGCGGGAAATTGGCGCCGGGAATTCCACCAAGTGTGTTCGGGTCGGTGGGCGAGGCGCTCGGCACAACGACTTCGGCGATCTGCGCGGCCTTTAGCGTTGTGGTGGTGGAAGGCGGACCGAGGTCGACCAAAGTCAAAGTGCCGGCGCTCGAATTTGCGACGACGGCAAGGTTCGTCGCGGCGTCAACGCCGAGACCGCCGAAGAGCGTGATGTCCACGGCGAAGCCTGACGACGCTGCCGTGACGGTGCTGGTTTGAAGAGGCAACGGCGCCGGCGAAAGTTGCACAAACGCGAAGCGCTGCTGGGCCACGGGATTGGAAACGGAAAGCTGATTTTGCGCGGCGTTGTAAGAAACGAGTGCATTCGAATAGGGCTGGAACGCCACGCCCGAGGTGCCGAGAAGCTCGGGGGAGTTCGCGCAAGACGTTGTGTAGAAAGTGCATCCGGTCGAGACGTTGTTGTTATTGACGATGGTGCTGGTGGTTCGGAAGGTGATCGACGAAAAATTCTGATCGAGCGAGCTCAACATGTTGATTTGCGGACCGTTTTGTCCGGTTGCGTTGGCGTCAGCGGCGGCAACGAGGCCCGTGATTTGATTGACAGCGACGCCCTGCGTTGTCTGCGAGAGGCCGCCGATGGAAATATTGGGCGTGCCAAAGTAGACAAAACTATTCGCATCGCCCG
>DATGIS010000070.1:0-24753 GCA_035295625.1 Candidatus Acidiferrum sp. | reverse complement strand
AGGAAGCCGTTGAAATCAAACAACGCCGGAGTGGAAAGCGGGTTGACGTTGTTCGTGTTGTTGAAAGTGTTGAACACTTCGACTTTCGGAGTGAGGACGTAGCGTTCGCCGAAGTGGAACGGACGGCCTACGCCGAAGTCGAAGGTGAAGAAGGCGTTGTCTTTGCGGAGGTGGTTGCGGCCGCAGTCAATGGCGGTGCCGCCGCCAGTTGGGATCACGAAACGTGTGAGGGAATTTTGCTCGCTGCAAGGTGCGCCAGTTCCGTTGCCGTTGACGTTGTCAGTAATTGGCTGGGCGGAGTGGGCCTGCATGCGAACGTTGGCGTCGAAGCCCCACGGTAGATTTGCGACGGTGTAGAAATTGAATTTGTGGCGTTCGTCACGGTCCGAGTAGGAATACTCGGAAGCCAGGTTGAAGAGGTTTGCGTAACGGAACGTGAACGGATCGCGCTCGTTGGAGTCGTCGTCGTAGTCCTTCGAGTAGGTGTAGTTAGCGTCGAAGAGGAAACGATGGCTCATGCGCTTGCGCACGCCTACGGTGGCGCCGCGGTAGAGCGACTTAGCGGAGCTGACGGTGTCGGTAATGTCGCCGAGGTTCGGAAACGGATTGTGGACACCGACGTAGTTGACGGTGTCCTGGCCCACAGTCGGCAGGGTAAAGCCGGTACCGGCGTTGGGGTTCGTAAAACGGGTCAGGTGAACACCCTTTGACATGCTGAAATCGGCGTAGAGAGCGTAGTCGCCGATGAGCTGTTGCTCGTAGCCGACGTTGGTCGAATAGATGCGCGGGTTGGCGTAATCTTTGCTGAAAACGGTGACGCCGGCGCCCACGAGCGGCAGCGGCTGCGGAGTGATTGGCACAATTCCCGGATAAGTTGGCGGTGGTCCACCAGCCGAATTGAAGAATGTGCCGGCAGCGATTTCCTGCTGCTGGACACCGTTCGTGGTAATCGCGCCAACTTGCGTAAGCATGTTCTGGCGAGCGTAGAAAATCCCGTAGCTTGCACGGAGGACCGACTTGCCTTTGCCGGTAATGTCCCAAGCAAAGCCGACGCGCGGCTGAAACTCCTTGTTCTGATTCGGGAGCTTGCCGGTGGAGGGAAACGCCGGGTTGCTCAAGTATTGGCCGTAGGACGTCTGAGCCGGAGCAACGACTGGATCCGGGAAGCGCTGCGCGTCCCAACGCAATCCATAGTTGAGAGTAAGGTTGCGGGTCACCTTCCAGGTGTCCTGAGCGAACAAGGAAAAGTCTTCGTTCGCGATGTCGGAGAAGCCGGATTGATCCAGAGTCTCGCCCGCGGTAGTCGGACCGTGCTGCAGATAAAGCAGCAGAGGACCGCCAGTTACGGTCGCAGACGCGCTGGCACAACCATTGTTGATGTCGCCGAACGTGCCGTCCGAGCACTCGACAGTGCCGGGGCCGAAGCCATTGCCAAGAGCGGCCGGTGAAGCGTAGTGCAGAAAGCCGGTGACGCTGTCAAAGATATAGCGGCCGGCGAAGAAACCGCGGAACACCTGGCTGTTGCGGCTGTGAATCCACTCGCCGCCGAACTTGAAGGTGTGCTTGTTTTTGATGAGGGAAAAGCTGTCGCGAATGTCGGTGCGCCAGAAGATTTCGTCGACAGCCGGTTCGAGAAAGAATGGCTGGCCGAAGCGGAAGGTCGTGCCAAAGCCCATCGCTGTATCGGGAACGGAGTTTTTATCCGTGGCATTGCGCGGACGATTTTCGCGAGAGTAGGTGAAGTGAGCTTCGTTGAGCTTATTGGCAGAAATGGTGCTGTACCAGTTGCCGTTGGCGACCTGGATTTTGCCCGGGCCTTCAATGCCGTTGGCGGTGGATCCGTAGGTTGGCACGTCGAAGGTCTGGTTGGTGTTTTTGGACCAGTCGTAGCTATATGAGCCGAATACTTGGTTCTTCGCGTTGATGTTGTAATCGACGCGGCCAAATGTCGATGCGTTGCGAACCAGGTGATCCACCGGCTTGCTGTCGTCTTCGTTGAAGTTGGTCTTCATGAAGTTGAGCAGCACCTGGCGTTGGCAATCGGGGTTCGCGCTAATCTGCGAGTCGGTGATGGTTGAGTTGAAAACCGGGTTGGTGATGGGGCAGGCGGTGGCGCCGAGGGTCGTGCTCAGATTGCTGCGTGTGAGATTTTCGCGAATGCCTTCGCCTGCACCGAAGAAGAAGAGTTTGTCCTTCTTAATGGGGCCGCCGATGCTGCCGCCGAACTGATTGCGGCGGAAATTGTCGAGCGGCTTGCCGTCAGAGGTTGCAGCGGTGAGGCTTTCGTCGCGGAAGTATTCGAAGACGCTGCCGTGAATGTTGTTGGTGCCGGACTTGGTGATGACGTTGATCTGGCTGCCGGCGGAGCGGCCGAATTCGGCATTGGCGCCGCTGGCGATGATTTGAAATTCCTTGACGGCTTCGAGCGTGATGTCCACGGCAGCGCGCTGTCCGCCGACCTGCTCGCCGAAGAATCCGTTGTTGTAATCGCCGCCATCGAGGCTGATGTTGTTAAAGATACCGCGCTGGCCGTTGATGTTGATTTCGTCGCCGTCCGGACCCTGCGAAATGCTGACGCCGGGCGTCAGGGTGAGCAAGTCTTCAAACTTGCGGCCCAGCACAGGAGTGGTGGCGATGGCGGATTCTTCCAGAGTCGACGCGGATTCAGTCGAGGTCGTTTCGATGACGGGCACGTCGGACACGACGATCTGCTGCGCAACGGAAGAGACTTTCACCGTGACGGGAATCGTAAGGACCTGTCCGACGGTCAGATTGACGTTCTGTTGGACGATTGTGGTGAAGCCGGATTTGGTGATGGTGAGCTCGTAGCGGCCCGGAGCAAGGTTGAGAAACGCGAAATGACCATCGTTGTCGGTGTTTTCCGTGCGAGTGTAGTTTGTGTCGAGATTCTTTGCTGTTACAGACGCGGCCGGAACGCTGCCGCCTTTTTCATCGAGCACATCACCTTGAACGGTGCCGGTGGTGCTTTGTGCTTGTCCCCAAACATTTGGTGCAAAAAGCAAACACAGCGCCGAGAAAATGGCGCCCGCAAAAAACTTTTTCATTTTTCCCCCAAAGACACATTCCCTGGCCTGGCATGTGAGAAATTCCCCCGAGGATGGAGCACACGCTTCAGCAGAAGGTAAAGTTAGTTTGTCAAAGAGAGAACGAAATCACAAGTGGCGTGCCTGTGGAAACTTTGGAAAACGGGTGAAACGGAAGGCTCGAGAATCGCTTTAAATCGATGTTAACAATCGAAATTTTCAGGCCGAGGGGAAGAGCGGCGAGACGCCATCGTCACGATTGAACTTGAGATCGTCGAAGGAGGCGGCAATGCCGAACCAACCCGGCATGTTCGCAGCTTCGACGCGGCGCACGCGCGCGACGGTGACGGCGGCGACGTTGCCACGGCCGAGAGGGCGGCTAATCAAAACAATTTCCAATTCAATGGAAGCGTTCAGCTCCAGTTTTTTGGGGCAGAGGAAAAAAACACCGGTAGAGCTGATGTCGCGTGTGACGAGCGAGATCGGATAACGCTCAGCGATGCTCGCAACGCTGCGCAACCTGAGAGGCAAGCGAAGGGCCGCGCGCGGATATTCGCGCTGCTCGTGAAATACTCCGACGGCATGAGTGGGGACGCGAGCGAATCGGCGAATCGCGACTGCGGTCGGTGAAAGCAGAGGAACGACTTTCAAGGCCGGCGTGCGGAGCGGCGCCGGACCGGCGGACGGCAACGACTGCGGGAGACTGTTCCCGTTTGCGGCTTGCGGCAGGGAACTCTCGTTTGACGGTGCTGTGATGGCTAGACTATTCGTGGCTTTCATCTCGACCCCAGAGATGCTGCGGCAGCTCCCGCGAAGCAGCCGCAAGAATGCATTACAAGTTGGCCCGAAATCCCAAGGAAAGAGCGGACAGCAAAAATGCCATTAGAGGAGGCTGGCGTCAACCTGTGGAAATCGGGCGAAGTGTCCTATCTTCAACTAGATAGTTATAGTACCGGGTATCGGTGGGACGTTCTGTGAGGATTTGTGATGATTCGCCAATATGGTGCTTCTGATTCGGGCCGAGCCGGGCTATTTTCTTCGTTGCCGGAGTGACGGATGAATACGGATAGAATCTAACGACTTTCGCCGGTTAACTTCGCAGACAGACGAATGCAAACTACGTCCAAACCCGGGTCAACCCCATTACTGCTGGCTTTTTTGGCGGTTTACATCGTTTGGGGCTCGACCTATCTCGCGATGCGGTTTGGAGTGGAGTCCTTTCCACCTTTGCTGCTTGCGGGAACCCGGTTTCTGACGACGGGGATAATTTTGTACCCAATTCTGCGTTGGAAGACGGGCATTCGGCCGACCGCTCAGCATTGGCAGACGGCGGCGATTACGGGCTTCCTGCTTTTGTTCTGCGGGAATGGCGGGGTTTGCTGGGCTGAACTAACTGTTCCTTCGGGAGTTACGGCGCTTCTCGTGGCGATGGTAACGCTTTGGATGGTCCTGGTGGACTGGCTTCGTCCCGGAGGGCATCGGCCATCGGGGCGGGTGTTTTTCGGCGTGTTTCTGGGCTTTGCCGGGCTCGTTCTACTCGTCGGCCCTAGTCATCTGGGCGCCTCGGGCCGAATCGATCCAATCGGGGCGGGAGTTCTTGTTTTGGCTTCGCTCTCGTGGGCCTGTGGATCGCTCTATTCGAAACATGGTTCGCTCCCCGGTTCGGCAATGCTCAGCATGGCGATGCAGTCTCTGGCGGGTGGGACGGCCCTCTGGATTGGAGGCTTTCTGACGGGAGAGGTCGGCCGGTTGCACGTTTCAACCATTTCTACCCGGTCCTGGCTCGCAGTAGCCTATTTGATCGTGTTTGGTTCTGGCATCGGATTTACGGCGTACATTTACATCCTGAAGAACAGCACTGCGGCGCGCGTTGCGACGTACGCCTTCGTCAATCCTGTTGTGGCGCTGTTGCTCGGCTGGGTGTTTGCGGGCGAACCGCTGACACTTCGAACGCTGGCGGCAGCGGCCGTTATTTTGGGCGCGGTTGTTTTGGTCATCACGGCGCCGCATCGTGAACCGTTGCCGAAGGCGAAGGTCTTGGCAGTGCCTTCCGAGGCCTAAAAGTCCGGTCCCGGCATTTTCACTTTGACGCCATATTCCGGATAGAATCATTTTTCAGCCCGCGTTATCTTCTCCCCCGTTGAGACTGACCATGAACAAATCACCGCAGATAGCATCCATTGACTCGCGGGCGGCGGAACAATTCTGGAAGGCGACGGTTGCGCGCGATTCACGTTCGGACGGAGTTTTTTTTCTTGGTGTTCGCTCGACGCGGATTTATTGCCGGCCAAGTTGTCCGGCGCGGCGTCCGCTGCGGCGCAACGTGGAATTTTTCAGGACGCAGCGGGAAGCAGAGCAGCGCGGGTTTCGCGCGTGCCTTCGTTGCAAACCGAACGAGATTTCCGCGGCGACGGCTCTCGTGCAGAAGGCGGCCGCGCTGTTGGCAGAAAATCACGAAGAATCGGTTAGACTCGGCGGCATCGCCAAAGAACTCGGAACCTCGACGAGCCGCTTGCGCCGCGCGTTTGCTCAGGTCACTGGTCTTTCGCCGCGGGAGCTGGCGGAGGCGTTGCGGCTGAACCGGTTCAAGAAACTTCTGCGGCAAGGCACGAAAATCACGGACGCGCTCTACGAAACCGGCTACGGCTCCTCGAGCCGCGTCTACGAGCGCAGCAATGCACAACTGGGAATGACACCGGCGACTTATCAAAAGGGAGGAAAGGGAATGAAACTCGGGTACACGATTACAAATGGGAATCTGGGAAAAGTGTTGGTTGCAGCGACGGAGCGCGGAATTTCGGCGGTTTATCTCGGCGATTCCGACACAAAACTGCTGAGCGAACTTCGCGAAGAATATCCCAAAGCGGAAATTGTTCCGGCGAAAACAGGGCTGGAGAAATGGGTGAAAGAGATCGTGTCGCGTACGGAGGGAAATCCGCCGAAGCAGGAATTGCCGCTCGATCTCTTAGCGACGGCATTTCAACGCAGAGTGTGGCAGGAATTGCAGCGCATCCCGCCAGGCAAGACGCGGACGTATGCGCAGGTCGCTCGCGCACTCGGCAAGCCGAGCGCCAGCCGCGCGGTCGCGCGCGCTTGTGCCACGAATCCGGTGTCGGTGGTCGTTCCATGCCACCGCGTAATTCGCGGCGACGGCAATTTGGCTGGGTATCGCTGGGGAATCGAACGGAAGCAGCAGCTCTTGAAGACAGAACATGCGGAGGCCGCGGCGGCGAATTAGCCGCGCGGCTTCACTTTCGTCGCGTTCTTCGGCCAATCGGGCTTGAAGCGGGAATCGTCAATCTTCAAGTTTTTCATCAGGCCAGTGTAGTGAATGATGAAGTAGTCGCCGGAGTTGGCTTCAAAGAATTTTTGCTGAATCGGCATCCACGAACCGGTATCCACCCACATCTGAATCTTGGTGATTTGTTCGCGGGTTTTTTCCGACTTTGGCGTGAGCTCGATGACGATCGTTTTGCGACCGTCAAGTTCCTGCTCGCCGTTCACGGCAATCAAGTAATTTTTCTTCAGGTGTTCGCCGCGCGTGTGGAAGCCCAATTCCAAATATTGATCGACCATTTCGCGGTTCTTGCCAAGGTCGTATTCTTCCACGCGATTGATCTTCGGATTGAAAATGTAAATAGAATCGCCTGTGCGGAGAACGGTCCGCGGATCCGGTTTGGTGATCTGGATACGCATCTTGTCGTCGCGGCGCACCCATAGTTGCCCCGTTTCCGTCGACGTGTCTTTGACCACATCGGTGTACTTGATGCGTTCGATGTTCGCGGTGAGACTGTGGAAGTCCAGTGCGGCGTGATCCATCATCGTGACGACACTATCGGGCGTCCACTTTTGCGCGGATTGCGGCGCGGCAGGAATGACGCAGACACACAACAGTACGGCCGCAATGCCGATGATGAAGAGTCTTCTCGTTACCTTCAATAGTTAGCCCCTCTTTTCGCGCGCACGCTGCGGATAGCTCTGCACTGAGTATACCCAAAGTTGGATGCGTTCCCGGAAAGTTGGGTTTCGCGGCCTGGTCCAGCGGAATGCTCTAGTGATGCACAGACACCTGGTAGGCGATAACGGCGCCGTGCTCGTCGCGCTGCGCTTCGACTTTGCGAATGGAAAAGTGGCCGTTTTGCAAATCAGGGACGGCGCGCTGCAAGGCGCGGTGCAATTCGTTTTCGAGTTGAGGCATCTGTTCGGGTGGCGTCAAGACGCGCGTGTCCACCTTATATTCGCTGTCGTTGCCGGAGCTAGAGAGGAGCTCGATTTGTTCCGCCTTGGCGGGCATGGAAGATTCAGGTTGATCCCGTAGCCACTTGCGCGGCATGAAGAACACAAACACGAGAATGCCGATCACGGCGAGATCGTATTGCCACGAGCCTCGTTCGAACTGCCAGAAAAAGATGCGCGAAAGAATTTGTCCGCCGCTGGGCATGTCAATCCGCCGGAACCCCGTCTACGATTACACCGTCCCGCATGTGCACGACGCGGTCGAAATAGGTGACTGCTTCCGGGTTGTGCGTAATCATGACGATCGTCTGTCCCAATTCCTTGTTCAGTTGCCGCAACATCTCAAGTACCACATCAGAGTTCTTTGTGTCCAAATTTCCGGTGGGTTCATCGGCGAGCAGAATCTTCGGCTCATTGATGATCGCCCGCGCGATCGCCACGCGCTGCTGTTCGCCGCCGGACATTTCCGAGGGCTTGTGATTCAGGCGGCCTTCGAGGCCGAGGAGCTTTGTCACGACGTCAAAACGGTGCGGATCGAATCCATCGCCGTGAATATATTGCGCGATGGCGATGTTGCCCTTGGCGGTCATGGTCGGGAGCAAGTTGAAGCGTTGAAATACGAAGCCGATTTTGCTGCGGCGAAGTTTTGTGCGTTCGGCGTCGGACATTGCCGCCAGATCGTTGCCGTCAACGAGAACCGTTCCGCGCGTCGCGGAAGCGAGGCCGCCGATTGTGTAGAGCAGAGTGGACTTTCCGCAACCGGATGGACCCATAACAGCTACGGATTCGCCGGGCAAAACGGAAAAATTCACGCCGCGCAGAGCGGGCACTTCCACCTTGCCTGCGCGGTAGAGCTTCCACAAATTCTCCGTTTTGAGTATCGGTTCCACGCTCTTCCTTGCAAGCCCCTGGACAGCGCTCTGCGGCGGTTCTTCAAATTGCGCGCTTGGAATTGTAGCCGCGATTGCCATCTGTGCCTAGCTTCGTGCCTCCGTTTTCTTTTGGCGAACTAGTCAAACGTGAGCGCTTCGACCGCGTCCCGGCGGCTCGCCATCCATGCCGGATAGCTCGCGCCGAGTATTGCTCCAATCATGGCGATGATTCCTGCGCGCAAAATCCATTCCGGCGTAATCAAGATCGAGAGCGTCGGAAACGCTTTTACAAAGCCGGCTCGAACGGCGTAACTCAATCCGACTCCCGCCATGATGCCGGCGAGGCACAGCGCCGCCGATTCCGTCAGAATTGCGCGGACGATGAACGGCGAATTGGCGCCGAGCGATTTTAGGACGCCGATGTCGCGCGTGCGTTCAATCACGGTTGTGTACATCGTCAGGAAAATGACAAGCAAGCCGATGCAGACGGCGAGCGCGATCATCGCGTTCACGAAAACATTTAGGCCCGGAACGTTGGTGGACGTCATCAGTGAGAGATAGTCTTTGAGTGGATGAATTTTGTAGTTGGGCAGGAGCGCCTGCATTTGATTGATAACGTCTTCCGTGTGTTCTGGGCGAGTGCACTTCAGCAGAAAAACGGAGGCTTTGTCATGCGCGCCGCCAAGATCCTGCAGCGTGAGAAGTGGAACGAACAGACGCGCTCCCTTGCCATGTTCGACGATGCCGGCGACATGCCAGTCATGATTGAGAAGATTAAATGTGTCGCCGACTTTGATTTTTTTCGCCTGCGCAGCGAGATCGTCCACGAGCAAGTCGTCGGGGCCTTCCATGTCTTTGCCGGAAAGGAAGACAAATCCGCCAGAAACGGCGCGGAAACTGTCGCGGTCAATGCCGTAGACCAAGTCGATTCCGCCGGAAGAACTGAATTGGAGAAAAACGGGCGAAACGGATTGAACGTATTTTAGTTCCTTCAAACGGTCAGCGATTTTGATGGGCATCGGTGAACCGCTAAAAGCGAGGAACACCTGCGCGGAGGGCGACTGCAACATGATGTCCGCGCCGATTCCTTCGACGCGCTTGGCGGTCTCCGTCAAAATGCCGCTCGTCAGGCCGACAACAAGAACGACAAGCGCGACTTCCACGCCGATCGCCACAATGCCAATGATTGTGCGAATCGGGCGGTGAATCAAATTGCGGAAAATCATTTCGCCCATCATGGCTTGGAATCCTTGGGTGAAGCTACACCGTTTTCTTCGCCAACCTTTACAAGTTCCGAATTCGGCGGCTGAGCCAACTGAAATCGTTCGGCGGGCAAATCTTCGTTCAACGCCAGCTTCGTTACCTGCATTTCAATGCGATAGTCGTCGTGCGGCCGGTCGATTCGAATAGCGTGAGGGTATTCGATGGCATTTGTTGCCGCGGTTGCGTCTGCCGCCGGTTGCCAATCGGAATAGCGGACATCGGAAAGCAGCGCGCCCTTCGGGCCATAGTTCTGCAATCGCGCGACGCTCAAAGTTGCCCGGTCAAACCAGATCTTGCGCCGAATTTCGGTGGTATAGCCACCGCGCAAAACGGTCAGGATGTAATAACGTGTGTTCTCGTCGTTGAACTCTTCGATCAAGACGGCCTCGCCCTTAACGACCTCCGGCCACAGCAACGCGTCGAACAGATGTTGCGGGCGCAAATTCTCGAGAGGCTTGGCGCTGTTTCGCTCCATTTTCACATCGCCAACCAAAAACTTGTTTTTCGTCGGCAGCGAGACACGGAACGTTTCGCCGTCGCTCGTCATGTCGAAGATCGTCTTGGAAATTACCGGCGCCTGGCCAATCATGCGGATATTCGCCGGACGCTCCGCCAGCAGGAACGCCTTCACCTCGTGATATTCCTGAATCATCCCGCTGTACTTCGAGCCGGCGACCGGACGAAGTTCGACGGTCGCATTCAGACTCTTGAGGCTACCGGCCTGAACATTGAATTTTTCAATCAATTCTTCGCGCGTCGCTTCTTTTGCGACGAGAATTTCATTTGGTCTTACGACAGTGTTTTTGCTCACGCGGCCGCCGCAGCCAGCTATCGCCGACACTGTCGCCATTCCCAGACAGCTCCACCCACGTCGCATCAAGTACTTAGGTCCCTCTTCACCTGATTGGTGCAATTGAACAACCAACTGCGCTTCGTTCCTGCGTTGCCGTGCGCGCCAATTCGCTCAATTCGGCCGCGCAATGTGCACGTCGAAGGGCTGCACGGCAGGCCGCACGCGTCGAACGGCTTCGGTTGGCCACAGCGTCTCGCTCAAGATGGTGAGCCAGCCGTCTTCCAGCTCGCAAACCGCACAAAAAGTATAACGCGTGTAGGCCGCCTGGTACGCGTCCAAGCCGCGCTTTGAGAGGTCGCCCTCAAGCTGCGAATCGGGTGATGTAGTGGCCGCGCCGACACGGAGTCCGAACGTTTCGCCCTCGAATCGTTCCAGCAACTCGCGCAGTTGCTCGCTGGTTGGTTGCGGCAGCACGAGGCAGCGCCCGGCCGCTTCGCGATATGAAATCTTCCGCGTATTGCAAAAATCGCGGACGCGATCCAGGTGGCTGAAAAAATCGAGCACGAACGGCTCTTGCGCAGTGAGTGCCGGGAAGACGCCCGACCAAATGGCAACCGCATCGGCTCCGCGAACCGGTTCGCGGCTCTCCGTCTCAATCAGCTCCATGCCGATCGCTTTGACGCCCGGACCCAGGTCCAGCGTCTCCACATCCAGAGAAAATGGGGGAAGGTCCAGCTCGCTCATTCTTCGTCTTCAGCGTGGGGAAATTTCGTCTGAAACTCCGCGGACTTTTTGCGCACGTCCAGCCAGTCAAAAAAAGCGTCCGGCGTTTCCAGCCAGATACGAAACCAACTGGCGATCTCTTCTTTTTCTGCTCGTTTGTGCGGTTCCACTTTGTGATTGCGCGAGATCATCTCCGCGCGGCGTTTGCCGAGACGCGCGATATTCAGCACCCGTTCCGCCGCGGGCTTTTCGCCATGTGCCTGGAAGCGCCGCCACAGTTCGTCGAGCCGCATCAAGCTGACTTCCGCATCCCCGAGCGTTTTGAAATGCAGCAGGTCTTCAAACTCTTCTTCAAACTGGTCTTCGACCTCTTCAAGTTGGGAAAGGTTCACTTTCAATCCCGCTGTCTTCAGCACGTCCGCAATGTAGTCGGAGCCCGTTTTGCCTTCGTCTCCGTGCTCCGCCAGCAATCTGCGGCGCAGCTGATCGATTTCGGCGGCAGTCCACTTTTCTGCGCCGATTTCCCGGGCGGTGTCGAGAATCAATGCCTTCTTTGTTTTGTGGTCGTCGGTCATTCGCGCTCTAACGCTTCTTTGCCTGCTTTTTCTTCGCCTTTGCGTGGGCCGAAGCTTTCTTTTTCGCCGGAGGCGCCGGTGGCGGGTCCGCCGGCAGCCCCTGGAGCAAACGATGATACCTGTTTACGTTCTTGTTGTGCTCGGCCAATGTGGCGCTGAAGAAATGGCCGCCCTGCGTATTTGCGACAAAGTAGAGATAGTCGGTTTGCGCAGGTTCGAGAGCCGCTCGCAAGGCGACCTCCCCCGGATTGCCAATCGGCCCCGGCGGCAATCCACCGTGCTCATAGGTGTTATAGGGCGAATCGTAATGCAAGTCTTTTCCCGTTAACGTTCCGTTGTATTTGCCTGCCTGCTCCAATGCGTAAATCACTGTCGGATCGCATTGCAGTGGCATGCCTTTGCGCAAACGATTTTCGAAAACACCCGCGACGAGCGGCCGTTCGTCGGCCTTCGGCGTCTCGCGCTCCACAAGGGACGCCAGCGTCACGGTCGAAAGCGTTGGCCTGGCGGCGCTCGCGGGAGTTGGGTCGTTGGCGGAAACTTGGCGCCACCGCTCGCGAAATTTCTGCACCATGTTGGCGGCCAACTCCGTCGCAACAGGATGCCGCGGCAGTTGATACGTTGCGGGGAAGAGAAAACCCTCCAAAGTCTTCGCGTAGGGCGCTAAATCTTTGATGCTCGAAGGGTCATTTGCGGCTCGTAGAAAATCGTCGGCGGGAAGGAACTTTGCGGTCTCCAGGTCATGGGCGATATCGAACATCGTTTCGCCTTCACGTACGGTGAAGGGAAGGACGTAGACTTCGCCGTGGGCCAGCTTCCAAAAAACATCTTTTGCTGAGGCGGCGCGATCGAAAAGATACTCGCCCGCTTCCGGGGAACGCTTCGGGTGCTGCCGGGCATACACTTCGAACGCAAACGCGCTCGGAATTACGCCGTTCTTTTCCAGAATTCGCGCTGCGGTGCGGCTGGAAGCGCCGTGAGGGATCGTGACGAACACGCCTTCGACGCCAAATCCCTGGTACGGCTTCTCGATGGCGTACCAGAAATATGCGCCGGCACCTGCCGCAACGAGCAGCAGAATGAGCACTAGTATGAGGACAACCTTCACTTACGCACGCTCCCCATCGTTTTGCACCACCGTGGCGTCGCGATTCGCGAGATATTCTCGCAAGATCACGGTCGCGGCAACCGAATCGACCGTCACCGTCTCGGCCTGCCTGGTCTTCTTTTTTTCAGATTCGTCGCGGTATTTCTTGCCGAATTCCTCTTCGAGCAGTCGCTCCGCTTCCCAGCTCGTCAATCGCTCATCCTGCATGGCAACGGCGACGCCAATCTGTTTTCGCACTCGTTGCGCGAATCGTTCGACTTCCTCCGCCATTTCGCCGCGAGTGCCATCGAGCAGCAACGGCAGCCCGACAACGACTTGTTTGACGCCGTATTCCCGCGCCAGTTCGCGCAACCGGCGCATGTCCTCGTTGCGATTGATCCGTTCGAGCGTCGCCAGCGGCTTGGCCAATCGAGCCTCTTCTGAGGCCACGGCCAGACCGATCCTCGCGCGGCCATAGTCCACGCCGAGAATCGTTTTTTCGAGTCTCGCTGTGGGTGCCAGTGATTGCGCTTTTGCGGATTTCACAACTTTATTATAACGGTTACGGCTTGCGACCCCGCTCTCCGCTTTGCCATGCGTCCCAATAACCTAACAGCTTCATCTGCTGGTCCAGGCCGGTCTCTTTGACCAATGAATCGAGTTCCGGGCGCGACAGCCGTTTTCCCAACGGTTCCGCCCGATCGGCAATACCCCAGGCGGTCAACGCAGCCAACACGGTATTCATCTTCAGCTCGCGAATGTCGACTTTATCGAACGTGTCCGAGGCCGCGTGATAGTTCACCAGATAATTCGAAATTTCCTGATTGGCGACAAGATTCGGCACGCCTTCGAGCAGGAAGTCGAAATTGTCCGTTCCAAACGAAGCGTCTGCGGTGTGATTCGTCGCTCCCCATGCATCGAGCGGTTTCAAAATTGCGCGCAACCCTGCGTCGATATCTTTTCTGCCACCGAGCGAATAGCCGGTCACGCGTCCGCTGCCAGTGTCAAACACAATCACCGCACGGATTTTGTCCATCTCTGAGTGATGCGCCTTCACGTACGCGAAAGAGCCAATGGTTCCTTGCTCTTCGCCGCTAAACAGAATGAAACGGATCGTTCGCCGCGGTAAAAGGCCCGTGGCCTTAATTGCCCGCGCGGCTTCCATCACGAGTGCCGCATTGCATCCGTTGTCCAGCGCGCCCGTACCGAATTCCCACGAATCCAGGTGCGCCGCCAGAATCACTGCTTCCTCCGGCTTCTCTCTTCCGCGGATTTCTGCGACTACGTTTTCCTGCTCGATCGGACCGCCAATCCTGTTCGGCATTGTGAATCGCGCACGAACCTGGCCCGGATGTGCCGCGACCGAGCGCGCCAGACGCATCGAGTCTTCCCGCGCCACAATCGCCTGCGGGATTTTGTCCACCTGGCCAACCAAAGAGTTCGTGTGCCTGTACAGCAAGAGCCGTTCGCGCGCACCCATCCAAAGAATCGCTCCGGCTCCGCCCTTTACAGCTCGCGCGATAATTCCTGGTGGCCGCAAATATTCGTCGAAGAGATCCGGCCACGACGAACCAATTTCCGAATGGACGAGCAAAATCGCGCCCTTGATATCGCCTGCTTGCGCAAACTCGGTCTCGTTTCCATTGCCAACGTCAACGATTGGCGCTTCCATGCCGCTGGCTGGCGTCGCGGGTGACCACCCTGTGCTCACAACTCGCACAGGAAATTGTGCGGGGCCAAGCAGCTCCAACCGGGTTTCGCCCTCGCTCCACGTCACCGGCAGCATGTACTTTTCTGTGTGAACTTCCACACCCGCGGCACGAAAACCCGCCACGCCCCACTCGATCGCCTTCGCCATCTGTGGCGAGCCCGTCACGCGCCCACCGATTTCATCCGTCAGCCGACGCAAATTCTCGACCATCGGGGAGTCGCCCAGCACTTGCGGCAGTATTTTGGCTGCAGCTTCCGAGCACGATGACAGCTCAGTTGCCGAACAGGCTGCAACGCCCTGCGGCGGCTGCAGCTTGCTCAACGGGTCGATTTTCTGCGGCTGCAACTGCGCCGCTGCACACGTGGCGCAGAGCATGGCCGAAACGAGTAAAGCAAATCCGAATCTCAATCGAGTTCTCATACGACGCGCCCTCTGTGAAAGGAAATGCAGACTCGCGATTATAGCTCTTGACGAAATCATTGAGCCAAACCATGATTCTGATTCTCCACGTCAGGGCACAGGCATGAATGGTTCCCCCATTTCGGTCAAGCCGTCGCCAAGCTCCTGGTGGTATGCGACCTCAGTTATTTTTTTCCTCATTCCGGTGTGCATTGGCGGATTCATCTTTGCGAGGAAACTCAGTCATTTGACTGACGGCTTAGTGCAGCTGGTCGTTCCGGGCTCTGCGGAATTGACGCTTAAGCACACCGGCGCCAACACAGTGTTTTTGGAAAAAGAATCCGTTGTGAATGGACGCATCTTCTCGACAAATGGCTCCATTGCCGGACTGAATTGCAGCGTCCGCTCACAGGATGGATCGACCGTGCTTCTGCGCCGGCCAACTGCTTCCACCACCTACACACTTGGCGGCCGGAACGGAAGGTCAGTACTTGAATTCAATGTCGCACAGCCGGGAACGTATCATTTTGAATGCGGCTATGAGCAAGGCCAATCGGGGCCCCAGGTTGTCATGGCTGTCGGGACGGGCGTCGGAAGTGACATTCTCGTAAGTTTGTTGGCGGGTTTTTTTGGAATCGGCGTTGGGGGCGCATTCGCAGCGATTGCTGCCGTTACTGTGTACAGCCGGCAACGAAGCAATCGTCAGAAAATGACGAAGGCTATCTCAGCGGCGACCGTGTCCGGATACTAGAACGCAGTCGGCCACGCGCGCCACTTGCGTCATCTCCGCAACGTCGTGCACGCGTACGATATGTGCCCCGCCAAGTATGCTCGCTGTAACGGTCGCGGCCGTGCCCCAGATGCGCTCTTCGGGCGGCGCGGGCTGGCCGTCTCGCGCCAGCGTCCTGCCGAGAAATCCCTTGCGCGACGTTCCCACAAGCAGGGGATATCCGAGTCTCGCGATCTCATTCAACTTCGCGAGAAGTTCATAGTTCTGCTCGAAACTCTTTCCAAAGCCGATTCCTGGATCGACGATGATCTTATTTCGTGCGACTCCGGCTTTCCTCGCGATCGCCACGGATTTTTTCAGTCCGCTTAACACATCCTTCACAACATCTTTCGCAAACGGCCCTTTCTGCATTGTTTGTGGCGTGCCGCGCATGTGCATCAATATTATTGGCACGCGACGACGCGCGGCGACTTCAGCCAACGCGGCGTCGTGTCGCAATCCAGATACGTCATTCACAATCGCCGCACCTGCCGCAATCGCAAGCTCCGCGACCGCCGCTTTTTGTGTATCCACCGACATCGGAATTTTTAATCTGCCACGCAGCGACTCGATCACAGGCAGAAGCCGTTCGGTCTCATCCGCCGCCGAAATCCCTTCCGATCCCGGCCGCGTGGATTCCGCGCCGATGTCGATGATGTCCGCGCCGTCGCGCTCCATCGCTAGGGCGTGGCCGACGGCCCGCTGCTTGTCAAAAAAACTGCCGCCATCCGAAAAACTGTCCGGCGTCACATTCAATACGCCCATCACGAGCGTTTTCCGCCCGAGCACGAGCACGCTGCCGCTCAACCGCAGCCGAAAGATTTTGCGTTGATTCATGATTCATTTGGAGTGTAACCCACAAGCGCCAGGCATCGCCCAAAACGAGAGCGCTCCGAATGTATTAGCCTTTAATTGTCGGTATGAAAGTGCGTCGCGGCGACCTGGGTTCTGACGGCCGAAGGAAATCGCAACGATCGTCCAATTTTCAATCCAAATCAAAATCGCGAAGGGGTTTTCCCGCAGGCGCGTCTTTCGCCTTTTTCATCGCCTCTTCAAACTTCTTCGCCAGAATATCTTCTTTGTGGGTTTCCTGAAAAAACGAATCGGCGAATTTGTCCTCGCGCTGGCGCCGTTGCTCTTCCAGGATGCTGGACGCCTTCGTCAGATCCACGTCTGGCCCGGGCTTGGCCGGCGCCTGATGAGAAAGCACCGCGCCGAACATTGGGTCCACCACCAGTTTTGCCTGGCAGCACGGGCACGTTACATTAAGGTTTTCGCCGTCCTTCAGTCCCATGGCCGTATTCTACGCCAATTCCATTCTCTCGCGCAGCCGTGGGCAAGAAGAAGCCATATCGCGCCGACGTCGTCATAATCTTGGACTCCAGCACGGCTGCAGGCGCAAAAAAAAGGCCCGGCAGCGCCGAGCCTTTTTTAAAATTTACCGATGTCGTACGAAACTACGCCTTTGCCGGCGAATCTCCTCGCGTGAATCCCGGCGCTGGCCGCAACTCAGGCCGCACCACTTTGGGATCCGCGCTCGTCGCAGCCTGCGGAGGAGGCGTTGGAGGCGTGCGCGGCTTTTCCGGCAGGTCTTTGCCTTCCATCAGCAGCTTCACTTCGTTCGCATCGAGCACTTCGCGCTCTAGCAACGCTTTGGCAATGTTTTCCAGCGTTTCCCGGTTCGACTCGAGAATTTTTTTCGCCCTGTCGTAAGACTGGCTCACAATGCGCTTCACTTCTTTGTCGATTTGCACGGCTGTGTCTTCGGAGAAGTCGCGATGTTGCGCAATTTCACGACCCAGAAAAATCGCTTCTTCCTTCTTGCCGAACGCCAGCGGCCCGAGTTCGCTCATGCCCCACTCGCAGACCATGTTCCGCGCAATGTCAGTAGCGCGTTCGATGTCGTTGCCCGCGCCGGTTGTAATGTAGCCGAGGAACAACTCTTCCGCCGTCCGTCCGCCCATCAGCACGGCCAGCATCGCTTCCAGATGTTCCTTCGTGTAGGAATGTTTGTCGTCCGTCGGCAATTGCATCGTCAAGCCAAGCGCCATGCCGCGCGGAATGATCGTCACTTTGTGTACGGGGTCCGCTCCGGGCGTCATTGCCGCGACCATCGCGTGCCCCGCCTCGTGATACGCCGTGTTCTTCTTTTCTTCGTCGGACAGGATCATGGACTTGCGTTCCACGCCCATCAGCACTTTGTCTTTCGACATTTCGAAGTCAGCGTGCGTGACAAACTTGCGGTTCTGTCGCGCCGCCCACAGAGCTGCTTCGTTTACAAGGTTCGCCAAATCTGCGCCCGAGAAACCAGGCGTTCCACGCGCGATGATCGAAAGTTCCACGTCGTCGCAGAGAGGCACCTTCCGCGTGTGCACGCGAAGAATCTCTTCGCGGCCTTTCACGTCCGGCCTCGCAACTACAACGCGCCGGTCAAATCGTCCCGGCCGCAGCAGCGCCGGGTCCAGCACGTCCGGCCGGTTCGTCGCCGCAATCAAAATCACACCTTCGTTGGATTCAAAGCCATCCATTTCGACGAGCAGCGCATTCAACGTCTGTTCGCGCTCGTCGTGTCCGCCGCCAAGTCCCGCGCCGCGATGGCGTCCGACCGCGTCAATTTCATCAATGAAGATAATGCAAGGAGCATTCTTCTTGCCTTGCTCAAACAAATCGCGCACGCGGCTCGCGCCAACGCCGACAAACATTTCCACGAAGTCCGAACCGGAAATCGAGAAGAAGGGCACATTCGCTTCACCCGCAATCGCCCGCGCCAGCAAAGTCTTGCCCGTTCCTGGAGGTCCAACCAACAACACGCCCTTCGGAATGCGCCCGCCCAACTTCTGAAACTTTTGTGGATCTTTCAAAAACTCAATAATTTCCTGCAACTCTTCCTTGGCTTCATCCGTTCCGGCGACGTCCTTGAACGTCACTTTCTTCTGTTGCGCCGAAAGCAGGCGCGCACGTGATTTGCCGAAACTCAACGCCTTATTTCCACCGGCCTGCATCTGGCGCATCAGGAAAAATACGAATCCCGCCAGCAACAAAAGCGGCGCCGCGTTTACCAGCAAAATCAGCCAGTCGTTGTTGTGAACTTCCTTCACGCTGATCTTTGCGCCTTTGTCGCGAAGCGCCTTCGAGACGGCCGGCAAATCTTCCTTGGCAATCGTCGTACGGAATTTCGTGTCCGGCGGAACTTTGTACTCGCCCTGAATCTCGTACGAGATCGGCGACAGATAAATCGTCGCTTCCTTTACTTCGCCGGCTTCCGCTTTCACAATCCATTCGCTATACGACGGCTGCTGCTCCCTCGCCGCCTGGCCGTTCCGCGACACCAGCTGCCAGAGCATTACGCCCAGCAGCACGATTGCCAGCCAGAAGAGAATTGTCTTTGCCGTGGAATTCGAATTCACGATTGCCTCACTCGGTTCTTACCAGGACCGGCGCTCGCGCTACTTCTTGCCGCGCTTGCGCCCCCTACTACTATTAGACGCCGCAGAGCCCCCGGAAGACAAATCTTTCAAGTTCCGATTGCTTCCGTTCGCTCCTGCGAGTCCATATCCAACCCACATCTCTTTAGATGCAGTTCGAAAGCCAAAGTAATCCGGTTCCAGCGCCACGCGCCGCTTGGACGTCTTGTCCAGCAGCACCGCCAGCCGCAAGGACCGCGGTTTCGTCTCGCCCAGCCGCCGCAGCAAAAAATCCTGCGTGACGCCGCTTTCTAGCACCGCGTCCAGCACCAGAACGTCTCGTCCCTTCAAATCCGGCCGCGCACTGAAAAACACTTCTCGCCGCGCATTGCCGCCGTGCTCCACGTCCCGCACTTCTTCCCGCACGAAATGGCAATGCACCGGAGACTTCACATGCCTCAATAAATCGGCCGCAAAAATAAATCCTCGATCGAGCGTCACTACCGCATCGATTCGTCGGCTGCCGTACTCCTTCGTGATCTTGCGGCCCAGTTCCGCTACCGCTTTTGCAATTCGTCCTGCCGAGTACGACGCCGAGTTCGTAGCGCTCAAGCCGGCTCCTCACTGACTAGAATTGCCTTCGTCGTCCCGTTCGTCGCGGCGCAATCCGCCGAAACGAGGCCCCGCGCCCAAACGATATTCTTCCCACATTCCAGCACCGGCCAGCCTTCGCGGTCCCACCGGCTCACGCGCTTTTCGCTCAACAGACGTTTCAGCTTGTGCGCGTTTCGGTGTCCAACAGCCCTCATCCGGTCGCCCGGCCGCAGACTGCGCAGGACCCATTCGCCTCGCAACTTCTCGCGATCCAGGGCAGCCTCGCCACTCTTGATAGTCTCTCGCCCTGCGTGGGGCCAGTCAATGGACCTGATTCGGATCACGCAACCGATTTCCTTCACCGCAACGCGCGTCTCACTGCCCTCACGAGAAACTTCGTACGAATATTCGCGGCTGGATTTTGCTTTCCCGCGGCGCGCCAGAAAGACAAGCGCGTCATCGTCCCGCCGAACGTCAACCTCGCCCGGCAGTTGCAGCAGTTTTCCGTTCTCCCCGCTTTCCGCCAGCTCCAGCACTTGTTCGACATGCCGCAGAGTTAATTGCCCAGACTTGGAAGAGAGGCGCTCAAATGCTTTCCGAACCAAACGCTTGCCGAGCGCACGATTCGCAACTTCACGCACAGGCAATGCGAATGGCCACTGCGTGTCGTGCGCGGTGATGGTAACCCGCCCGTCCTCACATTTCAGTTTTGCGACGCCGCAAGTTTCAAAGAAGCCTTCAATCAGCGCTTCGTCTTCTCTTGCCGCGTTTGCGAGCTCCGCCAAATGCTCTACCGCCCTGGGGTTAAATTCCTTCTCCAACAGCGGCAGGAGCTTCTTTCTCATGCGCGCCCGTTGACGCGATGTATCCCGGTTTGTCGCGTCCTCGCGCCATGTCTGTCTTTTCGTTCTCAAAAATTTCCGCAAATCCGCGCGCCGCACTCCCAGCAGCGGCCTCACAATTCCATCCCTTGTCGTTGGATGGATTCCCCCCAGTCCCGCCAAACCTGTTCCGCGCAGAATGTGCGCCAGCACGGTCTCCGCCTGATCCTCCGCCGTATGCGCCGTCGCAACGCAATCGACTAATCCACCTTCGGTCAATTTTCGAAAAAACTCATAACGCGCCCGTCGCGCCGCATCTTCCAGATTCGCCTTTTCCTGTTTTGCTTTCTTTCCGACGTCACCGCGTCCGAGATGCAGCGGCAGGCCAAATTTCTCTGCCAATCCCGCCACGAATTTTTCGTCTCTTTCCGATGCCGTCCCGCGCAACTTGTGATTGAAGTGCACCACGCTCAGAACAAGACCGAGTCTCTCCGCCATATCCAACAGTAGCCGCAGCAGCGCCACCGAATCGGCGCCGCCCGACACGGCCACGCCCACGCGCTCTCCCGCGCGCAACAATGCCCGCTTCTGAATGTACTGTTGAAGCTCTTGGAGTCGAATTGCCACGCGTCGTGCGCCCATGCGCCGCTGTTCGAATCGTAGCAGCCGCCTTCGAAAAACTCACGCGCCGATGATTATTTCAGCTGCTTCGCCTGTGCCAGAAACTCGTCGCCTCGCGCACGCACGCGGAAATCTTCCGTCAGATTCACCCAGCGAACCACGCCGTTTGAATCAATTAGAAACTCCGCGGGCCGCGCCACGTCGTGACCACTTGCGCCCGCACCTTTGTGCAGTAAATCGTAGGCACGAATCGCCGTCGTGTTCGGATCGGAAAGAAAAGGGAACGTGTAGCCGGCTTTCCTGCACAGCTCCTTCGACTCCTCCGGAGAATCCACGCTGATCGCAACGGGCCTTACACCCAGCTGTTCGATTTCACCCAGCCGTTCTTGAACTCCCCGCAACTCGGAGAGACAGAAAGGTCACCAGTAGCCTCGGTAAAAAATCAGGAATACGCCCTTTGGCGGCGCGGCGGAATTCGGCAGCGGAGCTGCCAGCAGGCTCGCCAGCGTGGCCTCATTATTGTTCGTGTCCCTTAGCGAGAACTCTGGCGCCTTGTCCCCAATTTTCGGTGCGCCTGCCGCTTTCGGCAATTGTTTCGAAGCGAAGAAAACCAGGAAGCAGAAGAATCCCACTACTGCCAAGCTGAGAACACCGAGAATCGGCCCTGCGATTCTTCCCTGGAACTGTTGCGATTGCCCATACGCTCGTCGCAGTCCGGAAATCAGAAGCCCGAGTCCCACTGCCAGAATCACGAAATTTGCCCACGGCACATCTCGCGTGACCGGCCATCTCACGAACAAAAGCGGGTAGCTTAGGAGGCCCAGCACGCAAAGCAGGAATCCCGCCCACAGATGCCAGTTTCGTCGTCGTTGTTCCATTGGTGCACCTCTAGAGACCTTCGTTCATCGGCCGTTAATTTTTGCCCGACGCTGCCGCAGGCTTTGCCTTTGCAACAATTTCCCTTACATCCGCCAGCAATGCCTGAGAATCGAAAACCACTCCGTCCCGGATCGTATACTTCACGCAGTGCTCTTGTGTCATCTTTCCGTCTTTGCTCGCCCGCGTCACGCCCGACCCATACAAAGTTTTTACGTCCGACAGCGGATTTTCTGTCAGGACCACCATGTCCGCCAAGTATCCCGGCCGGATTAATCCCAACTCCGGATTGCGCAGCGCTTTTGCACCATTTTCCGTTGCCGCGTGAATCGTTTCCAAAGGCGAAAATCCCGCTTCTTCCAACAACTCCAATTCGCGTATCGTCCCGAATCCCCAGATGCTGAACAAAAATCCCGTGTCCGAACCAACCGCGACTATTCCCCCTTGATCCTTGTAGTCATTCACAAAATCCATCCAGATCCGGTAGGCGCGCGCCCAATCCGCCTCTTTATCTGAAGTCCATTCAAAAAAATAAGAAGCATGGTGCGCGGGGTTTGGCAAAAACGAATTCATCACCGCCGGAAGCGTGTATTCGCTGTGCCACGGCAAATTCATCGCCCTTGTCACATCCCGATTCGCCTCATAAATGCTGAACGTCGGCACCATCACGAATCCGTCGTTCCGCATCGCCTCAAGCAGGGAATTGATGACATCGCCATGCAACCTGGACAAATCCGCCTGCAGCCATGCGCGCCCCGTCTCCAGAAACCGGTCCGCCTCGTTCGAATAGTTGTACTCCGCCGGCAAATCCTGAATCGTCTGATTGCTGAACGACGATTCCGCGTATCCATAGTGATGTTCAATTGTCGTGGCTCCGTCCGCCGCAATGCGGACCGCGTTCATCGGATAGACGCCGTCCTGCCCGATGTGCACCGCCACTCCCATCCCATTCTTTCGCGCTTCGTCCGCAATCGCTTTGAACACATCCGGCCATAAGCCGGGCTTTCCAAGAATCTTTATGCCGTCCACTCCCAGCGCGTGCCACTCGTCCACAATCTGCTTTGCGCCCTCTGCATTCGAGGCGCGTGGATCCACTCCGCGCCAGAACGGGTAGACATACATCCGTGGCGCCATCTCCTGATTTGCCGCGATCTTTTTCTTCTCTTCCACCATCCGCTTCGCATCGCCATCGCCGTAGTTGAACGCGCGAATCGTCGTCACGCCGTGCCCAAGATAAAGCTTGTAGATGTAGTCCGCCGGCACGTCTTTGTTGAAATTAATGTGTGCATGCAAATCGATCAGCCCAGGAATCACGTACATCCCCTTGCCGTCGATCACGCGGTCCGGCACCGCGTGCTTGGATCCCGTTGCTCCCGCCTTTTCTTCTTCCCGCGCAATCGCATCGGTCGCCGCCACGCGCGTAATCCGGTTCCCCTGCACAAAAATATCCGCCGGACCAAACGCTGGCGCCCCCGACCCGTCAATGATCGTCGCGCCCCGGATCACCATCGTTCCGTAGGGCCCGCTTTGTTCGGCGTCTTTCCGTTCTTGCGCTTGCGCGGTGGCACTGGCGGCGAGCAAACACAGCGCGAAATTCGTGAGCAGCCGTCTCATCGTTGCTTCGCCCCAGGTAGCAATTCCGCCGGAATCGGATTCCCAGGCCCCTCTTCATCCCACAACATTGTCTGTATCCACCAGCGCTTCCCGTCGAAGTACAGCGAAAAAATATTTACGCCTCGCGTCACCACTTTTCCTGTCGATTGCAGCTTCCCCTCGTAGCTGCTCAGCACTGTCGCGACATTTCCGAATCGCTCAATCTTTTGTCCCAGCTCAACTTCCGTAAATCCCTGCTTCACCAGAAAATCGTCGCTCTCGTCCAGATACTCCTGATAGTCCGAAGTCCGCGCTTTCACCGCGCCCGCTTTGTCTTTCGACATTGCAATGTATCGCACGCTCGGCGCGAACAACGTTCGATCGCGCCCCCACTGCCGCGGCACTCCGACGCCGCCCGAAATCGTTTCGTAGCTCGCCTTCACGATTCCCTCAATGGTGCTCACGTCTTCTGGCCGCGGCTCGGCCTTCGGCACCGCGACATGGCGCACTTCGCCCTGCTTCTCCATCGCGTTCCCTCCGCAAAATCCGTACGCAAGCAATCCTAAAAATGTCGCCGCTCGCAGCCCCGCCGCAATTCGCGTCATCGAAATCGCTCCTCAATTCCCGCTCGCCCGTCACGCTTTGCGCCGCGCATCCTACCACTTTTCAGCCACTTACAGGGAAGCTGTGCAAGCTTGTGGAAAACTGAAAATTTTCTGTTACTGGGTGTTGACTTCTCCGCACCTTGCTGGCATACTTTTTGAGTTGTGAGGACGTCTTCTGCTGGACAGGAGGCCTTCGCTCTTTGACAACCGATACGATGTGCCAGAATCTGTTCGAAACCATTAGAGTTTTCGAGCGCTAATGGTCTGAGTAAATCGAGCGATCAACAATTCGCTTGGCAGGCTGACCCTGGTATAAAAACCAGGGTATTTTTTCGCCAAGCAACCAGATTCAAACGAGAGTTTGATCCTGGCTCAGAACGAACGCTGGCGGCGTGCTTAACACATGCAAGTCGAGTGCGCGCCTGTAGCAATACAGGTGGCGCACGGCGCACGGGTGCGTAACACGTGGGCAATCTGCCCTCTGATGGGGAATAACCCGCCGAAAGGCGGGCTAATACCGCATAACATTCCTTGGTCGCATGATCGAGGACTCAAAGGCGTAAGTCGTCGGAGGAGGAGCCCGCGCACGATTAGCTAGTTGGTAGGGTAATGGCCTACCAAGGCTTTGATCGTTAGCTGGTCTGAGAGGATGGCCAGCCACACTGGAACTGAGACACGGTCCAGACTCCTACGGGAGGCAGCAGTGGGGAATCTTGCACAATGGGCGAAAGCCTGATGCAGCGACGCCGCGTGGGGGATGAAGCTTC